>JBGTCK010000025.1:0-18350 GCA_041748855.1 Acidimicrobiia bacterium
CCGAACCTCTTTGCAACGTCCTGCGTCGCCAATAGTGAGCTCGTTGTCACGATGGGAGCGTAGGGAACCGGGCGCCGCGGGGCGCCCGGTTCTCCATCCCGTTGGTCGGTTCTACTCGCCCGGGCCCTTGCATTCCGAGACAGCTGATGCCTCGTATGTGGTGTAGGGCTCGATCTCCACAAACGTGCTCCAACCAACCTGCTGGTCGGGGTCGTAGAGGTTCTCGAGCTCATCCGTCTGGGTGTGATCGAAGACTGCCGGGGTCAACGTTGTCACGTTGTCCGGGTTGCCTCCGGTCAGGGCCTGGATCGCAATGGCCGCTCCGACACCACCGATGGCGGGCGGGTTGGTCACTGCCGCACCTTCGAGACCGTCGAGCTCGATCAGTTGCTGGACGAAGCCGTTGTTGTCGGCTCCGACGATCGGCACGAACGGGGCGTTCGCCGTCTGGAACTGCTCGACCACTGTGTAGTCGATACCAGAGGTCCAGATTCCATCCACGTTGCCGGCACTAATGATGTCAAGTGCCTGCTGGGCACCCTGGGTCGGGTCCCATCCGGTGAAGGTCTCCTGGCTGACTGTGATGTCCGGGTACTCTTCGAGCGCCCGCAGGAATCCGTTGTGGCGGTCGGTGTCGGCGGGAACTCCGTCGATACCGCGCATCTCCACGACGTTGCCTGAGCCACCCATTTGCTCAAACAGCCACTTGGCTCCGAGATAGCCGTACTCTTCCTGATCATTGGTCACGACATACGCGCCTTCGGCGGAGACCGCCTGGTCGACTGCCACGACAACGATCCCTTGCGCAATGGCCTCCTCGATGACCGAGTTGAGACCGTCGCGGTCGGTTGGGTTGAGGACGATGGCATCGACACCCTGGGAGATCAGGTTCTCGAGGTGGCCGATCTGGCCGGTGGTGTCAGCGTTCTCGTTGACAACCACGACCTCGTCGACGACACCGCTGGCGAGGGCTTCGGCCTTGATGGCGCAGATCATCTGCTCACGCCAGCCGTTGCCTACCAGGGTGTTGCTTACACCGAGGGTGTAGGTCTCGTCTTCGCCACCTTCGCCATTGCCATCACCGTTCCCGTCGCCTCCTTCGCCATCACCGCAGGCTGCGGCAATGAGTGCGAGACTGGCGAATAGCGCCGCAATTCGCAGCGATTTGCTTCTTTTCATTCTTCCTCCTCTATCTTCTGCCGCTGGTTGCGGCACTTGTCGTTGTTTGTTTGTCCCCGCTTGGCGGCGGTGTGGGGCACCACCCGCGGGAAGCTCGCGTGAAATCTCATCAGACACTGACTACCGCCTTCTCGAGCACGAGGTCGATGGCCCCGGGCGTGAGCAAGTGGTCGATCACTAGGGCCGCAGCACCGATGACCCCGGCGCGATCGCCGAGGGTTGAGCCCGTGATCTGGAGGTTGGTGGTGCTCAGCGTGGTCGAACGGCTGTAGACCACTTCGCGAATACCGGCGATCAGGTGTTGTTCGGCACGGGCCACGTTGCCGCCGATCATGATGAGGGTGGGATTGAGCAGGTTGACCAGCGATGCCACCACGCCGCCGATCAACCGACCCGCCTCCCGAACCGCGACTATTGCGTCCTTGTTGCCCTGGTCGACGAGATCGGTGACATCGATGCTTCGCCGGGCCTCGTGACCGAGTTCCCTGAGCCTGGCAGCAAGAGCTGCTCCCCCTGCCGAGGCTTCGAGACAGCCCGTGTTCCCGCATCGGCATACAACGTCATCGGATGTGGTCTGGACATGGCCGATGTCGCCCGCCGCCCCGTCTGCACCGCGCTGGAGACGGCCACCGAGGATGAGACCAGAACCGATCCCGGTGCCCACCTTGATGAATACGAAGTCATCGACCCGGGGCTCCATCACCCAGTACTCCCCCAGCGCCATGATGTTGACGTCATTGTCGACCAGTACCGGTACGTCGTACAGATGTCTGAAGTGATCTGCGATTCGATACTCGTGCCAGCCCGCCATTATCGGCGGGTTCACCGCAACCCCGCGGTCGAAATCAACTGGGCCGGGCACACCTATCCCGATACCCATCAGGTCAGTCACCGGGCGGCCTGCTTGTGCGAGCAACTCCGTGAAGGTCTCTTCCAGCCAACCGACCACGACCTCAGGACCTTCGTTTACGTCAAGATCGGCTTCGATCTCAGCAAGTGGCTCGGCACCGAGGTCCGCAATTGCGACCCGGGAGTGGGTGGCACCGAGATCTGCGGCGAAGACAAGCCCTGCGTCGCCGTTGAACCCGAGAAGGGAGGGAGGTCGGCCTCCGGTGGAAGGTGCGCCTCCGACTTCGACGACCAGCCCGGCGGCCATCAGCCCTTCGATTCGTTGGGCGACGGTGGACCGTGCCAACCCGGTCGCTGCGACCAATTCACCACGGGTGCGGGCCCGGCCGCTCCGGATCAGCCGGAGGAGATCTCCAGGTGAGTCTGAATCAGGCCCGAGCACACCGTTTTGGTTCTCCACAGTTTTGCCAGCATGCCAGAGACTTTTGACGCTGTCAACGGCATAAGTAACCCACTTTTGATTTTGTATAGACAACCTGAAGAGATCGCCGCCTCTATGCCGACTGATCAGGATCCCCCTTATCGAGAACTGCGGCGAGGCGATGGGCGTATTCGCCATAAGCCCGATCGAAGAGCGCATGAGACTCCGCATCCCCGACGAGAGAGCCGCTGGTCAGTACGGTCGGGGTGAATCCCCTCGCCAGGAGAAGTTCGGCAACTTGAATCTTGATTTCGTTGACTACCGCGACGTTGGCGACGGTGGACCCAGGTCCGACCGGGTGGGCGAGACCCTCGAGGATGACAAGGGCATCGCCGGCGGGGGTCCCGATATCGATCACTGCATCGGCATGGTCGAGGAGTCGCGTTCCCGATGGGTGGGTGGGAGGCGATGCCATCGATTCGGCTACAGACGTCACCGCTACAACCTTCAGCCCCCGCGCCCCGGCTCCGCTTGCCATTTCGACCGGCACCGCAGAACGGCCCGAGGAACTGAAGACCATCATCACATCGGCGGCGCCGAACTCATAGTTGGAGAGGATCACCTCTGCCAGGCCAGGAACCCGTTCGATGAACATTGCCTGCCTCTGGCCGTTCGTTCCGACCACCTCGGTGTGGAAGGTCATCGACAGTTCTGCCATCGGGTGAAAGCCGGGGAATGATCCATACCGAGGGAACATCTCTTCGAGGGGGATGCGGGAGTGGCCGGAACCAAAGAGGTGCACCAAGCCGCCGCCGTGAATGGCGTCGGCACACCAGCCGGCGACCACGCCGATATTGTCCATCTGTGTTGCCGCCAGCCGATCGAGTAGCGCTCGGGCCTCGTCGATCCATTTGCCGCTTGCGGCGCCTCTCGGGGTCTCATACATAGAAGTCACTATGCTAAATGTATATACATTTCAACATGGATGCGTCATGGACCGAGACGAACGACCAAGATCATGTGAGAAATGTATGTTGACTGATCGATGACCGACCGCAATCCACCTCGCTACGAGCAAATTGCAGAGTATCTGCGGGGCCTCATCGCCACCTCTGAACCGGGCGACCGGCTGCCATCCGACGCGGAACTCTGTGACCGATTCGGAGTCTCCCGGATGACGGCGCGGCAGGCGGTGCAGGTATTGACCGCAGAAGATCTCATCATGCGCAAGCGAGGAGCGGGAACTTTCGTGGCCCCGCGGAGAGTTCCACGACTTCTCGGTTCACCACTCTCCTTCACCGAATCGATGAAACGGAGGGGAATGACCGCGTCGTCCCAGCTGCTGGAACGGCGACAGATCCAGCCTTCCGATCTCGAACGCACGAGTCTCGGGCTCGGGCCTTCCGACCCGGCGTACATGCTGGAGCGACTCCGCCTTGCCGATGGAACTCCAATGGCCATAGAGAGGGCAATCATGCCCGTGTCGCTCGTGTCCCTACTCGAGAAGAACGTGGAGGAGGGTTCCCTGCACGCTGCTTTCGAAGACGCCGGTCACATGCCAACGCGGGCGCTTGCTGAGGTTACAGCCCGTCGCGGCACCAAGAGGGAGCGGGATTTGCTGAAGTTGTCTTCCAGCTCCGACGTCCTCCTCTGTGAGGACCGGATCATCTGGGATCAGGACGGCGTTGCGCTCGAACACACCGTCACCTGTTACGTCGCCGACCGCTACGCGTTCGAAGCCGTGATGTACCGAGGCGAAGAGGAAGCCGGATGAGTCTCCACCTCGGTCTCGACCTCGGCGGAACCAACATCAAGGTTGTCGTCCTCGAACACGACGGTGACACCAGAGTCATTTCTGACGAGACACTGACTACCGCAGCGACGGCAGGACCGGATGCCGTCACAGCCCGGCTTGTCGGAGCCGGCCGAGCTGCCGCCGCTACGCACGGACAGTTCGCCTCGGTGGGCCTCGGAGTCCCCGGACTCTACGACTCCGCGTCTGGCAACGTGACCCTGTTCCCCAACCTCCCGGGCCGCTGGAAGGGACACCCGCTCCGCAGCCTCGTCAGCGAGGGTATAGGCCAGACGGTGACGATGATCAACGACGCCAGGGCGTTCACCCTCGCCGAAGGCAACCTGGGCGCGGGTCGGGGATGTCGGATCATGGTGGCGATGGTTCTCGGGACCGGCGTCGGTGGTGGCATCACGGTGGACGGAAAACTGCACCTCGGCGCGTTCGGCACCGCAGGAGAGATCGGCCACCAAACAATCCTCCCCGACGGCCCGCTGTGCGGATGTGGCAACCGGGGATGTGTTGAATCGCTCACAAAGGCCGGGGTCCTCGCCGACCTTGCCGGGAAAGACACAGCCGAGGAGGCCTATGAGGCCGCTGCCAACGGCGACGTGCGATCGCAGGAGGCCATCGCCGAAGTTGCAATGTATCTGGGCATCGCTCTAGCCAACGTCGTCACGATTCTCGGCCCGGAGAGGATTGTGATCGGAGGCGGTATCGCCCGCGCCGGAGACCTGCTGCTCGAACCGGTACGGAGGTCGTTGCGGCAGCGGGTGACGCTGGTGCCGATCGAGAAGGTCGAGGTATTGCTCGCCGAGTTGGGTGCAGCCGCGGGAGCGATCGGGGCTGCTCTGGCCGGGATGGACGAGGTCGGGATCGATTCGGTCGCAGCCGATCAGGCTGAGGTGCGTTCCCGGTAGTCGTCCAGCATGGCGGCAGTCTGGGTTGCGCCACAACGGGTGGCTCCGGCTTCCATCACAGCGAGGAGTGCATCGAGCGTCCTCACGCCTGCGGCCGCTTTCACGGCGACATTTGGTCCGACGCTGGCCCGCATCAGCTTGAGGTCGGCAATGGTTGCCCCGCTCGCAGCAAACCCGGTAGAGGTCTTCACGTAGTGGCCGCCTGCCGCCTCGACCAGCTGGCACCCCTTCACCTTCTGTTCGTCGGTGAGATAAGCGTTCTCCAGAATGACTTTGACCAGGGCGCTGTCGCCGGCGACTTCGGCCACGGCCCTGATGTCTTCCTCGACCCTGGCGAACTCGCCGGAGACCAGCCAGCCGATGTTGAGCACCATGTCGAGTTCGACTGCACCGTCACTCATCGCCTGTTCCGCCTCCCGTGCCTTGATCACGGTGGCAGAGGATCCGTGGGGAAAGCCGATTACCGTTCCGACCGCAACCGTCGAATCGGCGAGCCTCTCAGCAACCATTGGAACGTCCGCAGGACGGGCGCACACCGACACCACCTGATATCGGTCCGCAAGATCGCAGCCCTCGAGGACCATATCGATCGTGAGTTCCGGTTTGAGCAGGGAGTGGTCGATAGTTCCAGCGACCTGCTCGTAGGTGACGTCGTGAGCCGTGAGGTTTTCGGGATGCATTGGTTCAGTCTGACAGGTTCGGGGAAAGTTGTCTAGACAACTCTTCGCAATCAACCGACGGCGTCGCGAAGCTGGCGGGCCCTGCTGCTGACTTCTCCAGGATCCTCTTCCCCGGTCAGCCAGCTTCCCACGCCGACCGCTGTGGCTCCTGCAGCTATGAACTCAGCCGCATTTCCAGAGGTGATGCCACCCGTCGGAACGATGCGCAATTCCGGGAACGGCCCACGCAGAGCCCGGATCAGCTCAGGGCCACCGGGCCCCGCCGGGAAGAGCTTCACTGTGGTGACGCCCATGCTCAGCGCTGATGCCGCCTCTGTAGGGGTCAGTATTCCTGGAAGGTGGGTCACGCCTGTTTCCAACGCCCATTCGACGAGATAGGGGTCGAAGTGGGGAGAGACCAGGAAGGTCGCGCCGGCATCGACTGCCGCCCTGGCCTCCTCGACCGTCATCACCGTCCCGGCTCCGACGACAGCCCCACTGTCGGCGATGGCGAGAATCGCTGCGACAGCGCCGCCGGACTCCATCGTCACTTCGAGGGAGTTGATGCCGCCTACGGATAGCGCATCTACGAGCGGGCGTGCCCGATCGGCCGTCAGGCCGCGTACGACGGGGATCACTTTCTCGTCGAGAATCACTCCCGGGAGACTCATGAAATCACTCCGGAGACGCTCCAACCCCCGTCGACCCCGAGGACCTGGCCGGTGATGTGGCGCGCCTCATCAGAGAGGAGAAACACCGCTGCGTCGGCGATGTCGGCGGGTTCAAGAAAACCATCGGATAGAGGCTGCTTCACTCCTGCAAAACCCACTATCTCGGTGTCCTCCTGGGCCCTGATCGACATCGGGGTCGCCACCAGGCCGGGAGCAACCACATTCACTCTGATCCCGTCGGCTCCGTAATGGGCCGCCATCGCCCGACCCAGCGAGATCTGTGCCCCTTTTGCCGCGGCGTAGGCGTGGGTCGAGAAGAGGTCTGCCACGGGAGAAGTGGCCAGCACGCTGCTCACCAGGACGACCGAGCCCCCGCCCTTCGCGGCAAGCATCGACCGGACCGCTTCGCGGCCCGCAAGAAACGATGTGGTCAGGTTGAGGGCAAGAGTGGCGTCCCACCCCGCCAATTCGACTTCGTCGATAGGTCCGTCTCCAAGCTTCCGGCCGCTTCCACCGGCGACGGCGAATAGTCCCCGGATCGAGCCGAGCGCTTCTCCGGCTCGGGCCATGGCCCCCACAGCTGCGTCCTCGTCGCTGAGGTCTGCTGCCGCCCATCCCGCTATTGCGACTTCTGAGGCCAGTAGTTCACATTCGGCGGGGTCGATCGAAATGACAAAAACCTGGGCTCCCTCTGCGGCGAAGCGCTCTGCTCCGGCGCGGGCGATTCCGGTGGCGCCGGTCACGACAACTGGAATCCCTTCGAGCCTCATACTCGGGTGTTTAGCACGGAAATCAAGACGGGCAGCACTCAGAACTCCCGGTGAGCCGCGGCCATGAAGATGGCTCCGATTCCGGCGGCAATCCCGGCGACGAGCCAGGCTGCGGCGAACGAGGCGTGCTCGGCGGTCAGGCCGAAAAGCAGCGGGCCGGATGCGTTGCCCACCCCGAGACTGAACGTCCCGATCCCGGCTACGGCTCCCGGAGTGGCCGGGCTGGACTTGATCAGGGAAAGGAAAAAGACCCCGGTCCACGCCCAGGCTCCGGTGAAGGCCCCGATGGTTCCTACCACCAGCAATGCAGTGCTGCCTGTCCCTCCGAGAGCGAGGGTCACCGCCCCGACCGCGAGCATGACCGAGATCAGCTTGAACTGCGGGCCGCCGGTCCGATCGGCGGCCACACCGGCACTGATCCGCGCCACGATCCCCGCACTGCTCCCCGCGGCAAGTAGAAAGCCGGCGTTCCCCTGGGTCATCCCCATCGCCACCGCGCTCTCGGTGAGGAACACGCCTACGCCACTCGCCGCTGTAGTGCCCAAGGCAGCAGCGATTGCCGAAAGAACGATCGCCCTCCGTCGCGATGTGCCCACAGCGGCCTCGACTGCCTGCTTCGTCACCGGGGACGAAGGCTCGGAGTCCCTCACCACCCTGGGAAGCAGGAAGACCACCATCAGCAAGGGCACGACTCCGATTCCGAATGCCCACCTCCATCCGACTGTGAGTGCAATGGCTGGAACGGCAAGGCCTGCGAACAAGGTGGCGGCAGGAATCGATGCCTCCTTGATCCCGAAGGCGAGTCCCTGTCGCTGGGGCCGGATCGCACGACCGACCAGGATCGCCAGGCCGGGGTCGGTGACAGCCACCGCCAGGCCGGTCACAACGAGAAAGAGAACGAGAACGCCCCACGTGTCGGCGACCAACCCGATCCCGAGCAAGGCGATGACAGCGAGGAAGGCTCCGGTGTAGAGAGAGGTACGCGGGCCCATCCGGTCGGCTATACGACCTCCGAACGGCGCGGCCAGTGCTCCCGCCGCAAAGCCGATTGTCACCGCGGCGCCCAAAGCAGACTCGCTGAACCCGAGATCTGATCGGATCTGGACCGCGAGGCCGCCAACCAAGAACATGGGGAGCGCCGCGAGAACCAGGCTGGCGGAGACGACAGTCAGCCCCGGAACGGTCCGGGGTACAACCGCGTGGTTGTGTTCTTGTCCGATGGCCTACTCCTTTGCCGCCATAACCCGGGGCCGGCCGGGCAGCGCACAACTCTACGACCGGTAGGTCGAAATCTGGACATCGTCAGCCGACGTCCCTGGGTCACGTAGGATCTTGAGCCACCAGATCGAGGAAGAAAGCGAAAAGTGAGAAATCCAGCCGAACCGGGAAGATGCGTCGTCATCAAAGTCGGCTCGTCGAGCCTCGCCCGGGCCTCGGGTGGGATCGATACGGACAGCCTGCAACGTACGGTCCGCCAGGTGGTGGCCGCTTCGGTAGCCGGATACAAGCCGCTATTGGTCTCCTCTGGCGCGGTCGCAGCCGGTCTGCCCGCGCTGAGGATGACGACCCGGCCCTCCGACCTCCCCGGACTCCAGGCGGCTGCCTCGGTCGGCCAGGGGCTGCTCATGCACCACTACGCCGCTGCCTTTGCAGAACACGGAATGGTGGTGGGCCAGGTATTGCTGACCCGGGATGTCTTGGCCAACCGGACCCAATACCTCCATGCGAGAGAAGCCATCAACCGGATGCTCGAACTCGGAGTGGTGCCGGTAGTCAACGAGAACGACACGGTGACTGTCGACGAGCTTCGCTTCGGTGACAACGACCGGCTAGCAGCCCTGGTCTGCCACCTGGTCGAGGCGGCAATCCTCATCATCCTCACCGACACCGCCGGGCTCTTCTCCGATGACCCGCGCGTAAACGATTCAGCAGAGCTGCTTAGCGCGGTCCAGCACAACGACGCAGTGCTGGACGGGCTCTACAAAGCAACAACCGGCGGCGTATTCGGGTCGGGAGGGGTCGCCACCAAGATCGCTGCAGCACGAATGGCAGCATGGTCCGGCGTCCCGACCGTTATCGCCGACGCCGCAATCGGCGACGCCGTGGAGATGTCGCTTCGCGGCGAAGAGATCGGGACCTGGATTGGTCCACGACCATCGGGGTTGTCTGCGCGCAAACTCTGGATCGCGTTCGGTGTCCCTTCACGCGGCGAGCTAACCATCGACGACGGGGCCGTCGAGGCGATAGCTGTCAACGGAAGGAGCTTGCTCGCAGTTGGAATCCGGGAGATCGCCGGCGATTTCGTCGCCGGGGACGCCGTCGTCGTCAACGATGGACTGGGCAACACCATCGCCAAGGGCCTCGCCCGCCTCGGCTCCTCTTCGGTCCGGGAGGTTGCGGGCAAGCATTCGGAGCTTGCCGGCGGGGCAGTCATACACCGCGACGACCTCGTCGTGCTGGGTAGTTAGCCTGGGTATATGCGGGAGGAAAGCGAGACACTGCGCGAGCTGACCCCCGGGATGCCGGTGATCTTCGCTGGAGACCGGGTCACCCATGTCAGCCAGGGGCTCGCCGCCGCGTTTCGCCCTGGAGACCGGGTGATCGTTGCCCAGGACACCGGCGACCTGCTTCACATACCTTCCGAGGTCGGCCTGACTTCATCCAACGCGGTCAAAGCTGCTGCCGACGCTTTCCAGGAGATGGGACGAATCACCGACTCCCAGATCTCCTCCTTTTACAACTCTTTCGCCGACCGACTTGCCGATGAGACCGCTTTTGCCGCAATCGCCAGCGCCAATGCTTCCGATGTCGAAACGGCCAAGACGAAAGGAAGGTCAACCACCCGTCTCGTCCTCGATAGCCGGATGCGGGCAGACATGATCGAGGGATTGAGAGGCTGGGCCGCAACCGAAAGTGGCCGGGGCCAGGTCACCGAGCGCGTCGAACACGATGGCTGGTCGGTGGAACTGATCCGTTCGGGGCTCGGGGTGATCGGGTTCGTGTTCGAAGGGCGCCCGAACGTGTTTGCCGACGCCACCGGGGTGCTACGTTCGGGTAACACGGTTGTCTTCCGAATCGGCAGCGACGCCCTCGGTACTGCAGTCGCGATCATGGAACACGCCCTTTCGCCAGCACTGGCGGAGAGCGGGCTGCCAGAGGGGGCTGCATCGCTGGTGGCTTCCCCATCGCGGGCTGCCGGTTGGGCGATGTTCGATGATCAGAGGCTTGCACTCGCTGTGGCCAGGGGCTCGGGCACTGCGGTATCCCAGCTCGGAGGGGTTGCCCGCCAGGCAGGGACACCGGTCAGCCTGCACGGGACTGGTGGTGCCTGGATCGTCGTGGCAGACTCGGCCGACGCCGACCGGTTCGAAAGTGCAGTCTTCAACTCCCTCGACCGCAAGGTTTGCAATACCCTGAACACCTGCTGCATCGTCGCAAGTAGGGCCGAGGAGTTGGTGCCTGTTTTTCTAACCGCTCTCCAGGCCGCGGGAGATCGACGGGGTGCGGCCTCGAAGCTCCACGCAACCGAGCGGGCCATGCAGTTCATCCCGGACGGATGGCGTACCCCGGCCGAGATCGTGCGAGGCGACGGGGCTCGAACCGAGCCCCGGACCGAGGTGATTTCAGACCACGACCTCGGGATGGAGTGGGAATGGGAGGAAAGCCCCGAGGTCACTCTCGAGATTGTCGACAGCATCGACCAAGCAGTCTCTCTCTTCAACACTCAGAGCCCCCGATTCGCTGCGAGTCTGATCTCCTCGCACAACGAAGAGCACCAGATGTTCTACGACACGATCGATTCCCCCTTCGTCGGCAACGGCTTCACCCGATGGGTGGACGGCCAATATGCCCTGGATCGCCCCGAGCTCGGCCTCTCCAACTGGCAGTACGGCCGCCTGTTCGGGCGCGGGGGTGTGCTGTCCGGCGACTCCGCGTTCACCATCCGGATCAGGGCCGACCAGACGGATCCCGACCTGAAACGGTAGGTTTCGCTCAGACTTGCGATGGTGTCTTGATCGGGATGCTTCGCAGCGGACCCAACAGACCGAGCAGTAGAACGATGACTGCCACCGACGAACCGACGACGAAGACGGTGCCGGTCGTCCAGAACGCAAGGCCAATCCCGGCGATGAGGGGCCCCGCCGTCTGACCGGCCCGGGCCGCGCTGACCCAGACAGCCACCACCGCCCCGCGATGCTCATCGGGTGAAGCTTCCATCGCCTCATCCTGGAGTGATGGGATCAGTGCTCCCTCCGCCGCCCCGTAGAGGATTGCGCCCACCACGACCACCGCCACCGCCCCGGTAATGCCGATCGTCGTAAACGCCACCACAAAGCCAGCCGCGGAAAGCACCATTACCCCCTTGGTAGTGACCCTTCCCCGGATCCGCCCGAGGTTGAAAGCCATCAGTGTCGAGCCGATTGCCGGAATGGCGATCATCAGGCCGCGCGCCCCGGCGCGCATCCCGAACTGCTCCGCAAGGTGAACCGGGAATACGGTGAGGAACAGCCCGAAGATCATGACGAACACCATGAATCCCGCAGTCAGTAGGGCAATGACAGCAGGCTTGCGGACCACGGCTCCCACTCCGCTGATCTGCTCCCTGACGGAAGGCGGATGTTCGGGGCGCTGGCCGTCGAGCACCATCCAGGCAATCGCGGCAACCAGGAGGGCCACCGTATAGATCCCGAAAGTGACCCGCCATCCGAACCCTTCCGTGACCCAACCGGACAGCAGTGGCAGAGCGGCCAACCCCGTGGTGAGGACAGCAGCGTTGCGGCCGACCAGTCTGGTCCGCTCGGTGCCCGACCAGTGATCGCCGATGAGTACCACTGCGAGATTCACCAGTCCAGCCGAGCCGACGCCCTGCAGCAGCCTGGCTCCGATCAAGACCCCGAAGCTCGGAGCCAGTGCGGCCAGGCCCCCAAATAGCCCGAAGATGGCGAGACAGGAGGAGAGAACGACCCGCCGCCCGAACCGGTCAGCCAGGATCCCGACCAGGGGGGCGACCACGATTCCCGCCACCGAGCCAGCGGCGACCAGGGCCCCGGCCCGGCTCGAGGCGGTCCCGAAGTCATCGAGGATGTCGGGGATGGCAGGAGAGATAAGCGTGTTGTTCAGGATCCCGGTCAAGGTCACCGTGAAGATGAACATCAACGGCGGGCGGCGGGACATCCGGAGAAGCGTACGACCCGCGGTCCGCGTCGCGAATCCTCGAGACACCCGAATATCTCAACTCCCTGCCTAGGCTTTTGGTATGGCCTACGAGCAAGGCAACATCCCCGACCTCCGCAGTGAGCACCGGGAACACCGGTTCTCCTGGAAGGGCGTGGTCGTTGTCCTCATCACACTGGCGATAGTGATGGTCCCGATCGCCTCAATAGCCGGCTGGATCTAGAACACGTCACCGCCTGACGTCTCTCCCTCCGCTTGCGGAGGGAGTGGCGCCGGACTGTGAGGTCCGGCGACGAGGGTGGGGCGTTCCCACCAACGGAGCTCAAGCTCCCAGCCCGCGGGACCTCTCCCTCCTACCTCCGACCGCCTTCGGCGGCCGCAGGAACCTTCCTCCCGCAAGCGGGAGGACAGTTGGGAACAGCTGCGTCGGCCGCAGGAACCTTCCTCCCGCAAGCGGGAGGACAGTTGGGAACAGCTGCGTCGGCCGCAGGAACCTTCCTCCCGCAAGCGGGAGGACAACCGGGTTCCCCCTTGCAACTAGAAGGTGTCGCAGGCGGCTGGGTCGCCGGTGTCGAAGCCTGTTTTTAGCCAGTTGTATCTTTGTTCGGCGCTGCCGTGGGTCCACGATTCGGGGTTGACGGTGCCCGAGGTCTGCTCCTGGATCGAGTCGTCACCGACAGCTGCCGCCGCGTTCAGCGCCTCCTGGAGGTCGTTGTCTTCGAGGATCGCAGCTGACGTGCCGTCACGCAGCGTCGACAGCCAGACCCCGGCGAAACAATCGGCCTGGAGTTCGAGGGCGATGCTGAGGTCGTTGGCCCTTCCCGGCTCGCTCTGACTGAGCTGGTTCACCTCGTCGATGACACCCAGCAGGTACTGGACGTGGTGGGCCACCTCGTGGCTGACGATGTAGGCCTGGGCGGTGTCTCCGGCGGCGCCGAACTTCTCCTGCAGAAGCCCGAGGAAATCGAGGTCGATGTACACCTGCTCGTCTGCGGGGCAGTAGTGAGGGCCCGACTGGGCCTGGGCCCCTCCACACGCCGACTGGGTGAACCCGTTGAACAGCACGAGGTCGGTCTCGCGGTAAGTCAGGCCCGATTCTTCGAAGATCCCCACCCACATTCCTTGAGAATCTGCGAGGACATCGCCGAGAAATGCGACAAGGTCAGCATCGGGGTCGTTCGCGGGATCGAGGGGAGCACTTTGAGAATCTGATTGCACGGGGACCAAGGAGTCGACGAGCCCGCCCATGTCGGAGCCACCGCCCAGCAACGAGACCACCAGGTAGATGACCAGCGCCAGGCCTCCCCCGCCGGCACCGAGCTTCATCAGCCCGCCACCTCCCCCACCGCCGCGGCGATCGAGTACCTGGCCGGGGCCCGTGGGCTTCCTCTTGAAACGAACCATGGCGGGCTTTCTACCCTGAAAGGGCGAATCGTATCCCGGAAACTTTGGTGTCCGCCGGCTGACTCAGCTCAGCAGTCTCCGCCGACGTCGATCCGGGAGTTGGCTGTGACACCGCTCAAGGAGACCGGCTCGCTTCCCAGGCTGGTGACCACGATGTCGACCGTATTTGTTTCACCAAGCCCGAAATGAGCCATCAACTCCACTCCGGCCGTGTAACCGAGGCTGGCGGTGATCTCACGGGCACCGAGCATGGCGTCAACATCACCGCCCTGTCCCGCCGCGTACACCTCGACGCGGGCACCGATTCCGCCGACTCCGTCATTCACCGAGACCTGCAGCCAGTTACCCGACGCAGTCTGGTTCATGAACATGATCGACGGCAGCGCCGGAAACCATTCCACCGCGAGCAGGTCGAGGCGTCCGTCCCGATTCACGTCAGAGGTTGGCCCGGCAACCCAGTACTGAGGCGAGCCCAAGCCCTCGGGAGTGGCGAACTGCGGCACCCCATCCTCGAGACCGAGGTGTCTGAACACAGCTGGGGCAGACCCATCGCTTGCCGAAGCTGTCGTCACGATGTCCGGCCAACCGTCATTGTCCATGTCGACAAGCTCAACATGCGGCGCCTTTGTCGGCAGACCGATGAGGCCTGCGTCATCCGTCACATCACGCAGTTCTATCGTGCCCCCGGGCTCACGGGTCTGGTTCAGGTAGAGACGGACCGGCACCCTCGATTCCCGGTCCACCGTGCTGTTGAAGTGATGACCGACAACGAGATCGAGCCAGCCGTCGCGGTTGACGTCCGCAATTGCTGCACCGGAAACGTCATCCTCGATTCCAAATGTCTCCCACTCCGGGAAGGGATTAGGCACCTCGATGAACGCAGCTCCAGTGCCGGCGAAGAGGCGATTCGAACCGGCAACGAAGATGTCGGTGTAGCCGTCGTTGTTGAGATCCCCCGTCGCCAAACCCAAACCGTGGACCTCTTCGGGAAAACCTACCTGTCCAGTGACGTCCTCAAACTTGAACCCACCCAGGTTGCGGTAGAGCCGGCTCGAACCGCCCCGGTAGTGGTCCTCGAGAATGACGAGGTCGAGCAGGCCGTCACCGTCATAGTCGAGCACGCCAACAGACCGCCCTCCGAGATTCGGATCGATACCGCTATCCCGCTCGACAAACCCCTCAGGTGTGTTCTCGAAGACCACTGTGGCCACACCCTCGTCGCGGTCGGTGACGTTGCGCGAGGCGACGAGATCGAGATCGCCATCGCCGTCGAGGTCGACCAGCACCGCTCCGGAGGTGCGACCGTACTGTTCGGGGAAACCTTCCATCACTTCAAAGGCGCCGCCGCCTTTGCCGAGTAGCAGGCGGTCGGGAGCAGGTCCGTCGGCCCCACGCTCCTGGTAAATCTCGGTGCGGCCAGTGGCGAATGTCCCGACGAAGAGATCGACAAACCCGTCGCCGTCGACATCTCCCCAGGCGGCGGCATGGCCACGCATCCCGGTGAGGGCGTCCGCGAGGCCACTCGATGCCGTCTCATCAGCAAACGAGATTTCGTCAGTCCCTGCTGCGGGTTCGGCACTCCAACAGACGCTGTAACCGTCGAGAACCTGTACAGCGGCAGTGGTCGACGGCTCACCGGCTGCTGCGGTCGTCGTTGTCGTTCCTTCGACCCCGGAAGGCGCACCGGCTGCCGTCGTCGTCGATATTTCGCCCCCGGATGTCTCGCCGGTGCACCCGGCGGCGAGGACGAGGACAAGGGCAATTACCCCGGCGCCTGCTTTCACGGAAGCGTCACCACCGCAAGCACAACTTCCCCGAATGAGTTGCGGGCCGCCGGATCCCCTGCGTTCAGAGCCACGTACACTGTGGAGCCGTCGGCGCTGACCACGACGTTGTAGGTGCCACCGGCGCGAAGGCCGAAGTGGCTCTCGACAAGCGGGTTCAGCTCGACAACGACAGTGGACTCCCCTGTTGAGGTATCTACCGCGATGAGAGGCGTTCCATCTTCCCACGCGCCTCCGTGGGCGTCGGGAATGTAATAGAAGTGCTCACCGTCGGGGGCAAGGGCCATCGAGGCTGTGTAACCGTCGGCCGGTCCGAGCTCGGTGACCTCGCCATCAGGATCGATGACAAAGAAGATGGCAGGGTCGCGGGAGACCGCGTAGATACGGCCATCGGCATCAGGCTCTGTCACAGCTCGCAGCAGGTTCCCCGGCATCGAAATCCCGGTCTCTTCGAGTGAATTGGTCTCCGGGTCGTAGCGGGCAAGTCCCGAGTCGTTCCATGTGATGTAGGCACTACCGTCCGCAGCGACCCCGATGCTCCGGTAGCCACCGTGAGCAGCGTCGTCGTCGGAGAACACCACCTCCCCGGTAGCCGGATTCAGAGCGAGGAACGAACCGACCTTCTGGCCGAAGGGGTCCGCGGCTTCGACATAGATGAGTGAACCGTCAGGTGACGCAGCCATCGAGGCAACACCGTGCTCCGGAAGGATTACCCCCACCTCCTCCGTGGTACGCGAGGAGGGGTCCAAACGGAGCAACAGGTCGCCTTCGTAGCCGTTGGAGAACGTCAGTCCTCGCCGTGTCCCCCAGTAAGTCGCCACATAGATCTCGTCACATGCCCCGGCCACCATCTGGGCGTGAACCTTCCCGTACCCCCATGCGCCCGGTTCGTGGTCCACCGTGGCGAGCACGTCGACGACCCGGGTCAGAGTCATAGTCGTGGGGTCATACTCGTAGATGAACGAGTTCCCGTCAGCCCCGTGGTGATCGCCGATTGCGCTGAAGAACCTACCGTCCGAACTCACGAGGCCCTGACCCCAGTGCGACCAGGGCTTGCCCTCGTAGTCCGGCCTCGGGTACATGACCAGTGCCACCCCGGCTGCCTGTCCGGTCTGCTCCTGGACAATCTCCGCTTTGGCCTCAGCCTCGGTGGTCCACGGCGTGCCTGACCCGGCAAGTGCACAATCCCCTCGCATTTGATCACTGGTGGAGGTGGACGATCCAGACGTGGTTGACGTCGACGACGTGGTTGACGTGGCCGACGTGGCCGACGTGGTTGGCGAAGAATCCTGCGACTGAGGGATGTTTCCACCACCGGTACAGGCGACGACAAACAGAGACACAACGAGGACCCACCCCCACGGACGCATTCGTGTGACCATTACGACTAGCCAAGAGTAACCCGCACCGCGTTTTGTGTGGATCGTGGTGTCCCGGTCAGAGCTCGAGCAGGACGACTCCCGTTTTCTCACAACAAAAGAGAGTCGCCCCCGGAGGGGCGACTCTCTACCAGACTCAAAAGCGGATTACAGCCCGGATCGGCCCGGTCAGTGTCGCGGTGCCGCGCACAAAGACGGGATGGTGGCTTCCTGCGGGATTGCGGGATCGAGCTCCGACGCTCCGGCGGCTTCGAAGTCGTAAACACCGTTCTCGTTCAGGTCAATACCATGGAGTACGACCTGGACATTACCCAAATCCTCCCATACCCCCGGGTCGGTAGGAGTGAAGGTCCGGTTGTACTCGAGCCATCCGGTCGAATTGGATACGGGGAACCGATCGACGGCAAGACCCGAAGCAGCGCTGGTATCGCCGACAGTAGTCAGCGATTGCACTATGACTCCATAAGCTGGAATGCCCTCGACCGTGTTGATAAGCCCATCGAGTGGCTGATCAAGGACACCGTCTGCCGCAATGGTCGGACAAGTCCCGGTTACGAAACCTCCGGAGCCATCTGCTATGGCGTGTATGTGCAGGGCGTGCACCAGGCTAGGGGCTGTTCCCCACGCGTGGACCTTGACATTGATGTCGCCATTGGATAGGGCTGTCAGTCTGACTTTGCCACCCGTGCTGTAGGGGTTGTTATCCGCAATGGGATCAAGCGATAGCTCAAAAACACCTACTGCTGAAGGCCTATCTCTTTCTTTTTCTCTTTCTTTGTCTTTGTCTTTTTCAGAAGCCGGTGCCTCCTCAGCAGGGGCCTCCTCTGCAGGTGCCTCCTCAGCTGCCTCTTCTGCAGCTGCCTCTTCTGCAGCTGCCTCCTCAGCAGGTGCCTCCTCTACAGGGGCCTCCTCTACAGGGGCCTCCTCGGCAGGTGCCTCCGCTGCAGGGGCCTCTCTTTCCGCGGTAGCAGGTGCTTCTCTTTCAGCAATAGCCGGCAGTGCTAAAAGCATGAGGCTCAATGCTGCGAAAATGGTGATGATTCTTCTCACTCGTTTTCTTCTCCTATGTTGGGTAGACGTTCCGCCTTCCATGCGCTGGTGCCCACATCGGGTAATTCGCAAACATGAACATCGGGATAACAAGAAGCATCTTCTTGAAGAGGTAGCACGATCTCCTCGCATGTCATCGATGGTGGAGGTGGTAGACCCAGACGTAGTCGACGCGGTTGACGCAGGCTCCTGCGACTGAGGATCCCTACCACTACCGGTACCCGCGGCGGCCAACAGAAACCGGTAGCTAGCGAAGACTCTCACCTCATACAAGACAAAAGAGAGTCGCCCCCCGAC
>JBGTCK010000026.1:0-4336 GCA_041748855.1 Acidimicrobiia bacterium
GCCACCCGGCCCCAGTCGGGCGCCGCTCCCTTTCCCCCGTGTCCGGCGCTCTCGACCAGCACCCGGCCGCTACTCGACAGCCCGGCAGCGCCAGCCACCGCAGTGGCGAGATCGGGCCGGTCGTGGACCACAGGCAGCACCTCGATGCCGTCGATGCCGTCGAGCGCCTCCGGCTCTGCCTGGAACAAGTCGAACGGCACTGCGTCGCGCACTGCTTCTACTTGGGCCCGCTGCGGCCGATAGAAGACCGCCACCTTCAGCAACTCTCCGGGAGCCGACCGGACCAGGTCGTGCGCGGTAGCGAGATCGACCATTCGCACCGACGGGGTCAACACCACTCCAACCGCATCGGCGCCGGCGTCCACCGCCGCCTCGACGTCGCGGTGGGTGCGCACCCCGCAGAGCTTGACCCAAAGACTCATGCTTCCACACCTGCTCCGACGAGAGCGGCCACCGCAGCCGCCGGGTCATCCGACCGCATCAGCGAGGTCCCGACCAGCACTCCGTGATATCCGAAAGAGGTGAGCGCCTTCACCTGCTCGGGCGAGTCGATGCCGCTTTCGGCGATGGCGACACAGTCTTCGGGCAGCATCGGAGCCAGTTCCTCGTGTGCGTCGGGCCGCACCTGGAGGGTGGTGAGGTCGCGGGAGTTGACCCCGACCAGGAGGTGCCCTTCTGAGAGATCCAATGCAGAGATTGCGTCGATATCGGCTTCATCGAACACTTCGACGAGGAGGAACATATCGGCCTCACGGGCTGTCTTCGCGATGGCTTCCAGCGTTTCCGCATCGAGCATCCGGGCGATGGCGAGAGCTCCGCTGGCCCCCCGGGCCCGCGCCTCCCAAACCTGATAGGGGTCGACGATGAAGTCCTTCCTCATCACCGGGAGTGCAACCGCCGCAACTACCTCTTCGATGAGCTCCATCGACCCGCCGAATTGGCTCGGTTCGGTGAGAACCGAGATCGCTGCAGCACCGCCCGACTCATATGCTCCCACCAGCTCCCTGAAGCCCGAGGTAGCGAGTGACCCTTCAGCTGGAGAGACCGGCTTGACCTCCGCAAACAGGAGGAAGCCCGAAGTGAGTCCGGTGGTTGGGATCATCTCCGCCTGCCGCCGCACCGACTCCAGAGTCGCCACCCCCCGCGCGGCGGCGAGGCGGGTCCGGCTCGAGGTCTCCATCCTGGCCAGGAAGTCGTTCATCGGCCACCCTCAGCCATTGCCTCGAGCAATCGCGCGGCACGGCCGTCGTCGATGGCTTCACCTGCGGCGGCGATACCTTCTTCGAGGGTTGCCACATTGCCACTCACCTGCAGAGCGAGGCCGGCGCCGAGGACGAGAGCATCACGATGCGGACCGGATTCGCTTCCCAGGGCCTGGATCAGGCTTGCGGTGTTGGCTTCCGGAGTCCCCCCGGCAAGCGCAGCGGGCGGGCAGGGCTCGAGACCGAAGTCAGCAGGCTCGACCACCAGTTCGGTCACCCTCCCGTCCCTCACATCCAGCAGATGGAAGGGGGCGACCTGGGTTGGCTCGTCCCAGCCGTTCGACCCGTGGCAAACAAAGGCTCGCTCGATCCCGGAACCGGCCAGTGCACCTGCCATCAGACGAGCTGTGGGGAGACTCCACGCTCCTATCACCGCGTAGTCGGGTGCGCCGGGGTTGGTGAGAGGCCCGAGAAGGTTGAAGACGGTACGAACCCCGAGCGCTTTGCGAATGGGGACGACCGCTCCCATAGCCGGGTGGTAATAGGGGGCGAACAGAAACGTAAAGCCATGCCGTTCGAAGAAGGCTCCGGCTTCAGTCTCATCCATGGGCACCGGCACCCCGAGTTGTTCGAGCACGTCGGCGCTGCCCGATTGGCTGCTCATGGATCGATTGCCATGCTTGACGACCCGGACCCCGGCGGCCGCGGTCAGCAGCGCAGCCCCGGTCGACAGGTTGAGCGATCCCGATCCATCACCTCCGGTGCCGACGACATCCACTGCCCCGGTGGCGTCGAGTTCGGGTGTACGTGCCAGCCGACGCATACCGCGAGCGAGTCCTCGTACCTCTTCAGGCGACTCGCCTTTGGCGCGGAGTGCGGCCAGCAGGGCACCCACCAGGGCAGGGTCGTGCTCACCGGAGGTCAACTCGTCGACCAGATCGTCTGCCTGATCAGTCGTGAGATCGGTCCCCTCGAGGAGGACGTCGAGGGTGTCTCTCACTCCTCACCGCCCATGTCGAGGAAGTTTCTGAGGAGGAGGTCTCCGTCGGGGGTGAGCAGGCTCTCGGGGTGGAACTGCACTCCTTCCACCGGGAGTGTCTTGTGCCTCAAGCCCATGACCACGCCCTGGGAGGTGAACGAAGACACTTCGAGCTCGTCGGGCAACTCACCTTCGGGGACTGCCAGCGAGTGGTATCTGCCAGCCTCGAAAGGGTTGGGAAGGCCACCGTAGAGGGTCCGGGAGTCGTGATAGACCGGTGACGACTTGCCGTGCTTCAACTCGGGAGCGCGGGTCACCACACCGCCGAGAACGGTGGCGATCACCTGATGACCGAGGCAAACCCCGAGGATCGGGATCTCGTCGAGCATGGCTTCGACGATCGACATGCTGCCTGTGGCATCTTCGGGCCGCCCCGGCCCCGGCGATATGACAAGGTGGCTCGGGCCGTATGAGCGGGCCGACGGGACCGTGATCTCGTCACTGGTCCGCACCTCGACTTCGGCCCCGAGAATTCGCAGGGCCTGCACCACGTTGTAGGTGAACGAGTCGTAGTTGTCGACGAGAAGCACCCGGTTCATGACAGGCCTCCTGCAGCCAACTCGATGGCAGCGCGCATCGCTCCCGACTTCGACAGCACTTCCTCCCACTCGGTCGCCGGGTCGCTGTCGGCGACGATGCCGGCCCCAGCCTGGAATCGATACGTGCCGCCTTCCATGACGATGGTCCTGATGGTGATCGCGTGGTCCATGGTCCCCCCGTGCCCGAAGTAGCCCACTGTCCCCGCATAGAACCCCCTTCGGGTGGGTTCCATCGCTTCGATCAGCTGCAGGGCCCGCACCTTGGGCGCCCCCACCACCGTTCCGGCCGGGAATGCAGCGGCGAACAGGTCGAAACTGTCTGTTCCGGCCTCGATGTCGCCGGAAACACCGCTCACCAGGTGCATTACGTGACTGTATTTCTCGATCGTCCGGTAAGGGTGAACCTTGATCGTCCCGGGCACAGCCACCCTCCCCAGATCGTTGCGGGCGAGGTCGACGAGCATCACATGCTCCGCTGCCTCCTTGGTGTCGCCGAGCAGTTCCCTTTCGGCAGCCCTGTCGTCGTCCGGATCGACGAGACGGGGCCGGGTTCCGGCAATGGGCCGCAGCTCTGCCCGGTTTCCGTTGAGCCTGACCAACGCCTCCGGTGACGAACCGATGATTTGCACCCCGTTCAGGTCGACGAAGTACATGTAGGGCGAGGGGTTGAGTAGACGCAGGGCACGGTAGACGTCAAACGGGTTGACGTCGGCGCGACCCTCGAAGCCGACCGAAAGCACCAGTTGGTAGACGTCGCCGGCGGCGATGTGGCTCCTTGCGCTGTCCACGGCCTTGATGAAGGCGGGCCGGTCCATCGACGATTCGGCCGCAGCGAAGGTGCCGCTGTGCCCGTTACGGGCCGGGATCCCGCCGGCGAGCAGGCTGATGACCCGGGACCGCAGCTCCTGTCTCTCCTCCTCGGTGCCGTCGTGGAGGAGGGCCGCCCGGCGGCTCAGGTGGTCGAAGGCCAGGATCGAGGGCGGTGCATAGAAGGCCATTTCCATGCCACCTCCGTCATGGTCAGACTTCGCACCGGGCAGCCGGTAGGCGACGTCGAACCCGACTGCTCCGACCAACCCACCGTGAAAGGGGACGTCGACACTGGTCGGCCCGGGGCGTGGCGTACGCGACAGCGAGTCGCGCAAAGCGGCCATGATCCCGCTGATGGTGCCATCGGTCCGGGCGACATGCGCACCGGTGGTCACCGCACCATTCTCGACGGTGACGTCGAGGCCCTCGCCGAATCCGATAAAGGAATAGCGTCCGACACGCTCGCCGTGCTCCACACTCTCCAATAGGAAGCGTGGCCCGAGCGGCGCGAGCTTGAGATAGGCCGAGGTCGGCGTATCGAGATCCGCCGGAATGTCGAATATCTGGTTCAAGGTTTCTCCTTCAACCGATGTGGCGGTGGGCAACAAAAAACCCACCTGCCAGACCGGAGGTGGGTATCGGGTAGTGGTGTGAGCTTCTGCTCAACCGCTGGATGCCACCTCAGGCGCGTCCCAGCCCCACCACCAGGTGTGCGTCGACTGCGAGAGGTGATATCCGGACATGTG
>JBGTCK010000027.1:0-25497 GCA_041748855.1 Acidimicrobiia bacterium
GTTACTGGGCGGATCGAGCAGGGTGTTTTGAATGTGAATGAGGAGGTTGAGATTGTTGGGATCAAGGCCACTCAGAAGACGGTTGCTACCGGGATTGAGATGTTCCGTAAGTTGTTGGATCAGGGTGTTGCTGGTGACAACGTAGGGGTTTTGTTGCGGGGGATTGGTAAGGATGATGTGGAGCGGGGCCAGGTTTTGGCCAAGCCGGGAAGTATCACTCCTCATACCGATTTCGAAGCTCAGGTTTATGTGTTGACTAAGGAGGAGGGTGGGCGTCATAACCCGTTTTTCCCTGGTTACCGCCCCCAGTTTTATTTCCGGACTACGGATGTGACGGGGAGCATTGTGTTGCCGGAGGGCACTCAGATGATCATGCCTGGGGATAACACTGAGATGTCGGTTGAGTTGATCGCTCCGATTGCGATGGATGAAGGTCTGCGGTTTGCTATCCGTGAGGGTGGTCGGACTGTGGGCGCTGGTCGAGTCACCAAAATCAACAAATAGGGATCTACAAGTAGGGATCAATGCCATCTGATAAACGTCCGCCTCTCACGCTCGCCTGTACGGAGTGCAAGAGACGCAACTACGTAACTACCAAGAGCAAGTCGAATACGCAGGAACGGCTCGAGCTGAAAAAGTACTGCCGATGGTGCCGTTCTCACACAGCTCACCGCGAGACCCGCTGACGCCAGGCCCGAATGCAAAGGGACCCGAAGGGGTCCCTTTGTCGTAGGCTGGAGGCGATGGATTTATCTACTCTCGAAGGCCGCGCCTTCGGCCCCAAGGAGTTCAGGATCTGTGTCGAGAAGGTCCACGACTTTGTCGATGCCACCGGCGATGACCGTGAGCGGTGGTCCGAGTCAGCGCCGCCGGGGTTTGTCGCCGCCGCCCTCTTCGTAGTCGCCCCGGACCTGCTCGAGATGCTCGACGGGTACGGGGTGTTGCACGGTGACCAGAGCTTTAACTGGAGTGGGCCTCTTGTGATGGAGCGTGACGTCACTGTCACCGGAACGGTGGCCCGCGTCCGGGAGCGCGGTGACACCGCATTTGTCACCTTCGTGCTCGAAGTGATCGACGGTGACGGTGGAGTGCTCGCCTCGGGCGAATCTCTCTTCCTGGTGTCGAAACCAAGCCGCGATTCCGCCGCCGCAAGCGATGGTCCGAAGGCCGTCAGTGACAGTGGCTCCCCTGGCCGGGATCAGAAGTCGGCGTCCCGAACCGACCTGGTCAAGTACGCAGCGGCTACCCGGGACTGGAATCCGATCCACTGGGACCATGGTGTAGCCGTTGGCGCCGGGCTCGACGAAGTTGTCGTCCACGGTCTCCTCCAAGCGGCGTGGGCGCTGCAGTCCGTCTCCGGTGATACTCCGGGCCAATCCCCTGTGGCGACGGCGAAGTTCCGTTTCAAGAACCCTCTGCCACCGGCGACAGTTGTCGACGTGGCGGTCGAATCCGAAGGCCGTCACCGGGAGGTCAGCCTGACGGGCGCCGAAACAATCTTCATGACCGCCAAGATGACATTGACGGACGGGTAACCCAATGGAGCCGAAATCGGTCGAACAAGCTAGAGAGCAAGAACTGATTGCCCGGGCCCAGGACGGCGACCGAGCCGCCTTTGCCGCCCTGGTCAGGGAGCACAGCGACATGGTTTACACACTGGCCCGAAAACTCGTCGGAGACTCCCACCTGGCCGCCGATATCTCCCAGGAGGCTCTGATTCGGGCGTGGAAAGCTTTGCCTGGATTCCGTGGCGACGCCAAGTTCTCGACCTGGCTGCATCGGATCACGGTCAACGCAGCCTGGACCCAGAAGAAGAAGGCGGGGCGCCACCAGGGAGCCCATCTCGACGAGATCGGCGAGATCGCAGCCCCCTACGACTCCGACCACCCTGAGATCGCCGGTGAGATCGTCGAATTGAGGGGCCATCTCCGGGATGCCCTCGACTCGCTGCCCGAAGCACAGCGCCAGATTGTGGTGATGAAGGACATCTACGGGTGGTCCCACGCCGAGATCGGCGAGTCGGCCGGTATCTCAGTGACCGCGGCGAAGGTACGGCTGCATCGCGCTCGTGCCCGCCTCGCCAGGATGCTGGAGGACGAATGATGGCAATTGTATGCGAAATAGCCGCACCCTTTGTTGCCAATAGCGCAGTGGAGGACGCCGATGTCATTTGGCCGCTGCGGAGCCACACCGCGGCGTGCCTCAAGTGCCAGGCGCGCCAGGCGGCAATGGCCAAAGCGGGGCGCCATCTCAAGGCGATGGCCACCGAAAGCAATCCTGCGCCCCGTGACCTGGAGTGGAGGGTGATGTCGTCGCTCGAAGGTGATCTGGCGGTCAGCCGCTCCTGGGCTAAGCCGGTCACATTGACCGCAGCAGCGGTGTCGATGATCGCAGCCGTCGTAATCTGGAGGCTCCGTCCCGGGCCGGGGGCCTGACGAATCCAAGTCCGCCACCGGGGGCTTGACAGGTCAACGTCAGGTGCCACAATCACTTTTGCCTGGGCAAGCGGGGAGGCCGGTGGTTTTGAACGAATCATTCAATCGTCTGAATTTCGATGTTGTCTGAGCCTCAGCCGGCAGGAGGCGCCGAACGATCGGCAAAAACCCTTCTGGTCGGAGCTACGGCTTGGGACGCCGACAACCCATATCCGCGCATAATCAATGCCGAACTCGCGCAGTTGGGTGTCGAAGTACGGGAGACACCGCTCACAGACTGGTTGCGGTCCCCGGACAGACGACGGGTTGTGATTTCCCTTCATTGGCTGTCGCATCTCTTCAGGCCGAAATCCCTAGTCGCCTCTTCGTGGTCCACTAGCGCGTACCTCGCTCTTATTCTTGCCCTGAAGCTGAGGGGCGCCCGCTTTATTTGGACTTTCCACAACACCCACAACCACGAACAGAACCACCCCAGATTGGAGAAATTCGCACAGTGGGTCCTGCTTCGCCTGGTTGACCGGGTGGTTTGCCTCACGGAGTTCGGAGTGCAGAGGATCGAGAGTTCGTTCGGAAAAGCGGTCTCTGCAAAGTGCGCTGTCATCCCACATCCCACGTACGGGGACTACTACGGGCCACGTATTGACAGAGTGGATGCTTTCGCCAAGTTGGGGTTGGAGCCATCCGGGGTTCACTTCTTCTTCTTTGGGCGAGTCAACCGCTACAAGCAAGTCCCCAGCCTGCTCAAGACCTTCAGTTCACTCAAAGTCTTCAATGCGAGACTTGCCGTCGTGGGTCAAGCCGAATCAGACGAATACGCCGCCTTCATTGCCGACATGGCAGGGTCGGATCCCGACATCATCTTGCGATTGGAACGTGCCGATGATGAGGCGGTGGCCGCCTGGTTCTCAGTTGCGGACTGGCTCGTATTGCCATACACCAACACGCTGAACAGCGGCGTGCTTCACCTTGCACTGACGATGGGCCAACCGATGATTCTCCCCGACACACCTGCATTCAGGTCGGCACTGACTCCCGACGGACCCGGAGTCCTGTGGTACAACACCGGACCTGGAGGGCTGGAAGATGCGTTGCGATGTGCCGCCGACATGCCACAGGAGGAGTACCGGACCCACGAGGCCGGTGTTATGGCGCATGCCGCGCTGAGAACGCCAGAGACGATTGCCGGCCAATTCCGGGACCTGCTTGTCGAGTTGATGCGGGCGAAATGAGCACGGGCGAGAGGATCGAGAGGGTACCCGAACTGGTGAGCGTCATCCTTCCCATTTTCAATGGCGCGGACACTCTGGAGCAACAGCTCATCGCCCTGGCCAAACAGACCTATGAAGGGCCCTGGGAATTGGTTGTCTCCGAGAATGGCTCGACAGATGACAGCGAAGAGATTGCCCGTGCCCACGCCGATCGCTTTCCCTCGTTTCGGCTCATCGATTCATCGCAGCGGCGCGGTTTCAGCGCCTCATGCAACCAGGCTGTCGAGGCCGCCAGGGGCGACTTTCTCATGTTCACCGGTCAAGACGATGTGGTTTCGCCCACGTGGATCGAGGCGATGGTCGCTAAGGCAGCGTCGTGCGATTTGGTCGGCGGCGCGATGGAATACGCAACGGTCAACTCCGCTGAAGCTCTGGAGTGGTTCCCCACACACGGCCCGGTCGACCGGGAGCCTCACGCTGCGATGAAGTTTCTACCCTACGCAATCGGTACCAACCTGGGGATCTGGCGAGATGTTTTCGAATCGCATGGACACTGGAACGAAGACTTGCGTTGTGGCGGTGAGGACCTCTACCTGAGCTGGTCGGTCCAGCTCAGCGGTCTCGAGTTCGGTTTCGCTCCGGAGGCACAGGTCAGCTTCAGGTACCGGGCGGAGCCACGGGCGTTGCTCAAGAAGTCGATCCAGTATGCGGAGACACATCCGTATCTATACCGCCGCTTCAAGAGCCAGGGGATCCCCCGGAGTCGCTTGGTCAATGCCATGAAAGACTGGGTGTGGATAGCCGTCCACCTACCGGACCTTGCTCGAGGGCCCGGCCCCAAAGGCCATTGGATCACCCGTTTCGGAATGCGGGTCGGAAGGCTAAAAGGCAGCCTCCGCGAGAGGAGTCTGTACCTTTGAACTCGGCCCTCGTCGATGGGCGGGAGGTCCCTTCCGACACGATATTAGAAACCAGGGTTTGCATCGTGGGCTTTGGTCCTGCCGGCCAGATCCTTTCCGAAGAGCTTTCGGCGGCCGGGGTCCACCACATCGTCCTAGAGTCCGGCCTGCCGGGGCTGGATGTCGATATCTGGCGTCTAAATGACGGTGAAGTGACAGGACTTCCATATCCGATCCGGGAGAGTCGGGCTCGAGGATTTGGCGGTTCAGCACTTGCCTGGGATATGGACGTTGGCGGTGTCCCCGGTGCGAGGTACCGGCCCCTCGATGATGACGATTTTGTCGACACCGGAGGACTGCGGGGAATCAGCTGGCCTTTTGGCAGGTCCGAACTAGATCGGTTCTATGAGAAGGCTCACCACCGATGCGGTCTGGGGGAGGCAGAGCCAACCGACCTGGACGAAGGCTCCAGGCTTCTCGCCAGCGATGAGCTCTCCGCTTCTGAGTTCCACTTCGGCCCACAATCGGCTTTCACCCAGGATGAGCCGCTCGACGGGCGCTATCGGAAGGCGGTTTATGGCGCCACCGCCACCCGGTTGGTCAGGAGCCAGACCGATTCCTCGATTGAAAGTGTTTCAGTGGGAACCTTCACAGGAAAGGTCTTCACCATCGAGGCCGAGATCTTCGTTCTGGCCTGTGGAGGGCTCGAGAACGCCAAACTGCTCCTGATGTCGCATCCACCGGGGGAGCGCACCCCGATCGGCAATTCACATGATCTCGTGGGCCGGTTCTTCATGGAGCATCTCCACCTCTGGTCCGGTGTAGTCGAGAGCCGCCAGGCCATTGTCAAGGCGCCGACGACGGACTTCACGCCGTCGGGATCGGCATGGATCAAGAACAAGTTCGCGGTCACCCGGGAAACACAGGAGTCTGTCGGAATCCTCAGTGCCGCGGCGATGCTGACCGAGCGCCCCTGGGCGGAGTCAGCCGGATACCTGGCCCATCAGGGTCGCATCTCGGCCCTTGTCGACCGGGTCCCTGACGATGCCGATCGGAAGCAGCGACTGGAAGTAGCGAGGTCCGATTGGCGGAGTGCAATTGGGTGGGCGAAGCGGAAGGCCACCTGGCAGTTATACGGGAAGCGGGCCAGCATGTCGCGGCATGAACGGGGCGGCCAGCTACTCGAGATCTATGTCTTCGCGGAGCAATTCCCGAATCGGGAGAGCAGGGTGTACCTCGCCGACGAGGTGGACGAACTCGGCATGAGGCTCCTCGACCCGGACTGTCGGAAACTCGTCATGGACTGGCGTATCACTGATCTCGATGTGGCAACGGTCCGCGCCACCCATCGCCTGATCTCGGACAGGCTGAAGCTGTTGGGTGCGTCCAGGATCGGCAGCCGTTTTCGGGAGGAGGGTCTGCCCCCGGGGCTCAGGGGTGGTTTCCATCACATGGGGACAACGACAATGCATTCCAGCCCCAGCAAGGGAGTTGTCGATCCTGACCTCCGGGTCCATGATGCGACCAACCTGTTCGTAGCCGGCTCGTCGGTCTTCCCCACCGTGGGCTATGCGAATCCGACCCTCACCGTGTGTGCTCTCGCCTATCGCCTGGCTGAGCACCTGGTCGGGCTGGCCGCCCCTGCCGAACCGGTTTGATCGTCCCGCAGACGATCTGACCGCTTTACCCTTCGGCCTTGACCGGAACCTTGCGCAGGGTGGCATCGAATAGCGGTCCGGTCATCGCTGTTGTGATCAGGGCCATGAGCACCGCACCCAACTGCATCACCGGCGTGATGATTCCGGCCCGCAATCCGACGAGGGCAACCACCAGTACCAGCAACCCGCGACAATTCATCAGGACTCCGATCACGTTGCCTTCGGGCCAGGTGAGCCCGCCGGCTCGAGCCATGGCCGCGCCTCCGATCCACTTGCTGGCGATGCCGGCCACCACCAGGAGGAGGAGACCGGGGATGGCTTCCCCGGTCAGCTGCCTGAAGTCGGTGGCGAGCCCGGAGACGGCGAGGAAGATCGGCAGGAGGATGGCTGCGGTGAGGTCTCCGAGTCGTGAGTCGAAGATGGAGAACAGTGGCTTGCGGATCGGGAGGACGGCACCAGCCATGAATCCGCCAACGATCACGGTGAGTCCGAGCATATGTGCTGCGAGCCCTGAGGCCACGATGACCAGGAAGATCGCCACGTAGAGCCCGGTACTCATCCGGGCAGTGAGCCGGAACACAACGGCAACCCGTCGCAGGTGCGTCCGCACGACGGTGAGCATTGCGGCCAGATAGAGGCCAATGAGCCCCAGTTTGAGAAGAATTGAACTCGTTGGTTCTCCGGTCGAAACCGAGGCGGCGACCGAGGCTGTGACAAACATCGCCACCGTGCACACCGCGGCGGCGGCGATCCCTACCGCGCCGAGCCGGGAGAGAGTTAGCCCCTTCTCCTGGAGGATCCGCACCATAACTGGAAGCGCGCTCACGGCGAGTATTGCACCGGTGAAGAGGATGAATCCGATGCTGGTAGTCCCCGGCACCTGGAAGGTGTCGTTCTGCAGCGCCGGAGCGACGGCGAATGCCGAGACAAGTGGAACACCAACAACACCGGCACCGACAAGGAGCACGGTGCGGAGGTTGTGTTTGAGGGCAACTATTTCCAGCTCGAGCCCAATCAGGAACGAGAACAGAAGCAGTCCGATCTGTCCCACGACGCCGAGCACCTCGAGGGACTGGGCCGGGAACAGCTCGCCGGAGAAGGATCCAAGCACAGTCGGCCCGAGAAGAATCCCCGCGATGATCTCGCCCACCACCCGTGGCTGGCCGATGCGGACAAAGAGGCCACCGACGATGCGTGCTGCGAGAAGGATCAGTCCAATACCGAGCAGGACGTATGTGACGACCTCGCTCGAGCTGAGAATTTCGATTTTTCCCCTCCTGGTACTGGCGGAAGAGGATAGTTCGGGGATTTGCCGGTTTCGCTGATGTTTCTCACGATCTATACTGCCGTCGCGGAGTTGGTGGGGCGGCTTCGTGACGAGTTATCAAGCCTTATGAGGAGCTAAAGATGGGGTTGGCTGAACAGGACGTAGTAATTGTTGGTGGGGGCCCGGCAGGAGCCACTTCGGCGTTGAGATTGCTCGAACGCGGGGTGAAGCCGGTGATCGTCGAGCGCGAGCTGTTCCCGCGGTACCACATCGGTGAGGCGATGACCGGCGAGGGTGGGGCCATCGTGCGCGAACTCGGTATTCACGAGAAGCTCACCCCCGATATCCACACCATCAAGCATGGCGTGAACGTGTTCGGCACCAAAGGGAACTCCGATTGGTGGGTCCCGGTCATGCAGCGGACCGAGGACAAAGAGCTTCACGAAGTCAGCACCTACTCGGTGAAACGGAGTGCTTTCGACCAGCTGCTGCTCAACGAGGCGTTGAGCCGCGGGGCCGAGCTTCTCGATGGCCGGGCGACCGAGCCGATCGTCGACGAGGACGGTACGGTCAAAGGTGTCCGCGTGAGTGTCGGATCGAACGGCGGCACCAAAGAGATCGATCTCCATGCTGAGATGACCCTCGACTGCTCCGGGCAGGCCACTTTCCTGGCGAACCGCAAGGCAACGGGCCCGAAGTACAAGGGCTCCTACGACAAGCAGATAGCAATCTTCTCCCAGATCTCGAGCTACGAGCGCAATGACGACAGCGATCGCCTGAACGGTGCGGGAAACACTCACATCTTCTACAAGAAGAAGTACCACTGGGCGTGGGCGATCCCGCTCGATGCCGAGGTCACCAGCGTCGGCATCGTGGTGCCTGCCAAGTACTTCCGTGACAGCGGTCTCAGTCAGGCCGATTTCATCAAACAGGAGTTGAAGACCCTCAACAAGGGCCTCGCTTCCCGGGTTCCGGACGACGTTGAGTTGGTGGAGCAGCCCCATGTGGTGCCGAACTATTCGTTCCAGGTGCGCAAGTTCGCCGGTCCCGGCTACATGTGCATCGGAGACTCGCATCGCTTCGTCGATCCGATCTTCTCATTCGGCCTGTACATCGCGATGAAGGAGCCAGGGCTTGCGATTCCCGAGGTGATGGGCTGGCTGGACGGCAAGGGCCGCGACACGGACAACCCGTTCAATGACTACATGACCCACACCGAGAAGGCAATCGACATGCTCGAGGACATGATCGACACCTTCTGGGAGAACCCGCTTGCGTTCGCATACATGGCGCACCGGAAGTATCGCCAGCAGGTGCTGGACATGTTTGCCGGGCGGGTTTTCGAGGGCATGCCCGTGCTCGATCGGGATAAGGCGGTCAAGGTCTTCCGTGAGCTCCTGGGCCGGGAACGCAGCTATGACGACACCGGTGAGTACTCGATCCCGATCGGCTCCCGCTTCCACCCGGAGCGTGCGCCTCTGTGGAACACCAATTTGACCGACATCGAGAGCACTGAGAAGTGGCTCGCCGACGTCGAGGTCCACGTCTGAACTAGTCCGGGGATGCCCGGCCGAGTTGGTGTTTGAGTGCTCCGATTTCCTTGATGGTTTCGATGTCGAGGATGGGACCGCGATGGCGTGGTAAGGGTGGCGCGTTCGGGACCGCTTCGAACCATTCGGTCCCGTCGGGCCTGTAGAACCTGAGGGAGCCGGGCTCTCCTTCGAGTCGCCAACCGTTGTCGTGGATCAGGGTGTGATGGTGCCTGCAGAGGAGGGCTAGGTTCATCACGCAGGTCTCCCCGCCGTCGATCCAATGCACGATGTGGTGGGCATCGCACCAGTGCGCCGGTCGATCGCAGCCCGGGAAGACACACCTGAGGTCGCGGGCATCGACTGCCTTCCGCATCGCAGGTGTTACAAACCGTTTCGCCCGCCCGACGTCGAGCGGAACGCTGTCGGGGCCAAACACGACCCGGTGCATGATGGAATCACAGGCGAGACGCTTGATGTCGGCGGTGTTGAGGAAAACGCCGGTGGAGGTCTCGGAGAGCCCGGGGACGCCCGCGAAGAGAGACTCAGCTGAAACATGGACCGTGAGGTTGGGTCGTTGGGTCGAGCCGTTGATCACGTCCATGAGCTGGTCGGCCCTGCGCACCGCTACCGAGCGTCGGTCGTCGGCTGCTGGCGGCGGTGGCTCGAGGGCTGCAAGGAGAGTCTCGCCCGCCTCGGCGTCAAACCATCCGCTGATCCTGACCATCTCGCCGTCTCGGCGGATTCGAAGCGAACGCGCCTCCCGAACCATCGCCCGCTGCCAGGCGATCTCGTCTTCGGCAACGCACTCCATCCAGTAATTGAGTCGCTTGCGGAGTTCTTCGACCAGAGGAGTGTCCATAGCCATCTCCACCAGGCCCGCCTGCTCTTCGGAAAACGGTTGAGGCGCCGTCTCGCTGGCGTGGAGCAGCGCATCGACCTGAGGGGTGGAGATCGCGGCTTGGGAGTAGGCAAGGGAGACGAGTGGTGCCTGAGCGAGGTTCCTGGCCCGGGCCACCATTTGCGACGCCGCATTCGGGTGCATCGCATTGCGGTGTTTGAGCATGGCAGTAGCCGATGAGTACCCGTCCCGCCGGAACGCCCCGGTTTCGATGACCCGAGCGAGTATTTCTGCGGCCTTCGCCTCCTCACGGGTGATCCGTGCCAGCACGGCGTCGAGTTCTCCGACGAGGTCAGCCGGTTCGATCTCAGGCGGGATTCCCACGTTGGCGGTTGGAGCAGATTTGCTATCGAACATACGTTCGAATCTACAGGACGGCCGAGACAGAAAGTAGGGGGTGAGACAGTCCCCAACGACTACTACATCGTCAACGAAAGTCCCCAGTTGCGCGAGCTTTCCCTCGATCCCGAAGCACCGATCGTCCTCGTCGTCTGTTTCGTCGACGGGGAGTGTGTGACTCACGCCCGGGTGACCGTCGACCAGTGGTTGGCTCTGCTCGACGGTGAGACGCCCGATGGTCTCGATGACGGGTTCCAGTGGTACGGCCAGGCGGCCCTTCCCTATTGGCTGATACTCGACGGGGAGACAATCGTCGCCATCGAGGAGCAATACCTCCCCTGACCCAGCTTGCGTGGCATATATTGGGCGGCATGGGTACTTCCGTAGTGACATCACCATGAAGCAGTCGGACTGGGAGGCCGTCATCGCTGCGGCGATGGGGCCAGCATCGGAGTATCTGAAGTCGCTGCCGGACCGGGCTGTATACCGTCCCGTCGCCGACCCGGACGAGCTCCGGAAGCTGTTTGGTGGCCCACTCCCTGACCGTGGAACGCCCCCCGAACAGGTAGTTGCCGACCTGGCCCGTTACGTCGAGCCGTACGTAACGGCACATGCGTCGGGCCGGTTCTTCGGCTTCGTGATTGGTGGGTTGCATCCCGCCTCCTACGGCGCCGACCTTCTGGCCGCTACCTGGGACCAGAACAGCGGCTTATATCCGGTGACACCCGGCACCGCGATTGTCGAGGAGGTGGCTGTCGGGTGGCTGCTCGAACTGCTCGACCTCCCACGTGACGCCTCGGTCGGTCTGGTGACAGGGGGGCAGATGGCCAACTTCACCTGCCTTGCGGCCGCCAGGGACTACGTGTTGCGGGAGTCGGGGTGGGATGTCGAGACCGACGGACTGCAGGGCGCGCCGAAAGTGAATCTGGTGGTGAAGTCCGAAACCCACTCCACGGTTATGCGAGCATTTCGCTACCTGGGATTGGGTGCCTCCACAGGCGTGGCTGTGGAGTGTGACGACCAGGCTCGCATCGTCCCGGAAGCGCTGGAGAGAACCCTCACCGGGATCGAAGGCCCCACCATCGTCTGTATCGAAGCGGCCAACATCAACACCGGCTCTTTCGACCCTTTCGATGCAGTGGCCGACATTGCCGAACGGCACCGCGAGCGGGGCAACCCGACCTGGGTCCACGTCGACGGGGCAATCGGATTGTGGGCGCGAGCATCGTCGGGTCACGAGGATGCGACGAAGGGCCTTGAGCGCCTCGACTCGTGGTCGACCGACGCCCACAAGTTGCTCAATGTCGGGTACGACTCGGGGATCGCGATTTGCCGACACGCCGCCGCCCACCGCTCAGCGATGAGCACCACCGCCTCGTATCTGATCCAGTCGGAAGGTGAGACCAGAGATCCCATGGACTGGAATCCCGAATTCTCACGCCGGGCGCGGGGTCTTGCGGTCTACGCCACCCTCCGCTCGCTGGGAAGGGAAGGTGTCGACGAACTGGTCCGGAGAACCCACTCTCTGGCTCAACGTTTTGCCCGAAAGCTCGAAGAGAGTGGCCGGGTCGAGATTATGAACGAAGTTGTCTTCAACCAGGTGTTGGTCCGCTGGCAGGCACCGGACGGCGACCACGACGCGTTCAACGACAGGATCATGCAGTGTGTCCAGGCGAGCGGCGAGGCGTACTTCAGCGGCACCACCGCCGGCGGAATGCGGATGATGCGAATCTCGGTGTCTGATTGGGCCACCGACGAAGACGATGTCGACCGGGCGGTCGACGCTCTCCTCGAGTGTGCGCTGATTTAGGACGTCACCCGGCGAAGCAGCCGTAGGCCTCGTTGACGACAGCCAGGTCGCCCAGGTCGACCGGCCCCTCCGGAGTGTCCACGACGACCCCGGTGAGGTTTGCTTCGACCGGGCCGATCCCACCGCACGATGCGCTCTTCGGGGGCTCGAATTCGAGAGTTCCCGAAATCACCGGCCACTCGGCGGCGAAGACTGCCTCCGGCTCCCAGCCTTCGAGGACGTCGTCGCAGTGGTTCACCATCAGATTCTTTCCGACCGCAACCGATGCCTGCCAGGCATCATCGGGGAAGATAACCGGCGAGTTGGGCACGGCTTCGTGATCGGTCGGCCAGAGGTAGAGCGCGACCCGCTGGTCCGGGGTGGAGAGAGTAAACCCCAGGCCGCAACCCCAGGACATCGTGAGGTCCGCTTCCTGCAGCATCGTCACCAGTTCCTCAGAGGGAAGGGCCGCTACGTCGAAAGCGGGTGTCAGCTGATCGACGACAACGACCTCGGACCCGGTCGGGTCGCAGAATTCGAAATGGTTTCCCCAGAAACCGTCGGGAACACCGGGAAAGCCTTGGGCAGGGACGATGCCACCGATCGCGTCTACTTCGAGCCCGTCGCTGAAACTCACATCGCCCGGGCCCATCATTGCCTCACCTTCGGATGCCAGGGTGTAGTCGGGTGGGAATACGATCAACCGGTCGCCATCGCCGAGGTTCAGCGTCCAACACCCGTTGGTTTGCAGATGAAGCGTCCCGGTGAGGGACCCGGCGAAATGCCCGTAATCCTCGTCGGGATTCTGTACCGGCAGGCGATCGCCCCCGAGATTCGAGACGGTGGTTGTCGTCTCCGCCGGCACAGGCGACCCTGAGGATTCGGATTCCGCGCCACAAGCAGCGACAGCGACCGAGAGAATCATGAAGGTCACAAATCGTCCGAACCTCTTGCTCAACGCAACTCCTCACTAGATGGGCTTGGCTTTGGACGTTTTCGGAACAGGAACGGTTCCGTTGCTGGTTTGCTTAACTGAGCCCATGTACGTGATCGTCTGGAAGTACGAGGTTCCCGCCGACAATGCGACGGACTTCTGCGTCGCCTACGGGCCGGACGGCGACTGGGCCCGGCTCTTCGCAAAATACGACGGGTTCGTGGGGACCGAGCTGATAACGACCGATGAGCCCCGTCACTACCTCACTATCGATCGATGGGAGAGCGCCGAGGCTTTCGACGGATACATGAATCAGCACAGCGACGAGTACAGACGCCTCGATCGGAAGCTCGAAGGTCTTACTCTCTCCGAAAAACTGGTGGGTCGAGGCAGCCCACTCGGGTCGGAGAGATCGGGATCATGAAACCGGTCTGGTGGCTCGAGGAAGAGGCATACGCCGGGGAGGAGCATCTCGACGAGGGTTATGTCGCCGGATACGACGCCAAGTCGCAGGTCGATCCGACCGAGGATATCGAGAAGCTGGTGTCGCTCGGCCTGGGAGAGTCGTCGGTGCTGGTCGATCTCGGGGCAGGCACGGGCGTGTTCTCTCTCGCTGCCGCCGAAACCGGCGCATATGTGGTGGCGGTCGATGTCTCTCCGGCGATGGTGGACTCGATGCGCGAGCGCGCCGAGCAGTCAGAGTTGGACAACATCACCGTGGTTCGAGCCGGCTTCCTCTCCTACGACCACGCCCTCGACCCGGCCGACTTCGTCTACACCCGCAACGCCTTCCATCAGCTGCCCGACTTCTGGAAGGTGATCGCCCTCAACCGGATCGCCGCCCTGATCCGAACCGACGGCTATCTCCTGATCCGTGACCTGGTGTTCGACCTCGAGCCGGACGATGTCGAGGAGGGGATCGAAGAGTGGATGTCCGGCGCAACCGACGACCCGGAGAAAGGGTTCACGGCCGAAGAACTCGCCGAGCACGTCCGAAAGGAGTTCAGCACCTTCACCTGGATCTTCGAGCCGATGCTGCAGCGCTGCGGCTTCGAGATCCTGGAACAGACCTCCCGCCGCTCCGCATACGGCACCTATCTCTGTCGGAAGGCTTGAGATGGCTGCTGAAGGTCAGCCGTTATCCGTCGCACACGACCCCGATGAAGCTCGGTTCGTCGCCCGGATAGAAGGTGTCTTCGCCGGCGCCAGTTACTACTGGTATCGGGGCGGACGAATTGTGCTAATCCACACCGAGACTCAGCCTGAATTCGAGGGACGCGGCGTAGGTTCGGCCCTCACCCGGATGGCTCTGGACACCGCCAAGGAGAACGACGAGATGGTGGTGCCTCTGTGCCCGTTCGTAGAGAACTACATCGAACGTCATGAGGAATACGCAGGTCTCTTGGACAAAGAGATGTTTCACCAGATGCGGTCGTAGCGTCTTACGAACGGCTTTGCCGCTCAGTAGGGAGGGGCTACCCGGGTCTGGAGACGTTCCCACACGGTGACGCCTGCCTCGTTCTCGAGGAAACCCTGGGGGTATGCCGGGATCCCGGGTGCGCTCACCTCGTTGAGGGTCGCCATCTCTTCTTCGGTGAGATCCCATTCGAGGGCGGCGAGGTTGTCGTCGAGCTGGTCGGTGGTGCGACATCCGAGGAGCACCGAGCTGACGGTGGGGCGGTTACGCACCCAATTGAGGGCAACCTGAGCCATGGTGACGCCCCGGCTGTCGGCGACCGACTTCACCGCGTCGAGGATCTCCCAGGTGCGCTCGGTGTTGCGCAGGTCGTACGCCTCGATGCCTCGCGTGGGATCCTCCCCGAGCCGGCTCGCCCCGGTCGGGGCGACCGTGCGCTCATACTTGCCCGTGAGCCAGCCCCCGCCCAGCGGCGACCAAGGCAGGGTTCCGATGTCGCGGTCCATGCAGAGGGGAAAGACATCGAGCTCGATCTCGCGGCCGAGGAGGTTGTACTGCGGTTGCAGCGAAACAGGTTGAGCCCATCCATTGTGTTCGGCGGTGAGGAATGCCCGCTCCAGCTGCCATCCGATGAAGTTGGACACGCCGATATGGCGAACCTTTCCGGCACTGACGAAGCCGTCGAGAGTCTCCAGGGTCTCGTCGATGGGCGTCCCGGGGTCCCAGGCATGGATCTGGTAGAGGTCGATGGTCTCGACCCCGAGCCTCCGCAGACTGGCGTCGATGGCACGCTCCAGATAGGCCCGGCCGGCGCCACTGTCGACGGGGTCGTCGCTCATGGCAAAGCGTGCCTTGGTGGCGATGGTGACCCCTTCGACTCCGCCCCGTTTCGCCAACCAGCGGCCGATGATCTCCTCGGAGGCCCCGCGGGTGTAGACGTCGGCGGTGTCGACAAACGACCCGCCCGCTTCGAAGTAGGCATCGAGAATCGCGTGGGAAGTTTGCTCGTCAGACTCATCACCGAAGGTCATCGTCCCCAGGCCAAAGACGCTGGTTTCTAGACCCGACTTGCCCAGTTTTCGTTGCTCCATGATCCGAGCATATGCGCATCTGGGGCCAAGGGGCTGGCGGTTGCCGAGCAACACCTAAAGGTTGGCGGTGATCTCTTCAGTGTCTCCTGCTCTGCCAGTCTGAATCGAACCCTGTGGGCCGATCAGGAAGAACGTCTCCATCATTCCCTTGCCCTTGATATCGATGCTTCCGCGAGACTGGAGCTCGTATTTGTCCATCAGCGCCTGAGACACGCCGGCAGTGACATGGATCATCCCCGGTTGCCCGTGGGTCTGCATGCGGCTGGCGATGTTGACGGTGTCACCCCAGAGGTCGTATCGGAACTTTCTCTTGCCGATGACCCCGGCCACGACCGGTCCCGAGCTGAGCCCGAAGCGCATGCCCAAGGGGGGATCCCCGGGCCGCCGGAGCTGGTTGAGGGCGGCTCTCATTGCCAGAGCGGTCTCGGCTGCTGCCACCGCGTGGTCCGTTCGAGGCACCGGCATGCCGGCCACCGCGAGGTAGCAGTCACCGATAGTTGCGATCTTCTCCAGACCAAATTGGTCGACGAGATCGTCGAAGTGGGAGAAGATCCGGTCGAGAAGGGCTACCAATTCGTCGGCCGAGAGTCGCTCGGACAGTCGAGTTGAATCGACCAGGTCGGCGAATAGAACCGTCACGTTGTCGATCCGGTCTGCGATAGGGGACTCTTCGGCCTTCAGTCGCCCTGCAATCGGTTCAGGCAGAATGCTGAGAAGAAGGCGCTCGGATCGCTCGTTCGCTTCGGCCAGGGCGACCTCCGCCATGTCCACCAATCGCCGAAAGTAGAGAGCTACCAGCGACCCGAACACGCTCACCCCGATCGCAGACGATGCGAAGAGGACCGTTTCTACGGTCGATCCTCGCAGGACATCGGGCGGCTGATCGAACCAGATCGGAACCACAGCGAAAGCAATGGCTCCAAAGCCGATCACAACAACCGGCATCAGCCTGTCGTCCGGTCCGCTCATGAGCACACCGAGCATCGGCACCAGTATGAGGAAGAGATAGACGCCGGTGCTGGCCCCTAAGAAAGCTGCCGGAATGAGAGTGTTGCCCCATCCGGTTGCCAGCATCAACCAGGACGCCCTTCGGCGCCGCCCCAGCCAATTCAAACGCATCCCGGCTACGTAACCCCCGACCCAGATCACATTGGTTATTACGACTGGCCAGAGGGTCTCGAAGTCGAGGAAGCTGTAGAACGCGGCGAAGGTAGTGCTGAGCACCATCGCCGCCATCGCCACGACGTTGATGGTGATTGCCCATCTCGCCTCTGCCGGAGTAGCAGCGCGGTGGACTCCCAGTTGGACCAGGCGCATCAATCGTTTGCCGACCACGCCATAACCCTCGAGGAACGGCTGTGCGGTCGCGAGGCACGGAGCCGCAATTGTCTGTTGGCAGAGAGACGATTCCAAGTCGATCCCAGCCAGCGCCTCTGCCGAGAGAATACAGGGATCCAACCGGAGTAGGGGGCTGATTTGGCCCGGCCGTCACCCGAACCGGCCACCCGTTCGTCTGTGTATTAGTAGCTAGGTTCGAGGAGGACCACATGAGCACACTGGTCAAGAAGACCGGGACCCTTGCAATCGCAGCCCTGCTGGTGGTGCTGATGGCAGCACCGCTGTCGGCGGCTGGAGCGCAAGTGACGAAGGGCTCGTTCGAATCGTTCGCCGCCGGTACAGGCGACGCCGACTACGGCGACGTCGAGGGAAAGGCGAGGATGATTCGCACCGCGTCGGGTAAGACGGTCGTCGAGGTCACGGCTAGCGGGCTGGTCCCGGGCGAAACATATGGGTCTCATGTCCACAACCAGGCGTGCGACAACGGGGACGCCGGTGGGCATTACAGCTTCGGGTTCGCCGTGCGAGGTGGTGCGTTGGACGGGACGGAGATATGGCCGGGGCCGTTCACAGCAGACGCTTCCGGTCAGGCTGTTGGATGGACCATCGTTGGAGCCACCGCTGGGCTGGACGCAGTCTCGGTCGTGATTCACGCTCCGAGCGGGGCGAAGATCGCCTGCGCCGATCTCGGCTGAGCCAAGCCGCTTTCGGCTGAGCCAAGTGGTGTGGGTGGGCGAGGTATGCCTTCGCCCACCCACACCAAACCCACAGAACGGGAGCGAGTTGCTCCTGTACACAAGTCGACGGAGAGTGAATTATGAGATGGAAGCCGGCGTTGGGAACACTCCTCTTCCTCGCGGCGATCCCCCTCGCCGGTTCCGAGCAGTTGAATCCGAGTTGGTCGATTGCACTTCTCCTGCTCGGTGCGGGGGCCGCCTGGCTCGTCTTGTCTGGTTTTTGGCGCAGCATCCTCTACGGTGCTATCGGCGGGGTAGTCGCCGGCCTCTTGGTCCTGGGCCCGGGCCTTCGCGTTGCGATGCGGGTGGTCGCCATTCTCGACCCGATCAGGTCACCTGAGTTCACCCTCGGCGGGACCATGTTCATCATCATCGGTATCGGAGCGATCTTCGGAGGGATTTTCGGTCTTTTCGGGAACGTGGCCCGACACGGTTTCGGGATCCCGCTCCGTGTTGCCGGCGTCTTCCCGGCCACACTGGTGGCTCTGCTGATCGGACTCGACTCCGAGCTTCGCAGCGAGATCTTCGAACTTGGCATCGGCCCGTGGCTCAACGTCCCAATGTTCGCCGCCGTAGCTCTGGGATATGGAGCATTGTGGGCCTTTGTCGTGTCCCGACTCGAGGCCCGAAGCCTCGGGAAGAAACCACGACACGAGTATGCCGAGAATGCAACGATGGCAGTCTCCAACCCGACGGGACACGGAATATGAGCTGGTGGGTAATCGAGCTGATCACGAATGTGATCCTCATCGGACTGATCTTGGTCCTCGGACCGCTGATCAAACGATTCGGTCGTGCGTATGCCGGCGACATCTTCAGAGGGAATCCCCGGACCGGTAAGAGTTACCTGGTCTTGATGGACGTTGCCTATTACCTGATCTTCTCCGCATACGTCATGTTCTCGGTCACCCTAAGTCGACCTGCGGCCTGGGGTCTGAACGCAGTCGATGCACTTGGCACCCAGCTGCAACACGAGGTGGCACGGATCGGGGGCATGCTTCTTCTAATGGGAGTCCTTCATGGGCTCAACGTGTTGAGCCTCCCTCTGGTTGGGAGGTTGCTCGGCTTGAGCAGGAATCTCGACGAGGACACGCCGGCCGCCGGCTGACACGTGCTCTGGCTGGCGGTAGTAGCGGCCGGTAAGACGGCATGGACATCGGAGGAGTTGGCGCGTGCCTCCTTCGTGGAAAAGATGTATCACCAGGAGGCGGTCTCCCTGGTGCGGTTGGCACGCATGTTCACCGACGACCGTACGGGTGCGGAGGATATCGTCCAGGAGGCCTTCATCAGGCTCTACCACGCAGCAGAGCGGATCCAGGACAACGAAAAGAGCGCTGCCTACCTGCGCTCGATCGTGCTCAACCTGGCGAGGGACCACAACCGGCGAGGGCTGCTCTCGCTCCGACATCAGGATTCGATGGGTGATCGCAGGACGCCGGAGGCACCGGAGGACCAGGTCGTCCGAGCCGAGAATCAATCCGAAGTCATTGAAGCCCTCAACGATCTCTCCCCCCGTCAACGCGATTGTCTCGTTCTCCGCTACTACATGGACCTCACCGAGACGCAGATCGCTTCGACGTTGGCGATCTCGCCCAACTCTGTGAAGACTCACTGTCGACGGGGGATGGCCGCCCTCGCTGCCATTCTTGGAGGAGACGAATGAGTCTCGAGCGCCGACTCATCGAAGCGCTTCACCAGCGAGATGACTACCTACCGAGCGTTGATTTGTTCTCCCGAGTCCGTCGGAGCATCGAGGAGGATCAACGACACCGGCGTCGAGTACGAATGGTGATTGCTGCGATGGCCGCTGGAATTGGCATCCTGGGGAGCTTCCTGGCTGCCTTCGCTTCGCATGAGCCCGACAACGTGCTGGTCCTGCCGAAGTGGTCGATCCAGGTGGTGGTATTTGTATTGCTCATCACGTGCCTTCTCGTGTTTGGCCCGGTGATTAGAAGGCTCGGACAGCCGTACCTGGCCGATGTGTTTCACCTGAATCCAGCAACCGGTGACCGATTCGCCAGGCTTCTCGACATCGCGTATTACCTCTTTTTCGGAGGAGGGATACTCTCCAGTCTCGACCTGACCGAGGCGGGATCGAGCGTTCCCGTGATGGAGGGGCTAAAGAGCGGAGGAGAGATCGCCGTCTTCCTCACGGTCCTCGGTCTGGCTCACGTTGGGAATCTGCTGTTGCTCCCGGTTGTTGGCCTCCTTTACGGATCAGTAACGAGGAGAGCACGCCGACGCGCCGCCGGAGCCGAGGCACCACCGGTATCGGAAAGGGCCCGGAATGCCGACCGTCTGGCATTGGCAGTAGTGCTCATAACTGTGTCGGTCGGCATCGTCGGCGTTCTGGCGGTGGTGGCCCTGATCGTGATTGGCGCCTAGCTGCAGGAAAAGGGCGCGATTTGCCTCTTCCCGTTCTGAGGTTTCCACACCGATGGGATACCCTTATACTTAGACATCCCGCGGAAACCGCTTTTTAGGGGTGTAGCTCGAACTGGTAGAGCGCCGGTCTCCAAAACCGGAGGTTGGGGGTTCGATCCCCTCCGCCCCTGCCAGAGTAAGTCGATTTAGGAAGACTGATGAACCGAGAGATGCGTCGACTTCAGGAACGTGAAGAACGACGGAACAAGAAGCAGAGCACCGGCTCGAAGGCACAGCGCAAGGCCGCTGCTCTTTCCGCGCCCCAGCAGGGGGAACGGAAGTCCCTTTTTGCCCGGCTCAAGCACTACCTGCACGAGGTGCGCCAGGAGCTGAAGAAGGTCACCTGGCCCACCCGTGAGCAGATGATCGCGTTCACCACTGTCACCGTCATCACCTCAACTGTGCTCACCTTTGTCATCTTCGGTCTGGATATCGCAATGAAAGAGCTTGTTTTCCGGCTCGTGGAGATGCGTAACTAATGGTGGAGGCTATTGAAGTGACCGAGGAAAAGGCCACGGACGAGACCACCGAGGTTCCCGCGGAGACGGCTCAGGCTCCCGAAGAAACTGTCCAGGCTCCCGAGGAGACCACCAAGGCTCCCGAAGAGCCGGCTGCCGAAGCTCCCGTTGATGAAGCTCCAGTCGAGGAAGCACCGGTTAGCCCGTTCGACCTGCCCGGCGATTGGTATGTGATCCACTCGTACTCCGGTTACGAGAACAAGGTCAAGGTCAACCTCGAGTCCCGAATCCAATCGATGCACATGGAGGATCGGATCTACGAGGTCCACATCCCGATGGAAGACGTCGTGGAGATCAAGGCGGGCAAGAAGGTCACTGTCAACAAGAAGGTGTTTCCCGGTTACATCCTGGTTCGGATGACGCTCGACGACGACTCCTGGTATGCAGTCCGTAACACCCCCGGCGTCACCGGTTTCGTCGCAGGCAACGCCCAGAAACCCACCCCGCTGTCCCGTCGTGAGGTGGAGCGGTTCCTCGGTGTCCAGAAAGAAGAGGAAAAGGGCAAGCCACGTTTCAAGCCCGATTGGGAGATCGGAGAGCAGGTCCGGGTTGTCACCGGCCCGTTCGCCGACTTCAACGGTGTCATCGAAGAGATCAACATCGATCAGCAGAAGATCGTGGTGCTGGTCAACATCTTCGGACGCGACACCCCGGTTGAACTCGGTTTCGACGACATTCAGAAGAGCTAACCGCCGGACTTCCGGCACCACCAACCACAGGATTCAACGATGGGTAGAAAGAAACTCGTAACCACAGTCAAGATGCAGCTGCCGGCAGGCCAGGCCACGCCTGCGCCCCCGGTGGGCACGGTGCTCGGCCCTCATGGGGTCAACCTGATGGACTTCGTGAAGGCATACAACGACGCTACGTCGCATCAGCGGGGCCAGATCATCCCGGCCGAGATCTCGATCTACGAAGACCGTTCATTCGCTTTCATCACCAAGACCCCTCCCGTGGCCGGCCTGCTCCGTCAGGCTGCCCGTGTGGAGAAGGGCTCCGGCGAGCCCAACAAGGAGAAGGTGGGCCGGGTCAGTCGAGCCCAGGTGAAAGAGATCGCCGAGCTGAAGATGCCCGACCTCAACGCGGTCGACATCGACGGCGCAATGAAGATCGTCGAAGGCACCGCCCGCTCGATGGGCATCGTTGTAGATAGCTAATCAACCAGTGGGAGGCCGTTGGGCCGCCTGGACCACAAGGAGAGACAATGAAACATGGAAAGAAGTACCGCGAGGCATCGAAGCGGTACGACAAGCAGACCCCCTACGCGGCTTCGGAGGCCGTAGGGCTGGTCAAGACCCTGGCGTCGGCGAAGTTCGACGAGACCGTCGAAGTCGTCTACAACCTGGGCATCGACCCGAAGAAGGCCGACCAGCTGATCCGGGGCACCGTGTCCCTTCCCCATGGCACCGGCAAAGACGTTCGGGTGGCCGTGTTCACGTCAGGTGACAAAGAGGACGAGGCCAAGCAGGCAGGCGCCGATGTCGTCGGCGGCAAAGAACTCGTCGAGAAGCTTCAGGCCGGAGGCGAGCTCGACTTCGACGTCGCCATCGCCACCCCGGACATGATGGCCGAGGTCGGAAAGCTCGGAAAGGTGCTCGGCCCCCGAGGGCTGATGCCCAACCCCAAGGCCGGCACCGTCACCGAGGACGTAGGCAAGGCTGTGGGTGAGTTCAAGGCGGGCCGTCTCGAATACCGCAACGACCGCTACGGCAACGTCCACATCCCAGTCGGCAAGGTCTCGTTCCCGGCTGAGGACCTCGTGGCCAACCTGGCTGCCGTCTCCGGTGAGATCATTCGCTCCCGTCCCGCATCATCGAAGGGCCGGTTCCTCCGGGGCATGACCGTCTCGTCGACGATGGGCCCCGGAGTCAAAGTCGATGTCAACAACGTCGAGGAGATCGCCGCCAAGGCATAGTCATCCGACATCGAACACGGTCACGGGGACTGTGATCACATTCGCCGGATCGTTGTCTTCGGCGGAGTATTCGAAGACCTGGATCACCGAGTCGGCGTCGACCAGGGCTTCGTCGATCGTGAACTCGAAGTTCCCCCAGCAACCCGACCCGCACGTGGCGGAGGTGAACGCCTCATGGACGACCTCTCCAGCCCCGTTGCGCACGATCAGGTTCACGGTGGCCTCGAAGGTGTTGGAGATCCCGACTACCCGCGTGGTCCCGTCACCGTCGGCCACGACCGGCTCGGTGAGGTAAATGAGAGCCAGGTTCCCTTCCTGGAAGGTCTCCCGGTTCACTGATGACTCGAGACCGAGGCCCTCCGATCCGAAAGCGACGATCGGCTCGTTGTTGACAATGAAGTGGACTTCCTCGATGCCTTCGAGAGCGGTGGCGGTGTAGATCAACTGGTTGAGCATCGTGAAGTCGGCGAGCAGCCCGCCAGCCCCGGCCAGGAACGCCTCGTTCATTTCGATGATCAGAGCATTGTCGGTGCCATCTGCCCTTCGCACCACGGCTGCTTCCACTCCGGCGGGGACTGCATTCATCGCTCCGGCCGGGAGGACCAGGTCACCATCGCCGAGAGCGTTGATCGCGGCTCTTACCGCTTCTGTGTCGTTGGCGTCTCCAGCCAGCTCAACAGGAAGGTAGTAGGGGACCAATGCCGGGTTGCCCAGAAAGCTGTTCTCAGCCGACTGGAACAGGAACACAGGCACACCCACCTCTGCCACCGGCGTTGGGTCTACAGGTGTCGTGGTTGTCGTCAGGCCGGAGGTCGTTGTCGTCTCGACCGGTGTGCTGGTGGAGGTGGTGGTTTCGGGCGCTGCCACCGGGGGCTCACCCCCGTTCATCAGGAGGAAGGGGATCCCGAATCCGAGGAGCACGACCACCGCAGCAGCGGCGAACACGGTCAACGGCTTCATGGATGTCTTTCGAGCTGGTGTGGTCATGGTGACCTCCTCGGGAAATGGGGGTGGCTCGGGCGACATCGCCACCAGACGGTCGGTTAGATCTTTCATGCGCTGGTCGTCATTCTTTTTCATGACAGCCACTCCTTGAGGTGTTTGCGGGCCCGGGCGAGATGACGCTTGACCGCGCCTGTTGACACTCCCATTCTTTCGGCGACTCCGTCGACGGGGAGATCGGCCCAGTAGGTGAGGAGGACAGCCGCCCTCTGCTGCATCGAGAGACGATTGACCACCCGGAGGACATCGATGTCGATGTCGGGGTTGTGCACCGCCTCGGGGGATGCCGACTTCATTTCACGAAGCCGGCGGGCCAGGGTGCTGCGGTGATGATCGGTCGCCACCGACAGCACGGTCCGGTATAAGTACGCCCGGTGGTTTGCTACCTCCGGCCAGCTCGCCGAGGTGAAAGCCTTGAGGCAGGCATCGGTCACTACATCTCCAGCGTCGAACGGACCCACCAGACCTGTCGCATATCTGGTGAGCTCCGCGGAATAGGACCGATAGACCTCTTCGTCATTCATACTCGTAATGGTGAGCATGCCCATGTAACGGAGCCAACTGCGGTTTTGGGTGACAGGTAATTCTCTCTCGCGGCCCGCCCTCATCCAAACGAGTTTCAAGCCCCCTTACCTCCCCGCCCTCGGAGGGCGGGCAGGGACCTTTACCCCATTCGGCTTCGCCTCTGGGGGACCAGTGAAGGAGGGGTTGAGAATAGGGGGTTCCTGGCCGGAATCCGTAGCTTCGAGGGCAATCGGTTGCCAGGTCCACCGTCCGCACGAGACCCTATCTCATCGTCTGCGGACCGGGGTAGGTGTCCGGTCCACGGCCTCGTGGCCCTCATTCTGGGTCCGGCTTTGCGGGGCGGGGGCGGTCAGGAAACCCGCCCGGCTCTGCAGGAACCCCCATGTTCTCAAGGTGCGAGTGTCGCGCTGATCCGGGTTGGTGTCCAGGGAAAATATGGAAAGTCCCAGTTCGTCAGTCAATAGTTTTCAGGAAACCCACCAGGGCGGCATCAAAAGCATCCGGTTGCTCGAAGCCGGCCAGGTGGGCGGCGTCGGGGATGACAACCGCGGGACGGTCGGAAAGGCGGGATGCCAGGTGGTCTGCGGCCTCCCGAATGTCGGGGAGGTCGTACTCGCCAACCACCACCAGGGTCGGCGGCTCGATCTTCTCGATCCCTGCCACCCGGTCGGGGCCGGGCGTGCGCAACTCGTCCCGCTTCGTCTCGTTTGCAAGCGCGATCGAGTCCATCTCGACAAATTTCTCAACCAGTCGGGGATCTACCGCTTCGAGTTCACGGTTGTACCCCGCCAGCCACATGGCGGCATCGAGTTGGGCGACCCGCTCCATGTTTCTCGCCTTGAAAGCCTCCACGGCTTCGGGCCACTCCGGCGGTTCGTAGGGGTCGACCTCGAGCCCGGGCGACGATGCACCGACCAGTACCAGGCCCGAGACTCGCTGGGGCGTAGCGATCGCGACGTCGAGCGCAACTCCGCCGCCCATGGAACACCCGACGAGCACGGCCTTGTCGATGTCAAGCGAATCCATCACAGTGAGCACATCTTCATACGAGCTGAACTGCGTGTCTCCCACCTCGGTCCTGCCGAAACCGCGCTCGTCTTGTGCGACATATCGGTAGCCATCGGGCACGGCTTCGAATTGAGGTTGCCACATCCTCGAATCGGCGACGCCGGCGTGGATGAACATCACCGCCTTGCCCTCGCCGGCTTCGCGGTAGAAGAGCCGATCCTGTCCCGATGTCACAAAACCTTCGTTCATCGCCAGGACGCTACCCGGATTGCCGGTCACCGGATTGATGTTCAATGGGTGACCGCAGCTATAATTCACACCTGCAACTCCAATACCTCGGCCGAAGACCGCCGGTGTCGGCGAGCACAAGCTCGATGACGTAAAGGGAATTACCCGCCTGCGTAGGTCTCCTCTGTGAGCCCCTGGTCGTTATGTCGAGGGGTTTTTGTTTGCACATAATTCGGAGGAGCGAAAATGCCAAGACCAGAAAAGGTCCAGGCTGTTGCCGACATCAAAGAGAGCATGGAGAACGCCCGAGCGGTGTTCTTCACCGAATACCGGGG
>JBGTCK010000028.1:0-3105 GCA_041748855.1 Acidimicrobiia bacterium
GTTTGAGGTGAGCGGACTCAAGCAGACCCGACTTCAGGGAACGGACTGATACCCCTCTGTTGAAGCACGAGACATCTGATCGAGATCCACTGATAGCGGGCGATAACGCCCCTCTCGCCAGGCCGAGCAGATCGGCACGTAGGCGTGCGTGGTCCCGGCGTGTAAGACCGGCTCCGGCCTATCCGGTGATCGTGGTACTAACGGGTGGTACGTAGGCGGTCGTCAGGGACTGCCATGCATGAATGTCGAGTGGCATCAGGCCGGTCAACAGGTCGCTGGCTTCCTCCAGTCCGATGTCCACGAATAGGACGGCGACTTGCTCATCGTGAGGGCCGGTCCAGATCGCGATGACTGTCGCCCAGCCGAGTTGGGGGTCGTCTCCAGTCAGATACAAAGTGGCATCTGACCCGTTCAACGCGATCGATCTGGTGGGCTGGATCCCTTGTGTCTGGAGGCTCTCGTGGCGCTCGACAGCCGCCGACCCGCTATCGATCTTGACGCTGCGGAGTACGTCTTCGCTGCTTCCCGCTTCGTCGAAGAGCGAGTGGGACCGACCAGTTCCATCGTCTGACTCCCAGACCCCCGACAATTTCCAACCAGGAATGTCCACTGTGTAGGTGTGCGCCGGAATCGGCTCCGTGCCTTGACCCGCCAGTTCGGATCCACCACCCAATATGAAGCTGGAACCGAACAAGAGCACAGCAACCGCGACGAACCCCGAAGCGACGGCCATTGTTCGCGACCGGTGACGACGGCGGACAAACTCAGCAGGTGGACGGACCGGGACACTGCTGACCTCTGTCCTAACAGCGGTGCTGGCACGGTCGAGTCTCTCATCAAGATCAATCATCTGGGTCTCTCCTCTTCTAGTCGGCGGGCCAAGGTCTCCCGGGCCCGTTGAAGATGTGTCTTCACAGTTGTTTCAGAGCATCCAAGGATTTCAGCGATCTCAGCATTAGACCGCTGGTCGTAGTACCTGAGTGCGATCACCTGAGCCTGACGAGCCGGGAGTCGACGCACCTCCTCCCATAGATGCATCGACTCAGGATCAGTCTCCGGGATCACATACGACTCCCCCTTCAGTCGAACTAGCGCACGGGTCTCAGCAGTCAAGCGCCGGAATCTGGATACTGAATCGTTCGACACGACCTTCCGAACCCACCCTGCCGGATCGTCATACGAGGAAATCCGAGCCCAGTCCCGGTAGGCCTTCAGAAAAGCGTCATGAGCCAAGTCCTCAGCAGCCCGTCGAGATCCCGAAAGGACATACGCCAGGCCGACAACACTCCTAACCTCCCGCAGGTAAAACGCTTCGAAGCTCTCCCGGAAAGCAGCTTGTTCGACTTGGACGTCATCCGATTGAAGAGTCATAGCCGCCGTTCGATAATTCGCATTACACCACTAACACGCATCAGAGAGGCAAAAAGGAGGACAAGAAATCGTCGTACGGAAACCGAGCAGATCGGCACCTCGGGTGCGGGTTCTATGCCTCTAGCGTCGAGCAGTTGTCGTCGTTTGAGGATCTTCTCAACCGCTGAGAATGTCGAATCGGATAATTGGCCGACGTTCGGTCCCTGATGCGACCCGACGGGACCGGCTCCTGGCAGCGCCTTAAATCTGCCTCATGTCGATCAATCCGTCAGGAGTTCCGTTGGAAAGCGGAAGCTCTTCTTCCAGAGGATTCGGCAGGAGGATCAATCGAGGAAAGTCCAAGGTACGGCTACGTCGACCGAGAGTTCGTCCTGCGTCGTATAACCCACAGGAGAACAACCACTAGTCCGAGGGCAACCAGGCCGATCCACCACAACAAACGAGACTGGGCACCCGGGCGAGTAACGGTGAATGTCTCCCACGAGTACGAGTTGTGATCGTAAATCACCACCTCGTATGAACCGGGCGGGACTTCTGGTACATGGAACGAGAGGTCGTCCCGAAACGTCCCGTCCTCGACCTCTACAACAACGACAGTGGGCTGGTCTGGGCGATATCGAAATCCAGCAGCGCCTGGCCGATCTTCGTTCCAGACCACCTTCCAAGTCGGATTACCAACCTCCACTAAGGTACCTGGCTCACCGGATCTCGGGCTCAAGCATTCTCGACCGACATTGTCTTCACACCGCCCTTCGGCCAGGGCAGGCTTGGCTGATACCAACCCAGAGAAGATCACCGCAAAGGTGACCGCTGCAATCGACAAGAAGCCAGATTTTCGGCCACCATTCACCTTGGATCTCGGATGGCGGTCATCACGGCGAGCGAAGGACCGGCAATGAAGATCGCCAGAAGTACATAGAACCAGTATGGAATGAACATCAGCCCGGCTACCAAGATCGAGATAGAACCCGCGTAGACGAACAGCGCACCGGCTACTCGACGGACCCAGGCCAGTGACATTTCCAACCGGCCGAAGGCCATGACGATAAGGGTTGCAGCAAATGCGGCGAGAACTCCCGTACCCACACCGATCCAGGATGCCCAAATGAAAGGCCCCATCAGCATATGAGGTTCGCAACCATCCGGATATGTCCGCTCGCAGTAGCGAACCACACCGAGAAAGTTGGATCGGCCGGCGATCAAGCCGACCAGATTGGCCGCGCCGGCAACCAAACCGAATTGCCACAACATCCGCGCGGTAGGGGACCTGACACCGGCTCCCAGTTTTGCAGTCATGATTCTCGTTTTGGTCCACCAGGCCGTGTCAAGGTCGGAATAGTAGACGCCGATTGGGATCGGGTTCGGGTTCGGGTAGTCAGGCCGCAGCCGATCCTAGGCGGACACGGATTCTGCAAACCCAGCTCAACGCGTTCGCCCACCGTCAGCTAAGAATCAAGACCGGCCCGGCTCGGAGAGCAGTTGGGCCGCCACTCCAACTCATCTCTGGATCATGACTCCGGAGACAGCGATCAGTTCCACACTGCAATTTCACACAGATAAACGAATATGAGCGATAACGCCCGTCTCGCCAACCCGAGCAGATCGGCACTTATGGGGGTAATCGTGTCAAGTGTTATCTGGATATGGGGGTAATCGGTTCTCACGTTGCGGCCGCCTGGGTGTTGCGGTCGAGGAGCATTTGGAAGAGGTCGACGCGGGCGTGTTGGTCGCGTT
>JBGTCK010000029.1:0-33469 GCA_041748855.1 Acidimicrobiia bacterium
GGTGCGGGGAGTCGAACCCCGGTCCGCTGAGCCATCTGCGTTGGCATCTCCGAGTGCAGTTGTCAGCGAGTTTTCGGTAACAGGAACTCTGACAACAAGTTCTCCTGCACCTATCCAGAATTGATCTTTGCCCTGCAGTCCTGGACCCTGCCTGACGCATCCCGACAAACGACGCCCGACCCCGATCGTGCGGGAACCGACCGGGCGGACGAGCTACTTAATTAAGCAGCCAGTGCGAATTTATCTTCTGCACTTATTGGTTTTTCCGGTTTATTAACGGGGCCCCGGAGACCCCGACTCGCTTCCAACGCTTCAACACTCAACGTCGAAACCGTTTCACCCCCAGATTTCTGGGTCTACCGGTACGGTACTCGCCCGCACCGACAAGAACAACGGCTAATGCCGCCGTCTCCCTAGAGAACGCTCGATTTCCCGTTTGTGTTCCCGTTCTTTGAGCGACTCCCGCTTGTCGACGGTGCTCCGACCCTTGGCCAGGCCGAGTTCGATTTTGGCTTTCCCGTCCTTGAAATAGAGTTGAAGCGGCACCAGAGTCAGCCCCTTTTCAGCAAGCTGGCCAGCGACACGGTCGATCTCACGTCGATGCAGGAGGAGCTTGCGATGACGCTCGGGGTCATGGCCACCGTCACGGGCGAATTCGTAGGGCCCGATATAACAACCGCTGAGGTACACCTCTCCCCCATCGACGTGGGCGAAGGAGTCTTTGAGGTCGACCTTCCCGTCCCGGAGTGACTTGACCTCGGAGCCGACAAGTGCCATTCCGGCCTCGAAAGTGTCGACGATCGAATAGTTGCGTCGGGCTTTGCGATTGGTGGCAACCACTTTGATCCGCCCGGACTCCTCCGAGCGAGCCACGATCAAACCCCTCCGGGGATGTCGTCGCCGACACCTTCGGCGTCTCGGAGGTACCGGCTCAGACCGAGCAGGGACCCGATCACGCCGGCGAGGGCACCGAAGAGAAGGAAGAGCAAACCCCATTGGAAAAAGAACTGGTTGGACACATCGAGGCGGAACAGTTCGAAGCTCTGAGTGGCTTCGGCGAGGCGCGACGAACCCAACCACACTGTGAACACGGCCAGTGAGGCGCCGAGAAGGCCCTCGATCATCCCTTCGAGGAGGAAAGGCACCCGGATGAACCAGTTGGACGCACCAACGAGTTTCATGACGGCCACCTCATCGCGACGGGCGTAAATCGCCAGACGGATGGTGTTGGCGATGAGCACGACAGCCGACATTCCGAGCACGACCGCCATTCCCAGGCCAAGCACATTGAGGACGCTGGAGAGGTTCTGCAATTGCTCGATCTCCTCGGCGGCGGTATTGACCTGCCGCACGACTGGAGTCTGTTGTTCGAGCCTGAATTGCACCGAGTTGTGGAATTCGATCTCGATGAGCTCGATCCGGATCGAGGCGGGGAGAATCGTCGGGTCGATGTCGAGCAGGTCGTCCTGACCCTCGAATATGCGCTGGAACTCGATCCAGGCGTCGTTCTTGTCAAAGTACTCAACGGCTTCTACTTCGTCCCAGCCCCCGACCTCGGCAAGGAGAGTCTGATGCGACCCTGGAGGGACGCCAGCGGAGTTCTCATCGTTGAGAAAGGCAATGACATGCACTCCGTCCTGCCAAGCGATTGTGTTGACCCGCAGCACCTCGTTGACGACGAGCGCCCCGAAAGCAAGGGAAAGCGAGATGAAGACTGCAAGCACCGCGCCGGCAACCACGAGCAGATTTCGCTTCAGGTTGGTGAGCGCCTCCCGGACGAGGAAAAAGAATCGACTCACTCTTCGGGCCGCCGTTCGTACCCGGCAGCCTGTTCGTCACGGGTGACCGACCCGTCTTCGAGTGCGACAACGCGCCGCTTCATGGCATCAACGATGGCATGGTCGTGGGTCGCCATCACGATCGTCGTCCCCGTGCGGTTGATCCGGTCGAGCAGCTTCATGATGCCAACCGAGGTCTTAGGGTCGAGGTTCCCGGTCGGCTCATCACAGAGCATGATCGGAGGCCGGTTCACGAACGACCGGGCCACCGAAACCCGCTGCTGCTCACCACCGGACAGCTGGCGGGGGTAACGCTCCCCTTTGTCCGCAAGGCCGACGAGATCGAGAACCTGTTCAACCTGGGGTTTTATCGCCGACGCAGGCCGGCCGAGCACTTCGAGGGCGAAGGCGACGTTCTCGGTGACAGTCTTGTTGGGGAGGAGCTTGTAATCCTGGAACACGGTTCCGACGCTGCGGCGGAGATAGGGGATCTTCCACTTCGGCAGGGTGGTGATGTCTTTGCCTGCAACCCAGATCGTGCCTCTGGTCACCGGCTCGTCGCGCAGCATCAGTCGGATCAGCGTCGATTTCCCCGATCCGGACTGGCCGACGAAAAAGACAAATTCGCCCTTCTGGATCTCCAGAGAGACATTGTTTGCGGCGACCGTGCCGCCCTCGTACACCTTGGTTACGTTTTCGAGTCGGATCATGGGGTTAGAAAGAGAGTGTCGCAGATGGGGGTACTGGTTCCGCGGACCTGTTGAACGCTAACCGCGATCAGAGCGCTAGCTGGAATTATCGGCCGTCTCATGGCGGGCACGCCGCCATCTCAGGTAGGACTCGACGAAAGGCATCAGGTCGCCATCGAGCACTCCCTGGATGTTGCCCACTTCGTGGTCGGATCGGAGGTCTTTGACCATCTGATACGGCTGGAGCACATAGCTCCGGATTTGTCGGCCCCAGGCGGCTTCCCCCTGGTCGCCACGGATCTCGTCGAGGTGGGCCAGACGGTCCAGACGCTGTCTCTCGGCAAGCTTCGAGCGGAGCATCGTCATGGCCCGTGCCTTGTTCTGCAGCTGGGAACGCTCGTTCTGGCATTGGACGACTATTCCCGACGGCATGTGGGTGATGCGGACTGCCGAGTCGGTGGTGTTCACATGCTGGCCGCCGGCACCCTGGGAGCGGTAGGTGTCGACGCGGATGTCGTCTTCGTTGATCTCGACGTCGGCCTGGTCGCCCAGATCGGGGACGATGTCCACGCCTGCGAACGAGGTCTGCCGTCGGGCGTTGGAGTCGAAAGGGCTGATCCTCACGAGACGGTGGACCCCTCGCTCGGATTCGAGGGTTCCATAGGCGCGATCACCCTTGACTGAGAAGGTGGCTGATTTGATCCCTGCCTCCTCTCCCTCCGTTACCTCTTCGACAGTCACTGAGAATCCGGCGTCGGAGAGGAAGCGCTGATACATCCGGGCCAGCATCTCCGCCCAGTCCTGAGCGTCGACTCCCCCGGCACCGGCGTGGACACTGAGAATCGCGTCGGCGTCGTCGTACTCCTCATAGAAGAGCGACTCGAGCTCGAGGCCGTCCAGCTCTTTTGAAACTTCGGACAGCTGGTCGAGTGCCTCCGAACGCGAGTCGTGGTCACCGGCCTCAGCGGCGAGTTCGAGGAGAACCTCGGCATCTTCGATTGTTGACCCGAGCCGGTCCACCACCTCGAACAAAGACTCGTACCTGGAGAGCTTCTGGGAGACCTCTCTTGCCTTATCCTGATCGTTCCAGAGGTCGGGCGAGCCAGCCAGCAAACGCAGCTCGTCGAGTTCTTTCCCTTTGGCGTCGAGGTCGAGAAACTCGCGGGCGTCGTCGAGACGCTTCCTGAGCTCTGCGAGAAAAGCCTTCGGATCGGTTATCTCGATAGTCATGACTTAGGAGTCCGTTGGATAATGCCGTTGCCCAGATTGGCGGCCAGGCGCGCCAGGCGCAAGGCCGAGGTTTCGCCACTCCTCGGTCCTGAATGGCGGGGCCGAGAACGCAGCGAGTGGTGATGCCTGGTCGTCAAGATGGGTGACATGCATTGTGCAGCGGGCTCCTAGAGGGCGGACGCCGGCTTCAGACCGACTCCTTGAGCAGGTGGCACTTCTTGTACTTCTTGCCCGATCCGCAGGGACAGGGGTCGTTGCGCCCGATCTTGTCCGAAACGGCCTGCTGCTGTTTCTTGCCACCCGTGGGGTTGGCTTCGACGCGCTGTGGCTGGGACTTCGGCTGGGCGAGCTGGACGTGAAACAGGTACTTCACGGCGTCGCGTTTCACCGAGGAGACCAGCTCCGAGAACATCTCAAATGCCTCACGCTGGTACTCGGTCAACGGATCACGTTGACCCATCGCCCTCAGGCCGATGCCGGCGCGCAGATAGTCCATTTCGGAGAGATGATCTCGCCATTTGTTGTCGATGACCGAGAGCATCACACTTCTCTCCACCCGGGGCATCGTCTCGGGTCCGAGCTCCTCACGCCGCCCTGCAAAAAAGTCGTGTGCCTCGTCGACGACAGCCTCGACCACTTCCTCGAGGTTCAGCCCCGAGGCGGTCTCCTCGGTGATCTTGCTCGGATAGAACTGAGCGAGTTCACGCTGGAACGACTCCCAATCCCAGCTGGAGCGAGCCTCCGCACCGAACTCGAATTCGACCGTCTCGGCCATGACCTCATCGATCCAGTCGGTGATCAGGTCCTCGCCTGCGGTGCCTTCGAGAATGGATTCGCGCCACTCGTATATGACCTCGCGCTGGCGGTTCATAACTTCGTCGTACTTGAGAACGTTCTTCCGGATCTCGAAGTTCTGTGACTCCACCTGACGTTGGGCACGTTCGATCGACTTCGACACCATCTTCGCTTCGAGGGGCTGATCTTCGGGGAGATGGAGCCTCTCCATGATCGAGGTAACCCACTCGCCCTGGAACCGGCGCATCAAGTCGTCTTCCAGAGATAGGTAGAAGCGGGATTCGCCGGGTTCGCCCTGACGTCCCGACCGTCCCCGGAGCTGGTTGTCGATACGGCGCGACTCATGACGCTCCGTACCGACGACATAGAGCCCGCCCGCCTCGATGACCCGTTGTTTGGCCGGGGCGATCTCTTGGGCGTATTCACCGATCAGCTTGGCTTCCATCTCTTCATAGGACGGGTCATCGACAGATATACCTTGCCGTTTCAGCTCCGTCCTCGCCATACCCTCCGGGTTGCCGCCGAGCATGATGTTCACCCCGCGACCGGCCATGTTGGTGGCAACGGTCACCGCCGCCAGCCGACCGGCCTGGGCGATGATGTCAGCTTCACGCGCATGCTGTTTGGCGTTCAGTACTTCGTGTTTGATCCCGGCCTTGTCCAGAGCCCTCGAGAGTTTCTCAGAGCGATCGATCGACACGGTTCCAAGAAGGATGGGCTGCTGGCGCTTGTGTCTTTCCGAGATGTCTTCGATCAAGGCGGAGAACTTGCCGTCCTCGCTCTTATACACCAGATCGCCCTGGTCCATTCGGGCGATTGGCTTGTTGGTCGGCACGGCAATGACTTCGAGGTTGTAGATCTGGGCGAGCTCTGCCGCCTCGGTCTCGGCCGTCCCGGTCATTCCGGCGAGTTTCTCGTAAAGCCTGAAATAGTTCTGCAGGGTGATCGTCGCCAGGGTTTGATTCTCCTCTTTGATCGCCACCCCCTCTTTGGCCTCGATCGCCTGGTGGAGCCCTTCGGAATAGCGACGACCTTCGAGAACCCGGCCGGTGAACTCGTCAACGATCTTCACCTCGCCATGGTCGATGAGATAGGAGTCATCGCGGAGATACAGTTCCTTGGCCTTGAGTGCAGCTTCGAGATGATGGACGAAGTCGACAGCTGCGTGGTCGAAGAGATTCTCGATTCCGAGGATCTGTTCGACCCGGGTAACACCCTCCTCGGTTGTCAGAACCTGCCGTTTGCGCTCGTCGACCTCGTAGTGCATGTCTTTCTGCAGGCGGGAAGCGATGCGGGCAAAGTCGCGATACCACTTGGCGGAATCGGCGACGCGCCCCGAGATGATCAGCGGTGTTCTGGCTTCATCGATGAGGATCGAGTCGACCTCGTCGACGATTGCATACGGATGAGCGCGTTGCACACGGTTATCTCCCGACATCGCCATGTTGTCCCGCAGATAGTCGAAACCGAATTCGTTGTTCGTCCCGTGGGTGATGTCGGCCTCGTACGCGGGTCGACGGTCGGCCGGGTCCATTCCGTTCTGGATCAAGCCGACGCTGATTCCGAGAAACTTGTAGATGTTGCCCATCCAATCGGCGTCCCTGGCTGCCAGATAGTCGTTCACTGTGACCATGTGGACACCCTGACCACTGAGGGAGTTGAGATAAGCAGGCATCGTCGAGACCAGGGTCTTGCCCTCACCGGTCTTCATCTCGGCGACCATCCCTCGATGCAGTGCGGCAGCGCCGACGATCTGGACGTCGAAATGCCGTTCGCCGAGGATGCGTCTTGCTGTTTCTCTGACGGTGGCGAAAGCTTCGACCTGGATGTCGTCGAGTGACTCGCCATTGACAAACCGCTGTTTGAATTCGGGCGTCTTCGCGGCCAGTTGCTCGTCAGTCAGAGCTTCAAACTGGGGCTCGATGTCGTTCACGGCAGCGGCAACTGCTTGAAACTGTTTGAGTGTCTTGCCCTCGCCTACGCGAAGGACTTTGGAGAAAAGTGCCATCGAACCTCCATGGTACTGGCACCGCTATTTAGACCGATGTTGGAGCCGGAGTCAACGGTTGTCGAGCAGGCCCTCACGTTGCGCCCAACCCACCGCTTCGAACCGGGATTTCATTCCCAACTTGTCGAGGATGTTGCGGACGTGGTTGCGCACAGTGTTCTCGGAGATGTACAGCTTGTCGGCGATCTCTCTCGAGGTCTTGGCGTCGGCCACCAATGACAGAACTTCCAGCTCACGCCCGGTCAGTTCCGGTCGCCGGCTCATTGCCGCGCCGTGATGCTTCAGAAGGTCTCTCATCGCCGAGAAGAGCTTCCCGCTCATGGCTGGAGATATCGCAGCGCCTCCATTGAGCACATCGCACATTGCGTCGACGAGCCTCGGAAGCGGAGTGTCTTTTGTCATATATCCGGCCGCGCCGGTGCGGACTGCCTCGAGCAGGTCCTCTGCCGACTCACTGGAAGTTAGGAGCACGACACGGGACACCGGGCTGACTTTGATGATCGAGCTGACCACCTCGAGCCCGGACATCCCCGGCATGAGCACATCCAGAATCACCAGGTCGGGTGTGTGTTTGCGGGCAAGGTCGATGCCTTCCATCGCGCCCGAGGCTGAAGCAACAACCTCGAAACCCTCGCCTTCGAAGGCAGCTCTCAGTGCCTCCCGAAAGAGTTCGGCATCATCGACTATGAGGACGGTATTCATTCAGCTCTCCGCTGGTTCAACTTTGCTACCCGCATGACTACCTACCGCGGGCACCAACAGACTAGACACCTGTCGAGCAGAAGTCGCCGTCACCACCAGAGGTATAAACGCTGGTCGGAGGGCCTTTATCGCTTCGCTAACGGTTCCACCTGTTGTCAGAACATCATCGACAACAACCACATCATCCTGAAGTACATGTCTCAGAAAGAGTGTCGGCGGCGGGGAACGGTGACGGGAGCCGGCCCGGCGCGGGTTGTGCAGGGGGCGTCTGATGCTCATGGACGATGAACCACCGGTCGCTACAGCCAGTGCCCCGGCCAACCGGGTGGCCGGATCGACCCCGTACCGGACGAACCGGGTCCACACTCTCGGAACCGGCACAAAGGTCAACCCGGGCTCGATCCGATCCACCAGGGCTCCGACGGCGAGCGCGACCAGAAGCCCGTCCCCCCTGTATTTGAACCCGTGAACCAGTCGGGCTGCCACCCCTGTGTGATCAAAAGCCGCTACCGCCCTGACACCACCGGGCAGGATTCGATCAGGGGCAGGCCGCAGGTCGGAGAAGCACTCCCGACAAAGCGGCGCCGAAGAGAAGCGATGACACCCCTGACAGATCATTCCCCGAACGTACGGGCCCCAACGGCCAATTGGAACCTGTGTAAACGCGGCAACCGCAACACGCGTCTCTCCCTCCGCTTGCGGAGGGAGCGCCGGCGACGAAGGAGCCGGGAGGGTGGGGCGCTCCCACCAACGGTGTTTGGGGCGCTCGCCTATGGACGCGACCACTCTCCCAGCCCGAGGGGACCTCTCCCTCCTACCTCCGCCCTCCTTCGTCGGGCGCAGGGACCTTCCTCCCGCAAGCGGGAGGACAGTTGGGAGTCGGGCCCCCGCTTGCAATGTCAGGTCAGGTTCCTTCTTGCCAGCCGCTGAGGTAGTCGCGTTGTTCGGCGGTGAGGACCTCGAGGCCACCGCCGAGGCTTTCCAGTTTGATCCCGGCGACATGTTCGTCGATTTCCGAAGGCAGGGTGTGAATCTTCACTTCGAGGCTGTCGGCGTTCTTCATTAGGAACTCTGCCGCCAGGGCCTGATTGGAGAAGGACATGTCCATGACGTCGGCAGGGTGACCTTCGGCAGCGCCCAGGTTGACCAGGCGACCTTCTGCAGCCACGAGGATCCGGCGCCCGTCGGGCATCTCGTACTCCTCGAGGCTCTCCCGGACGTTTCGCTTCTCGGTCGCCGTTCGGGCGAGCGAATCGAGGTCGAGTTCGATGTCGAAATGCCCGGCGTTGGAGAGCAGCGCCCCATCTTTCATGACTTCGAAATGCTCGCTGCGCAGGACATGCTTGTTACCCGTGACGGTTACGAACACATCCCCCACCTTGGACGCTTCGAGGGCTGTCATCACCCGGAACCCGTCCATGGCCGCGGCGAGCGCGCGTACCGGGTCGACCTCGACAACGATGACGCTCGCACCGAGGCCGTCAGCCCGGGATGCCACACCGCGCCCGCAGTCGCCGTATCCGACGACGACGAAGTTGAGACCGGCGATGAGGAGATTCGAGGCTCGCATCAGACCGTCGAGCACCGACTGGCCCGTGCCGTAATGGTTGTCGAAAAGGTGCTTGGTCGCCGAGTCGTTGACCGCAATCACCGGAACCCGCAGGGTTCCGTCAGCCGCCATCGCCCGGAGCCGGATGACTCCCGTCGTGGTCTCCTCGGTCGATCCGATGACCTCGAGGTCGCGCCGCTCCGTATGGAGCAGCGTTGCCAGGTCGGCACCGTCGTCCATCGTTATCGCCGGAGCGTGGTCGAGTGCAGCGTTGATGTGCTTGTAGTAGCCGTCGGAGTCGATCCCTCTGATTGCAAAGACGGAGATCCCGTCGGCGACGAGAGCGGCGGCGACATCATCCTGGGTCGACAGTGGATTGGATGCGCAGAGGATCGGCTCGGCCCCACCGTCACGAAGCGCCAGCATCAGATTGGCGGTCTCTGCAGTGACGTGGAGACAGGCAGCGACCACACAACCTTCGAGAGGCTTCTCCTCTCTGAAACGCTCTCTGATGGTCTCGAGGACGGGCATCCGTCGGCCGGCCCAGGCAATTCTCCGTGCGCCGGCCTCGGCGCGTGACGGATCGGCTATGTCGTAATTCATCCTTCATCCTCGACTAGAAGTTTCTTTAGTTTTTCGATGGTCCCCACCGGAACCGGGTCGACGCCGGCGTTCACCGCAAGCATCCAGGAAACGAGATCACCAATAGCGGTGAGCGAAATGATCCTGGCCGCTGCGGAACGGCCAGTCGATTCGACATGGCCTGCCCAGGGCACGAATTCTTCCGTGAGCGTGCGGGTGTGACCGTAGCGGGCCGAGACCCGGTCAGCGTCGGAGCCATCGGAAAGCCCGACAATTGCGAAATTCTTCCTGGTCATTTCCGGGAGAGTCTCCCAGCTGACGATCTCGTTGTGGTCCAGTTCGGGCAACACCGACCACCAGGCCGGCATCTTCGCATTCTCGTTGATCTGTGTCTTCCACCGCTGCGCGGCCGTCCCCGAGATGGGGCCGCCTCCGTAGATGATCGAAACCCTCTTCCCCAGGGCCGCTGCGATTCGTTCGGCCTCGAGCCAGGCCGTGGAGCTTTCCGTGGTGATCTCATCGGCCACGTCGGCTGCTTCAGTCAAGTCTGCGACGAAGTCGGAGTGTCGCGATGCTGCGCCGACCACCCGCAGGGTCGCACCGAAGAGGTAACCGAGGGCGGCACGGGGCTGGAGGCCGGCGGGAACATCAACCGTTGGCCACCCTCCATCCCCGGCACGCTCCTTCAGCGTTCCTCCGGTGGTGAGCGCAACTATCGACAGATCCAGCCGATCTGCTTCGTCGACAACGCTCAAGGTCTCCTCGGTATTGCCCGAGTAGCTGACACCCACTACCAAGGGGCGAACCCGGGATACCCAACCCGGAAGCGGGGCGTAGCCTTTGTGGCCGACCGCCCGGAGCGGAGATTCGCTGACCACCGCAGCCACATAGTCACCGCCGATCCCGGACCCGCCCATTCCCCCGATGACGAAATCCTCGTGATGGGGGATTTCAGGAACGTCGAGATCAGCAGCCCAACGAAGCTGGGACCCAAGAGATCTGATCATTGTCAGCATTTCAGCCATCAATGGTCTCTTGCCCATCGGTCAGAAGCATCACCGGGATTCCGTCTTCGACGGGAAAGACTCGTCCACATTTCTGACAGGTCAGGGTGGAAGCGCGCTCGTCCTGGGATAGGTCGCCATGGTCTGCCGGGCAGACCAGTATTTCGGCGAGATTTGGATCGATCAGGCTCACGGTGTGGCCCCGATGATCGCTCGGATCCGGGACACTGCCGAATCGACCGTTGCTTCATCCTCAGCTTCGACGTTGAGCCGGAGCAGCGGCTCGGTGTTCGATGCCCGCACGTTGAACCAAAAGTCTCCGGCGTCGATCGATAGCCCGTCGAGACGGTCGATTTTCGCATGAGAAAAGTCCGCTTCAATTCGCACCATGGTCTCCTCCTGGTCGTCCACCGTGAAGTTGATCTCCCCGGATGCGCTGTACAGCTCGACATCTTTCCTCATCTCCGAAAGCGTCCGACCGGCGCGGGTGAGGACTGCGAGCACGGCGAGCATTGCGAGCACTCCCGAATCGGCCCGGTAGTTGTCAGCGAAGTAGTAGTGCCCTGAGTGTTCCCCGCCGAAGACCGCCCCGGTGTCCGCCATGACCTTTTTGATGAACGAGTGCCCGACTCTGGTGCGAATTGGCTTTCCCCCGAGCCGGGAGACAATCTCTGGCACCGCCCGACTCGTGATCAGGTTGTGCACAATCGCCGCGCCAGGATTCTTGTCGAGCATGAAGGTGGCGACGATGGAAGTGATCGTGCTTCCCGAGACCGGCCTGCCCAGTTCGTCGATGAAGAACGCCCGGTCGGCATCCCCGTCGAAGGCGACCCCGAGGTCATAGTCTCCGGAGGTGACCTCGGCCACGAGGTCCGCCAGATTCTCTTCCTGGAGAGGGTCTGCAGGATGATTGGGAAAAGTGCCATCCGGCTCGAGGTAGAGACCGGTCAGTTCAGCGTCCAACCGCTCGAATACCCGTTCCAGGACCACGCCTGCCATCCCGTTCCCGCCATCGGCAGCTACCCGAAGCGGGCCGATCGATCCGGGGTCAACCACCCCGAGGACATGTTCGAGGTAACCGGGCACGGGGTCGAATTCGACCACACTCCCCTCCTCCCCGGCAGGAATGCCGTCGAAACTCTTGACGAATTCCTTGATCTCGGCGAGCCCGCTCTCCTCGCCGACCGGGACGGCTCCCGGCCTGCAGATCTTCAGACCGTTGTACTCGGAAGGATTGTGCGAGGCGGTGACGACGGCACCTGCAATCGAACTCGCCCCGGAGTAGTAGTAGAGGACGTCGGTGGGAATCTCGCCCAGATCGACCACATGGGCGCCGGCATCGATCAAGCCGTCGATCAGGGAAAGCGTCAGGTCTTCGGACGACGGTCGGCAATCCCGCCCGACGGCGAACCGGTCGGTTTCGAGAACAGAAACGAGGGCAGCACCGATCCGGTAGTACAACTCGGCATCGATTTCCCCCGTATCGGTGCGGCCGCGGATGTCGTACGCCTTGAAGACTTGGTCGGGATCCATGAAGCCCGATTGTAGGGGTGGGTTCGATGCTGAAGAACCTGGCGCCACTGCGACACCCCGGGTTCTACCCTCCGTGGTGGCGCAAGGTCGGCTAGCCCTGCCCGATCTCTACAATCCGCCAGCCGTATGCCCCCCGAGTTTTCCGTAGTCGTGCCTGTTTACAACGAGGCAGGTTTCCTGCCCCAGGCGTTGCCCGCGCTGATCGGGGCCATGGAGTCTCTCGATCGAAGCTATGAGATTCTGATTGTCGAGAACGGCTCTACCGACGGAACCGCCGACATCGCCAGGTCTGTGGCCGGGGATGCGCCGGTCTCGGTCCTGTCACTTCAGATCGCCGACTACGGCGGCGCCATGCATCACGGGTTTACGGAGTCGACCGGCGACTGGGTGGTCAACTTCGACATCGACTACTTCTCTGCCGAGTTCCTCCGCAAGGTCCTCGCCTCGGGCGAGTTCGACATCGTGATCGGCTCAAAACGCGACCCGGGCTCCGAGGACCGGCGTCCGGTGATCCGCAGGGTCGCCACTCTCGTCTTCAACCTGCTGTTGCGCACGATCCTGGGCTCGCAGGTATCCGATACCCACGGCATGAAGGCCTTCCGCCGGGAGCTGGTCGAAGACCTCGCTCCCCGGGTCGTGAGCCGCAAGGACCTCTACGACACCGAGCTCGTCATCCGAGCCGAGTGCGCCGGATACAAGTTCACCGAGGTCCCGGTAATTGTCGAAGAGCTGAGGACCGCGAGGTCATCGCTGGTGAAGCGGGTCCCCCGGACGATTGCCGGCTTGTTCAGGATCAGGAAGCTTCTGAAGACCGGCGCCGGGACCTGAACGCCACAACCGCGACCACGACGATCAGTGCAAGGATCCCGACCAGCGTGAGGACATTCCCGGTCACCTCCGCCCAGGTGTCGTTGAACTCGATCACCACATTCTCCTCGGTGGGAATGACGACCATCAGCGAAGGTGCCGCCCGGTAGGGCCCTTCAGCTCCCGTCGCCTCCCAATTCGGGAAGTACGACACCTTCACGAGGTGTGGAACCCCCACAGCTTCGGTGCGGAATGAGATCAGATGGTCGTCGACGATTACATCGGAGACTGCTCCTTCGCTCACACCGGTGAGCTCGGCCTCGCGTTCGTCGAGGTTCATGATTCGCTGCCACGAATCAGGCCCGTCGGCCACTATCCACCGGTCGAGGTTGTCGACATCGTCGTACCACTCGAGTGCCATGTCGTGGAAGCTCGCCAGGGGCTCACCGTCGGCGCCGGTGACGGTCTCGGATCCGATCAGTGCGGCGAGCAAACCCCGTTCCGGAACCTCGTAGACCGAAGGCACGAACCGGGCGGCCTCGACGAGTTGGGTTTCGGGCAATGCGTAGATCCCGAACGGGCCCGTGGATGCAACCTTCGTCATCGACGCGATCGAGTCGGCTTCTTCGCCAGCTTCAGGAGTGATGTTCACGTAGTAGGAGACTCCGTAGATCGCCATGTGTTTGAGCCCACGCTCGAGTTGGAAGTTGTTGTAGTTGAGCCCCGGAATCGGGTTGGAGGCGCGCAACGACATCTCCGATGAGTTGATGAAGTGGAACGGAGTGGTCAGCGACGATTCGAAATAGAGGCCTTCCATCGACTCGTGGCTGTCCTGGGTCCAGTAGGGAATCAGCATCGGCGACATCGGAGTCCCGTACTGGTTCCACTCGCTGTTTCCCTCCCATTGGACCCGGCCCGGCGGAAGGGCATCGATTTCGGCCATCAGGGCCTCGTATTCGGGCCAGGGCTCTTTGGCCTCGTAACCTTCATAGTTCCATTTGGCCCACCCGTCCACGAACGTGACGCCGCTGAGCGCGCCCAGGGCGAGAACCGTGCTGGCGAATATCACCAGGTAGTTCCGGGTTCCCATCGATTCCTCCCACCAGAAGGAGGCGACCAGAAGAAGCAGTCCACCGACGACAAATAGAACCCAGGCGTAGTCGGGAAAGTCGGTTGCGTCAGCCGCCAGCCCGGCACCAACGGCTGCAACGGTGACGACCAGGGCCCTCGCCCAGTGCATCGACACCCGCGAAGGAAGGCGCCTGCTCGCCCACACCACCGCCACTCCGACGGCGACGGCGGCGAAGAAGGCAACGCCGAAGTACCAGTACGGGAGGAGTCGCCCGTTCCAGAGCTTCCAACGCTCCCCGCCGAACATCTCGGGCAACAATTCGGGAAGTATGTTGGGCAGGGGAAAGTAAATGACCGGGAGGAGCGAAGCCGCGATGAGCGGCGCGGCAGCCCGGGATCGGCGCATCGCCCAAAACGCTCCGAACAGTGCGAGCGGCAACAGCAGCCATATCTCGACCGGGAACAGCTCTTCGAGTCGGCTCAACGGAGTCCACCCCATATCCGACGTGAGACCGATCCGTGCCAGCAGGGGAAGGGCCCAGAAGCCAGCGATGGCGAAACCCCAGACCCAGACGAGGGCGGTGCTCGCCAGACCCTTCTTCCACCCGATGACGAAGAGGGATGCGAAGACGACGACAATCGTGGTCAGGATGTGGGACAAAGCGGTCAGGGCAAGGGCTAGCGCTGCCCATTTCAGGTAGCGCCGGTCGTCCCTCACACCTTTGATCAGGTAGCCGAGATAGACGAGCGACAGCGAGAACGACCACGAGAAGGAGAACTCGCCGGCAAGGGAGGAAGCGATGTTCCCGCCGTAGATGTTGAAGCTCTCCATGAAGGCGAACACGGCCCCCGAGGTTGCCGCGACTACCGCGATCGAACGGGCCAGGTTCATCGCCCTGGCGTGGAAGTAAGCAGCGAAGGGGAGCCCAACGAGGCCAACCACGGTTACCAGCTTGAAAGCCACCCCGTAGGGGATGAACAAGTCGAGGAAGACGATGGTCAGTGACGGCAGAGGGAAGTAGAAGTAGAAGGCGGGAAAACCGGCAAACCAGTCGTCAGACCAACCGAGGATGCGACCTTCGGGCAAAAGGGAGTCGCGAAGCATGGCGGGACCCAACACGTGAGCACCCATGTCGCCCCCGGTGGGCGTCGTTGCCGAGACGATCAACCAGGGATTGAGGACAATGAGGATGATCAGGGAGACGGACGCGATGGTAATGATCGCCGGCCAACCCATGGTCGGCCGAGGCCAGTGAGGAAGGCTCACGCCTTCTGGTCGCGGACCATCTCCAGAATCTGGCTCAGGTCGAGTTCCCGGTCACCTTGAGTCCACCACTTCTCTTCGCAGTGGTGGCACGAGAAGAATCTGACTTCCTGTCCTTCGGGCAGAGTCTGTTCGATCTCGATTACATCTGGTGTCGAGCACTGGGGGCAGTCCATGGCTCCATCCGTTTCCGCTTTTTCTACTGTAAAGCTGTTTCATTCCTAGGGCAACGTTTCGTCGTCGAGGAGACGACCGATGTACCGGCTCTTTCTCGTGCCGTTCTCGGTCCAATAGGCATACCAGTACGGCCCGTGGGGACACTTGGTGCACCCCATCTTTCCGCAACGGACTTCCTGCTGGCGGAGGTGCACCTCCGGCTCGACCTCCGTATCCATCGCTCCGGATCCTTGCAACTGGGCCCTGGTGAGGATGTGCAGCCGGCGCAACTCGTGGTCGTCGAGTTCTTTGACCGCATCGAGGAGGTCGCGGTCGAGGGCCATCAGGCAACTGACAGCGGAGCGAACAACCTGGTAGTGGTGCGCCGGTCGGTCAGAGTCCACCCTTGAGGTGGTGTCATCCGGTCCGCATGGTTGGCGCAGAGCGAGTAGCCGTACGGTTCGGATGGCCCCACGATCTCATCGAGCCATACCGCGCTGTCGGTGTAAGAGAAGGTCATATGTGTCGACGCGGGAGACCCGCATCGGGTACAGCTCAAAAGCATGGTCTGAACGGTAGGAGTAGACGGGGCTCTATTCAAGGATCAACGCCATAAATCATGCGGTCGGGCTGGCCGATCCAGAGTGTTGCCCGGCGCGTATCGTCGACCACCACCGAACACGGAACTTTGTCGATCGAGAGGTCTTCGAAGACTCCGGGTTCGGCCTCCCATGTGTACTCGACGAATCCCCCTGGCCCGAGGCGTTCCTCGAGGCGCTCCCGGGCGCTGTGGCAATCGGCACAGGCCGCCGAGGTGAACAGGTAGATGCCGGGTTCGAGGGTCACCTTTCCCAACGGGCGGGAAGGAGCCCGGTCCCTAAATCTCAAATAGAGGACGATGGCCACAACCAGTGCGAGGACGCCACCGACGACGATCAACCTGAGAGTCAGCTCACTCACTGGTCAGGAGCGGGAAGCCACTGCTGAATGCCACGGCGGGACCGTTTCTAGTAATCCAGAAGGGGACGATCTGGCCGTCCGAGAAGAGGGAGACGCCGTCGGAATCGATCGAATCGAGTTCGACCTCGAGCACCTGTCCGGGGAGCACCTCGATGATTCTCGACCTCGAGCTCTCCCTCACCTCCGTCAACGTGACCTCACTCACTTCGACTCCAACATTGACCAGGATGACACGTCCCGGAGTGTCTTCACCCGACCCCGCCCCCGGCATGAGCCAGTCGTTGGTGGGGACAGGCGAGCCGGCGGCCATGCCGATAGCTCCCTCAGCACTCAGACGGGCGAAGGCTCCGACCGGGCCTGTCGTAACCACCCGAACGGCAAGTGCGGCCTGACTGATGCCGGAAAGATCGACGATCGCCTGACCACCACTTTCCACCGTTCCTTCGATGGCGGCCTCCTCCAACCCTGCGGGGCCGAACACATCGATCTGGTACGCCACGTCAGTGGGGGTCGACGAGGCGATAATTACCTCCCGGGTGCCGCTGAATACCGGGAAAGCGGCGTACCAGGTTTGCGCCGGTGCAACCGCCCGCCATGTTGCCTGGTCTCCTCCGATCTCGGTATTGGCCGAAGTCACCACGCTCCCCCGGGTTGCCTCCACGACGAGGTTGAGGGTGGCGCGCCCGGAGAGGATCGATCCCAGGTCGACTTCCACTGAGGACTTCGGCGGAACGATGATCGCCCGAAGGGATTCACTCGACTCCCTACCGGACTCAGAAAAAGCTGAGATGTCGACCGATGCAGTCGCCGAATACGGGTTCATCAATTGGAGTTGGAACGGAACATCGCTGATCGTGCTTCCACCGCCCACAACCACCTGGCTATCGGGAATACCCGAACAGGTCTCTGCTGAGATGAGAGCAGGGCCGCTGGTAAGCGAAGCCGTTGCAGATCCGGCAACCGGGAACTCCACCAGCGCCGCGGCACTGCCCACAGCCGCAATGTCGTCAACTGGCACAGTCGCCGACCCGGAGCCTCCGGTGTCGAACGAGCCCATACCTGCTGAGCCACCACCGGAGAAGATGGTGACCTGGCCGATGCCGGCAACCGTGGAGACCACGTTGAGACGGCTGTTCAGCGTGGAGCTTTCTTCCGTGGCGCACACGGCGAGGGGCGAGGGCACTGTGCCGGGCTGTGCCCCGGGCGAAGGTGGCTCGGCCGCCGGCATCACCATCGCCGCGATGCCGAAGGCGAGGACCAGGGCGGGTGTTATCCACTTCACGAGCGGCTCCTCCTACCGACAACTATCAGCACCAGCCCGCCGAGGAGGACAACAGCCGACGCGTAGCCGAGTGCAAGATTGACCGTGTGACCTGAATACGAGGCAGTGCCGCTGGACGCGGCAACTGAGGTGTACCAATCAACCGGGCCACCGGCAGGTTCCCACCCGGTCGTGTAGTTGATGGCCAATGAGACCCGCCCCGCCCCGGCATCGCCGGTCCATCCCGCTCCGTCGGTCGCCCATACCTCGCCCCGGTCAGACAGAGCAATCGGCACTGCATTTGGATTCTCATAGACCCGCGCCACGGAATCGAACGGCAGCGGCACCACGTCGAGTTGGCTCTCCAGCGCGGAGTCGAGCGCCGACTCAGGCCCGTCAACCACAATCCAACCGATCCCGAACTCGGCGAGACTCGCCCCGGGTCGAAGCACCTCTCCCGAGGCGATCCGGTCGACAACCGCCGACAGTTGACGGTCGCCTGCCCTCTCCGGTGGAAGCCAGATCTCGTCGATCGTCGTCCCCGAGCCGTCCAAAACGCGATACCAGAATCCTGGACCGCTCCGTGCTTCGCCTGGCACCAGACTGGCGTCCGTCGAGGCGTAGAGGAGACGACGGGGCTGGCCGTCATCGGCAAGAGTTCCAGCGAAGGAGAGGTCCGCGTTGCGGTCACCGCCGGGCAAGCCCAGCGAGCCGCCGAAGATGGCGGCGGTCGAAACTGCCAGCATCACCAGAGCCGCCAGCGCCGAAATCATAGGGATCACCTCGAATTTGATCCGGTCGAGAGCCGCACCGACGACGGTGGCCGCACCCACTGAGGCAGTCACAAGGGCTGCCTCCTCGATCCCCGGCCCGGCAGCGCCGATCATCGCGACCACGATCCCACCGAGCCCGAGAAGGGCTCCCATGCCGGCGACCCTTCGATAGCGGCTCTCATCGACGAAGAGCGGAAGGGCAGCCAGTAACACCAGCCCCGGCCAGATCAGCTCGGGAACAACGCCCAGGCGACGGGAAGAGTCGAGAAGCCATCCCGGATCACCCGAGACGAAATTGACTGCAACCACGCCGCCAGCAGCAGCGGCCAGGGCGAGCACGAACCGGGAGCGGCGCCCTCCCTGTGCCCACCAGATCAGCCACGCCAGAGCCGGCACGACGATCAGAGCAGGCGAGACGGCGGCAACGAGACATCCGAGAGTCACCGCCCAGCCGATTGCGCCCAGACGGCCCCGTTGTGCATCCACCGGATGGACGAAAACCGCACGGAGGACCCAGGGAAGCAACGCCGCCGCAGCCAGTGCCATCCACGACCCCACGCCGGTGAGCGCTGCCGTGCCCGGCCCTGCGATGGCGACAATCCCCGCTATGTATCGTCCCGGACCGCGCAGTCCGAGGCGTCCCAGCATGCGGCCCATTCCGGCAACCGCGATGACACCGAACCCAATAGTCAACAAGGTCCGGGCGGCGCCCTCTGCGCCGAACCAAACCAGGCTGACGAGTCCGGCGAAACCAACCGAGGGGTGTACCGGCACCGGCGAGCCGAGACCGGCCTCGTTCCAACCGCCGAAGAATCTCTCCAGCGCAATCGAGGGGGCTTCGAATGGAAAGTTGAGCCCAGCGTTAGGGATACCGCCAAACACCAAGCCCCGGGCAGAGATCAAGACGACCAGCACAGCAACGACCGCACCGAGGATTCCGGGGCTGGACCACGCCCGCTTGGCGCTCTTGGTGATGGCCTGATCGTCGTCGAACATCAGCAACACCCGGGCAGTGAGTTCGTCACCGACGTAGCGCAATCGGACCGAGCCTGACGTCTGATATCGGAACAGTTCCTCGTCCCCGACGCTGCGAATCGACGATGCCCTCCGACGCGCACTGAACGTTGAAGGCAGGTGAAATATGTTCCACGCCCACGTGCCCAAATAGCTCGCCATGTGTTTCCAGCGCAACAGGAAGAGATTCAGGACCGAATCGAGCAGGCCGACCAGGAGTGACATCGGGATCACCCAGGCCAGGGTCAGCGCGCTGTAGGCAATTAGCATCGCCCGGAGGCGGCCCGCCCTCTCCGTCCATCCTTCGGCTGCGTGGCACCGGCCCTGGTGATAGACCTCCGAGGAGGGAACGATGATCACCCGCGCTCCGGCAAGACGGGCACGCTGGGAAAAGTCGAGACCCGCCGCATCTGGAGGCATCAGCCTGTCGAGGCCTCCGAGGCCGCGGGCGAGGTCGCGGCGGACCAGCATCGAGACCGATGTGACGTATGCAACTTCTCTCACCACATCGTATTGCTGGAGGTCGACCTCCTTTTCGTCGAGACCCGTATAGGGCTCGCCGAAGACGTCGGTGGCGCTCCCGATCGCCTCGAGGACGTCTGTGCCGGCCTTGAGCAACTTGGAGGCTCCCAGGCCGGCGTCGTGACGTTCCACCTCCCGGACCAGGGACGTAAGGGCGTCGGGGCGCGGCCGGGCGTCTGCATGAATTATCCAGAGGTAGTCGAAGGAGGGCTCGGTCTCGGAGACTGCAATCTCGAGTGAGGCAGAAAAGGTCATGCCTTCGCTGATCTCCGACTCCGCATCCCCGACAATCGTCACATCGATGTCACCGTCATATGCTTGCCGCCTTATGGAAGCGAGAGCAGCAACGACGTCGGCGCCGTCAACGGGAGTCACCACAACCCGCACTGCCGGCAGGCGTGTTGGAGTGTCCGGACCCGTGTCCGGGTCCGCGGAGAGTTGGCTGACGTCGGTCATGCGGTCCGTCATTCTTAACCGGACCTTTGCTCTGAGCAATATCGAGATACCATTTTGAAAGTCGTGGAGCTCTCCGGTGGTGTCGGTGGCGCCCGTCTAGCCCGGGGCCTCGACGGGCTGGACAATGTTGATCTGACCATTGTGGTCAATGTTGGCGACGATGAGGACATTCATGGCCTCCACGTCTCCCCGGACATCGACACCGTGGTCTACACCCTGGCTGGCATCGAAGGCCCGCATGGCTGGGGCCGATCCGGGGATACCTTCCAGACCAACGACGAAATCGGCGCACTCGGGAGTGACAACAGCTTCAAGCTGGGCGACCGGGACCTGGCGATGAACATCATCAGGACCGAAGCGCTGCGCAACGGAACTCCCCTGAGCGCCTTCACTTCCAGCGTGACCAAGCATCTCGGTATCGGAGCGACTGTGCTGCCTGTCACCGATGACAGGCAGCGGACGATGATCGAAACGGACACCGGGGAAGTTCTCGGCTTCCAGGAGTACTTCGTGCTGCGCCAGACACGGGACACGGTGGCAGCGGTCAAATTCGACGGATCTCCTGGCCCTGCACCGGGGGTTGTCGAAGCGATCACGGGCGCCGACGTGGTATTCATCGCCCCCTCGAACCCTCCCCTCTCCATCTGGCCGATCCTTGCAGTCGCAGGAATACGGGAGGCCGTTGCCCGGCACGACAACGTCGTCGCGGTGAGCCCGCTGTTCGGCGGGAAAGCATTGAAAGGCCCCGCGGACAGGGTCCTGGCATCGCTGGGACTGCCGCCGGGGAACGCCGGGGTGCTTGCCGCCTATGACGGTTTGCTCGACCGCCTGATAGTCGACGTCTCCGATGTGGCCGACACCACCGGCCTCCATGGGGATACAACGGTATCGGCCCTGGACACACGGATATCCGATGCGGGTGCTGCTGTGACCTTCTGTGAGAAGGTGCTCGCCCTATGAGCCTTCGCGTCACACCCGTCGAGGGAATCGGCGCCGTGTCCCCCGGCGACGACCTCCTCTCGATTCTCACCGACGCCCTGCGCCCTCACGATCCCGCAGACGGCGACATCGTCGTGGTCACGCACAAGATCGTTTCCAAAGCAGAGGGCCAGGTCGTCCAAATCGAGGGCGACCCCGAGGAATTCAAACGCAAGCTCGTCGAGTCGGAGGCGTCCTCCATCGTGAGACGGCGGGGCAACCTGGTGATCGCCGAGACGAAGCACGGGTTCATTTGCGCCAATGCCGGCATTGATCGGTCGAACGCGGCGCCCAACACGATGATCCTCCTTCCCGAAGACCCCGACCGATCGGCGCGGAGGCTGAAGCACCGATTCGACCACGAGTTCGGCGCCGATCTGGCGGTGATCATCTCGGACACCTTCGGCCGGCCATGGCGGCGCGGGCTCACCGATGTGGCAATCGGCGTGGCGGGGATCAAACCGATCCTCGACCTCAAAGGGACCGAGGACTGGACGGGGTACGAACTCGACGTCACCGAGGTTGCCGTCGTCGACGAGCTTGCCTCAGCGGCTGACCTGGTGATGGGCAAGGCTTCAGGAGTCCCTGCCGCCCTCATCCGCGGCTATCGACACCAACCCGGCGACGGTGCGGCCTCCGACCTGGTCCGACCTCCCGCCGAAGACCTCTTCCGGTAGTTCTGGCTGTCCTCCCGCTTGCGGGAGGAAGGTCCCTGCGCCCGACGAAGGAGGGCGGAGGTAGGAGGGAGAGGTCTCCGCGGGCTGGGAGCTCGAGTGCTGTTGGTGGGTACGCCCCACCCTCCCCGGCTCCTTCGTCGCCGGTACTCCCTCCGCCAGCGGAGGGAGAGACGCGTGTTGCGGTACTCGCCTGTGTTCGCTCAGCATTAGGAACGAGTCAGGTGATCAGGCGCCGGGGCGGCCGAGACCCCAGTAGTCGAGGCCGGCCTTGCGGACCTGTTTGGGGTCGAGGAGGTTTCTGGCGTCGACGACGCGATGCCCGCGCATCCGGGAGGCCACTTCGGCGAGGTCGACCTCTTTGAACTCGGGCCACTCGGTGGCCACCAGCAGAACATCGGCGCCGTCGACCGCATCCAATGCCGAGGGGGCAATACCGACTATCTCGGTGCTGGCCTCGGGGTCATATGCAACTACCTCCGCTCCCTCCTCCTGGAGAATCACGGCGATGCGCAACGCAGGCGATTCGCGGACATCGTCGGTGCCTGCCTTGAAGGCAATTCCCCACATGGCAACCTTTCGCCCGCGGAGCCCTCCACCTGCGGCGAGACGGACCTTCGCAGCAACGCGGCGCCGCTGCTCGTCGTCGGCAACGATCACAGCCCTGAGGAGCTGGAAGTCATACCCGGCGTCTTCGGCCACTGCAATCAATGCCGAGGTGTCCTTGGGGAAACATGACCCTCCATAGCCAGGCCCCGGTTGGAGGAAGTGGGGGCCGATGCGATGGTCGCTGCCGAGACCCTCGATGACATCGAGGATGTCTGCACCCACCGCCTCACAGACGTTGGCGAGCGTGTTGACGAATGTGAGACGTGATGCCAGATATGAGTTGTTGGCGTACTTGATCATCTCCGACGAGGTCGGGTCCGTCTTGATGACCAGAGTGTCAACATCGGCATAGAGGGAGGCGACGCGATCGGCATCAGCCTCATCCCACGCACCGATGACAATCCGGTCCGGATTCATGAAGTCGGGCACCGCCCGTCCCTCCCTGAGAAACTCGGGGTGGGAGACAATGCGGGCAGAACTGCCAAGGTCGGCAAGCCGCTTGCGCAACGAGGCGACGGTGCCGGGGGGGACCGTCGACTTGATTACGAACAAACCGTTCTCGCCCAAATGGCCGCCGAGCTCGTCGACGACCGAATAGATGTAAGCGAGATTCGCCCGCCCGTCATCACCCTGAGGGGTGGGGAGGCACAGGAAAACCAGGTCGGCGCCTTCTACCGCGTCGACATTGGACGTGTGAAACGAAATCCTGTCCGCGGCCCGAGCTGCACCGAGCAGCTCGGCGAGACCCTCTTCGAAGATCGGGACCTCTCCGGCCTCGAGTTGTGCTACCCGATCGGGATTGGCTTCCCCCAGCCGGACAACGTGGCCGAGATGGGCGAGACCGCCAGCTGTGACCAGCCCGACATATCCCGCCCCGATGATTGAAACGTTCATAGACCCTCTCACGCTGTGGGATTGGCTCAGATTAGGCGGCGTCGCTCCCGACGATAACCACAACGTCAACCCCGTTATCGACAGAACCGGACACAACTTCACCATATCCGAGCTCGGCGGCGATCAGAGATCCGGCTTCGGAACCCTCGCCCACGAGGATCCTCGTGGTGGGCAGCCGCTCGTTGGAGTCGCCCACGCCGACCACCATGAACCCGAGCGATTCGAGGTGGCGGGCCATGTCCCCCGCAGCTCCGGGCACACCGTTTCCGTTGAGCACCTGAATCCGGACCGGCTGCTGGGACAGCGACTGGCCGGATGCGAAGTTGCGCAGCATGTTCGCCGCCGCCGGTTCGTCGCGGTGGACCACTGAGGCGTTGCCCACCCTTCCGTCCACTACCGGAAGCGTTGCGCCTTCGATGTTCCCGCCGAGGATCCCGCGAAAGTCCCAGGCAAGTTGTGCAACCGAGGAGGCGGCGAGTCTGGTGTCGATTGTCATGTGCCGGGCGAGCGAGCCAGCGATCTCCCCGGCGTCGGTGATCGACGACGGTGATTTCAGTGAGCTGAGGATGGCCCGAACAACCTCTTGTTGGCGCGCAGTGCGTCCGATGTCGTTGGCCGCGACGCTGACCCAAGAGCCATTCTGGAGCTCCTGGTACTTGCGGGACCGGGCATAGGCGAGGGCCGTCTTTCCGTCGAGCCGGAGATTCCCGGCGTCGACATCGAGCCCTGAAGAGGAGTCACGGGCCGGATATGGGAAGAAGATCTCCACCCCGCCGATCTCGTCGATCATGTCCATGAACCCAACGAAATCGACCTCCACGTAATGGTTGATCTCGACTCCGAGGTTCTGCTTGACCGTCTGGACCATCAGGGTCGGGCCCCCGAACGCATACGCAGCGTTGATCTTCTCCTGTCCGTGGCCCGGGATGTCGACCCAGAGGTCTCGTGGGATGCTCAGCATCTGGGCGGTTCCGTCCTGGTTGACCCGGACCAGCATGATCACATCTCCGCGTTCCCCACCTGCGGTACCGAAGTTCTTGAGGTCTTCGAGGCCCTCCCGGGTGTCGCTGCCGATCACGAGAAAAGTGAGGTCGCCGGTCGAGGAGTCGAGGACATCGCTGACGTCGTCGTCGGTGTCAGCTTCGGCCAGAGCACCCTGGCCCACGTTGACGAACCAGAGGATGCCGGCGGCGGCGATGTTGGCGAGCACGAGGAATGTAATCGCTGTGACTTTGAACCAACGAGGTAGTCCGCTTTTGGGTGGTGGGTTGTCTTCTCGGTGCATCCGTTATCCGACGAAATGGACAGGTGCGGGGTTCCCCGCCGGCGGACAGTTTCCCAGAACAGCGACCGTAAGGGAGGGCAATCGACGAATCCTGGTTATCCTCCCAACCAGCCACGGACCCAGGAGGTGTTTCTTGGCTGTTCTCTCCCATGAGGGCACATTTCCGATTTTGTACAGCCCATGGCCGCTCCCGATCGGGACCGGGCACCGAACCGGTTATCTGGCGCGCCCCGACCGGGCGGGAAAATACCCGGTGGTCCTGGTGCTCCCCACTCTCGACGGATTGGGCGGGTTCGAGAAGGACCTCTGCCGGCGCCTCGCCCGGAACGGTTTCGTCGGACTCGCAATGGACTTCTATCGGCTGGCCGGCGATCCGCTCGACGCATACAACGATCTGAGCGACGGGCGCGCCCTCACCGATCTCGATGAGGTCCACGAGTTCATCATCAGCGAGGACGTCGACTGGGCCCTTGGCGCAGGTGGACTCGGGATGGTGGGTGCCGATGTCGGGGGACGTTTTGCACTGATGGCTGCCGCCCGCCGCGATTGGGTGCGGTCGGTGGCTATTGCCTATTCGCCGCTCACCGGCGACGAAGACAGGGAGTTCCAGGTGGCTTCGGTGTTGGGGAATCTCCCGATTCCCGTTCTCGGGCTCTACGGCGCCGGGGACGAGTTGATCGACTCCGCCTCCGTTGACGAGGCACAGTCGCGGAACGACTCAGGACAATGGCTGCTGTACGAAGACGCCGGCCACGGATTCCTCGACATCGAAGACCCCAACTACGACCCCTCCGCCGCCGACGATGCCTGGGCGCGCATTCTTGCCTTTTTCAAAGGGACTCTCCCCGAACCCGAGGTCGTCGATCTGGGTTAGTTCGCTGTACGGACGTGCCGGACTGCCCCGGCGTGGATCTCCTCGATCCCGGACGCCGTCTTTACCAGCAGGGCGCCGCTCTCGCTGATACCCGCGGCGATGCCTTCGCCGTTCGGGTCCCAGGTGATGCTCCGGCCCAGGGTTGCGCACGCCTCCCGGTATTCGTCGATGGGCCATCCGTCGCCTTCGACCTGGGCCATCAACTCGGCGACCCACAGCGCCCCGATCTCACGGTGAGCTTCCTCACCGGGGTCCTGGTCGAAGACGGCCCCAACTCCTTCCGGTGGCTCCGCCCAGAAGAGGTTGAGACCCAGACCCGCCACCACGACCCTTCCGCTGCGCTCGACCAGGATTCCGCCGACCTTGCTCTCCCCCCGCAACACATCGTTCGGCCATTTCAGCGCGGGCCCATCTTTCAGGACTCGCACGGCGGCGACCCCGGCCATCAGCGAGAAAGGCCGGCGGTCGTCGTCATCCGCCGGCCACGCCAGAGACACAGCCAGGGCCCGATCGGCGTTGTCCCAGCGGGAACCGGATCTTCCCCGCCCCGCGCTCTGGCTGGAGGCGATGACCGCGACCGGAAGCGCTTCGACTTTCTCCCTCGCCAAATCCTGGGTTGATGGGACGTCGCTGATGAATATCTGTAAATAGGGTGTAGCCATACTGTTCTAGATCGAGTCGAAGTAAGGATACGGAGAAGTCTTGGGCACCGAAGAGCGGATCGAACATCTCAGGGAACTGCGGGAGGAAGCCCTCCATGCTGGATCGCAACGGGCGATTGCCCGCCAGCACGAACAGGGCAAGCTGACCGCGCGGGAACGGATCGAAGTCCTGCTCGACAAAGACTCCTTCCAGGAGATCGACCAGTTCGTCCGTCACCAGTCGCAGGGTTTCGGGATCGAGTCGAAGCGCCCCCTGGGTGACGCCGTGATCACCGGCCACGGCACCATCGACGGGCGGCCCGTGTTCCTCTTCGCTGAGGACTTCACCGTCTTCGGAGGCAGCCTGGGCAAAGTCGTGGCCGACAAGATCTGCAAGGTGCTCGACATGGCCCTCGATACCGGGACCCCGGTGATCGGCATCAAAGACTCCGGAGGGGCAAGGATCCAAGAGGGGGTCGGCGCTCTCGACGGCTACGGGCGGATCTTCGAACGGAACGTCCGCGCCTCTGGTGTGATCCCGCAGATCTCACTGATCATGGGCCCCTGCGCCGGCGGAGCGGTCTACTCCCCCGCCCTCACCGACTTCGTCTTCCAGGTCGAAGGCACGAGCCACATGTTCATCACCGGTCCCGATGTGATCAAGACGGTGACCGGCGAAGAGGTGACGATGGAGGACCTCGGTGGTGCTAACGCCCACGCCTCGAAGTCGGGGGTGACCCACTTCGTCTACTCCAACGGCGAGGAAGCTCTCGAAGCCGCCCGCTATCTGCTCTCCTACCTGCCTCAGAACAACCAGGAGATGCCTCCTTACTTTGCGCCCACCGATCGACCGGACCGGGTCGACGATCCGCTGGACGCAGTGATTCCGGACTCATCGAGCCAGCCTTACGACATGATCGACGTGATCGAGACTGTCGTCGACGACGGAGAGTTCTTCGAGGTCCACGAGCAGTGGGCGAAGAACATAATCGTCGGATTCGGGCGCCTCGATGGCCATGCCATCGGGATCGTCGCCAACCAGCCGGCCTTCCTCGCCGGGACTCTCGACATCTCGGCTTCGGAGAAAGCAGCGAGGTTCGTCAGATTCTGCGACGCCTTCAACATCCCTCTCATCACCTTCGTCGACGTCCCGGGGTTCCTACCCGGAGTCGACCAGGAGCACAGCGGGATCATCCGTCATGGCGCCAAACTCCTCTACGCCTATTGCGAGGCCACTGTGCCGAGGATCAGCGTCATCACCCGGAAAGCCTACGGAGGTGCCTATCTGGTGATGAACGCCCGCGGGATCCGGGCCGATCTGGTGTATGCGTGGCCTTCGGCGGAGATCGCGGTGATGGGAGCCCAGGGTGCGGTGAACATCATCCATCGTGGCGAACTGACCGGTGCCGACGACCCTGACACCAAGCGGAAAGAACTGGTCGATGACTACGAAGCTAGATTCAACAATCCATATGTTGCATCCGAATTGGGTCTCGTCGACGAAGTCATCGAGCCCCGGCAGACCAGAGCGAAGTTGATCAAAGCCATGAACGTTCTCCGGACCAAACGAGAGACCCTCCCTCCCAAGAAGCACGGGAACGGGCCGCAATGAAACCGGTGTGCCGGCAATGAAGTCGTTGCTGGTAGCGAACCGTGGTGAGATCGCCGTCCGGGTGATCCGAACCGCTCAGGAGATGGGGATCCGGACCATCGCTGTCTACTCCGAGCTCGACCGCGATTCTCTCCACGTCCAGCTCGCCGACGAGGCGTGGAACGTCGGGCCTGCCCCGGCTGCGGAGAGCTACCTCAATCAGCCGAGAGTGCTCCAGGTCGCCCATGAGTCCGGTGCCGAGGCAGTCCATCCCGGGTATGGATTCCTCTCCGAGAATGCAGAGTTTGCCGCCGCGGTGGCCGAGGCCGGCCTGATCTGGGTGGGCCCACCGGCGTCGGCGATCGAAGCGATGGGCGACAAGATCACCTCCCGCCGCAATGCTGAGGCATTCGGAGTCCCCACAGTGCCCGGGGTCACCGAACCAGTCACTTCGGTTGAGGAAGTGCGCAAAATCGCCTCCGAGTTCGGCTACCCGATCGCAATCAAGGCCGCCCACGGTGGCGGAGGCAAGGGCCTGCGGGTGGTCCGGGATGACGACGGAATTGAGGACGGCTTCGAGGGAGCGCGGCGCGAGGCCGACGCCTACTTCGGCAACGCCTCCGTCTACGTCGAGAAGTATCTGGAGAAGCCGAGGCACATCGAAGGCCAGATCCTCTTCGACACCCACGGCAACGGGCTCTTCCTCGGGGAGAGGGATTGCTCCGTGCAGCGACGACATCAGAAGCTCATCGAGGAGACCCCCGCTCCGGGGATGACCGACCGACAGCGAAAAGCATTGGGAAAGGCTGCCCTCGCCGCAGGCAAGTCGTGTGACTATGTCAACGCCGGGACCGTCGAGTTCCTCCTCGACCGGGATGGCGACTTCTACTTCCTCGAGATGAACACCCGACTCCAGGTGGAGCACACAGTCACCGAAATGGTCACCGGGCTCGATATGGTCGAATGGCAACTGCGAATCGCCCGGGGGGAGGAACTCACGATCGACCGGGTCACACCGCGCGGACACGCCATCGAGTTCAGGATCAACGCCGAAGACCCGTTCAATAACTACATGCCGTCGCCGGGCCAGGTCGTCGAATGGGAGGAGCCTGCCGGCCCCGGGGTACGGGTCGACTCCTGGGTCAAGCCCCAGACCTCGGTTACCCAGTATTACGACAACCTCATGGCGAAGCTGGTCGTCTGGGGGTCCGACCGGACTGCTGCCATCAACCGGGGAAGACGGGCCCTCAACGAATTCAAGGTGCAGGGGGTCGCCACAACCATCCCCGCGCATCTCGCCGTGCTCGACCACCCCGACTTCATCGCGGGTGAGCACCACACCAAGTGGATGGAGGAGTCGGTGGTCATCCCGGCCTCCGCCCCGGACTCAGCTCCATCGTTGCCCGAGGAGGAGGCCCTGAACCGGCGCGACATCACAGTCGAAGTGGGGGGCCGGCGATTCTCGGTTGCCTACTGGGCGCCGGAGCCTTCTGCAGGTGGTGCGGGCGGGGTCAAGAGACGACGCCCGAAGTTGAGCCCGAACTCCGGTGCAGCCAATTCCGACGGGGTGATCACCGCACCGATGCAGGGGACCATCGTCAAAGTCCACGTTAGGGCCGGTTCGTCGGTGAAGGCCGGCGACGCCCTATGTGTTCTCGAAGCGATGAAGATGGAGAACGAAGTCTCCACCCCCAACGGCGGCGAAGTCGTCGACCTCAGAGTCGAGCCCGGCGACACTGTCTCCCCCGGGCAGGTCATCGCAATCATCAAGTAGTTGGACCGACCGTCGTAATGGATGGGGTTCGACTACGGACGGCCGGTCCAAACGCGTCAGCCGCTCTTCGACTCGATCTCGACGTCCAGGTCACCGTGGTCGGCCTTGACCCGGATGCTGGCTTCGGCGTCACCATTCTCGAACTCGACCTCGACGTCGTCGGAACGGTTCTTCTCGACCGTGTAGGTCCATCCTGGGTTGGTGGTCACCGACGCCAGGGACATCGCACCGTTGGTCACCTGGATCGTCACCGACCCGGCTGTGGCCACCTGGTACTGATATGTCCCGTCAGGGAGCGGGATGTCGCTGTCATCGAACGTTGTCGACGTTGTGTCGTTGATGGTCGTGGACGTGCTCGACCCAAGGGAGGTCGAGGTGGAGCCCGACCCGAGCGAGGTCGAGGTGGAGCCGACGAGCGACGTGGTTGTGCTGTCCCCGGCGGTGCTGCTGGTCGATCCTCCAGCTGTCGTCGACGACGAGTCGGCAGCTACCGAAGTCGCGACAACCGACGATGAAGTTGTGGAAGACGCAGCGTCGCTAGACGCCCAGGCCACCCCAACCACAACAAGTCCTGCTGCAACCGCGGTGACGACTCCGAGTATTTTCTTGAGCATTTCTGATACCTCCTTTGGCACAAGACCAATATCGGAGATACCTTCTCAACCCCGCTTCAGCAGCCCCTCAAGGTTCCCTCAAGCAACGGGTTTGGCTGTCCTCCCGCTTGCGCCGAGGTTGGTCCCTGCGCCCGACGAAAGGAGGGCGGAGGTAGGAGGGAGAGGTCCCCTCGGGCTGGGAGACTGAGCTCCGTTGGTGGGAACGCCCCACCCTCCCGGCTCCTTCGTCGCCGTTGCGGTCCTCTTGTTTCTGGCTGTCCTCCCGCTTGCGGGAGGAAGGTTCCTGCGCCCGCCGAATAGGCGGGTGGAGGTAGGAGGGAGAGGTCTCCCGGGCTGGGAGCTCAAGTGCCGTCGGTGGGGACGCTCCACCCTCCCGGCTCCGTCGTCGCCGGCGCTCCCTCCGCAAGCGGAGGGAGAGTTTCAATTCTGGCTGTCCTCTTGCGGCGCCGTTTCTGGCCGCTCGCAAATAGAAGGGTGCTGTATCCAGCGGGTGTGCTCTCCGGCTAGAGACGGCGGGAATCTCCAACGGAGCTCCCGGGGCACTGCAGGGAACCTGTTGCTGACCCTGATTGCGTTCGATGTCACTGTCACCAGGTCGGCGCGGAGGAGTTGAGGGAGGTATCTGGGTAGCCGCACCTCCTCCCCCTTCTCGGCTGCCCGGACCAAGCGGAGCAGCTCTGCGACGGCACCCGAGCCAAGTGCTGCTACCCAGAATCTGCGAATGTACGGGTGGGTCGCCGAGAATGGTCCATCACTCTCCACCAGTTCCACGGGCACAAACGGACGGACTCGAGCGGTTGCTCGGACAGAAGCGCTCCCGGCCGACACAGCGTCTTTAACTGGAGGACGAGCAACACCGTTAGCTGAAAGCGCTTCTGTCTTCATAGATAGTGTTCTACAGAAGAACGTTAACTAGCGTCAAGAGGCGCAAGCGAGGGCGCGAAAAGAATCGCTTTTGCCCGCGCAGAGAGTGTTGGAACAGTTAGCCCGAATTCGGATCGAGGACCCCGATGAAGATCGTCACCGTCGCCGTTCCGGTGACGGTGGCTCCAGCCTTGGGGGTCTGGGAGACCACCCGATCCACGAGGGCGGAATCAGTCGTTGTGACTGTGTCAGTGATGACACTCAGGTTGACTCCGGTCACAGACTCGAATTGGCGCGCAGCTGCCAGAGCTTCGTCGACTGTCATGCCACCGAAGCCCGGCATTCGGCCTTCCGGAATCACGCCGTTGGAGACATAGATCCGCACGCCGGATCCTTCGGGGACCTCGGCTCCAGGTGACACTGACTGGGACACGACCTGACCGGCCGGCTCCAGTGACGGCACTTCTGTGACCGAAACGTTCAGCTTCGCCGCCTTGAGTCGACTTACAGCTTCGCTGCGATTCAGGCCGACCACGGAGGGAACGATCGTTGTTGGCGGCACCAGGTAATCCTCGATGTTGGCCGGTTCGCCCGGGAAGGGAACTTCAGGCAGGCCATCGAGTACGAAGCTCATGAACTCGGCCCAAATCGGTGCGGGGACAGAACCACCGAAGACCCGGCTGTACTGCTGACCGTTGATAACGACGTTGGTCAGAGGAACCTGTTTCGACTCGTAGCCGACCCACACCGCCGTGCTGTACTCGGGGGTGTAGCCCACGTACCAGGCGTCGAGGTAGCTCTGGTGGGTTCCGGTCTTCCCGCCCTGGGGCCTGCCGATGTCTGCCCTCGGTGCGGTGCCCGAAGATGTTGGCACCTGGGCGAGGGCGCGGTGTGCTGCGCTGAAGATCGCCGGATCGGCGACCTGGACCTGTTCCTCCTGGGCCTCGTAGACCACGTTGCCGTCGGCGTCGACGATCCGAGCTATCAAGTAGTCGTCGGCATGGAGCCCGTTGGTGGCGAAGTTGGAGTAGGCGTTAGCCATCTCAAGAGTCGAAACTTCAGAGGTGCCGAGCACGATGGAGAGGACCGGGTTCAAGGAAGACTCGGTGATCCCCATCCGCCGGGCGACGTCGACGATCGCCGGAGGACCCACTTCGTTCGACAACTGGGCGTATACCGAGTTCACCGAGGCAGCGGTGGCCTGCTCCAACGTGATGACACCCAGTGAGCTGCCCGCATTGGTGACGGTCCAGATGTTTGTCCCGTCGGGGGAGCAGACGAATTCACATTCGATCTTGACCGGGCTCGCCCCGCTCCAGGAGTGGCCGAGGGTGTATCCCTGCTCGAGAGCGGCGACCAGAGCGAACGGTTTGAAGGAAGAACCAGGGTTCCGCCGGCCCTGCACCGCGAGGTCGAACTGGGAGAATTCGAACGGGAGGCCCGACGCCATGACCCTCACAGCCCCGGTGTGGTTGTCGACCATGGTCAAGGCCCCGGTCGGCGAACAGGAGTGGGTGAGCGAGTAGGTGGCGAGAAATTCGTCGGTTTCCTCGGGATAGATCTCACGGCAGGCGGCAAGGTTTTCCTCGTAGGCGGGCAAGGGAAGCCAGGTCTGCAATATCTCGTTTGCCTTCTGCTGCAGGCGTAGGTCGATCGTGGTGAAGATCTGGTAACCGCCTCCGCCTTCGCAGGCGACGTCGTCGGCGGGGCAGCCGAAGATTGCGATCTTGCGCTCTTCGTTGGTCTCACCGAGGAAGTCGAACTGGCGGTCGTTGAGAAGCTGGCGCTTCACCTCGGCAACCACGTGGTCTGCCTGGCCGCGTCGGAGCGGTGTGTCCACGACGTCGATCGCCTGGGCTTTGGCGACGATGGCCTCGTCTTCGGTGATCCACTCGTTCTCTGCCATCTCGTCGATCACCGCGTCGCGACGCTCCAGAGTGATCTCCGGTCTGGTCCGCGGGTTGTAGAGAGAGGGATTTCGCACCAGGACTGCCAGCGTGGCGGCCTCGTGGATTTCGATGTCGTTGAGATCTTTGTTGAAGAACTCCTCCGCAGCGGTCTTCACGCCGTAGGCGCCGCCACCGAAATAGACAGAGTTGAGGTAGAACTCGAGGATGCGCTCCTTGGAGAACCTGCGCTCGACTTCAGCCGAGACGAAGGCCTCGTTGACCTTGCGTCGAATCGTGTTCTCGGAGCCGACGAAGGCGTTCTTGACGACCTGTTGGGTGATGGTGGAGCCACCGCGGGTGGTGTCGTAGAGGATGTTGTCGATGGCTGCGGAGAAAATCGCCGAGAAGTCGACCCCCTCATGCTCGAAGAATTGGCTGTCTTCGGCGGCGAGCATGGCGTTGACCATCACCAGGGGGATGGCGCTGTATGGAAGCGGCTCGGAGTTGCGGCCGTCGTGTAGCTCGGCGAGGAGCTCGCCCGAATCTGCATAGATCTGACTGGTGCGGCTCAGGTCGGGGAGGGTCAGCTGCATCGAGCGGGTGTCAGGGACCCAATCTTCGGTCACGT
>JBGTCK010000030.1:0-18846 GCA_041748855.1 Acidimicrobiia bacterium
GGGCATGTGTGTGGTAGAAACTTGGAAACAACAGGTTTGACGCGTCCCGAACAGCGAGAACATGTACCGATTGGCAGAACTAAGCGATAGCCGCCGCAAGAGTATTGGTTGGGCGATGCTCGGTGTTGGCACTCTGCTCCTCGCCGTTGCCGTTTGGTGGATCCACTTTTCGAGCCTCCCACAGACCGAAGTCGTCGACGGCGTCGAGGTCGACGTGGTCCTCTCCTCTTTCAACTGGGTGCCCAGGGGCTGGTACTGGAAAGGCCTCGGCTATCTCGCTGCCTTCGCCGCCAGCCAGTTGATGCTTGCAGGGGCGGCTCTGATCTGGGTCCTCAACCAGAAGATGACATGGTCCCGGGCGATGTTCGCCGCCTTCCTCGCTTGGATCGAACTGCTGCTTCTCTTCGGGATCGTCCCCTCCGAATGGCTCAACCTGGCACAGACCGACCTCGACTGGTCGTCGCAGCGGGTGGCGCTGACCATCCCTTCGTTCCTGATGCTCGGCAACCAGGTCGACATCAGCTGGTCAGTCGTCAAGGACCTGATTTCCACCGGCTGGCACCTGGTGATGATCCCCGCGGTGGCGATCTTCGCGCTGCAGGTGCAGCGTATGTACGACGGGCGGCCCGCCTCCGCTGAGAAGCCAGAGCAGAAGTCCCCCTATGGCCGGACATTGGTCAAGGGCGGTGAGTGATGCCCAAAGGCGTGGTCGATGAGACCCCTCCCTTCCGCGATGACTACCAGCTTGCCCTCGTCGATGGGGACTACTTCACCGACAAGCTGCGGCCCAAGCAGTTTCTCCATATCGACCAGTCGGAGTGCATCCTGTGTGAGGGCTGTGTCGACATCTGCCCGTGGAAGTGCATCCACTATCTCTCTTTCGAGGCCATCGATGAGGCAGTCAATGTGGATCACCCGGGCGAAGACGTCCAGAACTACGGATGGTTCGTCGTCGATGAGGACGAGTGCACCCGATGTGCTCTCTGTATCGACCGGTGCCCGACGGGGGTCATCTCCCTGGGCAAGTTCGAGGGATCCCTGGCCGACCAGGCCGAGGAGCTCGGGCTCGACCGCAGGCCCTGGGACTTTGACACCGGGCAGAGGGATTCGAAGAATGGTTACGCCTACGGGATTCGCTGGTAGGAGGCGAAGTGGCTGAAGGAAGAACAAGTCTCAAGGAACGCATAACCGAGGCGAAGGACAAGATCTGGGGCAGCGCGGCCGTGGACTCCATCCTCCGACCGGGTTCCCCGTTCAAGCAGGGGTATTCCGATAGCCCGCGTAACCGCTCCTACGTGGTGATGAACAACGTCCTCTATCACCTCCACCCGGTCAAGGTGAAGCGGCACGCAGTGAAGCTTTCATACACCCTGTGTCTCGGCGGTCTCAGCTTCTTCCTCTTCATCCTGCTCACGATCACCGGAATCTTCCTCATGTTCTATTACACCCCGAGCGCCGAAACCGCATACGCCGACGTCCAGGCGCTTTCGACGAACGTCGCCTTCGGGTCGTTGATGCGGAACCTGCATCGCTGGGGCGCCCACCTGATGGTTCTTTCGGTATTCCTCCACATGAGCCGGGTCTTCTATCACGGCGCCTATAAGCCTCCCCGCGAGTTCAACTGGGTGGTCGGGGTCGTGCTGCTCCTCCTCACCCTCCTCCTCTCGTTCTCGGGCTACCTACTGCCCTGGGACCAATTGGCGCTCTGGGCCGTCACGGTCGGCAGCAACATGGCATCGTTCGTCCCCGCAATCGGGGCCCAGGTCAAGTTCGGACTGCTTGCCGGGGTCGAGGTGACGGCAGCCACCCTGCTGCGCTTCTATGTGCTCCATGTCCTGTTCTTGCCGTTCATTATTGTGATCTTCATGGCAGTCCATTTCTGGCGCGTTCGTAAAGACGGCGGAATTTCAGGGCCGCTTTAAGGAGTACTGATGGCTGAAATACCAGAGAGCCTCCTGAGGAGATCGGCAGAAGCCAAGGCGAAAGCCCTGGGGGTGCCGGTCGAAGACGTGCTCGCCGAGATGAAGGGCGAGGGCCCTCCGGTGGTGGTGCCCCGGGATGAGCCGGCCGACGTCCCCGACCTCGACGCGGTTGTCGAAGAATCAATTGTCGAAGACGAGCCAGAACCGGTAGAGGAGACTCCGCCGGCGAGGCATGACGAAGACGAAGAAGCACCTGATATCGAAAGCGACCCCGATCAGGACGTCCAACCTGAGGAGCCCAAAGAGGCTGAGTATGCGGACGATCCCGACCCCGATCCGGTTCCTGAGCCCGAGTCCGGCGATGAGCCTGCCGCCACCGATACCGACTCCGATGATGTCGCACCCGAGGCGCCCGCCGGACCTGCCCCCGAGCCCGCAGCCGACGATGCTGAATCCGATGATGCCGCTGCGGAGGCGCCCGCCGGACCCGCAGCCGACGATGCTGCACCTGAGACCGCGGAGGCGCCCGAGATGGCGGAGCCGGCAGCAGCAGTCGCCGTAGCCGAAAGGCCTGTGGAGGAACCACCTCCGTCGCCAAACGGATCCGGCAATGGCACCGGCAACGGAAAAGTTGCGTCGATGGTCAGCCCTCGTCCGTCGGTCCCTCCCGCAGGGACCCCCGAAGGGGTGAGGACCCAACGCCTGCTCACGGTGGTCAAGGCCCGGGCGATTCAGAACGTCAAGGCCGAGCCGACCGACAAGGTCAACACCTGGCCGCACCTGATGCTGATGGAGTTCGGTGCGTTGCTCGCCATTACCGCAGTCCTGGTGGTCATGTCGATCATCATCCACTCGCCGCTGCTCGAACCGGCCAACTTCAATGCCACGCCGAACCCGTCGAAAGCTCCCTGGTACTTCCTCGGGCTCCAGGAGTTGTTGTCGTACTTCGACCCCCAGATCGCCGGTGTGATGATCCCGACTTTCACCGGGCTTGCGTTCTTCATCCTGGTTCCCTACCTCGACAAGAACCCGTCGACGACACCGTCGGACCGCAAGTTCGCAATCTCCCTCTACTCGATCTTCCTTGCCGGTGCGGCAACTCTCACCATCATCGGCGTGTTGTTCCGGGGCCAGGGCTTCAACTGGGCCTATCCGTGGAATGACGGCGTCTTCTTCGACGACCTCAAGGACTGGGTGCATTTCGAATGAGTGCCGAGAACCTGATCCTCATCGGTGTCGCAATTGTGGCGATCATCGGCGCAATTGGAGCATTCGCCATTGCGTTCAAACGCTCCCAGCCGGAGAGAGACCCCCTCGAGGGCCTCTCTGCAGAGACACGGAAGGCAGACAGGTCGATGGCCGGGGTCCGGGTGGAGCCCATTGCCACCACGGCCGACGACGTCGAGGAGACCGAAGACTACGAGGTCGAGGTCGATGCCACGCCCGGAACCGACGAAGCCGAAGAACAAGATGAGGTCGGCGGGGTCGAGGTAGTCAGAGAGGAGCGGGTAGTCGAGGTGTCCACGGAGGAGGCCGGCGTGAGCAGGCGCCAGTTCTTCAACCGGGCCCTACTCGCCACTTTCGGATCGTTCCTGGCATTGATGGGTGTCGACTCACTCGCGTTCCTCTGGCCGAAACTCTCCGGTGGGTTCGGTGCCGACATCGATGCCGGTGCAGTCTCTGATCTCCAGGCACAATCGGTCACCCCGGATGGTTCGATAATCCCGGTCTTCATCCCCGAAGCCCGCGCCTATGTGGTTCCTGCCCCGACCTCGCTGAGTGAACAGTATGAAGGAAGAAGTGTTGAGGCTGCGGGACTGATGGCTCTCTTCCAGCGTTGTGTCCACCTCGGGTGCAGGGTTCCGTGGTGTGGCCCGTCGCAGGGCTTCGAGTGTCCGTGTCACGGCTCGAAGTACAACTCAATTGGTGAATACTTCGCCGGGCCGGCCCCCCGAAACCTCGACCGCTTTGTCGTCGAGTCGGTCGGTGGCAGGTTCATCATCAAGACCGGGTCCCCAATCGAGACTCCAAGAGCGCCCACGCTATCGGTTAACTATCCCCAGGGCCCGAGTTGCATCGGGGCCACCGTCGCGAGCGAAGAATGACCGCGAACTTCATCACCGTTGTTGCCGTGGTGGCAGGGATCGCCTGGCTCGCATTACTTGGGGTTTCAGCGGTCCGTAATCGTGGCTCGGAGGAAATCCCCAATAATCTGGCCCCCGGACTCACCAACGCTGAGATCGAGACCAAGCGATTGGAGACCGGGCAGAAGGCAGCGATCGCATTCTCAGCGTTTCTCGCTATCTCGTTGCCGTTGTACTTCCTGGGCGAACTCGACCGACAGGAGGCATTCGTCGTGGAGTTCTCGGACGAATCCATCTCCCGCGGTGAGCACATCGTCGAAGAGTTCGCTTGCTTCAGCTGCCACGGCCCTGAGGGGGTTGGCGGATCGTCCCAGTTCGTCGAGCAACGATCCGGCGTCACAGTCTCATGGGCCGCACCCTCCCTGAACGACGTCTTCTACCGGTACGACGAAGACGAGGTGAACTACTGGGTCACCTTCGGGCGTGGGAACACCCCGATGCCGGCATGGGGAATCCCCGGGGGCGGCCCGCTCAATGAACTGCAGGTCATCGATGTGGTGAACTATCTGAAGACCATCCAGGTGCCGCAAGCCGAGGTCCTCGAGGAGATGGGTCCTGGGATCAGCGTCCAACTCGATGGGCTCGCCGGTGCCGAAGCCACCATGGAGGCGGCGATCCTCAACCAGCGACAGACCATCGCAGACATCGAGTCCGCTCCCGAAGAGTTCGATCGTTTCATAGGGCTCGCCGACCGGGCCGACGAGCTGGCCGAACGCGCTGGAGAGGGAATCGACACCGACGGAGATGGAGTATCTGACAGCGTCGAGATCGAGCTGTCCGCGTTGACCGCAGAAGTTGCCGCTCTCTTCCAGACGGTTGACGCAATCGAGATGGATCCAGAAGTTGCCGACGCGGAGCTCGCAGAAGAGGCCGTCGCCCAACTCGAGGGCGCCATCGAACGAGACCCCATCCTCGAACAGAACCTCGCCGCGGTGCAGACCGCCATCGAGCGAGGAATCGTCGACCCTGCGACAGGACTCGACGAAACGAGCCTGGAGGTCCTCGAGGTGGCACGCGGAAATGCCGAAGTTCTCGGAGTCGCCGGACTCCCGACCGATGTGGAGGATGTGAGCGACGCCGAAGATCTGGCCTTCGCCCTCGAAGAGGCTTCGACAGTGGAAGGCGCCGACCCGGGTGTCGCCGAGTTGCTCACCACCGTCCAGGCGGCGATCGCCGATGGTTCCGACCCGGATGGGGACGGGCTATCGACGTCAGCAGAGACGATCATCACCGCCCAGATGGCCGACGCTGCAGGGAGGACCATTCCGCCGCAGGTGGCGGTGGTAAACCTCGACCCGACCAACCCGGCCTCGGTTGGCGGCGTCGCCGATGCCACAACAGTCAACACCGTCGTCGGCAACCTCGATTCGCTCCGGGTGACGCTCCGGGTCGCAACCGAGAACCTCGACACCCTGCGCGCCACCGAAGTCGAAGGTCTCAACTTCCTGCGCGAGGCACAGGAACAGCGTGCGTGGGAAATCGACATCGAAGGTGTGGCAGAAGCGATGGATGTCTCCGTCGAGGAAGCAGAGCGCGCCGTAGGCCTCTACCAAGCCAGTTGCGCAAGGTGCCACACCGCAGGGTTCTCCGCAGGCGTGCCCTACACCCAGGAGGTCGGTTCGGGTGGTTTCGGCCCGGCGCTCTGGGATGGCCGCCCCGTGGTCCAGTTTGGCCCCGCCCCCGAAGATCCCGAGACCGAGGTCGACTTGCTGGTCCAGTTCTTGATCAACGGGTCGGTGGCCAACGCTCCCTACGGCCTCAACGGGTTCGGATCCGGGAGAATGCCGGCCTTCGGAGCAATCCTGGCCCAGGACGACATCGAGTTGCTCGCGGCATATCTGCGCTCGGGGAATCTCGCCGGAGTCGGAGAGGAATAGCCAATGCGTGAAATCTTCAGAGACCTGCTGTCAGCGAATCTCTTCGTCACCGGGATAATCCTCACCGCGATTTCATTCGCCCTTTTCTACGGGTCGATCTATCTGTTCAACTACACCAATCTCGGCAAGCGCCTCGGTCTGTTGGTGTCGGGTGCCGCCGTCTTCGGATGGCTCACGATCAGTTCGATGTTGTTCATAATCTACGCCCCCCGTGGTCCTGCTCCCACTGAACTCGAAGGCCTGAACGCTTTCGAGATCAGGATCATCCCGATCACCTACACCCTGGTCTCCGCGGTTCTCTTCATCGCATTCCTGGTAGCCCTCCACCAATACGAAGAAGCCCAAGAACGAAGCACTGCCTAGGGACCGCAGGGAGCGGCTGTCCCCCCCAGCGACCGGAGGGAGCGGCTGTTCCCCCCAGCGACCGGAGGGAGCGGCTGTTCCCCCCAGCGACCGGAGGGAGCGGCTGTTCCCCCCAGCGACCGGAGGGAGCGGCTGTTCCCCCGGAGGCGGAGCCGAATGGGGGAAAGGTTCCTGCGCCCGACGAAGGAGGGCGGAGGTAAGGGGGACTGAGACTCTCCAAGTTGAGCTCAATCGCGCCTAAAGCGCGCCGCAAGCTCCGTTGGCGGGTACGCCCCACCCTCCCCGGCTCCTTCGTCGCCGGTACTCCCTCCGTGAGCGGAGGGAGAGATTGGGTTGGGTTCGTCGCCGATACTCCCTACGCGAGAGAGGGAGAGTCGCGTGTGCAGTACTCGCGTGGTTAGTTGCCGTAGTAGCTGAGGATTTGGAGTTCGGTGGAGAGGTCGACCTGTCGCACCTGGACGTCGTCGGGGACTTTCACCCGAATCGGGGCGAAGTTGAGGATCAGCTTGACACCCGCCTTCACCATGCGGTCGGCCACCTGCTGGGCGGCGCTGGCGGGCACGGCGAGGATTGCCATGTCGAATTTCTCTGCCGCCACATCTTCCTCGATGGCCACGACATCTCGCACCTTCACCCCTCCGATGGATGTGCCGACCCGTTTCGGCGCATTGTCGTAGACGGCGGTGACGTCGAAGCCCCGTTTGACCAGCCCCCCGTAGTTGGCAAGTGCCCTCCCCAGGTTTCCGGCGCCGATGATGACGACCCGACGACGCTTGTCGATGCCGAGCTCGGAACGGATCCGGTCACGCAACTCCGGTACCGAGTAGCCGAGGCCGCGCACGCCGTGGAAGTCGAGATGGGAGAGGTCGCGCCGCACGTTTGCTGCGTTGGCGCCGGCGGCGAGTGCCAGCTCCTCGGAGCTCACGGTGTCTCGCGCTGCGGCAAGGTCTTCGAGCAGGCGCAGGTAACGAGGGAGCCGTACGACGGTTGCCTTGGGAAGTCCGCTCATCGGTTTAAAACGATACTCAAAGGGTCACCCTTTCCAGCATCGGCAGGACACCGACTACGGCAAAGACCCCCCACTCTCCTAATCTCGCTGGTGAATGAAGTCCCCATCAATCCTCGTGGTCGGCGGCGGCCCAGCCGGCGCGGCGGCCGCTTACTGGCTTGCCCGCGAGGGTCACGAGGTGACCCTGGTGGAGAAGAAGGAGTTTCCGCGGGACAAGACCTGCGGCGACGGCCTCACCCCCCGAGCCATTCTCCAGATGCAGGACATGGGTTTCGACTTCGATGTCGCCGAATTCCACCGGATCACAGGCCTCCGCTCATATGCCGGGGACGACCTGATGCTGGAGATGGAGTGGCCGGAGCACAGCCGCTTCCCCTCCTGGGGTGGTGTCATGCGCCGGAGAGACCTCGACGCCCAGATCGCCACGCTCGCCGAAAAGCAGGGTGTCGTGATCCGGCAGAAGACGACCGCCACACCGGTGATCGAGGACGGGCTACTGATAGGTGCCGAGTTGACCTCCGGTGGCGAGACCGAAGTAGTCAACCCGGCCGTCACCATTATCGCCGACGGATCGATGAACCGATTCGGGCGCGATCTGGGTGCTTCCCGGCGCAGGGACTATCCGATGGGTATGGCCGCCCGCGGGTACTTCTCGTCGCCCATGTCCAAAGACCCCTTCCTGGAGAGCCAGCTCGACCTCCGCGACCGGTCCGGTGCGACGATGCCCGGGTACGGCTGGGTGTTTCCGCTCGGCGACGGGACGATCAACGTTGGTGTCGGCCTGCTCTCCACGTTCAAGAGGTGGAAGCACGTCAACACCACGCACATGATGAGCGACTATGTGGCCACCGCACCGGCCCATTGGGAGCTGTCAGAAGAAGCGCAGCTGAGCCGACCGGTCGGTGGCAAGCTGACGATGTCTTTCTCCAAGAACCCGCTGGTCGGGTCGAACTGGATCGCCATCGGCGATGCCGCGGGTGCGATCAACCCGTGGAACGGCGAGGGGATCTCCTACGCCTACGAGACGGGCCGGATCGCCGCCCATCACGTGAGCAAGGCGATTGCCGACGACGACCTCGGTCTGTTACGGCGCTACCCCCAGCACCTCGAGGACGAGTACGGGCTCTACTACAAGATGGCCCGGATCTTCGTGAAGCTGATCGGGAACCCGCCGGTGATGCGAACCCTGGCCCACACCGGCCTGCGCAACAAGCCGTTGATGGAGTGGACGCTCAAGGTGATGTCCAACCTCCTCGACGAAGACGACAAGCACATGGGGGAGCGCACCTACGACGCCCTAGCCGCAATCGTCCGCACCCTCCCCGTCAAATAGCTGGACGGCCCCATCCAGACCGTTCTGTGTCGGGAACAGGTCGGTATGCGGAACGAAAGCGACACAGAACAGTCAGGCAGTGTGCTTCCTTGCGATTTAGTTCACAAGCGGGGGGCGTCCTAAGCTCCTGGCGGTGACTCTCGTTGACTATGTACCGATTGGGTTGATGTTGCTGTTGGCCGCCGCGTTCGTTGCGATTTCGCTCATCGTGTCACGGATATTCCGGCCGGACCGCCCCACTCCCGAGAAGCTCGAACCATATGAAAGCGGTATCGTCCCCGAGGTCGAGCCTTCACAGCGCTTCCCGGTGAAGTTCTATCTGGTGGCGATGCTCTTCGTGATCTTCGATGTGGAGATCATCTTCCTCTTCGCCTGGGCCACGATCTGGATCGATCTCGGCTGGTATGGAGTGGCCGCAGTAGCAATCTTCACCTTTTTCGTAGCTGAGACCCTCGCCTACGTCTGGAAGCGCGGTGCCCTCGACTGGAATGTGAAGCGGCGCGCTCGCTACATCGAGCCCGACGTCACCGAGGCCGCCTGATGGCCACAACCGCACCCGGCAACCTCCTCATGACGACAGTCGACAAGGCTGCCAGCTGGGCACGGACCCGCTCGATGTTCCCGGCCACCTTCGGTCTGGCCTGTTGCGCCATCGAGATGATGGCCACCGGTGCCGCCCACTACGACCTCGCCCGCTTCGGGATGGAGGTGTTCCGGGCCTCACCCCGGCAGGCCGATCTGATGATCGTCGCCGGGCGGGTCAGCCAGAAAATGGCCCCGGTCCTCCGTCAGGTCTACGACCAGATGCCCGACCCGAAATGGGTGATCTCGATGGGCGCTTGTGCGTCCACGGGTGGCATGTTCAACAACTATGCGCTGGTCCAGGGGGTAGACCAGATCGTCCCGGTTGACATTTACGTCCCGGGGTGCCCGCCCGGCCCGCAGAGCCTCATGCACGGGATCCTCTCCCTGCACGACAAGATCATGTCCGGGGAGATCCGCAATTGACGATTGAGGCAAACCCGGTGCTCACCTCGCTTTTCGAGAGTTTCGAGTCGGCACTGGTCGAGGACTCGCTCGATCAGGTCGTCGTGCGTCTCGCGCCCGGCGATTGGCTCTCTTTCGCCGAAGCGGCAAAAGCGGCGGGCTTCGAGGTCTGTGTCGATGTCACCGCGGTCGACTGGATGCGACAGCGGCCGGAGCGGTTCGAGGTCGTCGCCAATATCCTCTCCATGCAGCACAAGCTGAGACTGAGGATGATCACCTCGCTCGGCCGTATCGACCCCACCGTGGCCTCGCTGGTCCCCGTCTGGCCGGGTGCCAACTTCGCCGAGCGCGAGGTCTACGACATGTTCGGCATCACTTTCGAGGGGCATCCCGACCTGACCCGGATCTTGATGCCCGACGAGTGGGAAGGCCACCCGCTCCGCAAGGACTTCGGCGTCGGCGGGGTCCCGGTCCAGTTCAAGGCAAGCCATCAGGTTGAATGACATGACCCAAGAACCCGAGAAGACGTCTGAGACCATCGACACCGTCGACATCTGGATCGCCGGCACCGAGGAGCCCCAATTCAGCGAGACAGAGTATTCCCCGACCGACGAAGGCGCTCAGGAGATCAGTGAAAGCGAGTCGGCGGCCCGCCTCGATGAGCAGTTCGGCCGGGTGGTGGCCGACGATTACATATTCGACGACGAGGTCGGCGACGAAGAGCGGATGATCATCAACATGGGCCCGCAGCATCCTTCGACGCACGGTGTCCTCAGGCTTCAGCTCGAACTCGAAGGCGAGATCATCCGCCGTACCAAGCCGATCATCGGCTACCTCCACACCGGGATGGAGAAGACTGCAGAACAGCTCACTTTCGGGCAGGGCCCGACCAATGTCACCCGGATGGACTACCTGGCCCCCCTCCACTGCGAGCTTGCCTATTCGATGGCAGTCGAGCGGCTGCTCGGCGTGGAGATCCCGGAGCGGGCCCAGGCGATCAGGATCCTGATGACCGAGCTCAACCGGGTTTCGAGCCATCTCGTTGCCCTGGCCACCAACGGGATGGACATCGGGGCGGTTTCGATGATGATCTACGGATTCCGGGAGCGGGAGAGCATCCTCGCCTTCTTCGAGAAGACAACCGGGTTGCGGATGAACCACAACTACATCCGCCCCGGAGGTGTCGCCGCCGACCTTCCTCCGGGCTGGAAGGACGACGTGGGGGCCATGCTCGAAGACCTTCCGTACCGCCTGCAGCAATACGACGACCTCCTCGAGAACAACCCGATCTGGGTGTCTCGGACCAAAGGGGTCGGTGTGATCACCGCAGAGGAGGCAATCGCCTACGGCATCACCGGCCCGGCCCTGCGCGCCGCCGGCGTCGACTGGGACCTCCGCAAGGCCTTCCCCTACAGCGGAATCGAGAAGTACGAGTTCGACGTTCCGGTAGGTGAGGAGGGTGATGTGTATGACCGCTATCGGGTGCGGGTCGATGAGATCCACCAGTCGTTGCGGATCGTCGAACAGGTGATGGAGACCATGCCCAGAGGTGACTACCGCGTCGATGACCGCAAGGTCACCCCACCCCCACGGGCCCGCATCGACCAGTCCATGGAAGCGCTGATCCACCACTTCAAACTGTTCACCGAAGGGTTCAAGGTGGAGGAAGGCGAGACGTACGTCGCAGTTGAATCCCCGCGAGGGGAACTCGGCTGCTATCTGGTTTCCGACGGCCAGGCCAGGCCCTACCGGATGCACACCCGCGCTCCCTCATTCTCAAACCTGCAGGCACTGCCGATTGCAATGGGTGACTCGCTGATAGCCGACACCGTTGCCACCATCGCCTCGATGGACCCGGTGATGGGGGATGTCGATCGATGAGCATCTGGTCACAGGAGACCCAGATCAGGGCAAAAGAGATCATTGCCCGCTACCCCGAGAAGCGCTCGGCGGTGATGCCCCTTCTCTACCTGGCTATGGCCGAGGATGGCCACCTCACCGAAGCAGGCATGGAAGAAGTTGCGGAATGGGTTGGGCTGACCCCGGCCCAGGTCCATTCAGTGGCGAGCTTCTACACCATGTACAAGCGGGAGCGCACCGGCAAGTATTTGATCAGCTGCTGCACCTCGATCTCCTGCATGCTCCTCGGAGGCGACGACGTCATGCACGCCATCGAGGACGAGTCGGGGGTACCCCACGGTGAGACCGACCCCCAGGGATTGCTCTCGGTGGAGCATGTCGAGTGCATCGGTGCGTGTGGCGGAGCAGTTGCAGTGCAGGTCAACTACGAGCTGGTCGAAGGCGTCTCTCCGGAAAAGGCGCGTGAGCTGGTCCGGTGGCTGAAGAAGGCGACTCCGGCGGCGGTCAACTCCGATGAGATGCAGGAGCTGTTCGGCGGCGTGCGCAGCTTTGATTGGGGAATCCGCGACGAGGACGGAGCGATCGGGCCCTACCCGGCCTTCCAGTCGCTGGGAACCACGAAGAGCGCGGGTCAGAGTTGACGGCCCCCCTTGTCGTCACCCGGAGGATGGTCGACCATCCTGCCGACTCTCACTCGATCGACCGATACGAGGCGACGGGGGGATATATCCAGGCGAAGCTGGCGTTGGGCATGACCCGGGACGAGCTCGTCGAGACCGTGAAAGCGTCCGGTCTTCTCGGCCGCGGCGGTGCCGCCTTCTCGGCCGGGCTGAAGTGGAGTTTCCTCGCGCCGGCCCGCCCGGCCTACCTGGTGGTCAACGCAGACGAGTCGGAGCCCGGAACTTTCAAGGACCGTCAGCTCTTGGAGAGGGATCCCCATCAGATGGTGGAAGGGATCATCATCACCTCCATCGCCAACGAAGTGCATCACGCTTTCGTCTACATCCGGGGCGAGTACGCGAAGCCGGCGCGCCGGGTCCAGGCGGCCATCGACGAGGCATATGCCAAGGGCTACCTGGGCAAGGGCATCTTCGGGTCTGACTTCGACCTCGAAGTCACGGTTCACCTCGGAGGAGGCGCCTATATCTGCGGTGAGGAGACGGCCCTCATCAACAGCCTGGAAGGCAGGAGGGGTGAGCCCCGGCTGAAACCCCCATACTTCCCGGCGGCCAAAGGCCTCTACATGCTGCCGACGATCGTCAACAACGTCGAGACCGTCTCCAACCTTCCCCACATACTCGCCATGGGAGCCGAGGACTATGCCGGAATCGCCCACGAATCCGACACCGGCACATTCCTGATGTCTCTTTCGGGCCATGTCGCCAAGCCGGGGAACTACGAACTGCCCCACGGGATCACCTGGCGTGAGTTGATCTTTGACATCGGGGGCGGGATCCCCGGCGGCAAGGAGTTGAAAGCGTGGATCCCCGGCGGTGCTTCCGCGCCCTGGTTCGTCCCCGAACACCTCGACCTCGAGATCACCAAGGAGGCAACTGCTGCGGCCGGCTCGATGCTCGGCTCCGGTGCGGTGATCGTCATGGATGAGACGACCTGCATGGTTCGCGCCGCCGAGCGTGTGGTCCGGTTCTTCTCCCATGAGTCGTGCGGGCAATGCACCCCCTGCCGGGAAGGCACCACGTGGCTCGAGATGATCCTGCACCGGATCGAGGAGGGGCAGGGAAGGGCGGTCGACCTCGACCTGGCGATAGGCGTGTCCGACGGGATCAGCATCGATCTCGCCTGGCCCCCGAAGATGACCACGATCTGTCCACTGGGCCCCTCTGCGGTCTCCCCGATCAAGGCGCTCAAGGACTACTTCAGAGACGAAGTCCAGGCACATGTCGATTCCGGGGGGTGTCCGCTGTGAGCGAACCGGTGACGATCAAGGTCGATGGCCGCGAGTTCGAGGTGAAGCCCGGCGAGCTCATCATCAAGGCTGCTGAGGAACAAGGCACCTACATCCCCAGGTTCTGCTGGCATCGGCGGATGAAGCCGGTGGGGATGTGCCGGATGTGTCTCGTCGAAGTCGACATCGGGCGGGGACCGATGCTGGTCACAGCGTGCACCAACGAGGTGATCGACGGCATGGTCGTCGACACCCAGAACGAGACGGTCAAGAAGGCCCAGGAATCGGTGCTGGAGTTCCTGCTGGCCAACCACCCCCTCGACTGCCCGGTCTGTGACAAGGGAGGCGAATGCCCCCTCCAGGACCAGGCATTTGCCTACGGGCCGGGGGAGAGCCGCTTCGTCGAGATCAAGCGAACATTCGAGAAGCCGATTCCGATCTCCGATCTGGTGCTGCTCGACCGGGAGCGCTGTATTCTCTGCGCCCGCTGCACCCGTTTCTCCGAGGAGATCAGCGGCGACCCGCTCATCGAGTTCCAACACCGGGGCAATGTCACCGAGGTGAACACCTTCCCCGACCACCCGTTCAGCTCCTACTTCTCCGGTAATACCGTTCAGATCTGCCCGGTTGGTGCCCTGACCGCCAAGCCATACCGGTTCCAGGCCCGGCCCTGGGACCTGGAGATGGTGGAGAGCTCCTCGCTCTTCGACCCGGCTCATCCGCGAGTCTCGGTCCATGTCTCCCAGAACGAGGTCCTCCGCCTGGTCGGTGTCGATTCCGAGCCGGTGAATCACGGCTGGCTCTCCGACAAGGACCGGTGGGGTTATCAGCAGGTCGGCTCGCCGGGGCGGTTGACCACTCCGCTGGTGCGGAGAGGTGGCGAGCTCGAACCGGTCACCTGGTCGGAGGCTCTCGACATGGTCGCCAACCGATTCGAGCTGATCCTGGAGGAATCGGGAGGCGGTTCGGTGGCGGTCCTGGGCGGCGCCAACGGGACCAACGAAGATGCGTATTCACTTTCCCGTTTCGCCAGGACGGTCCTCAAGACCAACAACGTCGACTGCCGGACCGGCGAGGGCCCATCGTCACACTTCCTGGCAGCGACCGTCGACCGCGCCCTGATCTCCGATGTCGATTCCGCCGACACCATTCTGGTGTGGGGCCCCGACCTCAAAGAGACCCAGCCCACCTTGTACCTGCGGGTACGTCGGGCAGCCCAGGAACTCGGGGTCAAACTCTTGGTCGTCCATCCCCGGGGCAATGGCCTCGATGACCGGGCCAGCAGGATCCTCCGCTACCGACCCGGTGGCGGCCACGACCTGCTCGCCTCGATCGTCGCGGGCGACCACGACGGAGTGCTGGAGATGCTCACCGGCAAGATCGTGGCCATAGTCGGCCAGGCCTCGCTTGCTGACGCCCCGGAACTGGCCGAGTCCGTCGCAGGTTTCGTCCGCGAGCGGACAGACACGGCGAGGATCATGCCGCTGGTGGAACGAGCCAACACTTACGGCGGCCTGGACATGGGGCTCTCACCTGACCTGCTGCCGGGGCGCGTTGCCTACGGCGCAGGCCAGATGGATGCCTGGGGTGAGCTCCCCGGCGGAGCCGGACGGGACAATTCGTCGATAATCGCGGGTCTCCAGTCCGAGGAGTTGCGGGCGGTCTTGTTGGTGGGCGCCGACCCGGTGGGCAACTCGCACAACCCTTCAGGGGCGGCCGAGGCGCTGGAACTGGCTGAGTATGTCGTCAGCATCGACACTTTCCTCAACGACTCCAACCAATTCGCAGACGTCATCCTCCCCGCGGCGGGTTACTCGGAGAAAGAGGGCACCGTCACCAACCTCGAGGGCAGGGTGCAAAAGGTGAACGAGATAATCCCGGCGCCGGGCCAGGCGCGGCCGGACTGGGCGATCCTCGACGACCTTTCGAGCATCATGGGCAGACCGATGGGTCTCAATTCGGCTGCTCAGATTGCCAAGGAAATCGCAGAAGTGGCGCCGGCCTACCAGGGGATCAGCTGGGATCTGCTCGAGTGGGACGCCCGCGACGGTGCGGTGGTACCTTTTGAAGGCACCCAGCCCCTGACCCATATTCCGGTGATGGTCGAAGGGCCCAAGGGGCCTTCTGCCGAGCTGCTGTTACACCAGGCCCGGGTGATGTACGACGACGGGGTGCGGCTCCGCAACTCGCCGTCGCTCCACCCGTTGGCCCCCGGGGCTGTGGCCCTGATCAGTCCCGAAGACGCCAAGCGTCTCGGGGTCAAGCACGACTCGATGGTGCGGGTCGTCACCAGCAAGGGAGAGGGAGAGTTCGCAGCGAGGATCGACGCGGCCACCCCTTCCGGCGTCGTGTTCGTGCCGCTCAACCAGCCTGGCGCGGCCCGGCTTGGAGCCGACGCCGTGGTCCGGGTGACGGTGGTGACCTGATGGCGTTGGAAACCTCATGACCTGGGCCGAATTCGGGATCATCGTGTTGCGGGTCGTGCTCACCTTCGGCCTGCTGATGGTGCTCACGATCATCAACGTGTGGCTGGAGCGGAAGCTGCTCGCCGACATGCAGAGCCGGATCGGGCCCAACCGTGCCGGTCCCTTCGGCATCCTCCAGACGGTTGCCGACGGGCTGAAGCTGTTCTTCAAGGAGTCGATCACCCCGCGCAAGGTCGAACTCGGCATGTATGTCCTGGCCCCGTTCCTGGCCGTGATCCCTGCCTTCCTCATTTTCATGATGGTGCCGTGGGGAGCGCCCTTCACGATCGGTGACCAGGAAGTGATCCTCCAGGGAGCGGACCTCAATATCGGGCTCTTGTTCATCCTGGCCATGTCTTCGATGGCGGTCTACGCCGTGGTGCTCGCCGGTTGGTCATCGGGTTCGAAGTATCCGCTGATCGGTGGGGTGCGAGCTACTGCCCAGGCCATTTCCTATGAGGCGGCCCTCGGGTTGTCGATGGTGGCAGTCGTCATGTTCACCGCCACCCAGGGCGACGGCGGGACCCTGTCGCTGGCTGAAATCGTCAACCGCCAGGCGGGCACCTGGGGTGATGTGATCCCCGTCCTGGAGCCCGTTCTCCAGTTCGTCCCGAGGTGGAACATCTTTCCCCAGATCGTTGCCTTCGTGATCTTCTTCATTGCCATCGTCGCCGAGACCAACCGGGCCCCTTTCGACCTCGTCGAAGCCGAACAGGAGATCGTGGGCGGGTTCCACACCGAGTATTCGGGAATGCGCTTTGCGATGTTCTTCCTCGCCGAATACGTCAACATCTTCTCGATGTCGGCCATCGCCGCCACCCTGTTCCTCGGCGGTTGGAACGGCCCGACCTTCGAGGGCGCCGTTCCCGGCCTCGTTTCGGCGATGCTGCCCACCGTCTACTTCCTGCTCAAGACTTATCTGATCGTGTTCCTGTTCTTCTGGATCCGTGCCACCCTTCCCCGCCTGAGATATGACCAGCTGATGGCCCTGGGGTGGAAGCGCCTGATCCCAGGCGCCCTCGGCTGGCTGGTCCTCTCCACCGTCGTCATCGCCGTCCGCCAATTCGGGCCACCCTGGAGCTAACGATGGGAATCATGGGCGAACTGTGGAAAGGGTTGAAGGTCACCGGCGGGACGATGCTGCGGACCATCTTCGGCGGATCCGAGATGGTCACCACCCAGTTCCCGAAGGAGACCCGCCAGAAGCCGCAGCGGTTCCACGGGCGGCATGTGCTCAACCGCTATCCCGACGGCATGGAGAAGTGCATCGGATGTGAGCTGTGCGCCGGCGCGTGCCCCGCCGACTGCATCCATGTGCGAGGGGCCGACAACAACCCGGATGACCCGACCAGTCCCGGGGAGCGCTACGGGTATATCTACGAGATCAACATGCTCCGCTGCATCTTCTGCGGGCTCTGCGTCGAGGCATGCCCCACCGAGGCAATCACGATGACCCATCTCTTCGAGATGTCCACCACCAACCGCCAGGATGCGATCTACACCCGTAAGGAGCTGCTGATGGACCCCTCGGGGAACGTGCCTCACATGTTCCCGGACGAGGAAATCGGAGACCTCTCCGAGTTGGAGTCGGCAGACGGGTGGATGAGGGCAACAGCCCCGTCGGGAGTGGCCGCCTACGAGGGGGTCAAGATGTGGCGCGACACCGCAGGCGACAGGACCTGGGATCCCGAACCGGGCCAGGAAGAGGCCGACCGGGTGTCGGAGGAGGAAGACAATGGTTGAAAGCGTTGTATTCCTCCTGATGGCGATTGCCGCCATCGCCGGCGCGGTGACCGTGGTGGTTGCCAGGAACCCGGTGTACTCCGCGATAGGGCTCCTCGGCACCCTTTTCTCCGTCGCCGTCCTCTACGTGCTCCAGCTGGCGCACTTCGTGGCGGCGGTTCAGATCATCGTATATGCCGGCGCGGTGCTGACCCTGTTCCTGTTCGTGATCATGCTCATCGGCGTCGACAAAGACGAGACCCGGGAGGAGAACCTCCCGTTCCAGCGGAAAGCTGTGATCGCCCTCGGATCGGTCATCATCCTCGTGGCCGCCGGACTGGCCCTGTTTACCAACTTCCAATGGGTGCCGGCTGCTTCGCAGGCTCTGATCCCGGAGGCAACCAACGGGACGATCGAAGCCATAGCCGAACCGCTCTTCACCACCTGGGTGCTGGCGGTCCAGGCAACCGCCTTGCTTCTCACCATCGCCGCGGCCGGAGCCATCGCCCTAGCCCACTACAGAAAGCGGGATGTCTGATGGTGGATCCCGGCCTGTACATGACGGTGGCGGCCGTCCTCTTCTTCATCGGGGCGCTCGGCATGCTGGTGAGAAGGAACGCTCTCGTGATGTTCATGTGCATCGAACTGATGCTCAACGCGGTGAACCTCACGTTGATCTCCGCGGGCCGGGCCATGAATGACATCAACGGCCAGGTGGCAGTGTTCTTCATCCTGGTGGTCGCCGCTGCCGAGGTCGTAGTGGGACTGGCGATAATCGTCGCGATCTTCCGGAGGCGTTCGACTGCCTCGGTCGACGAGCTCAACGAGATGAGAGGTTGAGCCCATGATCGACTTCATCTGGTTGATCATCGCCTTGCCGCTGCTGGCTGCGGTCGTGCTCCATTTCGTCGGCCGGTACCTCGGTGAGCCCCTATCCGGATGGCTTGCCTCCGCCGCCATTGGCGCTTCGTTCGTCTTCGCCCTCGTGGCAGCATTTCCTTTCGTCGAAGGGGGCGCGGCGGCATCGACTGTGCTGCTCTGGGAGTGGATGCCGGCGATAGGTGCCAGTCTCGAGATCCAGTGGGACCCACTTTCGGCACTGATGACACTTGTGGTCACCGGGGTCGGGCCCTCCATCGCATCGGGCAGCCACACGTAGAGCGGGATCTGAGCCGACTTGCCTGCCGCACCGACCAACAGCAGCAGGCCGATCGCGGTCGCCATCCCGGTGGTGAGAACCTCGGGTGCTCTGTCGAAC
>JBGTCK010000031.1:0-8786 GCA_041748855.1 Acidimicrobiia bacterium
CCTAGCTTGTATGAATGTTTTTGGACTCTGGAGGTGGTCGAGCGCTGAGCGGCGCTGACCGCGTGCGCTGCTCGCCCGCAATCGGGCAGGTGGCGACTCCAACTCGGACCACCCGGCTTTGGCCTCCCGCGGATTTCGTCCGCCCGCGGCAACGTATATCGCTGAAGTGAAGCCATTGCTGACTATTGGAAGGCCCCCTACCGGGGGCCTTCCTCGTTTTGATTCGAGGGTCTCAGACTTCAAGGTTCTCAGATTTCGAAGCCCTGCTCCCGCATCCACTCATCGTTGAAGACTTTCGACAGGTAACCCCGGCCGGAGTCGGGCAGGATCACAACCACCAGGCGTGACTCGTCTTCGGCCGCCACCTGGAGTGCCGCGTGTGCGGCCATTCCACAGGACCCTCCCACGAGCACGCCCTCTTCACGGGCCAGCCTGCGGGTCAAAGCGAATGACTCGGCATCGTTCACCTCGATAAACCGGTCGATGAGACTGAGATCGACCGTCTCGGGATAGAAGTCCTCACCGACTCCTTCGACCAGATACTGGTGGAGATCGCCTTCGGGGCCCTTGGTATAGATCGAACCTTCGGGGTCTGCGCCTACCACTTCGATCGAGGCTTTCCTCTCCTTCAGATAGCGGCCGGCGCCGGTAATGGTGCCCCCGGTGCCGACACCGGAGACGAACACATCGATAGCACCATCCGTTTGCTCCCAGATCTCAGGGCCGGTCGTCTCGTAGTGGGCGGTGGGATTGGCCATGTTGAAGTATTGGTTGGGCTGGAACGCACCCTCTGTCTCCGCGGCGATGCGGTCGGCCACTCCGTAGTAGGAGTCGGGGTGACCCGGCCCGTGCTCGGTTGGTGTGACCACGACTTCCACGCCGTAGGCGCGGAGCAAATCCTGTTTCTCCTTGGAGACTTTGTCCGGGACCGTGCAGATCACCCGGTATCCCCGGATCGCTCCAACCATCGCCAGCCCGACTCCGGTATTCCCCGACGTGGGCTCGACGATCGTGCCTCCCGGTTTGAGCAAGCCTTCGGCCTCGGCTGCGTCGATCATGGCGACGGCGATTCGCTCCTTGACCGAGCCGCCAGGGTTCATCGATTCGAGCTTGGCCACCAGGTTTCCCGGCGGGTGGATCCGGGACAATCGCACCAGCGGCGTGTTCCCGATCGCCGCCACTACGTCGTCGAAGATTTTCATGCCGCAGACACTAGAGGCGGCCAGCTCGGTGCGGAAAGCCGCCCGAATTGTCAACAGTGCCCGATTTCGTAAGATCGGGCACATGAGTGGCCTCGTTCGTTACGCCTGGTTCGTGTTGTTCTACAACGTTGGCGTCATCCTGCTGGGTGCCTTGGTCAGGGCCACAGGGAGCGGTGCCGGCTGCGGGGAATCGTGGCCAACCTGTCAAGGGGAAATTCTTCCGGAACTGAGCGGTGACACCGCCATCGAGTTCGCCCACAGGGCGACGAGCGGCGTCGCCCTGCTCCTGGTCCTTGGGCTCTTTTTGTGGGTGCGTCGCAGCGTGGCCAAAGACAACCCGGCGCGGACCGGCGCCACGGTGTCATTGGTGACAGTGGTCGGGGAGGCTCTCATCGGAGCGATGATCGTTCTGGCGGCATGGGTCGGCGACGACGACTCCGTGGCCCGGGCCATTGCCGTCCCCCTTCACCTGGTCAACACATTGCTCCTGCTCGCTGCCCTCACGCTCACGGTCTTCTGGCTCTCAGGTGGCGGCCGCCCCGACATCCGGACCAACCGGACGGCCTTCCGCTGGGTGATGGTTGCAGGCATCGCCTTGGTGCTCATCTCGGCGACAGGAGCAGTTACCGCCCTCGCCGACACCCTGTTCCCCAAGGAGGGCATCGGCCTCGACCTGGAAGCTGGATCCCACTTCCTAACCAGGTTGCGAATCATTCACCCGGTGCTTGCCGTCCTGACCGCCGTGGTCGCATGGTGGAAACTGGGCTCGAAGGTGCGCTCTGCCGAATCGCGCGCAGTCGTCGTATTGGTGGGTGCGATGCTGGTGACCGGGGTCGTCAATGTCTCCCTTGGTGCGCCGGTGTGGATGCAGCTGGTCCATCTGGCGCTCGCTGATGCCCTGTGGATTTCATTTGTGCTGCTGGCAGCGAGGACACTCGAAGCCAAACCGGTGCTAGCCGCTGGGTCGCTCGTCTCCGAGTAAGTAGCGCGGGCCGCTGCCGCGGTTGGCTGCGGCATCTGCAGGGTTGAAGATCGCGCAGGAGTGCAGCGACAGGCATCCACAACCGATGCAATCGGTCAGTTCGTCGCGGAGTGCCTGCAACTCCTTGATCTGCTGGTCGAGCCGCACCCTCCATCTTTTGCTGAGACGCTCCCAATCGCGTCTGGTCGGCGTCGAGCCGTGGGGGAGGGTGTCGAGCGCTGCGGCGATCTCGCCGAGAGTGAGGCCGACTTCCTGGCCGGCTCGGATCAAGGCGACCCGGCGGAGAGTCGAGCGGAGGTATCGCCGTTGGTTGCCGTCGGTGCGATCGGAGGCGATGAGGCCCTTGGTCTCGTAGAAACGGAGGGCCGATGTCGCCACTCCTGATCGCCTGGCGAGCTCCCCGATGGTCAGATGTTCCATGCCCCGATTCTACGGGAAGTTGAAGCCGGCTTTAACTTGAGATCGCTGCCAGAGACGCGGCCAGGTCGTCGGGGTCGGTGGTGGGGAGATCGCATACGAAGTTGTGGCAGAGGTAGGCGGTGGCGTTGCCGCCGACTGCGGGGCGGGCATCGAGGAGAGGGACCCGCTCTTCTGGCCCGTCTGCCTGAGCGAGGACAACGCCGGGCCGGAATGCAGACCAGAAGACATCGGTCATCGGCTTTCTCTCAGCTCCGACGACCGCGAGTTCCCTCAGTCCAATATGAACCGACGTGGCGACCGCGAGGTGGTGGGCGATCATCGAGGGGTACCTTTCGGCCAGCTCCCCGATCGAGGCCAGCGCCGCAAGACTGCGATCCCGCTTGTCGAGGTCACCAGTCAGGGAACTGGAGGTCATCAGTGTCTCGGCGGCCATCGCATTCCCTGACGGGAGCGGGTTGTCAGTGATGTCCCGGGGGCGTTTCACCAAACCCGCGTCACTCGTGGTGGTGTAGAGGCGCCCACCGGGATCCTCGAAATTCTGCAACGCCCCGGTGAGGCGCTCAGCTTCGACGAACCACTCCACCTCCCCGCTCGCCTGGTAGAGCGAATACATGCCCATGGCAACCGCGGCGTAGTCGTCGAGGAACCCGGGGCCCGAGTGAACACCGTCCTTCCACGAACGCATCAGGGTGCCGTCAACAGTCATGGTGTCGCGGATGAAGCGGGCTGCAGAAAGCGCCATCTCGAGGTACCGGGAGTCGTCGAGTGCGGCACCCGCCTCGGCGAGGGCGCGGATGGCAAGGCCGTTCCAGGCGGCAACCACCTTGTCGTCGAGCCCGGGCCGGACCCTCCGGCCACGATGTTCCAGGAGCCTCCGTTTGATCTCATCGAGGTTCGGCGGTGCAGTCCGCTCGGGAGCCAGATGGAGGATGTTCTCCCCCTCGAAGTTCCCCTCCGGGGTGACGCCGTAATAGGCGATGGCGGCAGGGGCACCGTCTCCGAGAACCTCTTTGATCTCGTCAATCGACCAAACGTAGAACTTGCCTTCGACCCCTTCGGAGTCGGCGTCTTCGGCTGAGAAGAAGCCGCCTGCGTCATGTCGCATATCGGCAATCAGGTAGTCGAGGGTCTTCCGAGCAACATCGACAAACCGGGGCTCCTCCAACTCGATGCCCGCCCACAGGTAGATCCGGGCGAGTTGTGTGTTGTCGTAGAGCATCTTCTCGAAGTGGGGCACCAGCCACATGCGGTCGACCGAGTAACGGGCGAACCCGCCAGCGAGATGGTCATGGATCCCACCATCTGCCATTCGTTGCAGGGTGGTCCTGAGGGGCCCGTCGACCGAAGGATCCACGGCCCTCCATCGCAGCAGGAATTCGAGGACGGGCTGCTGGGGGAATTTCGGTGCCTGGCCGAAACCGCCGAACGTGGCATCGAACTGGGAGACGATGCCTGAAGCAGCGGTGCGCAATGTCGGTCCGTCGGGGACATCGCCGTCGGCTATGTCCCCGCTGATCGCCTCGACCAACTTGTCGGCCTGGTCGAGAACATCGCTCCTGTTGTTCGTCCAGGCCCCGGCGACAGCAGACATGACCTGACGGAAACTGGCCATGCCGTGGTGCGGCTCCTTGGGAAAGTAGGTGCCGGCGAAGAACGGTCTGCGGTCCGGAGTCAACCAGACTGTCATCGGCCAGCCTCCCCGGCCGGTCATTGCCTGAACAGCCTCCATATAGATCGAGTCGACGTCGGGTCGCTCCTCGCGGTCGACCTTGACGTTGACGAACATCCGGTTCATCTCGGCTGCGGTATCGGGGTCCTCGAAAGACTCGTGGGCCATCACATGGCACCAATGGCAGGCCGAGTACCCGACGCTGAGGAGGACGGGAATATCGCGCCGGGCGGCTTCCTCGAAGGCTTCGTCGGACCATTCCCACCAGTCGACCGGGTTGTCCTGATGTTGGAGGAGATAGGGCGATGTGGATTGGGCCAGGCGGTTTGGCATGGTCCGATGGTAAGGGTGTGCGGGAGGTTTCCGCCCGGCGACAGGGCGGTCTGCCACAATCCGGTCTGTGATCGAGGTTGTAACCATCGTCCATATCGCTGTTGCGGCGGCGTGGTTCGGGTACAAGCTCCTCATCCCACGCGATGTCCGGGTTTCGGTGCGGGAGCCGGAACGCGGGAAATACCTGGTGGACAGGATCCGGCGCGCCCGAACCTTCGGGACGGTCGCCGGGCTTCTCACCCTCGGGACCGGAATCTGGCTGGTAACTCTCACCACCGGTTTTGGCGAAGCGCCGGTCACGATTCACATCGCCATGGGAGCGGTCATCGCCATGCTGCTCGTTGGCCTGTTGGTGGAGCGACCGGCATGGAAGCGAATTGCGAGCGCGATATCGGCCGGCGACACCCCGGCGGCCGTGGGCGGTGCCAACTCGTTCAATAGTGCTCTCAACCTCGAAAGCCTGCTCTGGATCCTTGCTCTCAGCATGATGGTCATCTGATGTTGCAACTGGTCTTGATGCGGCACGGCAAGTCTGACTGGGACGTCTCTTACGGTGCAGATCACGACCGGCCGCTGGCCGAACGCGGGGTCCGCAGCGCGCGTCTGATGGGCCGCCTGCTCGCCGACGCCGACCAGAGCCCCGACCTCGTCGTCGCCTCGACCGCGGTTCGCGCTCTTCGAACCGCCCTTCTTGCTGCCGAATCCGGAGGTTGGGAGTGCGAAGTTGTGACCGAGCGCTCGATCTACGGCGCAAGCCCCGGAGGAGTTCTGGACGTGGTGGGCCGCGTGGCCGGGCCTTACCGCCGGGTGCTGGTGGTCGGGCATGAACCGACATGGTCGAACCTCGTCTTCGAGCTGGCGGGGGCGCGGGTCGAGATGAAGACCGCGTCGGTGGCCGGAGTGGGGCTGTTGATCGACGCGTGGTCTTCGTTGCCCGGAGCAACCGGCTGGCTCGACTACCTCATCCATCCCAGGATGTTTTCGGGCAACGACGACAGGTTCGACTCCGACTGAGCCGGTGGGACAGGGCATGCCCCGACGGGAGCATTACCCTCAGAGATATGAAGCGAATTCTGCTTGCCATTGTCGCCCTGGCCATGATTGCGGCCAGCCCGGGCGAGGTGGTCTCTGAACTCGAAGCGCAGGGGTTTTACATCGAAGCGGGCTCCAATGCGTCACCAGATGTCGTCGGCGACGCCGTGGCGGAAGCCGGTTTCGCCGGAGAGCGGCTCTATGTGGTGGTTTTGAGCGTTGAGCCGGCGAGCGGTGCCACCTTTTTCTCGGATGCCGTTCTCAACAGTGTCGGTTCCGGCACCGTGCTCACCGTGGCCCCGGAGACGGTGGGGTACGCAGCTGAGGGGACTTCATGGACCGAGAGCGAGTTAGACGAAGCGGTCGACGTTTCCCTCACTGGCTCCTCAGACGACGACGTCGTAATCCGCTTCGTCGAATCCCTCACCGGCGCCGCGGTGGGAGCAGGCGGCAGCGGTTCGGGTGGTGGTTCAAGTGGTTCAGGAGGCGGGTTTATCTGGCTCTTGGTGTTTGTGGGCGGCCTGGCGGCGATGTTCTTCTATTTCCGGAGCCGCACCCAGAAAACCTCCGCCACGGCCCGTTCCGGACGTCTGCGCGACTTCCGCGCTGCCGCTCAGGAGAAACTGAACGCAGTCGCCAACGACATCCTCGAAATGGAAACCGAAGTGACCATGTCGGAGAATCCCGAGGTACGAGAGCACTACAACAGCGCTTCGGCGAAGTACGCAGAGGTCGTCGACAAGGTGGGGACGGTGTCAGATCCCGCGGAATTGCTCGACCTCACGTATCAACTGGACATCGCCATCTGGGAGCTCGACGTCGCCGAGGCTCTTCTCGACGGCAAAACACCCCCGAGAAAACCGGAACCCCCGAAGTTAGAGGCTCCAAAACCGCAGGCAGGCGGGAAGTCCGGCCCGATCATCAACACATCGCCGCCCCCGGCATATGACCGCAGGCCCCAGCGGCAAAGCTCCCCCTCCGGGCCCGATTTGGGCAACATCCTCCTCGCTCTGCTCGCAGCGCGAGGAATGGGTGGCGGCGGCGGCCTTTCGGGACGGTGGACCGGTGGAGGTGGGGGCAGTTCCGGAGGCGGCATGTTCGGTGGAGGTTCGAGAATGGGCGGTGGCGGTGGCGGTGGTGGCCGATTCCGCGGCGGTGGCCGAAGACGCGGATAGGGGGTGCAAGCCGGGGACCAGGCCCGCCTTCGGCTCAGCGCCTCGAGGAACGCCTAGACTCGGACTACCCGTTCTCGCAAGGAGAGAAAATGTTGAAGAAATGGTGGGCTTACATCCAGTCGTGGTTCAAGACAACCTCGGAAAAGGCGATGGACCCCGAAGTGGAGATCCGAATGGCAATCGACAACGCCAGGAAGAAAGATCAGGATTTGAGGAATCAGGCGGCCAAGGTCATCGCCCACAAGACCCAGCTCGAGAGCAAGATCGAGCGGACCGCCGAAGATGTCGGCGAGTCGCGGGAGATGGCGAAACAGGCACTGCTCAAGGCCGAGGAGTCGAAGTCCTCAGGCGATCAGACCGGGGTGACCAAGTGGACCCAGGCTGCCCAGTCGCTGGCAATGAAGCTCCAGGCTGCTGAGAACAACCTGGCGTCGCTGAAGACCCAGTTCGAGTCGTCGATCAGCCAGGCTGACCAGGCCAAAGCTGCGGTTCAGGCCAACGCAATGAAACTGCAAGAGCTCTCGGCGAAACAGATGGAACTCGTTGGTTCTCTCGAACAGGCGAAGATGCAGGAAACGGTCAACGAAGCCGTCTCCTCCATCTCGTCGGCTGTCGACGATTCGGTTCCGAGCCTCGATGAGGTCGAGAACAAGATCGAGCAGCGCAAGGCCGAGGCCATGGCCAGAGCCGAGCTTCACGAGGTAACACCGGAAGGCGCCGAAGCCGAGCTACGCAAAGAGGTGGATATGGCTCAGGCCGACCAGAAGCTCAGTGAGCTAAAGGCCGAGCTGGGAATCTAGAGCTGGGAATCTAAGACCTCTTGCGGCCGCGACCTCCCCTCATCGCCTGGGCGAGCCGGGGAGCAGGAGCGATCGGTCTGGTTACCGCGGTGCTCAACCTCGGCTTGATCGTGGGCAGTGGCGACGGCGGAGTGCCGCTCGCGATCGGTTTGCTGTTGGTCATGGGCAGCGCAGGGCTGGCGGCCTGGTATGCAGACCGGATGGCGCCGGCCATCGGGCGGAGGATGATGTGGGCTGCGTTTGTGGTCTTCTTCGTCCTCGGGGTGATCAGTATCTTCACCGTGGGCATCCTCTACCTGATGGCGGCGGTGTTGTCGATATTTTCGCTGTCCAGGTCGACGTCGGGGCGTGGCGCCGGGGATGGAGTCTGATACCGAGTTTCCGGGCTCCTGTCGGGCGGTTTTCGGGAAGAAAATGGCCGTTTCCGGCGTTGTACTGTTTGGAGCGATACGCCTTCCGCCCAGCACAATATGTTAATACGGGGGTTCACAAAATGACTTTTCTGTGTCATAGTGGGAGGCCCCGGAGATTTACCCCCAACCAGCCGTACCCGTGGGATAACGGGATGGAGGACACGAACTAGATGGCCGCTACTGAAACGCGCAAGAACCAGACCGAGAAACCGCGACGCGTCCGACTTCACTCGAAGTTGACGGACGATCGCGGCCGTCTCACCACCGACTTGGTCTCGCAGTACCTCACCGCGATCGGCGAATATGACCTGCTCACAGCCGAACTCGAGGTCGAACTGGCACAGAAGATCGAGGCGGGTGAAGAAGCGGCCGAGAAGCTCGAAGAGGGCAATTTCAGCGGCAAGCGCGAAGAGATGGAACTCCGCCGGGTCATGCGCAAAGGCGCCCAGGCGAAGGATGACTTCCTGACTGCCAACCTCCGCCTGGTTGTCGCCAACGCCCGTCGTTATGCCAATACCTCAGGTATCGACTTCCTCGACCTCATCCAGGAGGGCAACCTCGGGCTCATCCGCGCAGTCGAGAAGTTCGACTGGCGTAAGGGCTTCAAGTTCTCGACCTACGCCACCTGGTGGATACGCCAGGCCATCACCAGGGGGTTGGGGAATTCGGCGAGAACGATACGCCTCCCGGTCCATATGGTCGATGTGGTTCGGACAGTCCACGACACCCAACAACTCCTGGCCGACGAGTTGCACCGCCA
>JBGTCK010000032.1:0-20703 GCA_041748855.1 Acidimicrobiia bacterium
GCAGGGCAAAGATCAATTCTGGATAGGTGCAGGAGAACTTGTTGTCAGAGTTCCTGTTACCGAAAACTCGCTGACAACTGCACTCGGAGATGCCAACGCAGATGGCTCAGCGGACCGGGGTTCGACTCCCCGCACCTCCACCGGCATCAGCTAACAAATAGCTGGTGAAGCAGACGAAATAAACCCGCCTCTCAGATCAGATCTAGGAGGCGGGTTTTTGTTCGTTTCCCTCCGATTTGGGGCTTGCCGTGTCTCTGTATGTGATCAGCTAGGCCGGTCGACAACCCATAACGCCAAGCCCCACCAGATACGGCAGTTCTCCGTTCCGATCTTCGACGGCGACTACCTCTGCAACATGAAAGGCAACCTCGACGTTGCGCACACCCAACAGTGGCTGCAACGATTCAGCAATGAAATACGCTCATCCGTAGTGCCGCGTACGTTGAAACGCGCTGCTGCGCGTTGCGACAGGCCATGGAGACGGGATCAGGGACAGGTGGCACGAACGGTGCCGTCGCCGAGCTGCTCGACGGCGGACATCTCCATGAAGTCGCCAGCTGTCACTTCAACGCTGTCTCCGTCGACGGTGGCAGTGAACAGGTTCGTTGATACCCCGATACTGCGTCCGTCCGCGAACGTTATGCCAGCGTTTAAGGCTCCGAACTGGCCGCCCTGTCGCCCGAGATTCAACAGGAGGTACGGGTGCGAGCCGCCGGATTGGATTAAGATGGCGCCGTCGTCGTCCAGTTGGCACTCGGAGATTTCAGCGACGTAGGTCTCGCCTCCCACTTCGAAGATGATCTCACCGACAGGCGCCGGATCGGAGATCCTATCTTGCGATTTGTCGGCCGTCTGCGCGGTGTCCCCGTCGGTGCCCGAGACGTCGACTGCGGCCTCGTCAACTTCTGTGTCGACGGGGTCAGGAACATCGGTTCCCCCGGTTCCACAGCTCGCCGTGAGCGTCAACATGCCCCCCAAGATGAGTCGAACCAATCCACGCATGATTCCTCCTTACTACCCGATCGTCGAAGCGTACACCGGGACGACGCATCTCGGCCGGCGAACAGGGCGCTTGGTAAGCGCCCCCAAAAGAGGCTCGTATTGATCGATTTGTCCCGCAGAGGGACCGTTCGTCTGGATGCAACGTGTGCTCAAGACGCTAGAAAAGGAGTCTGGTGCCACATCGGCTGAGCGCTCCCACCTGATCGGTCGGCGCAGCCCGCGCGGGCTGAGTGGGACGAAGATGCGCCTTCCACCAGCCTGTCCGACTCGGAGTCCCCCGATTCCCTAGTGGTGAGGGCTGTGTTGTGATTTCTGCCGAGCCACCACGAATACGGAGAGGCAGAGGCCGGCGATCAGTCGATATCCGGCCTCCACTCTTTTCGGTAGAGGAGACGTGGACTATCCGTCGAAGTGGGGCGGCGGGAGTCTGATACCGGCTTAACGTGTGTTCGACGAGTCCTTAGGTCAGGTCCTCTTCCTCGATCACTTCCTCGAGCGAGGCGTCGCGCTTTTCGGCGCGAAGAGACGCCACGATCGCCACGGTGAGGATTACAGCGATGACCCCGAGGCTGACCCATATCGGGAAGTGGAACCACTCGGCGATCAGCATCTTCAGACCAACAAACCCGAGGACCAATCCCAATCCGAGGTTGAGGTATCGGAAGCGGCCGGCCATCCCTGCCAGCACGAAGTACAGGGCGCGCAGGCCCAGGATCGCAAAGGCATTCGACGAGAAAACGATAAAAGGCTCGCGGCTGATGGCCAGGATCGCGGGGACCGAGTCAACAGCGAAAACGACGTCGGTGCTTTCGATCAGCACCAGGACTGCGAAAAGTGGAGTCGCCAGGAGCTTCCCACTTCGTCGGGTGAACATCTTCTGTCCGTCGTACTCGGAGGTCGATGGGACCAAACGGCGAAATATCTTGAGGACGGGATTGTCTTCAGGATGGATCTCTGCGTTGTCGTGACGTGCGATCTTGAAGGCGGTGAAGATCAGGAATGCTCCGAAGACGTACAGCACCCAATCGAAGGTGTCGATCAAAGCGACACCGGCGAAGATGAAAATAGCGCGGAACACGAGGGCTCCGAAGATGCCCCAGAAAAGCACGCGGTATTGATAGGCGGCCGGCACCGCGAAGTAGTTCAGGATCACCGCCCAGACGAACACGTTGTCGATAGAGAGGCTCTTTTCGATCAGATAGCCAGCGAGATATTCACCCGCCGCCTGCCCGCCCTGCCAGCTCAGGATCACGAGTGTGAATCCCAAACCGATGGTGATCCATACCGCCGACTCGATCGACGCCTCTTTCATGCTGATGGCGTGCGGCTTGCGGTGAACGATGAGGAGGTCGGCGAAGAGAAGTACCGCAATACCGACGACTAGGGCAGCCCAGACCCATCCGGGTACGTCGAAGCTGGCGAAATCGGCCTGAGCGGTCTCAACTGCGAGTACTTGGCCCATCGATGGCAACGTCATGCTCTATCCAAATCTTCTCGGGGCCCGGAGCGGGGGTGGCCCGACCCGGACGCAACTGCTGTCCGTGTCGGAGGTCTCGCCCAACGATGTCTGTGACATCGTCCCGGGGACCGGACGCCGCTCAATCCGACGCCAGGATGACGGCATCCCGGTATGGGGGCTACTCCCCTCCGTACTGGGGAATGTAGTCGAACCTGACCTGAATACAACGTTTGGAAGCGACCGTTTTATGGCGGGGTCGATCAAGAGCGGGCCCGTGTCGCTTGTAAGTCTCAACCGCAGCCCGGTCCGAGCCGATAAGCATTGACAATGACTTGTTGTTCCGCGCCTGCCCCTGATTTGGCATTTGCTCTGTCCGTGGCGATAACGCTGCTGGCAGACGACCCGCAATGACCGAATTCTCAGGAGACGGTGTAATCGGCTGCGATCCGTCCGGGATCGTCACCTTCTTCAATGCCGTGGCCGAAGAGATGACCGGGTGGTCTGCAGGCGAAGCGGTCGGCATGAACGTCGCCGATGTATTCGTCAGGATCGACGAGAACACCAGGTCCGTTCTGCCATCACCGGCCACAGGGACGTACCCGGGGGATCGGACCCCGGGGGCCAGATCATCAGGCCTGCTCTTGGTCGGGCGAGACAACCGGGAGTTCCCGATCGAATCGAGCGTTTCGCCAATAGGCGACGACGGTGTCGCCACCGGTTCGGTGATCGTGTTCCGGGACGTCAGTGCCGCGCTGGAAATGGCGGAACAGATGACACACTCGTTCGAACACGACTCATTGACCGGGTTGCCCAACCGCCTTCTCCTCAAAGACCGGATCGACCAGGCGATTGCAACCGCCCCCCGCCACGAGAGGCAGGTTGCGGTCTTGTTCCTCGATCTCGACGGTTTCAAATACATCAATGACTCGCTCGGACATCCGACCGGAGACAAGCTTCTGCAGTCGATCGCGGAACGACTGGTCGGATGTGTTCGGACTTCCGACACGGTCAGTCGCCAGGGAGGCGATGAGTTCGTCGTTCTCCTCACCGAATCGCATCAATGGGAGGACGCTGTTGTGGTCGCCGAGAGGATTCTCAAGGCGGTGGCACAGTCGCATCCGATCGACAATCATGACCTCCACGTCACCACCAGCATCGGGGTGAGCGTGTACCCCGACGATGGCGAAGACGCGGAAACGCTGATCAGAAATGCAGACATCGCCATGTATCAAGCGAAGGAGAAGGGTCGCAACGGCTATCAGTTCTTCAAGCCGGCGATGAACGTGCGTGCCGTAGAGCGTCAGTCGATCGAGTCGAGCCTCAGAAGCGCCCTCAAGAACGAGGAGTTCGTGCTTCGATATCAACCCAAAGTGGATTTGCGGACGGGCCAGATCACCGGCGCTGAATCTCTGATCCGCTGGAACCATCCTCTGCGCGGCGAGCTGGCTCCCGGCCAGTTCGTGTCGATTGCCGAGGACAGCGGCCTCATCCGCCAGATCGGCCGCTGGGTATTGCGGGAAGCGTGTGAGCAGGCCCGGAGCTGGCTCAATGAGGGGCTCCCACCGATCAGCATCGCGGTAAACGTGTCAGCAGTCGAGCTGAGCGACGAGACCTATGTACAAAGGCTCTACGCAACGTTGAGCGAGACAGGAATGGAGCCCTCGTCCCTCGAACTGGAGCTCACCGAAAGTGTCCTGATGAGACACGCCCACTCCGCGGCGATCATCCTTCAGGCTCTTCGTAAGACCGGGATCCGGGTCGCACTCGACGACTTCGGCACTGGCTATTCCAGTCTCAGCTACCTCCGAGACTTCCCGATCGATTCGGTGAAGATCGATCGGTCGTTCGTCGACGAGGTCACCTCGGTGGTCAAGGACACCAGCATCGTCAAAGCCGTGATCAGTATGGCGCAGAACCTCGGCCTGAGGGTGGTGGCCGAGGGTGTCGAGAACCCCGACCAGCTCGAATTTCTGCGGGCCAATGCCTGCGACGAGGCACAGGGCTACTTCTTCAGCCGACCCGTCGACCCTGGTGCATTTGCAGAGTTGCTTCGTTCGGGGTTCGGGCCAGGGTTCACGGGGTCGAAGGACCGTATCGAGGAGGACATGGTCACCGGGCTATCGTCGTCTCTCACAGTCCACTAGCGGTCCACGAGCACATTGAATCCGAATTTGATTGTCTTGGTCGGCCAGATGCGCGTCGGGAAGACGACCGTTGGCCGGTTGGTTGCCGATCGCCTCGACCTGCCGTTTTTCGACTGCGACGCTCAGATCGAAGAGATTACCGGCCGAACCAGCAGAGAGATTGCTCGCAGCGATGGCGTTCCGGCGCTGCACGCACTCGAATTGTCGGTCCTGTTGACGGCGCTGGAGCAGGCACCAGCGGTTATCGCAGCGGCGGCCTCGGTTGTCGACAGCCCGGCGGGCAGGGATGGCATCGGTTGCGCTACCTGTGTTTGGGTCGATCGGGTTCCCGATATCAATGCGCTACCCGGGGAAGATCACCGTCGCAGCGTTGACGCCGACGAGCGCCTGGAACGACGGCGCCCGGTCTATCGAGACCTGGCGGACTTCGTCCTGACCGGGCCGGGAACTCCAGAAGAGTTTACCGAACGCGTAGTCGAGTTCCTCGGCGATATCTCCTGACCAGATGTTTCCAGGTGCCTCCGACGGGTAAAGGCTCCTTGAGAGCCCACAACGGCCCCAACCCCGAGAGGTGATTCTGAATGGCCGAAAAGACAAAGCTGATGGTTTGGATCGACCAAGACCTGTGCACGGGAGACGGCATCTGTGAGGAGATCGCGCCAGATGTCTTCGTCGGGCGCGACGACGGACTCTGGGTGGTGAAGGAAGACGAGAAGCATTTCGGCGCAAACGTGGTTTTCGACGGGGAGGACGCACCGGATGGTGCCCGCGGGATGGCCCGGGTCCCCGATGCGCTGATCGAAGATACAGTCGAATCGGCTGAGGAGTGTCCCGGCGAGTGCATAATGATCGAGCCCTACTCGGAGGAAGCTGTCCATGCCACGTGACGAGAACAATTTGCGCCCCCTCGAATCGGTGATCCTCCGGTTGCGTGGCGAAGGTCACGATTCCGCCGATATCGGCAAAAAGATCGGCAAGAAGCCGGGAACGGTGGACAGGATTGTCGAGATGATCGAGCACAAAGAAGATGTCGAACCATCACCCCGCCAGCGTTCGGGAGCCCGTCCTCTGGAACGGGTGATTTCCAAACTACGCGCCAAAGGCGAAACCTATGGCGAGATAGGGAATCGGCTGGGACGAAGCGGTGACAATGTCCGCCGGGTCGAGCGTATGACCGAATACCGCCCGGAGGACTGAGTCGCCGTCTTCAGTCGACTGGCCGCAGAGGCACCGCCATGTTGGTCGCCGACATCGTTGCAACCAGCTTTCCCCCGACGTCGTAGAGCTTTCCCTCTGAGACGACAACCGTGCGTCCGGGCTTGATCACCTTTGCGAAGACCCGGAACGGACCATCTTTGGCCGGGCGAAGCAGGTTGATCTTGTTCTCAATCGTCAGGACGGAGTCTTCGGTCGACATCAACGTATAAGCCGAGAACCCACACGCAGTATCTAGAGCCGTGCTCAACACTCCCGCATGGAGATACCCGTTTTGCTGGGTCAGGTCATCGCGGAACGGGATCTGGAGCTGGATCTCTCCAGGCTCCACCGACTCCAGGGTGATCCCCATCGTTTTCATTACCTTCTGTCGTTCGAAGTCGGTGATGACGCGCTGGCGGAATTCGGGGTCGGAGACGTTGAACTCGATCAAAGGTGCCCACGCTCTTTCAAAATCGATTCGAGCCGGTTAATCCGTTGCTCGACCGCTGCCCGCCCGGTGGCCTCATCGATGTGCTGGTTGATTGCCTGAGCATCGGCCGGCCCGTTGTAGGCGCCGGTGTCACCGAAGCCGCCGTCGGTCGCCTTGGCCGGATTTATGTACTGCGTGCCGATCGACTCGAACTGGCTGTAACGCTGCTTCAGCTCCTTGATGAGCTCCGAAGATGGTCGGGTGGCGTCACGGTCCTGCTGATAGGACGCGGCTTCATCCCGAAGCCGGTCCCGCTCGATGTGAAGTTGGTCCTTCGCTGCGAACTCGTCGTCGCCTAGCTGCAGTAGCTGATCCTGAATTGTGGCGAGCTTGCGGTTGATCTCTTCGAGGTGCTCCATCTTCCCTCCAGACCGCGGAGTCGCGATTACCGTGACCGCCTGTGAGCGGATTTCCCAACAATGTACTCGTGACGGAGTCGTCGCCTCGCGATGGCCTGCAGAGCCTCGGGGCCTTCGTTCCCACCAAAGCCAAGATCGGGCTGATCAAAGGGCTGGCCGAGACCGGGATGAAGAGCTTCGATGCAGTCTCATTCGTCAACCCGAAAGCAGTCCCGCAGATGGCCGACGGCGCCGATGTCATCGCCGGAATCGATGAAGAGGACATCGAACTGATCGGCCTCGTTCCGAATATGAAGGGTTTCGAGGCCGCGATGGCTGCTGGCGTCGACACCATCGGCCTTCTCACTGCGGCGTCGGACGAGTTCAACCAGCGCAACATCAACGCCACGGTGGACGAATCGATGCACCGGATCAGGCGGATCCTGCTCGAGGTTCCCCGCGGTGTTGAGACCCGGGCATACATCTCCACGGCCACCCATTGCCCCTTCGAAGGGGAGCAGGAAACCGACTGGGTTGCCCACCTGGTGGAGACCCTTCTCGACTGGGGAGCAGAGACCGTGTATCTCGGAGACACGATAGGAAAGGCCACGCCTGCCCATATCGAGGCTCTTCTGGCAGAGGTTCTGAAGGTGGCCAAACCGGTGCAGTTAGGAGTCCACCTCCACGACACCTACGGCCAAGCCCTGGCCAACACCATGGTCGCGCTCGATCGCGGGATCGCCCGAATGGACACGTCTGCCGGAGGGTTGGGAGGCTGCCCCTACGCTCCCGGGGCCACCGGCAACCTGGCGACCGAGGATCTGCTCTACCTCCTCGATGGGCTCGACATTGAACACGGAATCAGCATGGGAAGTGTGGCGACAGTAGCGTCCGAGTTCTGCCGAACCCACGGACTCGATTACAACAGTCGCGCCGGCAAAGCGTGGCTGGCCTCACAGGAAAGCGAATGAAGTCCATATACATCGACGAAGACCTCAACTCGATCCGGATTGGCGTCCGGGAGTATGTCGAAAAGGAGATAGTTCCCAAAGCGGACCAATGGGAGCGGGAGCGCGCCATCCCCAGAGAAGTGCTGGACGCCATGGGCGAGCTCGGTTACTTCGGGCTGAGGATCCCTGAGGAGCACGGCGGTCTGGGCATGGGAACCATTGCCTCGGTGGTTTTCGCCGAGGAGCTCGGGCGCTCGACCTACGGGGGATTCACCATCACGGTCCTCGTCCACACCGATCTGGCATCTCCGTACGTGACCAACTTCGGCACCGAGCAGCAGAAGGATCGGTACCTCACCAAATTCGCCACCGGCGAGCTGATCACGGCGATCGGGGTGACCGAGCCGGACGCTGGTTCCGATGTCGCGGCGATTCGCACCACAGCCCGACCCGATGGAGACGGGTTCGTAATCAACGGCACCAAGATGTTCATCACCAACGGTGCGATCGCCGACGTGGTCTTCATCGCGGCTAAGACCAACCCCGACGTCAAAGGCTCGAGGGGGATCTCCATCTTCGCAGTGGAGAAGGGGACGGAAGGATTCCGGGCGAGTCGCGCGCTCGAGAAGATGGGATGGCACTCGTCCAACACTGCGGAGCTGATTCTCGAGGATGTGTGGGTCTCCAAAGACAACCTGATCGGTGAGGAGAATCGCGGCTTCTACTACATCATGGAAAACTTCCAGAACGAGCGTCTCGCCATCATGGGCCAGGCACTGGGAGAGGCCCAGCGGGCAATCGAGTTGACCGTCGATTATCTGAAAGGGCGGCAGGCCTTTGGTGAGGCCCTCTGGGAGAAACAAGCGATCCGACAGCGCATTGCGATGCGCCAGGCCGAGCTGGACGCGGCCCGCGAGCTCACCTATCGGGCGGCATGGCTTGTCGACGAGGGTGAGGACGCCGTGCGGGAGGCGTCGGAGGTGAAGGCCTTCGTCGCCGAAACCACCAACCGGGTCGTTTACGACTGTGTCCAGTTCCACGGGGGAATGGGCTTCATCGCCGAAACCGACATCGAACGTCTCTACCGCGACGCTCGCATCCATTCCATCGGCGGAGGTGCCACCGAAGTCATGCTCGAAGAGGTAGCCAAGCGTCTATAGACCGTTCCTGAGGCGCGACGACTCGTTTATGAGCTTCTACGGGGACAGTTCGGGTACTAACTGATCCTCACTGCTGCCGCCGCCACTTCCTCGGGCTCCAGAGGATTCCAGCCCAACTCCATCGCCGTCCAGATGGTCTTCGACTGCGGATAGAAGAGAACCGGCACCAGTCCGTTGATCACCAGCAAGGCGATCAACAGACCGGTCCACGGAACATCGGGCCACGTGATCAAGATGCCGGCGCTGAAGGTGATCAGGAAGGTGACGAATATGACACCCGTGTTGACGATCAGGGCCCCCGCCCAGTATCCGGACTCTCGCTCGAACCTGAGCCCGCAGGACTCGCAGTGCTCCTTGAGGGTGAAGTATGTCTCGAATGCAGGCTCCCCGCACCGGGGACACCTGCGTCGGAGCGCCCGGGTCAGTCTCTTCGGGAACGGGGTTGAGGGGTCTCGGGACATAGTCCCATTATCGTGACCCCGATGGATCAAGAGGAAAGCCGGCGTCTTCGCCAGGAATATGAGGATATCGGGCTCGAGGTCGACACAATGGCCGATGATCCGATCCAACAGTTCAACGACTGGTTCGCAGGTGCGGTGGCGGCTGGCATCTACGAGCCGGACGCCTTCATCCTTTCCACTGCTTCCATCGACGCCGCACCGTCGGCCCGGGCGGTGTTGTTGAAAGGAATCACCGAGAGTTCACTCCTGTTCTATACCAACCTGGAAAGCCGGAAGAGCATCGAGATCGGAGCCAATCCACAGGTCGCCGCGACGTTTGCCTGGCTGCCGCTGCATCGCCAGGTTCGGTTCGAGGGACGGGCATCCCCGGTCGACGATGCTGTCGCCGATGCCTACTTTGCTTCTCGGCCCCGTGGTGCCCGCATCGCGGCTCATGCCTCCCGCCAGAGCAGCCCTGTCGCCGACCGCGGGATCCTGGAACGGGTTTACGCTGAGGCCGACGCCAGGTATGGCGAAGAAGTTCCTCGCCCGCCGTGGTGGGGCGGATGGGAGATAACCCCCGACATGGTCGAGTTCTGGCAGGGCCGGGTCAACCGGTTCCACGATCGTCTGCGCTACATCCGCCATGGCGACGGATGGGTGATCGAGCGGTTGCAGCCATGAGGGTCCATGTAATCGGCTCGTCGGGGACGTTCCCCACGCCGTCCAATCCGGCGTCGGGGTATGTGATCGAGAGCGGGAGCACCAGGGTTTGGTGCGAGGCCGGTCCCGGTACATTTACCGGCTTGCCGGTCGCCGCAGATCTGATCGACGCCGTGTTCGTCTCCCATCGTCACCCGGACCATTGCACCGATCTCTTCACCGCCTACCACGCCTGGACCTTCAGTCCCGAACCGAGGTCCGGGATCCCTCTCTATGCGAACCAGGATGTCTTCGATCACCTCGCCGCGTTCTCCGGAAGAGGCATCGATGAGCTCTTCGAGGACACATTTGTTCCCCACGTCGTCGAATCGGGCCAGACTGTCGTTGAGGGTGACCTGGAGATTTCGTTTGTCGGAGTGAGCCATTCCGTACCCGGAATCGCGACGAGGTGGGTTGGCGGCGGCCGCACCTTGTTCTACTCGGGTGATACCGGCCCGGGGGAGTGGACCGATAGCCTCGTTGGAGTCAACACTTTCCTGTGCGAGGCTGCCCTTCAGGGAGAACGTGACGATGGCGGCAGAATCCGGCATCTCACGGCTCTCGAGGCCGGCCAGATCGCCCGCGATGCGGGCGTCGACGAGTTGGTCCTCACCCATATTCCTCCATACATGGATGTGTCGGTCTCGGTGGCGGAAGCAGAGTCTGTGTTCGGAAGGCCGGTGAAGCTGGCCGTCCCGGGGACACGAATTCAGGTCTGAATCCCGGCGCCCTCCTGGCGATTCCGTCTCCACCAGCAGTTACCGTAGGTTGTGATGACAGAACGAGACCCCAATCAGACCCGTCCCATCCGCCTCGAGATGGGCTACACCGATGCAACCCCAGGATCAGTGCTCATCTCAATGGGAGGCACTCGAGTTTTATGTACCGCTTCGGTGGACAACGACGTGCCGCGATGGATGAGAGATTCGGGCAAGGGGTGGGTCACAGCTGAGTACGGGATGCTTCCCGGCTCGTCCCCGCAACGGGTTCACCGCGATCACATCTCAGGAGGCAGGGCGAAAGAGATCTCGCGACTGATCGGGCGATCGCTCCGGGCGGCGGTCAATCCCCAGGCAATGGCGGAGCTGATGGTGCGGGTCGACTGTGATGTGATTCAGGCCGACGGGGGGACCCGAACCGCTGCGATTACTGGCGGCTGGATTGCCCTGCACCAGGCACTGTCGCATGCAGTCGACCTCGGTTGGATCAACGAGGTGCCGATCGTCGACGAAATCGCGGCTATCTCCGTGGGAATCATCAACGGTCAGCCCGTGCTCGATCTCGACTACGAACTCGATGTCAATGCCGAAGTGGATATGAACGTCGTCATGTCGGGACGCGGGCTGTTTATCGAAGTTCAGGGAACGGCGGAGAAGGCACCGTTCACGAGAGACGAACTCGACCAGCTTCTCGACCTGGCGAGCAAAGGCATATCCGAGCTTCACGTCCTGCAGAGAGAAGCTGTCGCTCCGTGATCCCGCGCTTGGTCATCGCATCCAAGAACAATGACAAGATCGCCGAAATCGAAGCTGTTCTCACCGGCGCGGGCCTGGCGGACTCGGTGGTGCGAGGCCTCGACTGGCCCGACGTGGACGAGACGGGCACGACTCTGGAGGAGAACGCGTTACTCAAAGCCCGGTCGGTTGCAGGAGTCACGGGATTGCCCGCACTTGCCGATGACACCGGGCTCGAGGTTGTTGCTCTCGGCGGGCGCCCGGGAGTCCACACCGCCCGATATGCGGGGGAGGCATCCACCTACGAGGAGAACTACACGAAGCTGCTCGGTGATTTGAGCGGCATCGATGATCGGCGTGCATGGTTCCGCACAGTGGTGGCCCTTGTCTTCCCCGACGGATCCGAGATCGTCGCCTCAGGACAGATCGACGGAGTGATTACCCGGGAACCCAGAGGTGATAGCGGATTCGGTTATGACCCGGTGTTTGAAGTCGGCGGACGCACCTTCTCCGAGATGGCCGACGGTGAGAAGAACTCGATGTCCCATCGCGCCAGGGCGCTGCGCGCCCTTCTTGCCCAGTCTGGACTCTGATGCCTAACCGGGCGCAGGTGGTGATCATCGGAGCCGGTTTTGGAGGTCTCAATGCTGCGAAGTCCCTCAAGAACGTCGATGTCGACGTCACAATCATCGATCGCCGCAACTTCCATCTCTTCCAACCGTTGCTCTACCAGGTGGCCTCGGCTGCCCTCAACCCGAGCGATATCGCCTACCCGATCCGATCGATATTCAGGCGCCAGCGCAACGTGCGGCGCATCGTGATGGGAGAGGTGATCGGGCTCGACCTGGAGAGGAGAAGGGTGAAACTCGACGAGGGGGCCGATGTCTCATTCGACTACCTCGTTGTCGCCAGCGGGGCCACCCACTCCTATTTCGGCAATGACCATTGGTCGGAGTTCGCTCCAGGGCTCAAGACCATCGAGGACGCCCTCTACATCCGGCGTCAGATTCTCTCGGCCTTCGAGGACGCGGAGCGCAACCCCGATCGCGCAGCAGAATTGCTCACGTTCGTTGTGGTCGGAGCGGGCCCGACAGGGGTGGAGATGGCCGGGGCGATGGTGGAGATCGCAGTCCATGCAATGGACAACGAGTTCAAGCACATCGATCCCACCTCGTCGCGCGTCGTGTTGGTCGAGGGTGCTCCACACGTTCTCCCGGTGTATCCCGAACCGCTGTCGCTGAAAGCGAAGCGACAGCTGGAGACGCTCGGAGTGGAGGTGTTGACAGGTTCGCTGGTGGAGAGCATCGACGGCACGGGTGTCACGCTCGGGGACGGGACCAGGATTGAGTCCGGGACGGTGTTGTGGGCGGCGGGGGTCAAAGCATCCCCGCTGGGGGAGTTGCTCGGTGCGCCGCTCGATCGTGCCGGCCGGGTGGTCGTGGAATCGGATCTATCCGTTCCGGGGCGGTTGAATGTCTTCGTCATCGGTGACCTCGCCACGGTCCCGGGGGTTCCCGGTGTTGCTCCGGCGGCGATGCAGATGGGTCGCTACGTGGCACGGCTGATTCGATCGGATCTCATGGGCAAGGATCGCAAGCCCTTTGAGTATCGAAACAAAGGCAGCCTTGCGACCATCGGCAGGGCACGCGGGGTGGCCGATTTCGGCAGGATCCGTTTTTCGGGATTTCTGGCCTGGGTTGCATGGCTGGCCGTGCACATCTTCTACTTGATCGGGTTCCGGAACCGGGTCCTAGTACTCATCTCGTGGGCGTGGAGCTATGTCTCTTTCCGGCGCGGGGCGAGGATCATCACGGGCCAACCGAAACCGGACTGACACCTTCGCCGGTAGACCCGGTTCAGGGCAATCCCAGGGTTCGCAGGGTTGAAATGTCATGATGGGCCCACCATTGGCGATGCGTGACCAGGAGATCGAATGAGGGGCGAACAGGAGCGGCGGATGCAGGAGTTGTCCACCTTGCTCGCTTCCTTGAGCGACGAGGAGATGGCCCAGGCGAACGGAGGACTCATTGCTCTTGGCGACCTCCGGGGGACGGAGAGGGTCCGCGCAGTGTGGGGTTCGATGCGGGACCTCTGCAAAGAGGAGAGATTTCATAGGCGCGCCTCGATCTGGTACGCCGAGTCGGATCTGATGGGCGGGCACAACGTCTATGTCGACGGCCAAGAGAACGGGAAGTACACCGCGTACTGCACCCCTTATGAGGAAAGTTGCTGGTTCGGACCCGAGCGGGAAACTGTTACCGCAGCCCTCGAAGACGGCAGGCACCATCATCCCGGCCACGAGCCGAAACTGATCCCCTGGTGGCAGCAGGCCCGTTAGTCGAAAACCTTGACCGAACCCACACACGTCCTCATAGGGAGAATGACATGATCGCCTCTCCTTTTTGATTTTCGCGATGTTGGCGCAGGGAGTGTCTTAACCTCTCCCCTTGGCGATAACAGTTGCAGAATTCCCGCATTTTTTGGGGAAGGGGAGTCTGGGGGTTCTACCGACTGTCCAGGACCTTGCGATGCGACACGACGGAAGTTGAAAATATCTCCCCCAGACCTCGGGAGCGCCGATGACACAGATCAAGCTCGAGGTGACCAGCAACGATGGAAGACAGCACGGCTCAGGATCTCCTAGAGGCTGAACTGCAGACGCTCAGTAGCAGCGCAGCCATCCTCCGGCTCGTAGGTGAGATCGACATGTCGTCGGTCAGCCGCCTCAGTGAACAGTTCGAAAGTGCGGCGAGCACAGGATGCAGCGAACTCGTCATCGACGCCACCAACGTCACCTTCATGGACTCCACTGGAATTCACGCCATGATCGAAGGGAAGCGACTCCTCCACCAGCGTGGCAGCGCAATCGCCCTGGTTCCTTCCCAGCAGGTTCGTCGTGTCCTAGAGCTGGTGGCTCCCGAGCCCCTTTTCGCGGCTCGGGTTGACACGGTCGACGAGGCTCTTCGTTTTCTAGGTCTAGATGGGGACCGAGCCGGCGGGTAGCGGAGAGAAACCCCCGGCTTGCCGTACGACCTGAAATGGCTGGTACGGCGGGTTCGGGGGTCTCCCGCGTGTGTGAGCTTTCGCCGTTCGGGTTATCGCCGAGTGACGGAAACCATGGTGCGGGTGAGAGGACTTGAACCTCCACGGGATCTCTCCCACAGGGTCCTAAACCCTGCGCGTCTGCCATTCCGCCACACCCGCGTGTGCCTGATCGATTGTTACATCTGCTGCGGTTCCGCCCTGGACATCGAGCATGTGCCGGTCAAAATTGCACGCGACACTTGGAGAGCTCGACGGAACCGGCCGGCCGACGCAAGTGACGCAAGTTAGGGTGTGGGCCGCGTGGGACTCGAACCCACAAACCTTGGCGTTAAGAGCGCCCTGCTCTGCCAGTTGAGCTAGCGGCCCGCAAGAATCTTAACTGCCGTAGTGATTCTGTAGGAATTCGATCCACGACATCGTTATTACGTAGGCATCGGTGCTGCGTCTCTTCAACAGCGTACAAACACCGTATGGGAGATGGTTTTTTCGGTGGCCGGTTCCGTCCGGCTTGATGTACGTCTTGGTGAAGTCTTCGAGTGCGATATCGACTTGGTTTGACCACCACTCTCTCGCTGCGCGCTCATCGTTGTCAGCGTGGAGATTCAGTCGTGCCCTCCATCCGTCGTTCGGAGGAAGGTATCTGTTGCTCCAGCTTTTGAACATTCTCAGGGCCGCTGGATCGGCGTTCGCCATCGAGAGTTGTCTTGTGGCCTTCGAGCCTTCACCCCAATACAAGGACACACCCGCAACCCAGAATGGCTGGTCCACCAGATGCTCCGCCTCGAGGAGGGACTGTGCCCTGATCATTTCGATTTCTCGGCGTCTCGGACGCTGAGTCGTGTAGGGCTCGCAGCGAAGATTCATGCCCGGACCAGGAGTTCGCCTAATCCGAATCTGCTGAAGCTGTCCGGCTGTGAGCCTGACGTCCCGGCACCACGTGGCAAGCGTTGATTTCTTCACCGGGACCAGATCCATGATCTCTCGGTAGGAGAGTCCGCTTCGCCTGAGATCTCGACCCAGCTCTGACCTCTCCGAGCGGGACAACATATCCCAATTCCCCACCCGCTTGAGGAGGTGTTCCCCAAGTTCCATATTTAGGAGGCTACGGGTCGAGTGGGACAGAAAAAAGGTCGACTACCGAGAGGGATCATCAGCAATTACCATGGCCATGTTCGGGCTGTGGCGCAGCTTGGTAGCGCGCGACGTTTGGGACGTCGAGGTCGTCGGTTCAAGTCCGACCAGCCCGACCAACCGTTTAGAATTGACATTTGATTCGCGGGTGTAGCTCAATGGTAGAGCTCCAGCCTTCCAAGCTGGTGGTGAGGGTTCGATTCCCTTCACCCGCTCGAATGGGCCGCCTCTCGGGGTGGTAAACCAGCCTCAAGCCCCCGTAGCTCAACTGGATAGAGCGACGGACTTCTAATCCGTAGGTTGGGGGTTCAAGTCCTCCCGGGGGTGCTGGTGGCCCATTCCAACATGGTGGCCGTAGCTCAGTCTGGTAGAGCACCTGGTTGTGGTCCAGGATGTCGCGGGTTCAAGTCCCGTCGGTCACCCCACGCCCAGCCGCCCGGAGATTCCGGGCGGTCGGGCACGAAATCTTGGCGTCGCGTGCGTCATGCAACCCGCAACCATTAGGAACACAATGCCCACGACTGTCACTGAAGCCGGACCATTCGAAAGAGTGGTCAATCTCCACATCACCGATGATGAGATCGACGCAGGAAAGCCAGCAGCAGCGCGCCGCCTCTCCGCCGAGATGAAGTTGAAGGGGTTCCGACCGGGGAAAGCCCCCACGCCCGTGGTCGAAGCGGCGGTGGGCCGTGATCGGCTCCGCCAGGAGACCATCGACGACCTGATCAACCCCACGCTCAACCGCATTCTCTCCGAAGAGGACCTCCGGCCCGCGGTGAGCCCCCAACTAGAAGCGATGGACGACGTCGACGGGGGAGTGGACGTTTCGGTGCGGGTGACCATCTGGCCGGAGATCGAGATCCCCAACTACAAGGATCGCAACGTCGAGGTCGACTCCCCGGAAGTGACCGACGAGGACATGGAAAACCAGATAAAGCGGATGCTGGAGCAGTTTGCCGTCGTCGAAGAGGTGGAGCGGCCAGCCGAAGAAGGTGACTTCGTGAGCATCGACATCTCGGCGACACGGGAAGGGGAGGCCGTCGAAGAGGCGAATGCCTCCGATCTCCTCTATGAGGTCGGGTCGGCCATGTTCATCGAAGGCATCGACGAGCATGTGACCGGAAAGTCGGCTGGTGACGAAGTCACCTTCGACGGAAAGCTTCCGGAGGGGTTTGGCGACCTCGCGGGTGCTGAGGTCAACTTCAAAATCTTGGTCCAGGAGGTGAAGGAGCGGGTACTACCCGATCTCACCGACGAGTGGGTGGAGGAGAACACCGAGTTTGGAACAGTCGGAGAGCTGACCGGGGAGCTCCGCGTCCGTCTCGCGAACGCCAAGCTGCAAGCGGTCCACCGCCAGTTCGGGGAACTGGCTATGAAAACCCTCCGCGACCAACTCGAAGTCGACCTCCCGGAAGCCCTGGTCAGGGCCGAGATGGACAGCCATCTCCACCGGTTCGTCCACCGTCTCGAGGAGAACGAACTGACCCTGGACGACTATTTCGAGGCATCTGGCATCGAGCGCAACGTTTTCATCGATGACCTCCGCGAACAGGCGACTTTGTCCTTAAAAAACCAGCTGATCCTCGAAGCTGTGGCGCAGGCCGAGGGCATCGAGATAACCGAAGAAGACCTGTCGACCGCCCTGCAAGGTCTGGCGGCGCGTTCGGAGAATCCGAGCGCCTTCATCCAGGCTTTCGCACAAAGCGGCCAGGAATTAGCTCTGGCCAGTGATATTCTGCGGAACAGGGCCATGGACGCGATTCTCGCGGGGGCTACTCCGGTTGACGAGAGCGGCAATCCGGTGGACCTCGAATTGGGACCCAACGAAGTGGAAGCAGAAATCGTCGAGGCGGAACCCGTGGAGGGAGAAGTCGTGGCAGAAGTGGCGGAGGAAGAAGAATGACACCCCAGAACTACGTAGTACCAACAGTCTTCGAGCAGACGAGTCGGGGTGAGCGCTATTTCGATATTTACAGCCGCCTCCTGAAGGACAGAATCATCTTCCTCGGCACGCCGATCGACGACACCATCGCCAACTTGATCATGGCTCAGCTTCTCCACCTCGAGTCTGAAGACCCGGACAAGGACGTCTTCATCTACATCAACTCCCCGGGTGGGTCGATTACCTCGCTTTTCGCGATCTACGACACCATGCAGTACATCAAGCCGGAAGTGAATACGGTTTGCATGGGTATGGCGGCCTCGGCGGCGGCGGTGATCCTGGCGGGTGGAGCCCCGGGCAAGCGTTACGCGCTGCCTCACGCCCGAATCATGCTCCACCAGCCCCACGGTGGCGCCCAGGGCCAGGCGAGCGACATCGAGATTCAGGCAAAACTCATTGTCCAGATGCGGGAGCAACTCAACGAGATCCTTGCCCATCACACCGGGAAAGAGCTCGAAAAGATCAGCACCGACACCGATCGCGACTACTGGATGCTCGCCGACGAGGCCAAGGAGTATGGAGTTATCGACGGAATACTCACGCGTCGGGAGCTGGCTGCGGTAGCCTCCAAGTAGATGCCAAGACTCGGTGAAGGCGGGGAGCTGCTGAAATGCAGCTTCTGCGGCAAATCTCAGAAGCAAGTAAAGAAGCTGATCGCAGGACCGGGCGTTTACGTCTGCGACGAATGCATCGAGCTTTGCAACGAGATAATCGCCGAGGAGTTCTCCACCACTGAAGAGGTCACCTTCACAGAACTCCCGAAGCCTTCCGAGATCAAATCCTACCTGGACGACTATGTCGTCGGTCAGGAAGAGGCGAAGAAGAAGCTCTCAGTCGCCGTGTACAACCATTACAAGAGGATCAGGTCAGGCGAGGTCCAGCGGGACGTCGAGTTACAGAAGTCGAACATCCTCCTCATCGGCCCTACCGGAAGCGGCAAGACCCTGCTCGCCCAGACGCTGGCTCGCCAGCTCAATGTTCCCTTCGCAATCGCCGACGCCACCAGCCTCACCGAAGCTGGCTATGTGGGTGAGGACGTCGAGAACATCCTCCTCAAGCTGCTCCAGGCAGCCGACTACGACGTCAACCGGGCCCAGCAGGGCATCATCTACATCGACGAAATCGACAAGGTGTCCCGCAAAGCGGAGAACCCCTCCATCACGAGAGATGTGTCCGGCGAAGGAGTGCAGCAAGCGCTCCTCAAGATTCTCGAGGGCACTATTGCCTCGGTACCGCCTCAAGGCGGCCGCAAGCACCCTCATCAGGAGTTCATCCAGCTGGACACGTCGAACGTCCTTTTCATTTGCGCTGGTGCCTTTGGCGGGCTCGAAGAAGTCATCGCCAACCGGCTCGGTGATAGCGGCGTAGGTTTCGGCGCCCAGGTTCGCTCCCGCGCCCAACGACGCACCGGAGAGGTCTTGTCCCAGGTAATGCCTGAAGATCTGATGAAATACGGGCTGATCCCGGAGTTCATCGGGAGGCTTCCGGTCACCGCCACGGTTGAGGACCTAGATCTCGAGTCGCTGATCCAGATACTCACCGAGCCCAAGAATGCACTGGCCAAGCAATACGCCCGGATGTTCGAGATGGACAATGTCGAGCTGGTCTTCACGCCCGACGCCCTCGAGGCTGTCGCCGAACAGGCGATTAAGCGGGGTACGGGGGCGAGGGGCCTGCGGGCGATCCTCGAGGAGGTCCTCCTCAACACCATGTATGACCTTCCCTCACGCAGCGATATCGACCAAGTCCTCATCGACCGCGAGGTCGTGGTCAACAAGGTGAACCCCACGCTCGTGCCTATCGTCGAGTCATCGACGGTGGAGCCAACTGAACGCTCTGCCTGAGCCGGCGCACCTGTTGAAAACTATTGGGCCTACAGGCCTATCGCTGTGCTCCCCTCGAATCCGTAATGTCCTGACTAGTCCCCTCTGAATGTGTGGAAATACACGTTTGCGGGTAACGCACATGCCAAAGTGGGGATCGCCCATGAGAGGGCTATGGGAGGCGCTGAAACCGGACCTCAAAACGGTCACCTTGGTCTGGTGGAGCCAGTGGTGAGACCGGCCCGTCCCGGGGGTGTTACCGAAAGGGATGGGAAATTCAATGACTACGACCAAGGGGTTGACCCTCCGGCATCGGCTACTGGTAATCGCGGCTGCCTTGGCAGTTCTCGCGTCGCTCTTAGCAATCTCAGCCCCACCGGCATGGGCTTCGATCGACATCTCGATACCAATTGACACTGTCGTCCGCGCCGAGGCCGGTTCCGAAACGCTCCTGGCAACGGCGGATTCCAGCGAATTAACCGGCCAGGAGTGCACGGTCCGCGCCGATTCAACGAATGGAAAATCGGTTCATCCGAACAATGACCTCATCGTTGTCTCCGTGACCAGTGTGGTCCTCGAGGACGTCGAGTCCACTCCCGGTGCAACGACCCACGCCGACGGTGCTCTCATCATGGGAGATACCGTCACTGTGACTCTTCTGATGGGGGAGGATGGGGTATTCTCCGCCGGGATCACGGTCAAGATCGTCTGCGAGCCTCCGCAGGCTCCTGTCACCGACCTTGAGGTGACGAAGATCGATCTTGTCGATCCGGTGGTGGTTGATTCGGATAATCCGACTGCGCTGATCACCTATGAGGTGACAGTCACGAACAATGGGCCTGAGTTGGCTGAGAATGTGGTTGTGACAGACACGCTGCCTGCGTCGTTGACCTACGTGTCGTCGTCTCCGGGGGTTGGCTCTTGTGGTCATGCGGCGGGTGTGGTGACCTGTCAGCTCGGTGATCTGGCTGTTGGTGATTCGGTGTTGATCACGATTGTGGTCGAGACTGAAGCGGTTGGTGAGATCACTGATTTCAGTCCGCTTAACGTGGTTGAGGTGTCTTCGGACACCGAAGAGTCCAATCTGGAGAACAACGTTGATGATGAAGAGACGAATATCATCGAGGTGCTCTCTCTTGGGTTCGCCGACCTCGAGGTGACCAAGATCGATCTTGTCGATCCGGTGGTGGTTGATTCGGATAATCCGACTGCTTTGATCACTTATGAGGTGACAGTGGCCAATAACGGGCCGGAACTGGCTGAGAACGTGGTTGTCACCGACACCCTGCCTGCGTCGTTGACCTATGTGTCTTCGTCGCCGGGTGTGGGCACCTGTGCCCATGCGGCGGGTGTGGTGACCTGTCAGCTCGGTGATTTGGCTGTTGGCGATTCGGTGTTGATCACGATTGTGGTTGAGACTGAAGCG
>JBGTCK010000033.1:0-6039 GCA_041748855.1 Acidimicrobiia bacterium
GCCTGGCCGTGGGAGATGTTCTTCCTCTCACGCCGGCGTACCCGCTTGCTACCTGGTTGAGTCGCCACCGATTACTCCTACTTCGTGACCTTTTTCTTGCCGGCAATTGCAACGCGACGGCCCTTGCGGGTCCGGGCGTTGGTGTGGGTGCGCTGCCCACGGACCGGGAGACCGCGACGGTGGCGGATCCCCTGGTAGCTGCCGATCTCAATCTTGCGCTTGATGTTCTGCTGGACTTCACGTCGCAGGTCACCCTCGACGTCGTAGACAGCTTCGATATGCCTCCGAATCCGCGCCACCTCATCGTCTGTGAGCGATCGGATTTTGGTGTCCGGGTCGATGTCGGTCTCGGCGCAGACCTGGCGGGCGCGGGTCGGCCCGATCCCGTAGATGTATGTCAGCCCGATCTCGAGCCGCTTGTCACGTGGGAGGTCGACTCCCGCAATTCGTGCCACTAATGATCTCCATTGGAAATTTGGTCGGCCGTTAGGCCGAGGCAGCGGTGCTGCTCGCCAGGACGCAGGACGAAGGCGCACCCGGTGCGGTGCGTCGAGGACGAGGACGCCGCGAGCGGTGCCAATGTCCGGCGTAACGCCAGCATATTTTCACTGGGGGTCATCTCTGAATCCTCATCCTTGACGCTGCTTATGACGTGGGTTTTCGCAGATCACCCAGACGCGGCCACGGCGTCGGATGATTCGGCATTTCTCACACATTTTCTTTGTGGAAGGTCTAACTTTCATTCTGATCTCTCCAAAAAATCTCTTGTCCCGCACCGCGGTCAGTCAGAAGGACCGTCATGGCGCGAGTATCACCGGGCCACACCCCAATAGCTTTTGAGCTGATTACAGGGATATCCCGGACCGAATAATGCGCTCCACCCACAAAAAGAGGAGGAGACCCCCAAATGTTAGCCACGTGTGACCGCCTCCTCAAATTCAACCGGTTGTGGTTGGCCAGCAGCGGTGAACACCATGGGGCCATCGGGGGTGATCGCCACCGTGTGCTCCCAGTGCGCGGAAAGGCTGCCGTCGGCGGTGCGCACCGTCCAACCGTCGGGGTCGACCTTGGTATGACGCTTCCCGACATTGAACATTGGCTCGATGCAGAGGGCCATGCCCTTGCGCAACTTCATCCCGGTCCCGGGCTCGCCGTAATTGGGGATCTGGGGCTCCTCATGCATCTGACGGCCGATGCCGTGACCCACGTACTCTTCGACGACGCCGTATCCATTCTCCGAGCCGATCCGGGCGACCGCGGCACCGATATCGCCGAGGCGGTTCCCGGCCTTGACCTGGCGAATGCCAGCCCACAACGCCTGCTCGGTTATTTCGATGAGGCGCTTCGCGTTGTCGCTGATCTCTCCGATACCGACCGTGAAAGCAGCGTCGCCGTGAAAACCCTCGTAGATCGCACCCGCATCGACACTGAGGATGTCCCCCTCCTCGAGTCGATAGTCGGTAGGGATCCCGTGGACGATTACATCGTTTGGCGACAGACAAAGTGTTGCCGGGTAAGAACCGTGGTAGTTGAGGAACGATGAGGTACAGCCGTTGGCCTCGATAATTCGTGCCGAAATTGCCTCGAGGTCGAGCAGCGTCGCTCCGGGGACCGCAGCCTCCCTCACGGCCTGATGGACTTCGGCGACCGTGGCACCGGCCTTTTCCATCTTGGCGAACTCACGACGACTCTTGATGCTGATCATCGGGTCGTCACGCCTCCGTCGAAGCGGCCACACCGAGCACTTCGAGGATCCGCTCGGTCACCTCGTCGAATTCTCCGATGCCATCGACCCTGACGACGAGGCCGCGTTGTCGGTAGGTCTCGAGCAGGGGGGCGGTCTGGTCGAGATAGATCTGGAACCTGGTCCGGATCGTCTCCTCGGTGTCATCGGCTCGCCCGCGGGCGAGAAGTCGATCTACCAGCGCCTGCTCTTCCACTTCGAAAACCACAACGTGGTCGAGCCCGGACTCACCGAGGAGGTCGTCGAGCGCCTCGACCTGGGCCGCGGTGCGGGGAAAGCCGTCGAGAATGTAACCATCGGCAGCATCGTCCATGCCGAGACGCCCCTCGAGCATCTCGACCGTTATCGCGTCGGGCACGTAGTCGCCGCGCTTCATGATCTCATCGACCTGCATTCCGAGCTCGGTCCCTGTGGAGACGTGGTGGCGGAACATGTCACCGGTAGAGATGTGCGGAATCCCCAGTCTTTCGGCGATTCGGTCGGCCTGGGTTCCCTTGCCCGCACCAGGCGGCCCGACAAACAGAAGCTTCACGTGAGGATGCCCTCGTAGTTCCGCATCGTCAGCTGCGACTCGATCTGCTTCATGGTCTCGAGGGCAACACCGACCACGATCAGAACCGAAATCCCGGAGAAGGCAATGGCAATCCCATAAACCGCACCGGCGATTGCCGGAAGGACCGAAATGGTGCCGAGGAAAATCGAGCCGGGAAGCGTGATCCGGTTCAGGATGAACCCGAGATGCTTCGAGGTCTGCCTGCCGGGACGCACTCCGGGAACGAACCCACCCTGGCGCTGGATCATCTCTGCCTGTTTCTCCGGGTCGAACTGGATGGCTGTGTAGAAGTAGGTGAAGAAGATGACCAGGAAAAAGAGGATGAGGATGTACCACCAGGTCACACCCTGGGCCCCACCGCCGAGGTTCTCGTCGATCCAACGGTACGTCGCCTGCACCCAGGCCGCGTCCGAGGGAATGGCAGTGATGAGCAATGCGGGCATCAGCATCACCGATGTGGCGAAGATGACCGGGATCACACCCGCGGTATTCACCTTCAACGGGATGTAGGTCGACTGGCCGCCCATGACCCTCCGTCCCCGGACCCGCTTGGCGAACTGGATGGGGATTCTGCGCTGGCCCTGGTCGACGTAGATGATCGAAACGATCATGGCTGCGAACACCAGCATGAGGAAGACGAAGCGGCCGGTGAATCCGACTGCAGCGGTTTGCCCCCAGATCTGGCCGAAGATGAACGGGAACTGGCTGAGGATGGAGACGAAGATGATCAGCGACATGCCGTTGCCCACCCCGCGTTGTGTGATCAGCTCACCGAGCCACATGACCATGGCAGTACCCGCGGTCATGGTGATCACGATGAGAATCACCCGTGCCGGCGTGTAGTTGGGGATCAGGTCGATCCCGCTGGTGAACCGGCCGGAGTGGAAGAGGAAGGTGAAGCCGGTCGACTGGATCAACGCCAGGACGACGGTTACGTACCGTGTCCACTGGGTGATCACCTTTCGGCCCGACTCACCTTCGTCCTGAAGCGCCTGGAGCTTGGGGATGACCACGGTCAGCAGCTGCATCATGATCGATGCAGTGATGTAGGGGATGATTCCCAGGGCAAACACGGAGAACTGCTCGAGCGCGCCGCCGGAGAACAGGTTGAGCAACCCGTAGATGCCTCCGGCCTGCTGCTGCGATTGGAACAATGCCACGGCATCGAGATCGATACCGGGCACCGGGACGGCGGCGCCGAGCCTGTAGACACCGAACATTGCGAGGGTGAAGAGAATCTTCGCCCGCAAGTCCGGGATCTTGAACATGTTTCTGTATATGGAGAGCATTCCGGTCCTAGCTAATCAGAGCCTGCGTCGGGTTCAGAGAACCTCGACGGTGCCGCCGGCCTTTTCGATTTTCTCTTTTGCTGCCGCGCTGAACGCATGGGCCTTCACGGTCAGCGCCCTGTCGAGGTCGCCCTCGGCGAGCACCTTGACCAGGCCCCGATGGCGGATCAGGCCTTTGTCCCTCAGCGTCTCCGGGGTCACTTCGCTTCCCGCCTCGAAGTCGGCGAAGGAAGTCAGGTTGACCACCGCGTAGGGCACTTTGTTGGGATTGGCGAAGCCGCGGAGCTTGGGAAGGCGCATCGCCAATGGCGTCTGGCCACCCTCGAAACCGGGGCGCAGCGAGTTGCGGGCCTTGAGGCCCTTAGTGCCACGACCTGCAGTCTTGCCGCGCCGCCCACCCTCACCACGTCCGACCCGGATCTTCTTCTTCTTCGAACCCGGCGCCGGAGCGAGGTTGTGCAGTTTCAGCTGCTCTTTTTTCTCAGTCATAAGTAACTCACTAAATCGTTTGTTCTTGCGTCAGTTCTCGTCGACGTCAACGAGGTGGCGGACCTTTTCCAGCATCCCGCGCAAGCTCGGGGTGTCATTGTGGACCCTCGACTGACTTATCTTGCGCAAACCAAGTGACTCGACCGTCGCCCGGTTCTTCGGCTTCTGGCCGATAAGCGACTTTCTCAGAGTGACAGTGACCGTCTTGGCCTTGGCCATCATTCACCCGCCTTGGAGTGGGCCCGCAACGACTCTGTCGAGCGGTAGGCGTTGAGCAGCCCGGGAGGGACGATGTCCTCGGCCTTCTTACCCCGCAGGCGGGCGACATCGTCGGGACGACGCTGGCCGGTCAGGGCGTTCATCGCAGCCTTGGCCACGTTGAGATGGGTCGGCGATCCGAGCGACTTGGCGAGGGCGTCTTTGACCCCCGCAGCCTCGAGAATCTGTCGGACCGCTCCACCGGCGATGACCCCGGTTCCGGGTGCGGCCGGCTTGATCAGCACCCGGGACGCGCCGTGCTCACCGATCTGCTGATGGACCACCGTCTGGCCTGCCATGGGAATTTCGACCATGTCGCGGCGTGCGATCTCCATGCCTTTCTGGATGGCAGCGGGGACTTCTTTGGCCTTGCCGTATCCGACACCGACCTTTCCGTTGCCGTCTCCGACAACGACCAGTGCGGTGAAGCTGAAACGACGCCCACCCTTGGCGACTTTGGACACCCGATTGATCTGGATCACCCGCTCGTCGAATTGACTCTGTTGTTGGTCGTCTCGTCGATTTTGCTGTGCCATCAAAACTCCAATCCGGATTCGCGAGCGGCTTCGGCTAGGGCCTTGATCTTGCCGTGGTACTTGTATCCGCCCCTGTCGAAGACCACCGAGGTCACGCCTGCATCTTTGGCGCGGTCGCCCAGGAGTTTGCCGACTTTGGCAGCTGTCTCCTCGGTGAGGGTGGCGGAGCGCAGATCCTTCTCCTGGGACGAAGCCGAGGCAACGGTGTGCCCGGCGACATCGTCGATGACCTGGACATAGATGTATCGGTTGCTCCGGTATACGGCCATGCGGGGCCGCTCAGCGGTCCCGGAGACGTGCTTGCGTACCCGCAAGTGGCGGCGTCTGCGGTAGTCAGTGCGGCTGGCGCCCATCACTTACCTGCCTTTCCGGCCTTGCGGCGGACATGCTCACCCTGGTATCTGATTCCTTTGCCCTTGTAGGGCTCAGGGGGGCGTACCTTGCGGATGTTGGCGGCGACCTGGCCCACCATCTCTTTGTCGATTCCCGACACGATGATCTTGGTGGGCTCGGGAATGTCGAACGTGATCCCTTCGGGAGCCTCGACATTCACCGAGTGACTGAACCCGACCTGCAATTCCACATCGGAGCCTTTGAGAGCGGCGCGGTAGCCGACTCCCTGGATTTCCAACTCCTTGGAGAAGCCTTCGGAGACACCCTGCACCATGTTGTAGAGCAGGGCGCGGCTCAATCCGTGCAATGCCTTCGCCTGCGGGGTGTCGCCGTCCCGGGTTAGGGTGACGACACCGTCTTCGTTGACGAAACCGACGCGTTCGGTGAAGGTACGCGACAACTCTCCCTTGGAGCCTTTCACGGTCACCGCAGAGCCTTCTATCTTCACCTCGACTCCTGAGGGGAGATCGATCGGCATTTTTCCTATTCGACTCATATCACCACACCTCGCAGAGGACTTCGCCACCGAGGCGGCGGCGGCGTGCTTCGCGATCAGGAAGGAGGCCCTGGCTTGTGGACACCACGGCAATACCGATCCCACCCTGGACACGGGGCAGCTCACCGGCGCCGCGATAGACACGGTGACCGGGCTTGGAGATTCTCTTGATCCCTTCGATTGCCGGGCGGCGCTTATCGCCGTAGCGGAGCACCAGTTCGAGCTGGCTGTGGGCACCGACCTCGCTCAGTTCGAAACGGTCGATGAAGCCTTCGTCGACG
>JBGTCK010000034.1:0-40967 GCA_041748855.1 Acidimicrobiia bacterium
ATCCGTCGATGGAACAGTGCCCTCCGGTCCGGTTGAGGGCTGCCCTGCGGAGGGCTGGTGGGATCATCTGTGAGTTCCGTCCGTAGGACATGAATTTGCCGTCGGCGGTGTTGACGGTTACTTCGGTCACTGAATCACAGAAGATCGCTTCTAGTGCTCGGGCTCCGACTCTGGGTCCGGCGTCGAGGCGTACTCCGGCTTTCCCGTCGGATGGGGTGGCTTTGTCGGCGTCGATGAACACGCTGACCTGCGCTTTGGGCGATTCGCCGCCTGATGCCAGTTGGTAGAGGGCGGTTGCTTTCCGCCATGCCCCCGAACCACGGGTTCCGTCCGGCAGTTCTGGTAGTACATCAGCCTTCTTGGTCAGGGCTTGGTCGATGACTGCTCCGGTGATCCCGTCCAGTCCGCCTCTTAGTGTCCACCAGGATTCGTCGAGTGAGGGTTGGAGGATGAGATACCGGTCCTCAGCCGATTTCACTTCGTCGTCGGCGGTGAGTTCGACCCGGTCTGCTGCTTCGCGGCGGACTCCGGAGATGTCGAGATGATCCAAGGTCCCGACATCGTCGGCGATTCGGGAGAGGGCTTCGGCCCGGTCAAACGAAATCGCACCAGCCGCCAAAGCTTCACGAATCCAGGGTTTGTCATTGGTGCGCCGCATGGTTTGGACCAGGGTGCGGGCGGTCTCCAACCCGAGGTCTAACCGGGAGGATGTCCATTCGGAGAGGTTGCGGCACCCGTCGGCGGTGAACACTTGTGCGGTGTCGAACCAGTCGAGGTCCTCGATCAGCAGCGCTTGGAGACGGGCCATTGTTTGGGCGGTCTCGACAAACCGGGTCTCCCGGTCATCAACACTGAATTCTCTCTCCATACCCGAAACCTACAAACCAGGTGTGACAGAAACGAGTGCCCGGCCGAGGAAAACCGGAATTCTTTTGAGGAGTCTCCACTCTCTCGCTGATAGCGAGCAAGGGAGGTGGTACCGGAGGCGGGACTCGAACCCGCAAGCCCTTTCGAGCAATGGATTTTGAGTCCATCGAGTTTACCAATTTCTCCACTCCGGCCAGGAGAGGGCTAATTCTATGTCCCTTACTGGCTCTCTGCGAGACCGGGATTTACTCTCTTGGACGTGAAACGGGTAGCCAAGAAGATCTTCAGCATCAACGACCGGATCAACGACATCGACCGGGAGTTGGCCTTCACCCGGGCGGAGCTCGAATATCACCGATCGATAAATGAAGACGCGCAGATGGATGCTGCCGTGGGCAACTACATCGATCGCGAGGAGGCCAGCCTGACCCGGGGTGACGTCCGGCGTTTCGAGCGGACAATCGACAAACTGGTGGAGCGACGGGCGAAGCTCGAAGACAAGCGCATGGCGTTGCTCGATCGGTTACCCGACTGACACAATCGCCACTACCGTCGCTGCCGTGCCCAAGCTTGTACTGATCGACGGCAACTCGATCGCCTATCGCGCCTTTTACGCTCTTCCCGAAGACCTGGCGACCAAGAGTGGCCAGGTGACCAATGCGGTGTTCGGATTCACCCGGATGCTGATCCGGCTGCTCAAGGACATCGAACCGGACGGTATCGCCGTCGCATGGGATGTCTCCCGGAAGACCTTCCGCACCGAGGCCTACCCCTCGTACAAGGCGCAGCGGGAGAAGGCTCCCGACCACTTCCGCAGCCAGCTTGGCCTCATCGACGAGGTGCTCCAGGCGTTGCAGGTCAACCAGATCCGCCGCGAGGGCTTCGAGGCCGACGACCTGATCGCCTCGATTGCGAAGAAGGCGGTGTCAGATGACTGGGAGGTGTTGATCGTCACCGGCGACCGCGACGCCTTCCAATTGGTCGGTGGGCCGATCAGTGTGATGTACACGATGCGGGGTATCACCGACACCGTGATCGCAGACGCCGCCTACGTCGAGAACAGATACGGGATCAGACCCGACCAGTACGTCGAGTACGCGGCGATGCGGGGCGACAACTCCGACAACCTCCCCGGCGTGGCGGGAGTGGGGGAGAAGACGGCGGCGAAGCTGATCGGCAACTACGGCAACCTCGAAAGTGTCTACGAGGCGATCGCCGACCAGACGCCGAAGCTGCGGGAGAATCTGGCCGCTGCGCGCGAGCAGGTGTTTCTCAACCGAACGCTGATGGAGCTTGTCGATGACCTCGATATCGAATTCGCCACTTCCCAGTACGAAGTGCGGGAGTGGGACCGGGCCACAGTCAAGGACCTCTTCGACTCCCTCGAGTTCCATTCGATGTGGTCCGACCTTGAAGCTGCCCTGCCCGGGGCGACGCCGCAGGGGGAAATCCTCGACGTCGACACATCGATCCTCACCGATCCCGGGCGGATCGAAGCCCTTGCCGGCCAGGGGGAGCTCGTGGTCACTCTCGTCGGCGACGACGGCGATCCATATGGTCTTGGCATCTCGACGGGGAAAAACGAGGCGGTAGTGATTCCGTTGGACGCGGCTGGTCCGATACTCAAACTTCTTTCCGATGGGGCCATCGCCGCCATCGGCCACGACCTCAAAGCTCTAACCAGGGCGCTGCTCTCCCTGGGCCACGATCTGGCTGAGTTGAAGATGGACACTGCCCTCGCCGCTTACGTCGTCAACCCGTCGAGCCGCACCTATGAGCTCACCGAGATCGCCGACACCATGCTCGGCCTCGAGATCATCTCCCCGGATGAGGACACGGACGAAGGGACCCTCCCGTTTGACACCGGTCCCGACCTCGAAATCGAAGGTCGCCGGGTCGAAGCGATCAGGCGGCTGGCAACCCACCTGCGTGAAGAGCTGGCCAACCGGGAAGAGGGCCCTCTGTTCGAAGACTTCGAACTGCCACTGGTCCCGGTGCTGGCCAGGATGGAGCACGCCGGGATCGGCGTCGATCGCGAGTACCTCGAAGAGATGGGCTCAGAGCTCCGGTACAAGCTCTCGGTCCTGGAAAAGAGAATCCATGAGCTTGCCGGTGAGCCATTCAACGTGAACTCAACCGACCAGCTTCGCCAGATTCTCTTCGAGAAGTTGGAGCTGCCGGTCCTGAAGAAGACGTCGACCGGCAAGCCGTCCACCGACCAGTCGGTGCTGAAGAAGCTCAACCACCCTGTAGTCGAAGCGTTGCTCGAGTACCGGGAGTACGAGAAGCTGAGGAGCACCTACGTCGACGGGTACCTGCCCCTGATCGAGGCCGACGGCCGGATCCACACCAGGTTCAACCAGATGGCGGCAACCACCGGGCGGCTTTCCTCCGACCGGCCCAACCTGCAGAACATCCCGATCCGATCCGAATCGGGGATGACGATCAGGCGGGCCTTCGTCGCGGATGAAGGCTGCCTGTTCCTCGTTGCCGACTACTCCCAGATCGAGTTGCGGATCCTCGCCCACATGAGTGGGGACCCTTTCCTGATCGATGCCTTCAAGAATGAAGTCGACATTCACGCGGCAACCGCGGCGAGGGTTTGGAGCCTGCCGCTCGAGGAGGTGACCTTGGAACAGCGGCGGACCGCCAAGATGATCAACTTCGGTCTGCTCTACGGGATGGAGGCTTTTGGCCTTGCAGACCGGCTCGGGATCTCCCGTGACGAAGCCAAAGGGCACATTGACACCTACTTCGACCAGTTCGTCGACGTCAAGCAGTTCATGTCGGATGTGGTGACAAGGGCAAGAAACGATGGATACACCACGACCCTTTTCGGGAGGCGCCGCTACTTGCCTGAGCTGAAATCGGACAACTTCCGGGTCAGACAGATGGGGGAGAGGATGGCCCTAAACGCCCCGGTTCAGGGAACGGCTGCCGATATCATCAAGGCCGCGATGATCGAGCTCGATCGGCGGCTTCGAGTGGAGAAGGTCCGTTCCGAGATGCTTCTGCAGATCCACGACGAGTTGATCCTGGAGTGCCCTGAGGAGGAGCTGGACGAGATCGAAGGTGTAGTCGTGGAGTGCATGGAGCACGTTTCGGAGCTCGATGTGCCGTTGAAAGTGGAGGTTTCCCGGGGCGCCAATCTCGCCGCGGTGAAGGATTAGGGACGCTCCTGTTCGCCTTTCTCCGTTTTAGGGCATAGAATTGCTGACGCCTGTGCGGGCTGTCCCGCATAGAGTTCTTTCCAAAGAGGTAATCCCCTACACATGTCCAACGACCAAGTGAACAACGCGCCCGAAAGTCTCGAAGAGGAGACTCCCGAGGTGCCCGAGACTCCCGCCGCCGAAGACCCCACTCAGGGCGAGGCGACACCCACCGAGCAGGCCGACGAGCCTGACGCCACGGCCGAGGAAACCGAGACAGGTCCTGATGCTGCGGTCACGGAGCCCGCTGACGAAGCTCCCGCAGACGCCACTGCCGACGACGCCCCCCCTGCTGCGGCGGGCCACGACGTGGCAGTCGACGAGGACTCGGCCACAGCAGCCGACGAGTCCGCGGCGGAGCCATCAACGACTTCAACCGACGAGCCGTCCGCCACGGCCGCCGAAGAGGAAGAGCCCGCCAACAAGTTCGAGCCTTACCCCCATCGTGAGGCCCTGGTCGCTCCCGATCTCAGCGACTTGCCGGACGACATCGGCGACGACTTCGAGGCAGCTATCGAGGCAACAGTCCTCGAGTTCAACGACGGTGACATCGTCGAAGGGACTGTCGTCAGCGTCGACAGTGACGGCGCCATGGTCGATGTGGGCTACAAGTCCGAAGGATTGATCCCGGTTCGCGAGCTTTCGATCCGGAACAACGTCGACCCGAATAAGTCGGTCCAGGTAGGAGATCGAATCGAAGCGGTAGTCCTCACCAAAGAAGACGACGAAGGGCGTCTTCTCCTCTCCAAGAAACGGGCCATGTACGAACGGGCGTGGGGAGAGATTCAGGAGATCGCCGCCGCCGACAAGACCGTCGAGGGCACAGTCATCGAAGTGGTCAAGGGTGGGCTCATCGTCGACATCGGGCTTCGCGGCTTCCTCCCGGCCTCACTGGTCGACCTGCGCAGAGTTCGGGATCTCGACCCCTTTATCGGGGAAACGATCACAGCCAAGGTCATCGAGCTCGACCGGGCACGCAACAACGTCGTGCTCAGCCGCCGCGCTCACCTCGAAGAGGCACAGGCTGAAGAGCGGCAAGGCTTCCTCGATAACCTCGCCGAAGGTGAAGTCCGAGACGGCATCATCTCATCGGTTGTCCACTTTGGCGCTTTCGTTGATCTCGGTGGCATGGATGGCCTCGTCCACGTTTCCGAGTTGTCGTGGCAGCATGTCAATCATCCCAACGAGTTGGTCAACGTCGGGGACAAGGTGAAGGTCAAAGTGCTCGAGGTCGACCTCGATCGGGAGCGAATCTCCCTCTCGATACGTCAGACCAGCGAAGATCCGTGGGATGTATTCGCCGGTGAGAACGAGGTTGGCGATGTCGTAGATGGCACAGTTACCAAGACGGTCCCGTTCGGAGCGTTTGTCTCTGTAGGCGACGGTGTCGAGGGTCTGGTCCATGTCTCGGAGATCGCCATGCACCGTGTCGAATCGCCCGAACTGGAGCTGTCGATCGGCCAGGCGGTCAAGGTGAAGATCACCGAAAAGGACGACGAGCGCCGACGGATCTCCCTGTCGATCAAGCAAGCGGCACCTGACTACACCGAGAGAGCGGCCGCAGTCGAAGACAAGAAGCCGCAACAACAGCAACAGTCCAAGCGGCGCCAGCCACGAGAGTTCGAGCGCGAATTCGGGGCTCCGGAAGAGGAGCGTCCGCCGATGGCCGTCGATGCGTCACTCGAAGCGATCCTTCAGGAACTCAAAGAGCGCGGCATCGGCCGACGGTGATCGAACCGGCCGCTGTGAACCTGAGAAGGGGCCCCATCGGGGCTCCTTCTCTTATGGGTAGAAATGCCGATTCGGACGCCTACTATGTTTCGCTAGGGAAATGCTCAAGGATGCCCTTTGGGTATCCGAAACTTATTCCTGTGGAAATTCAACCTAAACGCCAGGCGGGGAAAGCCCTGCCGGTAGCATGCCCTCGAACATTCGCCGTGGGAGCGATGAAGTGTCGAGGGGACAACCGAAGGGGACTCAATGGGTAGGAGAGCAATAGTTCTTCTCGTGGCTTTGATACTGGCCGGACTGGCCGCATGGGCCGTGTGGAACTTCTTAGACGGGATCCGGAGTGACGCCGAAGCCGATCAGGTTCAGGTGACGGTATTCCGGTCTTCCGAACTAATTGCCGAAGGTGCCGAAGGATCGATCCTTCTCTCCGGCGACGACCTTGTGGTCGAATCGACTGAAGAACAGGTAGATCTTCCGACCGACGCGATTACGAGCCAGGAGCAGCTGAACTCAGTCCTCACCGGACGGGTGGCAGCCGGTCCGATCTCGCAGAACGCGATCCTCACGGTGAGCCAATGGACCGAAGTCACCCTGGACGTCACCCCTCTGGCCGATCTGATTCCTTCGGGTAAGCAGGCCATCACCGTTGGTTTGGACAACATCCGTGGTGTGAATGGCTTCGTCGAAGCCGGAGACCGGATCAACTTGATAGTGACGCTGGATATCCAGGCTGACGTGATCCCCGCCGACTTCCCGACGCTCGACCCTGACACGGGCACCGCGGTGCCAGGTGAGGAAGAGACCGTCACGGTCACATACACTCGCTATGTCCTGCAGGGCCTGCCGGTCCTCGCTGTCGGGCGGGATATCCGACCCGACGAGGATGCACCCGTCGTCATCGATGTTCAACCCGCTCCGGGTACGGAAGCAGTCCCTGGCGAAGAGACCGAAGAGGATCTCGGCAACGACACTGTCTTTGTCCTCGAGGTCACTCCCGAAGAGGCCGAGCGCCTGGCGTTCGCCTTCGAGAACGGATCGATATGGATGACCCTGGTGCCGGAAGACTTTGTTGCAGTCGAGACAAACGGTGTGATCATTGATACGCTGTTCGGCGGCAACCTGCTCGACGATATATTCGAGAACTGAGAGGTTTGACCGATGTCATTGGCTGAGAACAACCTGCTGGTTGTCGACCAAGACGACGATTTTCTCGCTAAGGCGAAAGAGTTGTTCGATGGGCGACTTCCGACAGCACGTTCAATCGAGGCCGCCAGCCAAGTAGTTGCGACCAGCGACGTCCGAATGGTCCTGCTCGGCCCTTCTTACACAGAAGGGTCGTCCATGGAAGAGGTCCGCACTCTTCATAACGAAGATCCGTCGCTGATCGTGATGCTGGTGGCCGAGGTGGTGACATCCGACCTGCTCCGCCAGGCGATGCGCTCCGGTGTCTCGGATGTGATCGAGGTTCCTCTCGACGAGCAAAAAGTCGAAGAGGCCATCGAGCGATTCGCCCATGACGTCCTGAAGCGGCCCAAGGCAACTTCGGCATCGGCGGCGCCGACAGCTCCCGAAGAGGGAGATAAGGGCCGCATCGTGACCGTTTGGTCGGCGAAGGGCGGGAGTGGGACCACCGTTGTCTCCACCAACCTCGCTCTGCTCCTCAATCGCATCCAGGACAAGAAGGTTGTCCTCGTCGATGCAGATCTCCAGTTCGGGGATGTCTGTCTGGTGCTCCAGCTCGAGCCGAAGTTCACCATGGTCAATGCAGCGCACGAGCTGCACCATCTCGACAGTGAACTCCTGGAGAGCCTGCTCACCGAGCATCCCAGTGGTCTCAAGGTTCTCGCTGCTCCTCTGGAGCCGGCGTTCGCCGATGACATCACCACCGCCGGGCTGATGCACATGATCGAGATACTCCAGGAGAACTACGACTACATCATCGTCGATACAGCATCGATGCTGGACGAGCTGATCCTGTCGCTGGTGGAGAAGTCAGACCAGGTGCTGATGGTGGTCGACATGGACCTTCCGAGCGTCAAGAACGCCAAGCTCGCCCTGGACACCCTCCGGTTGCTCAAATTCAGCACCGGGGCAGTGAGTCTGGTCATGAACCGTTCCAACTCGAGGTCGAAGCTTGACAACAAAGAAATCGAGGCCGCCCTCAAGATCAGCATCGATGCCGCTGTGCCTTCGGATGCGTTGGTGGCGGCGTCGGTCAACGAGGGGCGTCCGGTAGTCGAGTCGGAGCCAAAGTCGAAGGTGGCCAAAGGACTCGAAAGTGTCGCCGCGCTGGTTGCGGACAATATTCCAGAATCAAGTGGCAAATCCGGACTTTTCGGACGGAAATAGGGGCTAGGAGGGCAAAATGCCATCATTATCAGAAAGAGTTGCAGCGGCACGGCAGAGCGAGTCGGTCGATGTGGCAACGAACAGAACCGACGCCATGGGAGACCTCCGCGGTCGTCTCCACTTCAAAGTCGTCGAAGAATTGGGCCCGACTCTCTACGACAGAGGGATGTCGGACGCCGAGCTCCGGCTCCGTGTCCTCGAGATGCTCGAGTGGGCAGTCGACCAGGAGCAGGGTCTTCCCCTTACCAGTGCCGACCGTCGAGCGCTGCTCAACGAGATCGCTTCCGACGTCCTGGGCTACGGGCCAATCGACCCGCTGCTCAATGACCCGGATGTGACTGAAGTCATGGCCAATGGCCCCTACGACGTCTACTACGAAAAGAACGGGCGAATCCTCAAGTCGGATGCCAAGTTCGTGGACGAAACCCACCTCAGGCGGATTATCGACAAGATCGTCGGCCAGATCGGCCGTCGCGTCGACGAAGCCACACCCATGGTGGACGCCCGTCTTCCTGACGGATCTCGTGTCAATGCGGTGATCTCACCGCTCTCGATCGGAGGACCATTCCTCACGATTCGTAAGTTCTCGATCGATCCCTACCAGGAGGCCGACTTGATCAGTTTCGGCACTCTCACCCAGCGTGTTGCCGACTTTGCCCGGGCCTGTGTCCGGGGACGTCTGAACGTCATCATCTCGGGTGGTACCGGTTCCGGTAAGACGACAACGCTCAACGTCATGTCTTCGTACATCCCCGGAGACGAGCGCATCGTCACCGTGGAGGATGCCGCCGAGCTCCAAATGCACCAGGAGCACGTACTGACCCTGGAGTCACGCCCCGCCAACATCGAGGGCAAGGGTGCAGTCCAGATCCGCGACCTGGTGAGGAATACGCTGCGTATGCGTCCCGACCGGATCGTCGTCGGAGAGGTCCGTGGTGCCGAGGCACTCGACATGCTCCAGGCGATGAACACCGGTCATGACGGCTCACTGACCACGATCCACTCCAACTCGCCTCGTGACACCCTGTCCCGTATCGAGACGATGGTCCTCATGGCCGGTTTCGACCTGCCGGTGAAGGCGATCCGCGAGCAGGTGTCGTCAGCAGTCGACCTCATCATCCACGTCTCCCGTCTCCGCGATGGAACCCGGCGAATCACCCATGTCACCGAAGTGGAAGGCATGGAAGGTGACATCATCACCCTCCAGGACCTGTTCCTCTTCGACTTCGGCATGGGAGTCGACGAGGACGGCAAGTTCAAGGGCCGGCTCAAGGCAACTGGAATTCGCCCGACGTTCTCAGAAGACCTCGAGAACCAGGGAATCCGTCTTCCTGCCGACCTCTTCGATCCCGAGCCCTTTGCCCGGAGGGGACATTGAAGCGACTGTTTGTCGTCCTGATCGCCCTCTTCCTGGGGGCTGGCACCGCCCTGGCGCAATCCAGTGGGTCTTCGATAGAAATCGTCGACATCAACGGGTCGCGCTATGCCGAGGGTGGGCAGACGACGATGGTGGTCAACTTCACCGGGTTCACCGAGTCACCGGATCCGGCCCTGCTGACCATCACCACCGACGGTGAAGCAGTCTCGAATCTCGAGGTCCGCTCCCTCGGGGAGTCATCAGTCCCGGTTCGGATCGCACTGGTAATCGACGCGTCAGGCTCCATGGCGGGGGCACCACTGGAAGCAGCCAAGGCGGCGGCGCAGGCGTTTGTCGACCAGAAGCGGATCGAGGACCAGATTGCAATCGTCACTTTTGCTGACGAAGTGATCGTTGCGTCCGGCTTCACGGCGAGCGGGACCGAACTCTCCAGCAGGATTGCCAGCATCGAGGCTGTGGGCGAGACAGCCTTCAACGATGCAATCATTGCCACTGTCGAACTCTTCGCCTCGTCCGCAAGCGCCGACTTCATCCAGAATGCGATCGTTCTCACCGACGGTGACGACACAGTCTCAGAGGCAACTCTCGAAGCGGCGATAGCAGCCGTCGGCGAGAGTGAGATCAAATTCTTCGGGGTGGCCCTCGAGTCACCCGATTTCAACCCGGTACCGGTTGAGCAAGTGGCAGCGGCGGGCGGTGGCCTGTTCCTCACCACTCCCGATCCAGCACAGCTGACCGGCCTCTATGGCCAGATCGGCCAGGAGATCAATAACACCCTCGTAGCACGGTTCATTTCGCCCATATCGCGCCCCGGTGAAGTGACCTTCGCCGTGGGGTACGGGGATACCGGACTCGCCTCCGAAGTGGTATTCCCGGTCTCAGGCTTTGCGACCACCACCACGGCAGCAGCCGGCGGCGCGGCCAGCACAACAATCACGTTTGCGCCGCCATCTTCGGTCTTGATAGAGAGCCCGCTTGTCCTGGATGCAACCACGCTCACTCTGGTTGGCTCGGTGGGTCTCGGACTCACACTGTTCCTTTTCCTGGTGATCCTTTTCGGGCGAGAAGAGGAAGAGGGCGGCAACCGTTTTGCCAAGCGTCTCGAGGCTTACGGGCGCAAGGGCCCCGACGTCGAGAAGAAACCGTGGATGCAGCGGATTCCGTTGATCAACAGGTTCACCCAGGCGGCTGAGGAAGAAGTGCGGCGACGGGGACTTCTGTCCGGGCTGAACTCTTCGCTCGAGCAGGCGAACATCCCATTATCGCCAGGTGAGGCGGTTCTCGCTCTGATCGGGACTGCGGCAGTCGGCGGAATCTTCTTTTCCATCTTCAACGGCATCATCTTCGGCGCCATAATTTTCGTGGTGCTGTTACTGGTCTTCGCTTTCCTGATCAACTTCACGGGCAACCGTGAGAAGCGCCGATTCGAAAACCAGCTGCCCGACACCCTGACCTTGATGGCCACCTCACTGCGGGCCGGCTATTCACTCCTCCAGGCTGTGGAAGCGGTCGCTTCGGAGGCCCAGGATCCCACCGCCCGTGAGTTCGGTCGAGCCCTGGTCGAAGCTCGGTTGGGCCGTTCGGTCAGCGAAGCATTGAGTGGTATCGCCGAGCGCACCCAGTCGGAAGACTTCAAATGGGCGGTCATGGCCATCGAGATCCAGCGGGAAGTCGGCGGTAACCTCGCCGAGGTCCTCTCCACCGTGGCTAACACGATGCTGCAGAGAAACCGCCTTCGCGGCGAAATCAAGGCACTCACCGCTGAGGGAAGGATCTCAGGCATCGTGCTCGGAATCCTGCCATTCGCCATGTTCGGATTCCTGTGGACGACTAATCGCGACTACCTCCAGCCGCTTTTGGATCGGACAATCGGTCAGATTGCGTTAGGGATAGGAATTCTCCTTATCGCCGCTGGGATCTACTGGCTCAAGAAGATTGTGGATATTGACGTATGAGTAATTTCGACCCGTTGTCCCTCGTAGTCGTTTCCGTGTTCGTCGCGGTGGTATTCCTGATCGTGTGGATAGGTCTCGGCGTAACCCGTGCTCGCGAGGAGATGATCGATCGCCTCGCTCTCTATGGGCGAAGCAATGCTCCAACAGTCCGTGACGACGAACTGGCCAAGCCGCTGGCGCAGCGGACGATCGGGCCAGTTGTACTTAAGCTTTCTGGATTCTTAAAACGATTCACGCCGGTTGGATATCTCGAGAAGAAGCAGCACCAATTGATGCTCGCGGGTAGCCCCGGGAACCTGGACGCCCCAGCGTTGGTCGTCATCAAGATGCTCGGAACCGGAGTTGGCGTGGTTCTGTCATTCCTCATCGTCGACTACGGCGGCTCGGCGTTTCAGCGCATCGTTCTGTTCGTCTTCCCGATCGTGTTGGGTTTCTTCGGCCCCGACGCCTGGCTCGCCCGTAAGGTCGAGGAGCGGCGGGTGGCCATGCAACGGGCGTTGCCGGACATGCTCGACCTGATGGTGATTTCGGTGGAGGCCGGCCTTGGTTTCGATTCAGCAATGTCACGAGTGGTTGCCACGGTGCCCGGCCCTCTCTCGGAGGAGTTCTTCCGCATGCTCCAGGAAACCAGGGTGGGTGTGAGCAGACGTGACGCGATGAGGCACCTCATGGACCGCACCGACCTCGACGAGCTACGGTCGTTCCTGCTGGCCATGATCCAGGCTGAGGCGTTTGGTGTGACCATCGCCAATGTCCTGCGGGTCCAGGCCGACGAAATGCGCACAAAGCGTCGTCAGCGAGCCCAGGAGAAAGCATTCGCCGCCCCGGTGAAGATGGTGTTCCCGCTCGTCTTCTGCATTTTCCCGGCGCTGTTCATCGTCCTGCTCGGTCCTGCCGGCATCCAGATCACCGAAGCCTTCGCCAACACCTGATGTCAACAGCGGAGGCGGGGGCAACTCGCCGCTTCTCGCTGGCCCATCTCATCCTGGCGATTCCCTGGATCGCTCTCGTGATCGACGCATTCGCGCCAATTGGCGACAACTCGTTTCTCTGGCACATTCGGGCCGGTAGCCTTCAGGTGGAGCTGGGAAGCGTGCTGACCACCGACCCATTCTCCTTCACAGCCAGTGGGGAAACGTGGTTGACCCAGAGCTGGCTAGCCGACATTCTCTATGCACGCCTCGAGTCGCTGAGCGGCCTTGGTTTCGTTCCGTGGATGCTGTTGGTGGTGACCTCGCTCACCTTTGCCGGGATCGCTCTGATTGCATTCAAGGCATCGCAGAGTGTTGTGGCCACGGCAGTCGTCCTCTTGCTGTCCACGGTTTCGCTGGTCAGCTTCCTGGTACCCCGTCCGGTGATCTTCTCCTACCTACTGTTCGTGTTAGTCATTCTGGCTTGGGAGCGGACGTCCGCTCGATGGACCCTTCCGTTCCTGTTCTGGATCTGGGCTTCGGTCCATGGCTCTTTCTTCCTCGGCCTGGCCTACATTGGGCTGCGTCTGCTTACCAAGAAGGACTGGCGGGCGATGGCCTTCCCGGTCGTCTCCGGACTGGTGACGCTGCTCACCCCCCACGGATGGGGAGTGATTCAGATGCTCGGAGAATTCCTGACGGCCAGCCCGCACCTGGACCTGCTCACCGAGTGGAAGTCTCCTGAGCTGTTCACACCCGTGTTCTTCCCGGTCTTCATCGGGATTGTCCTGATCATCTACGGAGCTATGAGACAGCATCTGGTCCCGTGGGACCTCCTCCTGATCGTTCCCTTCTTTGCACTTTCCCTGACCGCATTGCGTTCGGTGCCACCGGCGTGGTTGGCTCTGCTGGTACCGGTGAGTCTTTCGCTACAAGACACCGGTCGCCGGCTCCCAAAACGATTTGGTCTGGTGGCAACAACGATCTTCGGGGCAGCGATCGCGGTGGTGCCTTTTCTCCTGGTCGACCACGAGGGCCTTGCCACCGACCGTTTCCCGGTCGGCCTCGCGGAGTCCCTCGATGGCTCGCGGATGTTCCATAACGACGTGGTGGGAGGGTTTCTCATCTGGCACAGCGGGCCTGAACTGCAGGTCTTCATCGACGACCGGGCTGAGCTCTTCCAGGAGAGGTTGCAAGAGTTCGTTGACATCCGCAGCGGCAACGAACCCTGGGAGCCGCTGTTTGAGCGTTACAGGCTCACTCAGGCGCTTCTGGGGGAAGATGAAGCGATGGTGCAGTGGCTAAAGGATGCCGGCTGGGCCGTCGCCGCCGAAGAAGGTGGGTTCGTGCTCCTGGAGGAGAGTTGAGCTCGAACTGCACCTAGATGTGTTACTTCCGGAAATGAAAGAAGGGGCCCCGCTGATGCGGGCCCCTTCTTTGCTAATTGGTTCGGACTGGACTACTGGTCGAGGCCAGAGCCGATTTCGCTGAAGGTCTCTGAGACCTGGTCACCGGCGAATGAGACGGCGACGAGAGCGATAATGGCAATCAGGACTACGAGGAGTGCATACTCGACCATCGAGGCACCCTTCTCCGACTGCATCCAGCTTGTTACTTTGGTCCACATAGCGAGCATGTACCCCTCCTTGGGTAGATCTTCTTGGACTTACACCCAGCAATGTAGCTGTGGTGTTTGTATGGGCAATGGGTCTTAAGTCCCATCGCACATGAAGTATTTATCGGCGTTAATGCCTGGTTCTTAACCGCCGGAGCGTAGGCACATAGACCTATATCGACGGACCTGGGAGCCCACGGTGATCTTCGGCCACCGTCCTTCCAACCCGGACAGGGCGCGCTCGAACAGAATCAAAACCATGTGGGAGCGGAGCCAGTCAGGGGAGCGACGCTGGGTGGGGTGGATCGGGTCTCGCGGCTGGCTGAGGTGAGCGGAGCGCGGCGCTAGATCAGGGACCTACTGAGACGGCCGAGCTGATCTCGCTGTACATCTCAGAGGTTTGCTCGCCCATGACGCTGACGGCGACGAGAGCTACGATGGCGATCAGCACGACAAGCAGGCCGTACTCGACCATCGATGCGCCTTTTTCGCTGCTCAGCCATTGTCTCATATTGCTCATGTGTGCTCCTTATCGACCACAGTAGGTCACACCTTCAAGATTTGAGATGGGTCTAGTGGCCCAATCGCGCTCAGAGTGAACGTTTGCTATTGCGGGTTGGCGAAACCGAGGCGAATCGCCTCGATTGCGGCCTGGGTCCGGTCGGCGACAGCAAGCTTCTGGAAGATCGACGCAAGGTGGTTTTTCACGGTCTTCTGCGATATGTAGAGCCGTTCTGCCAGCTCATCCGTGGCTGACACCCCGCTGGCAAGAAGCTGCAGCAACTCGACTTCGCGGGGGGTCAGTGCCTCAGCTCCGGGGTCGAGCTTTGCCGACATGAAACGGCCGAGCACCTCATCCCGGGCGGAGTCGTCATAGTCGATGAGCATCTCGCCTCCGGCGACTGCCCGGATGGCTGCGGCGAGGGTGGCCAGGGGGACACCCTTGGAAAAGAAGCCCATGGCGCCTGCATCTTTTGCCCGTGCTTTCTGCTCGTCGGAGGCATGCATCGAGACGACTATCGAGCGGAACCGGGAGTCGAGCCCGGAAATGGCTTCGATGCCGTCACCATCCGGCATCTCGATGTCGACTATGCACACTTCTGCGGGCTGATTCTCCAATGCCTCTGCCAGTGCATCGCCCGAATCGACGACTCCCACCACTCTGGTGTCGGGTATGCCATTGAGGGCGCGCGAAAGTCCCTCTGCAAAAAGCTGGTGATCGTCGGCAATCATTACACGGATCATTTATTTCCCCATTCAACCTTCACGGTGGTTCCCGTGCCGAGTTTGGATTCGAAATCGATTGTTGCCCCTATCTTTTCGGCACGTTCCCGCATCCCTGTAAGGCCAAAATGTCCGTGAGGCTCATGTTCGGGGTCGAAGCCGGTGCCGTCGTCGATTATCGAACAGGAACCAAACGCCCGATCGACCTGGCCGGTCACTATGACTTTCGACGCTTTTGAGTGGCGGTGGGCGTTTCGCATCGCCTCGGTGACCATCGCGGTCAAATCTCCAATGAGGGCCGGACGCGGCGGCCTGCGTTCGTCGAGGTCGATGACGATTTCGGGCGCGCCTTCGAGGGTTGTGGTTGCCTGAAGAATTCGCGCGGTAAGCGTCGGGCCCGGGGCGCTTCGCAGGTCGGCAACCGTCTCCCGGACGTCATCGACGAGTTTGGTGACATTGGATCGGAGCACCTGGAGGTCTTCCACCAACTCGGGCGAGTCGGCCTGTTGCATGGCGGTAAGGTCGAGAGAAAGTCCTAACGAGGCGAGCGAAGGCCCGATTTCGTCGTGCATCTCTCGGGCAAGCCGGAGCCGCTCCTCGGCTACTGCGGCGCCGACGATGTCTTCGAGAAGCCGAAGATTGGCAAAGGCGATCGATACCGGCCTGATGACGGTCTCCACCAGGTTCTCGTCTTCGCGGGTCATTATCCGGGGAGTGGTCAATTCGAGCTTTCCGACCTGAGATTCGGCGGTCTCGAGGGGAAAGGCCCGGGTGTATCCGCCCATTTCCGGGATGCCGCGAGCGGCAAGGACGACCGGGCCTTCGCCATGGTCGACCATCAGCTTGGCAGAGCCGCCCTGGAATCTCTCGAGGAGCCGGTCGAGTGTGGTGGCCCCGACCTCCACCGCGTTGAGCCGGCCGGCGGATATGTCCTCAGAGAGCCTGAGGAGAAGGCCGTGGGTTTCCTCGAGAGAGGCAAGCTCCTGTCTTGTCGTGTTTGAAATACTTTGGAGTTCGGTGGCCTGTGCTGTCATGTCCTGCAAAAGTCGGCGAACCGCTCCTACGAGGAGGACAAACACCAGGTAGAGGCCGGCGCCGGTTGCGATCTGTGATTCGGGGGTGCCGGTCGGAAAGCTGATCAAAGCGAGCAGCCCGGCCGAAAGCAGTCCGGTGGTGAGCCCGGCCCGAAAACCTCCATGCACTGTTGCGAGGATGGCCGGGCCGATCGACAACAGGAGATAGGGGCTGTCTGCCGCACCGGTGAGGGTGAGCACGACCGCGGCAAGAATTGCCCCGGTGAGGGTGATCGCTTCGACGCCGAAACGAATTTTGAACCAGGTGAGGGGGACCGCCGTCGTCCCAACTAGGTAGACGGTGCCTATCGCCGCGGCGAGGAACGATTGGGCATTCGGACCGTTGGTGCCGAGATCGGCGACGATTCCGACTACGAGGGCGAGGGCGAGACCGGCGAGGATTGTGCGGTGTACGCGCAGTTCCCAGGGAGCGAAATCGACCATCTGTAGAGGCTACCGTGATGGCCCGTGAGCGAAGTGCAACCCAACTGGCTTCTTAGCGGAGGCATCGGTAGCGGCAAGAGCCTGGTCCGAATGGTTTTCGGAGATCATGGCCTCAGCACCATCAACGCCGATTCTGTCGGGCATGAGGTTTTACGACCGGGCGGGGCTGGGGTCGCAGCAGTCTCGGAGGCCTGGCCCGAGGTGGTGGTCGACGGCGAGGTCGACCGCAAGCGGCTCGGAGCGATTGTCTTTGCCGATCCGGCGGAGCTAGCGAAGCTGGAGGGAATCACCCATCCCCACATTTTCTCGCTCATCGAAGGGCGACTTTCCAGTCTGGCCCCGCCTGTGGTGGTCGAGATCCCGCTTCTCGTTCAACCGTTTCCGGGGAGCTGGCGCCGTGTTGTTGTCGACGCCTCTGACGACGTGAGGCTGGAGCGGGCTATCGCCAGAGGCTTGGAAAGGGAACAGGTGCTGCGGCGGATGGCGCGCCAGCCGTCCCGTCAACAGTGGCTGGCAGCGGCCGACCTGGTGGTTCCCAACAACGGAAGCATCGAGGAGCTCGAATTGGCAGCGTCCGGGATCGTCGAACTGATCAGGGGCACAGTCCGCGGCTGAGAATCAGTCACAGTCAGGTTGTACCCTGGTGCCGTGCCCGCTTTCAAAGTCGTATCCGAGTTCTCTCCGGCCGGTGACCAGCCCCAAGCAATCGAAAAGCTTGCGGCGGGCATAAATCGAGGCGACCGGTTTCAGACGTTGCTCGGGATCACCGGGTCGGGTAAGTCGGCGACGATGGCCTGGACCATCGAGCAGGTGCAGAAGCCAACCATCGTCATTGCCCCCAACAAGGCCCTTGCCGCTCAGCTAGCCAACGAATTCAGACAGCTCTTCCCGGAAAACCGGGTCGAGTATTTCGTCTCCTACTACGACTATTACCAACCTGAGGCATACATGCCTCAGACCGACACCTTTATCGAGAAGGATGCGACCGTTAACGATGAGATCGACCGGCTGCGGCATGCCGCCACGGCGGGATTGTTGGTTCGGGACGACGTGATCATCGTCGCTTCGGTGTCGTGCATCTACGGTCTCGGTTCGCCGGAACAGTATGAGGGCCAGCTGCTCCGGTTGGTTGCCGGTGTCGAATACCCCATGCAGGAAGCCATCAGGCGGCTGGTCGACATTCAATACGAGCGCAACGAAGTCCAGTTGATCCGGGGTAAGTTCCGGGTAAGGGGTGACACACTCGAACTGTTCCCGTCTTATGACGAGACCATTGTCAGGGTGCAATTCTGGGGCGACGAGGTGGAGCGCATTCTCCGGATCAACCCGGTGACGGGCGAAGTGATCGACGAGTTGAAGGAACTGTTTGTCTTCCCGGCTACCCACTATGTGACAGAACGGGAGCGGCTGCTCAAGGCCATCGATGGAATCGAGGTCGAGCTCGAGGAACGTCTCGCGGACTTCGAGCGCAAGGGGAAGCTGCTCGAGGCACAGCGTCTCCGGATGCGGACCAACTACGACATCGAAATGATGCGCGAGGTCGGCTTTTGTTCCGGCATCGAGAACTATTCACGCCATCTCGACGGCCGGGCACCGGGGGAGGCGCCTTACACGCTGCTCGATTACTTCCCCGACGACTATCTGACGATCGTCGATGAATCACACGTCACGGTCCCTCAGATCGGGGGCCAGTTCGAAGGTGATCGTTCCCGCAAGGAGGTGCTGGTGGAGCACGGATTCCGTCTCCCTTCAGCGGCTGACAACCGCCCTCTCCGTTTTGACGAGTGGTTGGAGAAGGCGAACCAGGTCGTGTTCCTCTCCGCCACACCGAGCGATTTCGAGATCGGCCACAGTACCCAGGTCGTCGAGCAAATCATCAGGCCGACCGGCCTCGTCGATCCTGAGGTGATGATCAGGCCGACGAAGGGCCAGATCGACGACCTGCTGGGGGAAATCCGGGAGCGGGCGATCCGGGAGCAACGGGTGCTGGTTACGACCTTGACCAAGAAAATGGCAGAGGACCTCACCGACTATCTGCTCGAGATGGGGGTTCGGGCCCGCTACATGCATTCGGAGATCGACACCCTGGAGCGAGTCCAGATCATGAGGGAGTTGCGTCTCGGCGACTTCGACGTGCTGGTGGGGATCAACCTGTTGCGAGAGGGCCTGGACCTGCCCGAGGTGTCGCTGGTCGCCATTCTCGACGCCGACAAGGAAGGCTTCCTCCGATCGGAGACTTCGCTGATCCAGATCATCGGTCGTGCCGCCCGGAATGTGGACGGACAGGTGGTGATGTATGCCGACAACATCACCGAATCGATGAAGCGGGCTATCTATGAGACCAACCGGCGCCGGGAGGCCCAGACCAAGTGGAACCTCGACCACGGAATAGACCCGACCACCATTCGCAAACAGGTCTCCGACATCCTCGAACTGGTGCAGAGCGAAGCCCCGGGCCCGGGACGCCGGCGCCGGGAGAACGAGAAGCGCCGCCCAGTCGATCTAGAAGGTGAAGACCTGACCCGCCTCATCCTCAGCCTCGAAGACGAGATGCATGAAGCCGCCAAGGAACTGCGTTTCGAATACGCCGCCCGCCTCAGAGACGAGGTCAACGAACTGAAGCGGGAACTGAGAGAGGTTGCGGAGGCGGGCTAGTCGAGACCTGAACCCGCTCCTTGCGTCACAGGTGGACGACAAGTTTGGGGTGAAGTTGCGCAGCTGAGACCCGATAAGTTTCTAGTGTCAAGTCACAACCCAATGAAGAAACTCTCTGTTTTGATGCCTGTATTCAATGAGTCGCGAACTTTGCGGACGATTGTTTCTCGTGTCCTCGCATCCCCTATCGAACTGGAGATTGAGCTCGTCTGTGTCGACGACTCCTCCTCGGATGATTCACTCGAAATCCTCGAAGGACTGGCCGCCGCCGATGATCGCATAAAAATCATCGCTCAACCCAGCAACATGGGAAAGGGAAAGGCGATCCGGACCGCCATCGAACACATGACCGGCGATGTGGCAATCGTTCAGGATTCCGATCTCGAGTACGACCCGAACGAATACCCCAAGGTCCTCGCTCCCATCCTCTCCGGAGACGCCGACGCTGTGTACGGCTCGCGATTCGCGTCGAGTGAGGTGAGGCGCGTCCTCTTCTTCTGGCATTCCCTCGGCAACAAGCTGCTCACCACTATGTCGAATATGGCCAACGACTTAAACCTCACCGATATGGAGACCTGTTATAAGGCAGTGAGGGCGGATTTGTTGAAAGATCTACGGCTGACCAGCGATCGGTTCGGGCTAGAACCGGAAATCACAGCCCGTCTCGCACACTCTGGCGCACGAATTTACGAAGTTCCTATTAGCTATCACGGGCGAACGTATGCCGAAGGCAAGAACATCGGGTGGAAGGATGGAGTAGAAGCGCTCTGGTTGATCTTCAAGTTCAGGTTTCTCGACAACAAAGCAACGATGGACCCCGGGCACGCAACACTTGAGAGTCTTGGTCTCGCACCATCGGTTTCGGCCTGGATGCTGAGTACGTTCCGTCCATTCCTGGGCGACGATGTCTTCGAGGCAGGTTGTGGTTCAGGCAACCTCACTTCGCATCTGATCGGAAGCAAGTCTCTCAAAGCGGTCGATATTGATCCGGTCCACGTCAGCTCGGTGCAAAAGAAATTTGGACACCTGGAGAACTTTCAGGCGAGCGTTGAAGACCTGGAAGCGGCTTCGACGTACGACGAGCACGAGTCTGTCGATTCGGTCCTTTGCGTCAATGTGCTCGAGCACATTGATAAACCAGATCTGGCGCTGGAGGGTTTTTATCGAGTGATCCGGCCAGGAGGGTATGCTCTGATACTCGTTCCCGCCCACGGGTGGCTCTTTTCTGCTGCCGACACCGCTCTGGAGCACCGGAAACGTTACACCACAACCGAAGTACGGGAGATGATGTTATCTGCAGGATTTGAGGTGCAAAAGTGTCACGAGTTCAACAGGCTCGGAGTGCTGGGTTGGTATACCAACAAAGTCATGGGTCGCACCACAATCACCAAACTGCAAGCCCGTCTCTTCGGACTGTTGCTGCCATTTGCAAAAGCGATCGAACGCCTTACCTTCCTGCCTGGATTGAGTGTGCTGGCCGTGGGTCGCCGGCCATAAGTTGTGGCGCCAACCAGCCGAAAGGCGCTACTGGTTGGACTAGTCGGGCTGCTGCTCGCCACCGGCCTCACCCTCAAGGTGCTCTCTGAAGCGGACTGGGATGCCACCATCTTTTTGGCCCTCGGAGAAGATGCCACCCCAACCCGCGAATATGCTGAGGATCGCCTCGGAGATGTGTGGCTACGAGCCGTGCAGGGGCACGACGGGAAGTTCTTCTTTGTCCAGGCGAACGACCCGTGGCTTCTAGAGCCGGAAGCAAATGCCGCGATCCTCGATCGGCCGCAGTACCGCAGCCAAAGGATGCTTTACCCTGCTTTGGCGGGACTCGGAGGATTGTTATCTCCGGCCCAGATTGTCTGGGGCCTCATCCTGGTCAATGTGATAGCGATCGGCATTGGTTCGGCGGTTGTGGCTGCGTTGGCCCTCCACCTAGGGGCATCCGCATGGTGGGGTCTCGCATTTGCCCTCAATCTTGGAGTCATCGGAGAACTGGCTATCAGTGGTGCCGGAGTGCTGGGTGCGCTCTTCGCGTTTCTTGGTGTTCTGTGGCTTGAACGCGGAAGCAAAGTTCCAGCCATTGCGTCCTTCGCTCTGGCCGGGCTCTCTCGTGAGGTGATGCTTCTGGCTGCCCTAGGGTCGGCGTTGCTTCTGTGGCGACGCTCCGAACGCAGACTCGCGGTTCTTGTCGCCATACTGCCTACCTTTGTTGTGGGATTGTGGGGTCTCTATGTCCAGCAGCGAGTGGAGTCTGGAGCAGGAGGCGCGTCAGTCTTTGATTGGCCGTTTCTCGGGATCGGCCAGTCCTTCGACTACTGGCGAGTGAATCCTCTCGATTTTCTTGCCGGATTTGCGATGATCCTGCTATTAGTTCTATTTCTTCGGCGAGCGCTGTTGTCGTCCAATTTTGTGGGGTGGGCATTTATCGGATTTGTGCCGCTCGGATTTCTCTTGTCCGAACATGTGTGGCGAAGCTGGTTTGATATCTCAAGAGCGATCGCGCCTGTTATGACAGCGTACGTCCTTCTCCTATTCGCTAAGTCAGTCGTCGCTGAGTCGGAGATCCCGTGACGTGAGTTTGGAGTCCAGCGATCGTATCAACTCCTTTTGCAGTCCCTTTGCAAAGGGATCTCGGTCAAGACGGGAATCAGTGTCGTGGCTGTAATCCGTCGACCTTAAAGGCATGGGTAGTAGTACAAGGCAGAAGGCTTTACTTGTTGGGCTGGTCGGGCTCCTCCTCGCGACGGGTGTAGCCCTCAGAGTTCTTTCGGCTGCGGATTGGGACGCCACCATTTTTGTTGCCTTCGGAGAGGATGCCGCCCCTACACGTCAGTACGCGGAGGAAAGGCTCGGGGATGTCTGGTTGAGAACGGTTCAAGGGCACGACGGAAAATTCTTCTTTGTCCAGGCCAACGATCCCTGGATCATCGACCCTCAAGCAAACGCGATGGTGTTGGATCGACCGTTGTACCGGAGTCAGCGGATGCTGTATCCGACCCTGGCCGGAATCGGTGGCCTGCTTCCACCAGCAGGGGTGGTTTGGGGCCTCCTTTTCGTCAACCTTTTAGCCATGGGTTTCGGCACCTGGGCAGTGGCCCGACTTGCCCTGGAAATGGGCGGCTCGGTTTGGTGGGGGCTCGCCTTCACACTCAACCTCGGCTTCATCAGCGAACTGACTATCAGCGGTGCAGGGGTGGTCTCTGCGAGTCTGGCCTTCCTCGCGCTCGTTATGGTGTTGAAAGATCGAGTGTGGGCTGCCGTGGCTCTACTCTCGCTGGCGGTCCTCGCTCGAGAGGCGATGCTGATTGCTGCTGTTGGAACGGCCTTCTGGCTCTGGCGAAAGGAGAGAGGAAAAGAAGCCGTCGTCATCTTTCTGGTTCCAACTCTGGTGGCCGGACTCTGGGCGCTGTACCTGAGGATGAGGATCGGGCTGGAGCCGGGTGTAGATCAGGTTCAGGAAATCGGTCTTCCGCTCCAAGGCTTTCTTCAGGCGTTTGTGAACTGGGTCGATGACCCGTTCAATCTCGTCGTGGGTGTTTCGATGCTCTTGGTCATGATCCTCTATACGCGCCGCACTCTCACCTCGTCTCATCTGGTCGGCTGGGCATTTCTGGGTTTCGTTCTTCTGGGGCTTCTATTCACAAAGCAGGTTTGGAACAGCTGGTTCGACTTTTCCAGGGCGATAGCTCCTGTGATCACAGGGTATGTCTTGTTGCTCCTCTCTAGCAGACTGAGCTCACATGAACGCAGTCTTCTGGCCGGCCCTAAAGACGTAACGCGTGGGTAGTCGTCGCGGGTTCGTTGGTGGCTGAGCCTCGTCTATCGCTGGCGGTTGGGCTCGCAGGTTTGCTTCTCGCCGTCGGGTTCGCGGCGATCGTCCTGAACGGGAATGACTTCAACCCGACGGTTTTGACTGCCGTAGGCGAGAGCGACATCGCAGTTCGCGAATACGCTGAAGCAAGGCTCAATGATGTCATCCTTCGACCCGAACTCGGCCACGACGGCCGATTCTTCTTTGTCCAGGCCAACGATCCATGGCTGACGGATCCTTCAGAAAACGCGCTGGTTCTCGATCAACCTATCTATCGAAGCCAGCGAATGCTGTACCCAGTTCTCGCAGGAGCGGCTGGTTTTGCGGACCCCGACGAGATCGTGTGGGGAATGATATTGGTCAACGTGGTTGCCATGGCAGTTGGAGCCACGGCTACCGGTGCCCTAGCGTTACGCATGGGCGGATCCGCGTGGTGGGGTCTCGCTTTCCCTTTGAATATCGGCTTGATCAGCGAATTCAGTATTGGGGGAGCCGGGATTCTTGCCGCCGCCTGTGGTTTCGCGGGCGTCCTGATGCTCGAGAAGGAACGTTGGTATGCGGGTGGAGTGCTTCTCGCTGCGTCGGCACTTGCCCGAGAAGCCATGTTGGTGGTTGCTATCGGGGCTTTCCTATGGGTTTGGACTCGTGGGGATCGTCGGAATGCTGCCAAAGTTGGCGGTATTCCGCTACTGGCCGTGGTGGGGTGGGCCACCTACTTGCGATTCCGATTGCCAGACGACTCCGAGTTAGTGGCCGGAGCGTTGGGTCCGCCCTTGCGTGGTCTACTGGAGAATGTCTCGAACTGGCTTGGTGATCCCCTCGAGATGGCGGTGGGATTGATGACGATTGGAGTCCTGGTGGTGTTGACTCATAGAGCGATCGTGACACCCAACCTATTGGCTTGGTCTTTCGTCTTGTTCGTCCCGCTAGCGATCCTCTTGACTGCACCCGTATGGGATGGATTCTTCAATATCTCGAGAGCGGTCGCTCCGGTTTACATGGCGTTCGTTTTGGTGGTTTTTGCCGATCGTCGCGGCAAGGCTAGTACCGTGTCGGAAGCTGTCCCTTGACGAACAGGTGTTCGGTTAGAATCTGATTACACTGGCGTAACTCAGATACCAGGCGGAGTAATTGTCAACCGATTCGATACTCATCAGGGGCGCCCGTGAGCACAATCTCAAGAACCTCACGGTCGAACTCCCCAGAGAAAAACTGATCGTATTTACCGGCCTCTCCGGGTCGGGAAAGTCGTCCCTCGCATTCGACACGATCTATGCAGAAGGCCAGCGTCGCTATGTCGAATCGCTGTCTGCCTACGCGCGCCAGTTCCTCGGACAGATGGACAAACCCGACGTCGACTTCATCGAAGGGCTGTCGCCTGCGATCTCGATCGACCAGAAGACATCGTCACGCAACCCACGTTCCACAGTGGGGACGGTCACCGAGGTCCACGACTACCTCCGACTGCTCTACGCCCGGATCGGGATACCGCACTGTCCCAACGATGGGACTCCCGTCGCCAGACAGACCCCCCAGCAGATCGTCGACCGTGTCCTCGAACTCGAGGAGGGCACCAGGTTCCAGATCCTGGCGCCGATGGTGCGGGGCCGAAAAGGTGAGTTCGAGGGAATGCTCGAAGATCTGGCCAAGCAGGGCTTCTCCCGGGTACGGATCGACGGCGAGGTCAGGGAGCTGACTGAAGAGATCAGCCTCGACCGCTACTACCAGCACACAATCGAAGTCATCGTCGACCGCTTGGTCAGCAGGGAAGGAATCGACACAAGACTGACTCAGTCCATGGAGACGGCCCTCGGGCTTGCCGACGGGATCGCTGACATCGATGTCGAAGACGGTCCGACGCTCACCTTCAGCCAGCATCTCGCCTGCCCGAAATGCGGTCTCAGCTTCGACGATCTCCAGCCCCGCAACTTCTCCTTCAACAGTCCGTACGGCGCTTGTACCGCATGTTCAGGCATTGGCACACGGTTCACCGTCGACGCCGAGTTGGTGATCGGCGATCCCGAGCTGTCACTCGACGAAGGGGTGATCCCGATGTGGGCGTCGAACCGGATGAGGTACTACCACCGGCTGCTCACCGGTTTGAGCAAGGTATTCGGATTCTCGATGTCGACGCCCTGGAGAGACCTCGACGAAGATATCAGGGAGAAGGTCCTCTACGGCACTGGTGAGGAGAGGATCACGGTCGAGTATGTCAACCGATTCGGACGGAAGCGCAAGTGGGATGCTCAGTTCGAGGGTGCCATCCCCTTCCTGGAAAGGCGCCACGAGCAGGCAGAGTCTGACTCGGCCCGGGATTACTACCAGGAATACATGGCGATCGTCCCCTGTCAGACCTGCGAAGGCGGCCGACTCAATCAGGTGTCCCTGGCAGTCACCATCAACGACACCAACATCGCCGAGGTCTCCGATCTCAGCCTGACCGGGGCCTACGAGTTCTTCGAGGACCTCGAGTTGGACGAGAGGGAGTCGACCATCGCCGAACGCGTGCTCAAGGAAGTGCGGGCCCGTATCAAGTTCCTGCTCGATGTCGGCCTCGACTACCTCACGTTGTCTCGGTCGGCCGCCACCCTCGCCGGGGGAGAGGCGCAGCGGATCCGCCTCGCCACCCAGATCGGGTCCGGTCTGGTTGGTGTGCTCTACATCCTCGACGAGCCTTCGATCGGTCTCCACCAGCGCGACAACCAGCGTCTCATCGAAACCCTGCTCCGGCTCCGGGATATGGGCAACACCCTGATCGTCGTCGAACACGACGAAGACACCATCAGGGTTGCCGACCACATCGTCGACATCGGCCCGGGCGCGGGCGAACACGGCGGCCATATCGTGGTCGAAGGCAACCTCGATGACGTGATCAAGGCGTCCGACTCGCTGACCGGCGACTATCTGAGCGGCCGGCGCCAGATCGAGTTGCCGCTGTTCCGCCGGAAAGGGAACGGCGAATCGATCAAGATCCTCGGAGCTAAGGAGAACAACCTCATCGACGTCGACGTCGAATTCCCGCTCGGCGTGTTCACCGCCGTCACCGGAGTTTCGGGGTCTGGGAAGTCGACGCTGGTCGAGGAAATCCTATGGAAGTCACTGGCGAACAAAGTGAACCGGGCCCGCCTCGTTCCGGGCCGGCACAAGAAGATCGAGGGGATCGAGCACATCGACAAGGTGATCGACATCGACCAGTCGCCCATCGGTAGAACCCCGCGCTCCAATCCGGCGACCTATACGAAGCTCTTCGATCACATCCGGACGCTCTTCACCCAAACCCAGGAGGCGCGTGCCCGTGGCTACAAGCCGGGGCGGTTCTCCTTCAACGTCAAAGGCGGTCGCTGTGAGGCATGCAAGGGCGATGGGACGATCAAGATCGAGATGCACTTCCTGCCCGACGTCTATGTGCCGTGTGAAATCTGCGGGGGGAAGCGGTACAACCGGGAGACCCTCGAGATTCTGTGGAAGGGCCACACCATCGCTGACATCCTCGAGATGCCCGTCGAGGAGGCGCTCACCTTCTTCGAGAACCAACCGAAGATCTCCAGGATCCTCCAGACGCTGTACGACGTTGGTTTGGGCTACGTCCGTCTCGGACAGCCCGCCACCACCCTGTCCGGAGGCGAGGCCCAGCGGATCAAACTCTCCGCGGAGTTGGGAAGGCGATCGACAGGAAGGACTCTCTACATCCTGGACGAGCCGACGACCGGTCTCCACTTCGAGGACATCAGGAAGCTGCTCCAGGTGCTGCAGCGACTGGTTGACTCAGGCAACACGGTTGTGGTCATCGAACACAACCTCGACGTGATCAAGTCGGTCGACTATGTAATTGACCTCGGCCCGGAAGGCGGGAGCGGGGGAGGACGGGTCATCGCCACCGGCACTCCCGAAGAGGTCGCAATGGTCGGGGAGAGCTACACAGGCAAGTTCTTGAGAGAAATCGTCGGCGGCTAGCCAACTAGCGCCGATACTTGACCGGGTGAAGTACTTCGAGGACGAAAGGAATCGGGACGGCGTCGTCGCGGCTTTCCTTGCAGTTGCTACAGCCCTGGCCTTGAGATTCTTGGTTAGCAAACCCAGCGACTTTCTCCACTACGCGGTCCTCAGCGATCTGACCGGTATCGATTTTGGTGACTGGCCCGACATTTTCTATACAGGTGGTGGGGGCGACGGCGAAGTGTTCGCCGTTCTTGCGGCAGACCCGTTGGGCACGGGGCCATCCCAACTGATTCCGGCGGTGATCTATCGATTCGCCCGGGTTGGCTTCTCCTGGCTGGCGTGGACCCTCAGCTTTGGCCGGGAAGGTCTAGTGCTCCCAGCTCTCTTTCTTGTAGGCCTGGTGTCGGTGGCCACGGTCGGATTTCTCTCCGGGTTCTGGCGCCAGCGGCTAGGAGCAAAGAGTTGGCTCCTGGTCTTGAATCCGGCCCTCTTCATCGGGTTCGTTGGTGACACCGCGGAGCCCTTGGGGATACTCTTGCTAGTGCTGGCGTTCACCGGATCCGGACCGTTAGCGGCGGCCGCACTCGGCATCACCCGACCGACCTACGCGACAGCACTGCTTGGCCGATGGAGGAGCCTGTCCGTAGCAGTCGCATCAGGAGTTGCCGTCGTGATTCTGGCGGTTCAACTCTTTGACGCCCCGATCTTTGGCACTTTGGATGGCGCCTTTTCTCTGCCGTTTATTGCGTACTTCAGTCAACCTTCGATTGGGGGATTTGCGGTCCTCGGCGCAGGTGTAGCAACCCTTGTTGCCGGTTTGGTCCGTAAAGACCTGGCATGGCTGGCATCAGGTCTAATCGTGCTTGTTCTCGGAGAGGGGGTAACTGCCAACCCCATCAATGCGGTCCGGGCGGTTGGGATGCTGCCTGTTTTGTGGGCCCTGACTGTCCCATCAAGGAAGGCTACGAATCCGCGCCATTCCGACTAGGCGGTCGCGCCGGCGCGATAAATCCCCTTCCACCTCTGGTCCAATCGGGTGGACTATCCGCGTAGAAGAGATGCAGCACCACAAGCACTCCGAGCGGGGCCAGTGCCCTTGCCGCGTTGTTGCCGAAATCCCAAACCCAGTTGGAGCTGATGACCCCGATCACGCACCAGAGCACTAGCACCCATCGGAGCGGGCCATTTTTGACGAGCGCCGCGATAGCTCCTCCTGTGATTGCACCGATCGCGAATATCAATAGAACCCATTCAATTAGTGGTTGTGACGCCCAGTTGGCGCTTGCCTGAACGAGGCCTTCGAAAGGGAAAGCCAGGTTTCCTCTCGCGGTGAAGCCATCACCCATGGAGAACGACAGCCAGGCCATCCAGGCACCAATTGTTAGCCCAGGCAGGAGGACATCGCGCCACGAGGAACGACGCCGCCACGATACGAGCCCTAAGGGAGTGAGCATCGCCGTTTCCTTGGCGAGGACCGAAACCGTGAACGCCATCGAGGAGAGTGCGCGGCCGCTGAACATCAGCGTGAGCGCCACGAGCATAAGAGCCAGCGAGAGGTTGTCACCGGTAAGGATGATTACCGAGAGCCAGACACCAGGATTCAAGATCACAGCAAGGGCAAACCAATCCGAGAATCCTCTCCGCGCGCTTAGAAGTGCCATTGCGGCGGCAGCCAGGCCCACCGAAAGGATGTTCAGGGCGATCATCGAGTAGAGGAGTGCTTCGCCGTCGACTAGGCCGAAGGCCGACGCCAAAGCGGGAAAGAGGATCCGTCGATAGCGATATGCCGGGTCCTCGCCGATGAGGGGCGGAACGTAGGTTCCGCGAAGGTCGAGAGCGATGCCGTAATAGATCTGTCCGTCGTGGCCTGAGCCCGGGGAAAGGTGGATTTCACCGAGTTCGGCTTCGATCGTAGGCCGTAACTTCGAGTTTTCGCCGACTTGGAGGAGACCCGACACGTGGCCGGTACTCAGAATCTGGCCACCGGTGAGGGCCGTAGCGGCGAGGACGCCGATAAAGAACCACTTTCCTGCAATGATTCGCTCCGACACCATTTGAGTATCGCAGGTACGGCGTCGCTGGGACATCTTTCGCCACCACCCGCGCTTGGCGGTCGCAAAGCGAAAAACGTTAGAGAAAACTGGCGTCTCGCCGATAATCGCGACAGATGTTCTTCAACTCCCTGACCTTCGCGCTGTTCCTGCCAACGGTGCTCTTGATGTTTTGGGTGGTGCCTCGTTCATGGAGGACCGGTCTTCTCGTACTGTCTTCCTACGTCTTCTACGCCTGGTGGGATGTTCGATTCCTCAGCCTCATAGTGCTGTCCACCGTTGTCGATTTCGTATGTGGCAGACAGATACATCTGACGGCAGGCAAACCCTCGCGCCGACGCTGGTTGTGGCTGAGCCTGGGAGTAAACCTCGGCATTCTCGGATTCTTCAAGTATTGGGGCTTTTTTGTCGACTCGGCTTCATCGTTCCTGGTAGCGATTGGCGCTGACGCAGGACTGACAACCCTGCGCATCGTTCTTCCGGTTGGTATCTCGTTCTATACCTTCCAGACGCTTTCATACACGGTTGACATTTACCGCGGGAAGCTCGAGCCGGAGTCGAGTCTCTTGCGGTTTGCCCTTTTCGTCTCCTTCTTTCCCCAGTTGGTGGCTGGGCCGATTGAGCGCGCTCGTCGGCTACTGCCGCAACTCCGGACGTTTCCGGAACGTGTCGGCGATGTCGACTGGTCAGGATCAGCAGCTCTCATTTTTCGTGGACTATTCAGAAAGGTTGTTATCGCTGACGGAGTCGCTCCACTGGTGAATGAGATCTTTTCCAAGCCTGGCGTATACGGCGGCGTCTCGATAGCGATGGCCGTTGTCGGGTTCTCTTTGCAAATCTACGGGGATTTCGCGGGCTATACCGACATAGCACGCGGCGTCGCCCGTCTCTTCGGTGTCGATCTGATGGTCAATTTCAGAGCGCCATACCGCGCGCGCGGGTTCAGTGATTTCTGGAGAAGGTGGCACATCTCATTGTCGACGTGGCTTCGCGACTACCTCTACATCCCTCTCGGCGGAAGCCGCGAGGGATCCTTCCGTACCTACTCCAACCTGATGGCCACGATGCTGTTGGGCGGTCTCTGGCATGGCGCAGGTTGGGGTTTTGTAGTCTGGGGCGGCCTGCACGGCACTTACCTGATAGTTGAACGATGGTTCAAGGGAACAAAGAAGTCCCAGCGGTCTTACTCGCTCCCCGCATCTCTCGTGTTCAGCGTGGTCTCACTCACCTGGATCCCCTTCCGCGCGTCTGACTTCGAGACAGGAGTGGCTGTGTTCAGTGGCCTGTTCTCGTTCGCAGGCAGGCACGTAGCGGTTGCACCCCTGATCATCGGGATCCTCGGGATCTTGACCATGATTATCGACGATTTCGATGAACGTGGCATTGTCGATCCCGTGCGCGGAGCTCCCGCGTTCATCAAAGGCTTTGTATACGGCCTCGGAATCGTCGCCGCGCTACTTTTCGCTTCGCAATCTGCCATCCCCTTTATCTACTTCCAGTTCTAATGAATTCCCGAACTCGTCTCGCGCTCGTTGTCCTCGGAGTCCTGAGTGCTCTCAGCGCAGCAGAACTGACTCTACGGATATTCGAGGACGAATTGCCTGTTCGCTCCGCGTGGCCGACCGTGGAGACCGAACTGAAAAACAGCCAGCTCTCTGCAGTTGACGACTGGGATGTCGTTTTCCTGGGATCGAGTGTCACCGAAGCCGCTATCGACCCTCGGTTGCTTACAGGGGTAACTGCATACAACGCTGCTCTGCCCTTCTCGACGCCCATTTCTCACGAGGTCTGGTACAGCGGTCAATTCTCCGATCGGCAGGGCCGCATCGTTGTGCTGGGATTGCCGGCTTGGCCGTACCACCAGGGGATTGAAGACGATCGGATCGTCTCGGGCATTGAGGCGGCGATCAGAGATGGGACTATGAAGGCGCCACGACTCGCGATTATTGCCCACCGTGGCGTTATCGCTGATTGGTTCGGGCTTCGGTCTAGGGAAGTGGCGCTTGAGTCGCACTTCTGGACTCCGCAAGGCCACTTGACCGCCTACTATTCACTCCGTAGTCCACCCCTCACCGGGAGTTTTCAACCCTTCGGTCCGCCCGAGATGAGCGAGGACGTGCGCACTGCGATCCACCGACTGGCCGAATACGTGCGATTGCAAGGCGGAACTCTTGTCCTCATGATCGAGCCTGCCCGGTTTCCTGGAAAGGTATCGGACCAGGTACTCCAGCGCTATCTAGCAACGGTGAACGATCTGGCAAAAGATCTGAACGTGGACCTGTGGGACACGTTCGCTATCGGATGGGCCGACGACCTGTATGCAGATGACCTGCACTTCAACCGGCGAGGCACCGAAGCGTTTTCGGAGTTGGTGAATCAACTGCTTGCGAGGGAACGATAAGCCCGAGACTCCCTAAACATCCATCTGGCGTCTGCCGATGTAGCCTGTGACTACTTTGGAGAATCGAGACATGTTTGATATGCGTCGGTCCGCGTTTGGCGGATTCCGCGAACTAGAGGGAAAACACGCCGTGGTCATGGGGGGCGCGGGCTTTCTCGGCTCCCACCTCTGTACCTGGCTGGTTTACTCAGGGGCCAAGGTCACGTGCATCGACAACCTGATCACCGGCAACCCAAACAATGTCGCCCACCTCATGGCGGATAAGAAGTTCCGGCTGATCGACTACGACGTCACCGACTACCTCCACGTTGAAGGCGATGTCGACTACGTCCTCAACTTCGCCTCCCCAGCCTCACCGGTGGATTACTTGCAATGGCCCATCCACACGCTGAAGGTGGGAGCGTTCGGCACCCACAAGGGTCTCGGGCTCGCCATGGCGAAAGGCGCCACATTCTTCCTTGCCTCGACGTCGGAGGTTTACGGCGACCCGCTGGTCAATCCCCAGCCGGAGACCTATTGGGGCAACGTGAACCCGATCGGGCCCCGGGGTGTGTACGACGAGGCCAAGCGATTCGCAGAGGCTCTCACCCTCGCCTACAACCGCGAGCACGGCCTCGACACCCGCATCGTCCGGATCTTCAACACTTATGGACCCAAGATGCGGCCCAACGATGGCCGCGCAGTCCCTGCATTCTTCAAGGCGGCGCTATCCAATGAGCCGCTGCCGGTCTTCGGTGATGGGTCGCAGACCCGCTCGCTCTGTTACGTCGATGATGAGATCGAGGGAATCCTCCGCCTCCTCCTCTCCGAGGAGACTGCACCGGTGAACATCGGAAACCCCGAAGAGGTCTCGATGCTCGAGCTTGCCGAAGCGATTCAGGACGTCGTCGGCAATCATCCCGGCGTCGAATTTCATCCGATTCCCGAGGATGACCCCAAGGTACGCAGACCCGACACCACCAGGGCCGAAGAAGTGCTCGGCTGGAAGGCCCAGGTCAGCTTGCGTGAGGGTCTCGAGCGAACCACGCCATGGTTCAGAGACGTCCTCGGCTACTAGCAACTCCAAACAGTATCAGTTGGTGCTAGCATCAAGTTATGGCATCTACTCGCACTACCTTCACGCTCGACGAAGCTCTCGCGGAACGGGCCCGTCGGCTCGATGTCAACATCTCGGCCGCGGCCCGCGAAGGGGTCACCGCCGCTGTGCGTGCTGCTCTGGTTGCAGCCGATCGCGCCGCTTACGAACGAGCCCCTGAAAGGTCCGATACTTCTTGGGATGGGGCCGAGCAATGGGGCGAAAGCTGACACGCGGAGAAATCTGGCTGGCGCAGGTTGGCCGTAAGGCACGCCCTGTTCTCGTCCTTACGAGGGCCGAGGTGATCGATGTGAGGGCGTCGGTAACCGTCGCCGAGGTCACCACGACAATCCGGGGTATCGCCGCCGAGGTTGGCTTGGACATCGAGGAGTCAGGGCTAGACCACCCGTCAACAATCAACTGTGATGGGATCCACACGATCGCACGCTCCTCGCTGACCAAGCGGATCGGGTTTGTTGACACTGAGACCATGGGCAGGGTGTGCTGGTCGATCAACTATGCCCTTGGGTGTTGAAGCCGCGCGAGACGACACTGAAACAGCGTCCGGGATCGGCTTCAATGAGAGGCGATGTCCTGGAGCCAACTCGGAGAATGGTGGAACGCTGAACTGGCCGGCGACGCTGCCTATGAGGAAGTGGTGACACCACTCCTTCTCGAGGTGCTTCAACCGCAACCGGGCTCGGTATACCTCGATCTCGGTTGCGGGGACGGCCGGGTGATGATCCCGGTCATCACTGCCGGCGCTTCGCCCGTCGGTGTCGAGCTTGCGCCAGACCTGGCCCGGCTCGCGTCGACGAAAGGGCCAACACTCATCGACAGCCTGCCCTACCTGAGCTCCATACGATCTCAATCCGTCGATGGCGCCTATTCGGTGCTGGTGCTCGAGCATCTTCCGGCGACTGCTTCCTTTTTCGAGGGCGTTGCCCGGGTGGTCCGCCCCGGTGGTGTCTTCGGTTTGGTCATCAACCACCCGGCCTGGACGGCGCCAGGATCGACGCCGATCACCGACGAGGACGGCGAGACCCTATGGAGGCCCGGCGAATACTTCGACCCGGGTGGCTCCAGCGAAGAGCCGGCCGGTAACCGCAGCGTGACCTTCTACCACCGGACCACCGCGGAGCTGCTCAACGATGCCGCCGCCGCAGGATGGAGCCTGGAGCGGATGATCGAAAAGCCCCACCACGAACTCGACGACCAGTCCGGGATCCCGAGATTGATGGCGTGTCGGTGGCAGCTCTTACCCTGAGACACCATGTTCGACCGGCCTAAGCCCTCCGAGATACCGGACCACCCCGGCACCTACCTGTTCCGCGACCGGAACGGCAAAGTGATCTACGTCGGGAAAGCAAAGAGCCTGCGCAGCCGGGTCTCCTCCTATTTCGGGATCGGACTGCACCCGCGCACCCAGACGATGGTCGACAACGCCCGCAGTGTGGAGTGGATCATCACCGAGTCCGAGGTGGCGGCGCTGATGCTCGAGTACACGCTGATCAAGAAGCATCGTCCCCGGTTCAACGTGAAGCTCGTCGACGACAAGTCGTACCCTTATCTGGCCATCACCCGCAGCCACGAGTGGCCCCGCGCTCAGGTGATGCGGGGGAAGAAACGGAAAGAAAACCAGTACTTCGGTCCCTACGCCCATACCTATGCGATCAGAAAGACCCTCGACCAGCTGTTGCGCACCTTTCCGATTCGCACCTGCTCCAATGCGATGTTCGAGCGTCAGAAGGCCCAGAACCGCCCGTGTCTCCTCTTTCACATCGAAAAGTGCTCGGGACCCTGCATCGGCGAAGTGGCACCGGCCGACTATCAGGAAATGGTCGACGGGCTGGCCGCGTTCCTCGAAGGCGACACCGAGGCTGTGCTTGCAGCTCTAAAGGAAGAGATGTGGGGAGCGTCGAACCGCCAGGAGTTTGAACTCGCGGCGCGTCATCGCGATCGCATCGACGATGTCCGGCGGGCGATGCTCCGTCAGGAGGTCGTCACCGAGAAGCCGGAAAACTTCGACCTGATCTCATTCCATGGCGACGAACTCGAGTCGGCTTTTCAGATTCTCTATGTCCGGCAGGGGAGGGTGGTCGGCCGGAAAGGGACCGTGGTCGACCGGGTCGAGGAGCTGACCGACAACGAGTTGGTGGCACGGGTGATCCGGGAGCTCTACGGCGACGAGGAGCCGCCCAGGGAAGTGCTGGTGTCGGTCGAGCCGGCCGAGATCGACCTGGTGACTGCATGGCTGGTCGAGCGACGAGGGTCCAATGTCAACCTCAGGGTTCCCCAACGGGGCTCGAAGCGACGATTGCTAGAGACCACCACGATGAATGCAGCTGAAGCGTTTGCCAGACATCGGCTCAGGCGACAGAAAGACCACAACGCCCGGGCGAGAGCGCTGCGATCGCTTCAGGAAGAGCTCGACCTGCCCGAGGCACCCCTCCGCATCGAGGCCTACGACATTTCCACGCTTCAGGGGACCAACACCGTGGCATCGATGGTGGTTCTCGAGGACGGCATGCCACGACCGTCCGAATACCGCAGATTCAAGATCAAGACCGTTGCGGGTCAGGACGATTTCGCCTCGATGGAAGAGACGGTTCGTCGGCGCTTCCGGGCCTACCTGGCCGAACGCAACAAGCCGCTGGGCGACCAGGGGAAGTTCTCCTACCCGCCGTCTTTGATCGTCATCGACGGAGGCGCGGGACAGCTGGGACGAGCAACCAAAGTCCTCGATGAGCTCAATCTGGAAATCCCTGTGGTTGGCCTCGCCAAGCGGATGGAAGAGGTCTACCTGCCGGGGAAAACGGAACCGGTCCGGATCGCCCGGGACGCTGAGGCGCTGTATCTCCTGCAGCAAGTTCGCGACGAGGCGCACCGTTTCGCCGTCACCTACCACCGCCAGCTTCGCTCCAAGTCGATGATCGACTCGATCCTCGACGAGGTACCTGGGATTGGGGCGAAGCGTAAAGGTGACTTGCTGCGAAGGTTCGGTTCGCTGAAGAAGATCCGTGAGGCGTCAGCGGATGAACTAGCCGGGGTTGTGCCCAGGGGAGTGGCTGACCATCTGTACGCTGTGTTGCACAATTAGGAGCCCGTTGAACAATGCATGTCACCCATCTTGACGACCAGGGCATCACCGCTCGCTGCGTTCTCGGCCCCGCGATAGTTCCGGCCCGAGGAGTGGCGAAACCTCGGCCTTGCGATCGGCGCGCCTGGCCGCCAATCTGGGCAACGGCATTATCCAACAGACTCCCAACCCGGATCGGCAATGGAAATCGGCTCAATTGAACACCCCCATGTCCTGTTGGTCAGCGGTATGTCCGGAGCCGGGCGCAGCTCGGCGGCGAACGTCATCGAGGACCTCGGGTACAGCGTCATCGACAACCTCCCGCCGAGCCTGTTGGTGCAGGCGGTTGAAGCCCACGACATCCCCGAACAACACAAGCATCTCGCGGTCGTAATCGACTCCCGGAGCGGCCTACCGATCGAGGAACTGAAGACTGCCATCGTCGACCTGGCGCAGGACGGTGTCCAGACCCGCACGGTCTTTCTCGATGCCGAAGACGAGGTGATCGTCCGCCGCTACGAGGAAAATCGCCGGCCCCACCCACTTGGAGAGCCCACCATTTCCGGGGCGATTCTCGCCGAGCGGGAGATGTTAAGCGAGTTGCGGGAGATGTCCGACTACTACATCGACACTTCCAACCTCAATATCCACCAGTTGCGGGACCAGCTGACCGCCCTCTTCGCGGACGAGGACATGACGGCTCCGATGCGGGTGTCGGTGCGCTCATTCGGCTTCAAGCACGGCAGCCCCCGAGATGCCGACCTCCTGTTCGACGTCCGTTTCCTCCCCAACCCGCATTGGGTGCCTGAATTGCGTGAGAAGCGAGGCAACGAGGTCGAGGTCAGTGACTATGTGATGGAACAGCCGGGCGCGGTTGAATTCGTCGATCAGGTCGAGCAGATGCTGACTTTCCTGATTCCCCTTTTCGAGACCGAGGGCAAGTCGTACCTTTCGGTCGGCATCGGCTGCACTGGCGGACACCACCGCTCTGTGGCAATCGCCGAGGAGATCGGCAAGAGGCTCAATGACCGCGACATCAGGGCGGTGGTGCGTCACCGGGACATCGACAATTGAAACCGCAGGTCGATACCGCGATGCAGCCCCTCTTGCTCGATCCGAACGGGCCGAATGTGGTCGCGATTGGAGGCGGGCACGGCCAGGCCGCGGCTCTCGAGGCAATCCAGTGTTACGCGTCCAACATCACCGCACTAGTGACCGTGGTCGACGACGGTGGATCTTCGGGGCGGTTGACCGGGCTCGGGATCCCGCCTCCCGGCGACCTCCGTCGCTGTCTACTTGCACTCACCCCGGAGCCCTCACTGTGGTCGGAGCTCTTTGCGCACCGCTTCGAGGAGGGTGACGTGATCGACCATTCGCTCGGAAACCTCATACTGGCGGGCCTCGCCCATATGTTCGGCGACTTCGAGACCGCAGTCTCGACCGCAGGTGGAATGCTCGGCGCGGTGGGCGAAGTGATCCCGGTGGCGGCGGATCCCCTGGTGCTCCACGCCCGAATCGACGGGGTAGAGGTGACAGGCCAGAAGAAGATCACCGCGTCGAAGGGCAAATTCGAAGATCTGTGGATCGAGCCTGCTGACGTCGTGGCTTCCCGCCGCGCCCTAGCGGCAGTGGCGGCTGCAGATCAGATCGTGATCGGCCCGGGGAGTCTCTACACATCGGTGATCTCGGCGCTGAAGGTCAACATGCTCGCCGACGCGGTGATGCGCGCCCGAGCCCAACGGGTTTTCGTCCTCAACCTCGTCACCCAGGATGGGGAGACCCTGGGGATGAACGGTGCGGAGCATCTTGCGGCGCTCCATGATCATGTCGGCATCGAAGGTCCGGCGGTCGTCGTGGCCCACAGCGGGGAATTGAGTGTGCCTGAAGGACATCGGGAGGTGACGATCGACACCGAAGTCGCCGCGACCCACGGCTGGAGAGTGGTGTTTGCAGACGTGGCCGATCAGCATGCTGTGTGGCCGACGCACGACCCGCTGAAGTTGGGACGTATCCTTGAAGATCTAGCGATGGGGAATCAGACATGAAGAAGTACCTGACATTGGAGGATGTCGACGTTTCCGGGGCCCGAGTCCTAGTGCGGTCAGACCTGAATGTGCCGCTCGACGAAGATGGTGTCATCACCGACGATTTCCGGATTAGATCGGCCCTACCGACGCTCGAGAGGCTGGTGGCGGAAGGGGCCAAGGTGACGGTTTGCTCCCATCTCGGGCGGCCGCGTGGCCAGAACCCGCACTATTCGATGAAGGTGGTTGCCGCGAGGCTGGCGGAGTTGACCGGGCACGAGGTGACGATGGGCCGGCACGCCGACTGCGATATCAAGGTTCTCGAGAACACCCGATTCGATGACGGAGAGACCTCCAACGATTCGGGCCTCGCTGCCAAGCTCGCCGAAGGGATGGATCTCTTCGTCCAGGACGCATTTGGCTCGGTCCACCGGGCTCATGCATCGACCGTCGGAGTGGCTTCGCTGGTGAAGAGCGTTGCCGGCCCGCTGCTCGATCGAGAATTGTCCGCCTTTACGAAGTTCACCGACGACCCGCAGTCGCCGTACACGATGGTCCTCGGAGGGGCCAAGGTGTCAGACAAGCTCGGCCTGATCGAGAACCTCCTCCCCAAAGTCGATGAGATGCTGATCGGCGGCGGCATGTGTTTCACCTTCCTCAAAGCCAGGGGGGAGTCGGTCGGCGCATCGATGGTTCAGGAGGACATGATGGACGCAGCCGTCGCACTTCTCGAAGGCGAGTTCGGCGACAAGATCAGGCTTCCCCTCGATGTCGTCGCCTCAACCTCTTTCACCAAGTCCGGGGCGAACCGGATCGTCGATATCCACTCGCTAAGCGAGCATGAGATCGGCCTCGACATCGGGCCGTCAACCTACAACCTGTTCGCCGACATCATCCGTAGGTCGAAGACGATCTTCTGGAACGGGCCGATGGGTGTGTTCGAATGGGAGTCGTACCGGATGGGAACCGAGCGGGTTGCCGGTGCGATGGCGGCCACCGACGGCTACACGGGTGTCGGCGGTGGAGATTCCGCAGCGGCGGTTCGGATGCTCGGCTACGAGAACCAGATCGATCACCTCTCAACGGGCGGGGGAGCGGGCCTCGAGTTGCTCGAGGGGAGAGACCTCCCCGGGGTTGAAGTCCTGGAGAGATGGGCACAGGAAGCAAAGTGACCGAACGTAAGGATCTGATCGTCGGCAACTGGAAGATGAACGCCACCCATCTCGACGCCATCCAGATGATCCAGAAACTGTCCTACCGCCTCGACCCCGGCGACTACGACCGGGTCGATGTTGTGGTCGCCCCTCCGTTCACCGCTCTACGGTCGGCGCAGACCGTCATCGAGGCCGACCGGATGCTGATCGAGCTCGCTGCACAGCACGTCCATTGGGAAGACGCCGGTCCCTACACCGGAGAGGTCTCCGCACCGATGCTCAACCGACTCGCTGTCAAGTACGTAATTGTCGGCCACTCCGAGCGACGACAGCACTTCGGGGAGACCGACCAGGACGTCAACAAACGCCTCAAGGCGATCCTCAATAACGAGATGACACCAATCGTCTGCGTCGGGGAGTCGCTGGAACAGCGCGAGGCGGGCGAGGAGCAGAACGTAGTCCGGGACCAGCTCACCGGAGCTCTGGCCCGTCTTTCAGATGAACAGTTGGCGGCTCTGGTCATCGCCTACGAGCCGGTGTGGGCAATCGGCACCGGGCGGAACGCGTCGCCCGACGATGCGGGCACGATGGCCGAATTCATCAGAGAAACCCTGATCGAAGTCGGGAACAGTGAGGTTGCCGAGCCAATCCGCATCCTTTACGGGGGTTCCGTCAACGCCGGTAACGTGAGAGACCTGATGGCGAAACGACACATCGACGGAGCGCTGGTTGGTGGCGCCTCGCTCGACCCCGACCAGTTCGCAGCGATCGTGAGGTACCGGCTGTGACCCACACGATGATTCTTCTGCGACACGGCCAGTCGGAGTGGAACCTCGAGAACCTCTTCACCGGATGGACCGACGTCGGGCTCACCGATCTCGGGCGCGAAGAGGCAGTGACGGCAGGGGAGTTGCTCCGTGAGGAGGGCTTCACACCCACCCATCTCCACACCTCGCTCCTGGTTCGGGCGATCCATACCGCCGAGCTGACCCTGACGACAATGGGCCTCTCCTATCTGCCGGTGCAACGCTCCTGGCGGCTCAACGAACGTCATTACGGTGCTTTGCAGGGGCTCAACAAGAAGGAAACGGCCGACATCCACGGTGCAGAACAGGTTCTGGTCTGGCGACGGTCATACGACATACTTCCGCCTGCCCTAGAACGTGACGACGATCGCCACCCCTCCCACGACCCTCGTTATGCCGACCTCCCACCGGACCTCATTCCCTCCACCGAAGCGCTGGCCAACGTGGTCGAACGAATGCTCCCGTACTGGTACGACTCGATCGTCCCCGACCTGTTGATGGGGCGGGTGCCCCTCATCGTCGCCCATGGGAACTCGTTGCGGGCTCTCGTCAAGCACCTCGACGGTATTTCAGAAGAAAAGATCGTCGGGCTGAACATTCCTACCGGCATTCCCCTCGTCTACGAGCTCGACGAGTCGTTTCAGCCGCTTAGCTCCCGGTACCTGGGCGATCAGGACGCGGCAGAAGCAGCTGCTGCCGCAGTCGCCGCCCAGGCCGAGGGCCGGTCCGGCTAGTGGCCAGCTAGTTGAAACCGGCGGACGCTGGTAGACTTGTCTAAGCCGTCCTTACTGGACGGTTTCTCTAGGTAACAAGATTTATGGTTGAAGCACTTCTCGTAATCGTCCATGTCCTGCTCAGCCTCGCTGTGGTGGCTCTCGTGCTGCTCCACTCGGGTAAGGGCGGAGGTCTCTCCGATGTCTTCGGAGGGGGTATGAGCACGTCGAGCCTCGGCGGTTCGACAGTTGTCGAGCGCAACCTCGACCGTCTCACCTGGATCACGAGTGTGGCGTTCGGTATCAGCACGTTCGTCCTCACCTTCGTCTTGAGCTAGACGGGCGATAAACTCGCTGACGATCACTCTGTCGGAGTGGCGGAATTGGTAGACGCGCCAGGCTAAGGACCTGGTCGGGAGTTTTCCTGGTGGAGGTTCGAGTCCTCTCTCCGACACAAAGTAGGTGATGAGACCCACCCTGACCGTATTTGAGTAGCCCGTCTGGGCCTG
>JBGTCK010000035.1:0-10562 GCA_041748855.1 Acidimicrobiia bacterium
TCCGACACTGGAACTCAGAAAACGAACGACACCAGGCGTATGACGGGTTCATCCACTTCTACAATCACCACCGACCCCACGGGTCACTCCGATGGGCCACCCCCAACAGCACCATCGGGGACAACCTCCCCGCGGAGCACAGCTAGCCGCCACTACGGGCCTCAGGAGAGGCGAACTCGTAGCAGTGACGTGGGATGACGTGGATCTCGATCGTAGAAGGCTATGGGTTCGTCGCAGCATCGTGACCGACCAAGGCGAGCACCTGGTCAAGGCACCCAAGTCCGAAGCAGGAATGCGGCAGGTCGGGCTTGACGCGTCGACCGTTCTTGCGATGAAGAAGCATCGGGCGAAGCTGGCGGCCGATGCACTCGCCGGTGGGGCGGAGTACGAATCATTGCCGATGGGCCTGGACCTAGCGTTCCGCTGGAATGCGAGTGGAAGTCTTTGCCGCCCTGACAGTGTTTCCCACGCCTTCACGAGCGAATGGTCGCATGCAAGGTTGCCTCCTGGGCCGACACTCCATTCCCTTCGGCACTCATTAGGGTCGCTCCTCCTGTCCCTTGGTCATCCGATCACGGAGGCGGCTGCTCAACTCGGCCACACCCCTCAGGTACTCCTTGCGATATATGGAAGGGACCTGGATGCGGAGGCAAGAGCGGATCGAGTTTCAGCTGCGGCGGGAGAACTCTTCGGATGAAGGCCACGCTATGTTTTTCGCGTTCTTCCCCTCGGGTTCAGTTGGCTCCCGTAGTGCCGAGCACTGAGCCTGGGACCTGAGAAAAGGGGGAGGGGGAGTTCAACGCTCCCCCTCCATCCAGCTCGATCCGGTACCGCTAAGGCATCGTCATCGGCTGGCCCTGGGTCTTCTCATCAGCTACGACGAGAAGCTTGGAAAATTGAATTTATCTGAGCGACAGACGGCCTCGGGCTGCGCCCGAGCCACCCAGGGTCCAGCCTCCGAGCGAAACCAGCACCCCGGATTGAACAGCCTGCAGCGCTCCCACACCGCACGAACACTCGACTCCGGTCCAGGCTGTTCTCCCCAGATCGAGGACCCCAGGTCGATGAGCGGGAACGACCGTTTCGCTTCATCGAATGGGGAGTGGAATCGGTCATAGCCAATTCGCCGGGTCGTCCCCGAATTCCCCCGTGCCGAAGTGTCCAACGAGCATCAGGACCGCCTTCTCCCAATCTGCGGTGTCGGGATTGAGGTCTGTGAGGTCTAAGCACATGCCCAGGAATTGACCACGAGTGAGTGCAGGCTCTGGATCTCCTGTCCGTCCGCGGCATATGTTCCTCGTTGCGTAGCTGTCCATGCCCGGGTGCCACGCATGCTCCACTGCATTGAGCCACCCATTCTTGTCCTTCGACCAGGTATAGGACCGGAACGGAATACCTGCGTCGACCAGGGCATCCAGCACGAGGGCGTGGTCCGCTTCGAAGTCTGCTCTGATCTCGTCGTAGTAGTTGGCATGAATTGGATCTTGAGCTTCGATCACCTTCCTGAGACCGTCCATATGGGCCGGGTGGGGGACCTTGATATTGAATTTGAATTTGCTCATGCCCTTCTTTCCTTCGTAGGTGGGGGTTGGAATCCCGCCGTCTTTCTTCGCCATCGCCAAACCGGGAATCACCCATGGTGAGAGAACCTTTGACGATGAGATTCCACTCATCGGGGAAACGGTACAAGGTTTTTGGGAGAATGTCGACCTGTAGTGTGCGGTTTTTACAACATTTGCCTAACGTATCTCTAGACCTCGTCCTATCACATAGCAACTAGCTATACGCAGTTTATACAGGGAGTATATGCTCCGAGTGTACTCTTTAAGTATCTCTTCACCTCGCTTCGACTGTATGTCGTTGGCAACCTTCTAAATGGGTGCTAACCTGCCGAAAATGAAACGAACACGAGGACGCCCCAGCAAGATCGACCAGGTCCGTGACAACTGGCAGAGCCAGACTCCCGAGTGGGGGAGGAGCCTGGACAGCATCCTTGACCGGATGAACGAATCCCCGCCGTTCACGTTGGAGGGGGCACTCGACGTGATCGAGCAACAGTCGGGAGTACGCATCGGGATAAACACGCTGCGCCGCTGGGCTGAGGCGGCCAACGAAAAATGAAATGAACCCCCGCCGGGCAGCGAGGGTTCATCCACTTGTGACAATTCAAAAGGGACCAATGAATCGACGTGTCAACACTACCTGACAACTCATCGACAGCCAACGATCTGACCAGCTCGACCCTGAGCTGGTCGCCACCAGTGTGGCTGTCGTCCCAATGCGATAGCTGACATGGCTCGCTCTGATCTCGGCCTGTGCGCCAACAGTTTCCACCCTCAACTGGTTCTGCGCCGCCGATCCACTGATACTGGTCTGGTCATCACGCCCGCCTGCAAAGACCCGGAGTGTTTCGTCAAGGTGGCTGAACGTGGGAACCGCGCTGATCGGCTGGCGCTGGCATGCTTCGAGTGGTTCATGCATGGCAAGGGGAGTCCTGTCTTCCAGTCGGGGATCATCTCGAAGGGGATCTGGGATCGTGAACGCAAAGCCCTCCATCGGGAGGGAAGCTGGGCACTGCGGTTCCCCACCCTGACCAGTCGGGCCATCGAGGTAGGTCAACTCGGACCCAAGCCGAAGAAGTCGAAGGAGCGCCAATTCGAGGGGGAGACCTTTTTCGTCGTAACCAACTCGGGCGTGTTCCGACACATGGCTATGCCGCTAACGCACCCAGCCCCGACCCTCTACGGCACCCTGGAGACCGATCCACCGCTCGCCCTGGATCGGTCCCTGACCACGATCACAGAGGCCGACGGGCACCAGGTCGTCGGTGTCAGGCGACTGCGGAACCTGTTCCTCGGTGCCCTCGATGGTCTCGACGTTCGCGGCGGGAGAGTTGTCTCCGTGGGGCTTCCCTCTACCCAGCCCCGCATACGGTCTTGCCCGAACCATGGAGAGGTGTGGAACACGAGCGCCTTCCGGGACAACCCCGACAAGCCCTGCCACTGGTGCGGCGCTCTCACCATGTCGAGGTATGAGGAACTCGGCTGGACCAAGGCTAAGGGCCGGGACGTCGAGGACATCCTCGAAGACAGCGGCTGGCGGCTGCGGGACACAACCTCGCTCGATAGCGGGATCGACTTCATCGAGCTGGAAAAGCGCCCTGATGAGGACGAGGAGGAGGAGTGAGCGCTGGGCGACATCCCGAGCGTCCTACCAGGGGTTTGTCTCAGGTAGTTATCTAGAAGAGGAAGAAGACGGAAGAGATAGATACCTACCTGGGACAAAGTCCAGGTCAGAGGGCCGCAATGTCGCCCAGCGTACAGAATTGGCAGGATTGCGGCTGTCGATCACTTAGGACCTAGCTCTGAGGCGGTCCCCTCCTCCGGGTGGGGTGGTTCGGGCGCAGCCCGAAGCCGTTTGCTCTCTGCACATGGACAAAGCGTGTCCACTTGCCGCGGCCCCTAGTGCCCGGTGTCGACCTCGACCTCGACCTCATCCTCGTCCGGGAATGCCACCTCGCCGGTCTCTACCTGGGGCGCTGCCCTTGATGCTCATGATCATGTCAAGAATCTGCTGGTCGGACATCGACGGGTCGATCCAGAACCTCTGAGCTGTTTTGTTCGGCGGCATGCGGGCAAGCTACCACGGCCTCAAAAGTTCTGAATCAACCAGAACGCGAGACTTCTCCCGCCAACGAGTTTCGTTGCTTTATTCAAGTCAAGATGGACATCGAAGCGGGCGGTAATGCATGATATGCCGGTTATCGAGTGGCCGAGGTTCCGGTGTTGGTGTCTTCCCACTTGACCCAGACGCCGATGGAGGTGGGCTGCACCGCTTCTGTCACTAGGGAAGTCGTGTCCTTGATAAGGCCGGTGATCTCTCTTTGCCCGCCGATCAGATTCCCGAAGTGTTCGACTAGTTGCTCTGCGTTGTAGCTCGATCGGTTGAATCTGCGGTCTACGAGCTTGAGAACTCTTTTTCTTAGGGGGTTGAATAGTGCAGCTGCCGCGAGCGTCGATGCTGCGACGAAGATGGGGCTCTGGTTGCCGATCAACCTGCTCGGCAACCAGACCGCACCGGCCACATATACAAGCCCCACCAGTGAAACGACTATGAGATAGCCGACTGTTCGAGAGACCAGTCGGTCGATGTCGTAGAGGCGGTATCGGTTGATTGCGACCATGACGGAAACAGGTATGGCCGTCAGGACCACCATGAATAGGAGATCCCTATGCCAGTCCGGCGCGTTATCGGGCAGGAGCCAATTCCCGAAGAAGCCGATCAGCATCACGCCAAGACCAAAGAGGACCCATTTGATCTGGGAGTGCACTGCTGCCTCGGAGCGGCGGTACCTGGTGATTATTGCCAGCACGCCACCCACAACCAGGAGAAGAAGACCCAGCGCGGATGCTCCCAGAAGAATCGGGGAACTCGTTTCCATGAGCCCGATCGGATTCGAGATTGTCCACCCCTGCTCCTCGGGGCCGATATCAGTCTGAAGTACGGCGTCCAAGGGGGCCATGCAGATCAGCACGGCCCCAGCCCACCCAGCCCAGGCCCAGCGACGCGTCAAGAATCGGCCTGTCGGAAATATGTAAAAGAACAGGAAAACCGGAACGAACAGACCTACGAAATATGCGCTGTTGTCCCACACCACTGCCATGACATCCCACATCGAAGGATGCTCGGGTGGAACTGATCCATCCCCGAGCACCAGGACATTCGCACCAGATTGGACTACCCATGTCGCCACTACAAAGAACAGCCAGGCGACGCTGTTCCCAGGACTACGTACCACGACCAACAAACCCAAAAACGCATAGACGACCCCTACGAGGGGCAAGGTCAGGACATCGACGCTCAAACCATCTCGAGCGCCAACCGAAACCCCGACTGCAATTGCACCAGCCACAACCAGGCCAGTCCACGCCCAAGCCACAATCAATCCCGGTCGCATCGTCATTCCAATCGCACTCCACCAGAGAATCTGCCAGTGCCGCGTTACGGAATCGTGACGACCACTCGATAAGGGCACTTCGGCGTGGTTACGGAATAGCGATCGAATGCCGGTTGTGGGCTGATCGGGTTCCGGGCGGTGAAGAGTGCGAGCGATCCGACGACGTCGATGTCGACTGCGTCGAACGTGCGGTGACCTAGATCAACAGTTCTGGGTGAATGGAGGGCTTCATGGAGCGTGCGCTAGCTGCTTGCTGGGCTACGTGTTGATCGAACCTCGCCGGGTCGGGACGTGGCATCCTCGACGAGGATCTGACTGTTGGAAGTATGATGTTTATCGAGCCTGTGAGTCCCGAGTCTGCTACTGGTGATTTGGCTGAGGTCTACCAGGAGGACAGATGGGGGTTCCTGCCAAATTTCACTCAAGCCTTCTCTCATCATCCAGAGGCGTATAAGGCATGGCTCGGGCTTATCACCGTTGCCTACACGTCGATGGATCGGCGACGTTGTGAGCTTGCGACCTTGGCCGTGGCCAAAGCGTTGAAGTCGACCTGTTGCAGCGTTGCACATGGCATGTTCCTGCGAGATCTGTTCTACGACAGTAACCAAGTGGTCAGGATCGCTAAAAACCATCATGACGCAGATCTCGACGCTGTTGATGTGGCGATCATGGACTTTGCCGAGAAGGCAGCCACCGACCCATCATCTGTGACCCAAGCTGATGTCGATTCACTCCGGTCACAGGGGCTTTCAGATCAGGAGATCTTCGAGGTCGCCTATGCGGTTGCCGCCAGAGCATTTTTCGCGACACTCATAGAATCTTTGGGCACCACAGCCGACCAACCAATGTTGGACTCGCTGCAACCGGACCTACTCGCCAGCCTCACCGTGGGAAGGCCAGCCACCATCAATTAGAGGTGCCGCATGAATCATTGTCCGTTTCGGAAGTCGGCTTCAGCTTGGGCCTTCTCCTGAATCCAGGCGGTGATGTCGTCAGGACGCCAACGCAGCCGGTTCCCTATCTTGAGCGGAGTGGGAACCTGACCGGCATCGATAGCGTGGTAGAGAGCTTTCCGGGTGATCCCGATGATTGCGGCGAGCTGGTCGGTGTTGATTAGCCGAGGGAGTGTGAAGGGTGCGCCAGGTTCCATATCGTTCCTTTGATATCGGTGAACCGGCGCTCTGGGCGCTCGCTGTCCGGGGTTCTGTCCGGTCAGGTGTGCACGTCATCGGGTTTGCCGACGACGGCTGTTGGCGGGATTTTACTCTCCACCTGTTTCGCTCCTGGGCATTTCGGTACTTCTCGGCACCATAGGGGTCCCCTCGGCACACCGGGTCATAACGGGTACTGGACATGTCGCGCATACCCCGTATCGTCCTTCCCATGGCCATAAAGAGTTCGATTCTGACGGTGAAGATTCCGACAGCCGCAATGCACGATCGACTTCGTGATGCCGCCAAGGTGAGGCGGATGTCAGTGTCCGGTGCTGTCCGAGAAGCGATCTGGGCATGGCTCCAGGAGGGGGACCCAGAAGAACAGGAAGTCACTCCCAAGTAGAACACAACGAGCGTGAGCGCCCCCGAGCGCCAGTGCACCCACAAACGTGCCTGGCGCTTTTTGGATAGCCGGGCCAGGAGGCAATTCAAATGACAAAGCTCACACTCGACGAAGCCCGGTCTCAACTCCACGAGGCTGAAGCAAAATATCGGACCATTGAAGCGGAACAGCAGCAGTTGGCCTCCGAAGACTCCACCGCAGACCGCGTCCTCCGCGATGTGGAGATCAAAGGAGCGCTCTTCGATGCCGCCAACGAAGTGATCGAGGTCAAGAAGAAGTTCGATGAGGTGAAGGCAGAGTCAGAAGCCCGTCGCCGAAGCCGAGCGGCAGTTGAACTTGCCGAGGCCGAGATGCTTCTCGGACAAACCGTGGACGAAGCCGAGCTTCGAATTGCCGAACTGCAAGAAACACTTGCTCGGGTTCTCGCCTTATCAAAAAGGCGCTACGCGCATCGACAGGAGCTGACTGGCCGTGCGCCGAGATCCCATCTCGGGAGAGCCATCGTCACCGGGTGGCTTCAGTTCAGGCTCCGAGACCTTGACCTTCCCGACCTTGGCCATCCGCCTCACCACCACAGGGACTCTCTTGCTCACCTGCTCGGTTTGGGTGACGAGGGCAAACCATCGGACCCCCAGGAGACATCATGAACGAGCGCACCCGGAACGAAATCCTCGCCGAGGTCAATGAACTCGCCGACGACATACAGGAGATTGCTCCCGTCACCAGCAGAGACGAGGCGATGGCAATTGTTTGGGAAGGAGTTCCCGAACTCTACGACGAGTACACAGCAGCGCCCGCTGAATCCCTCGCCGCTCCAATCGCAAAGTCCGAACCGGAGCCAACGCTGGGCGAGACGATCATGTTGGCCGTCAGCAAGAGGGCTGGCGAGCTGGCGTGGACCCGCTGGCCAACGTCGACAATCCAAGACATCGAACACCAAGTATGGACGTCGGACGAAGGCAAGGTCCTGTACGAGCTATACCGAAGCGATCAGTCCAAGCTCCCTTATCAGACTGCTCGCTTCCAGAAGTCGGCGCGTCAGCAGGACGCCTGGTCAATCCTCGCCAGGTGGTTGGCCTGATGGATTCCTCACCATCAGGTTCAGCAGCGAGGTCGAATCAGCAGCCCGTTGCAGCTGCGCATCCACCAGAACCAATCCCTCAGTGGGGTTGGTCTTCGACCTCCGCCCGTTCCGCTGATGTGCCGACCGTTCACCGAGAAGACCCTGTGGAGACCACAAACCGAAGGCAACCACGACGATTCCTCGACCCCGAACTAGCGCAAGCCATTAAGGAGGCGAAGCTCAAAACGGGTGCATCGTGGCGGCGTGTTGCTCGATTCACCGGGCTGAGCCACAGCTATTTGGTGCAACTGAGCAATGGTGATCGGGTGCCCAGCCCGAACACGGTGGAGGTGCTGGGGAGGGTGCTCCCGATAAGCGAGCACGACCTGGATCGTCTGCGCGCCGCCTCTCGGTCGACCTGAGGATGTCGCACAGCAGGCCATATGCCCGCCTTTCGTGTGCCTGTCGTGATGCGTTACCGGTGGCCAGGGGAGGGCTACCCATAACTTTCATTATGTAAAGCTGACCACGTTCTCCCTGGTCAGAGGCTTGCAATCCTTCCCTGCGCGCACGAAATCCCTCATTTCTCACCCAGAGTGGTCGATTTGGGGCCTTCGAACCTGGCTCTTGCAGAAATCATTGGGAATCCATGCCGTCGGTGCGGATTGCCCGGCGGTCGAAGGAAGCTCCGTATCTGATCCCTATCGGGGAGAGGGCGGAGGAGATAGCGAGGCAGTTCCACGAGGGCCAGCTCGACACCGTCACCGCCCTTGAAGAGCTGACGAAGCTGCGGGAGGAGGCCCTTGCAGCCGACGATGCCCGAAAGGAGACGAAGCTGTCCGTTGATGGGTTCGGCGTCTACTGGTTGCTACGGCATCGGATGGAACTCGACGAGGCGGAGCCAATCGCCGAGGCGGCCGACCGAGTCTTCGACGCCCACCCTCATTGGAAGGCAGCGGACGCCGAGGAACGTGAGGTTCGGCGGAGCCTTTATAAGGTGCTCCTGGACGCCAAAGTTGAGAACATCACCGAAGTGGTGGGCGGACTTCTCGCGATGCTCAAGAGCACATGATCAAGCGAATGGAGCCAGTTGACCGTGTCGTGTCGGCCGACCTATTCAAGGCGGATGTCCACCGGTGGGCGGAACGTATTGGCGTTGAAGTGAAGGAGATCCACATCAGGGACATGACCCTCAAATGGGCGTCGGCCTCCAGTTCAGGACGACTCACCTTCGATAGCGAACTTCTTGATCAACCAATGGAGAAACGCCACGAGGTGATTGTCCACGAATTAGTGCACCTCAAGGTGGGCAACCACGGTCCGCTGTTCAGAAACCTCGTTCGAGCACATCTTGGTTCCTCAGACGTGTAGTCGAGTGCTCGTCCGCTCTTGCTGAAAAAATCTACAGTTCATCGAGTCAGACGTGCGAGTTGCTTACGGCCATGCCGGTGTCGGCAACTATTCCTGTGAACGCGTGAGAACGCTGGCGTAATGTCTCCGAAGAGACCCGGAGGGTTCCCGGCCCGGAAGCCGCCCGGCTCGGGAGTACCCGGCCGCCCTCTCCCATCGGGCGACGGTTGTGGGTACGACGTAGAGCATTGCTGCAAGCTGCGCTTGCGTGACTCCATTTCGCGTTCGGATTTCCTGTCTCTCCTGCGCTTCGGGTAGATAGATATCGTACAACCCGGCTTTGACCCGTTGAGAGAGTCGTAGCTTTATGCTCGTCCATCGCTCGTACTCAGGATCGAACGGACTATCGAAAGTGTCCGCGACCCACTCATCGAGCCAGTCGCGGTGGGGATGAGTCGGGTCCAATCGATGTTCGAAGCGACGTACACCACAAAGATCGCATTTTTCGTTGTAGAACCAGGTACGCGGAAGTCGGGGCATGGTCGGACCATGGTACGTGCAACCAGTTTGCAGCCACAGCCAGTTGGTTTTGGGGGAGGCTAATCTCAGCTGAACACGACGAAGAGCCATTTCCGCACGTGACAGCGCTTTGCGGAGGCGGACGGGAATCGAACCCGCCAGAGACCTTGCGGCCTCTCACCGGTTTTGAAGACCGGGGAATCCACCAGGCATTCGGACGCCTCCCTGGATGGGGCAAGGGTAGAGACTCCTCCGGTAACGGTTGCCAACTTCGGAGCTTGGGTACCATTCTCATATGCCTGAAATGAGCTTTGGTCGGAGTATTCGATACCGACGAACCAAACTCGGGTTGTCCCAGACGCGTCTCGGTGAGCTCGTCGGCAGATCGAGTGCCACGATCCGAAACTGGGAGCGTGATGCCAGCATCCCGACAGACCCTTCGGTTCTCCAGGCCCTCTCGGCGGTCCTTGGGATCGACAAGGAGGTCCTCTTCGAGAAAGCCGGCGTTGGTGTGCCCGTCATGGAGACCAGCCCCACTGTCGAAGAGGTGCTGGGGTCTTTGACTCCGGTCGAGGAGAAGAAACTGGAAGAGGTCCCTTCCCAGCTCGACTTCGAAGCAGAAGATGAGCCTGAAATTCCTGCCCGTCGCGAAACCCCCGCCACACCGGCCGCGGTGAGTGTCGCCGCCTATCCGGCCTCCACACCAGCTCCCGGCAGCGGGCGACGGGTCGCACTGAGCCCGCCAACCGAGCCCCGTTACACCTACACCACCCCCGCTCCTCCGGTGGTCGAGCCCACATATATGGAAGACCAGAGCCAGCGGCAGCTCTACCGTGTTCGCTACCTGGCGACTCTGGTATTGGTGGTTGCGATGATCGTGGTGTTCGTCTGGGCCCTCGGTAACAGCATCGAGGCATTCTCCTCCTGGTGGGACCAGTTCTTCTCGACTTTCCAACTCTGATCGCTGCCGTTCGGAAATCCTTCGCAACAACTCAGGTTCTGTGGCAGAATGCTCGGTACCAGAGAAAGGAGGTGGTCCTAGCTTGTATGAATGTTTTTGGACTCTGGAGGTGGTCGAGCGCTGAGCGGCGCTGACCGCGTGCGCTGCTCGCCCGC
>JBGTCK010000036.1:0-25892 GCA_041748855.1 Acidimicrobiia bacterium
GCCAGCTGACGGGCCCGCTCGACCATCTCCAGATCGTGGGTGGCCACCGCCGGGCGGATCGACTCCGACGCCATCAGCTTCTCCAACTGGGCGACAAAGGCAGCGTCCACCGCGCGTTTGACGGTCAAAGCCACCTCGGGCGGCTCCACATAAGCCCCCTTGCAGAGCCGGATATGGCCTCCCAACGGGATGAGGCGGTCGAGGTCGGCAGGTGTCCGCTTCATGTATGCCTGGATCGCGATCCCCAGGTTGCCGAACCGCTCCTGGGCGTCGGCGAAAACATCCACGGTGTCGGAGGTAAATCGCGAGTCCTCCATGTCGATGGTCACGGTTGTGCCCACCTCTGCTGCCCTTCTCGCGAGCTGCGCCACGAGTTCGATCGTCAGCTCCCGGTCAATGCTGAGACCGAGCTGGGTCAGCTTGACGGAGATGTTTGCATCGAGGCCGTCCTCTGCGATCCGGTCGAGGCACTCGAGATATTCAGCAAGTGCGTTGCGGGCCGACTCCTCGTCGTGAACCTCCTCCCCGAGCAAGTCCAAGGAGACGAGGAAACCACTCCGGTTGAGTTCGGCTGCAATCGCTACCGCCTCCTCCAGGGTCTCCCCTGCGACAAACCTCGAGGCAAGCGCCTTTCCCGGCGTCGTCCCCGTGATCACCTTCTCCACCGGGCGGGATTGGGTGGTGGCAGTCACCACCCGCGAGAAGACACTCACCCGGCTTCCCCGAGCTCATGTGCACGCTTCGCGGCCGCCCGCACCGCATCCTCGACGATGGCCCTGAACCCGCGCTCTTCCAGCACATGGAGTGCTGCTGCTGTGGTACCTCCCGGAGAGGTGACCTGGGCCCGCAGCTCCGAGGGTGTCTTGTCGATGGCGGTGAGCAACCTGCCCGCCCCCTGTACGGTTTGATTCACGAACATCTCCGCGATGTCACGGGGCAGACCTTCGCGAATGGCGGCGTCAGTCAATGCTTCCGCTAGCAAGAAGACGTAGGCAGGCCCGGTCCCCGAAACCGCAGTGATGGCATCGAGCAGCGTCTCGTCCATGATCCTGACGTCACCCACCGCTCCCAGTATCACCCGGGCTTTCTCCAGTTCGGCAGCACCGGCCCGTGTTCCACCGGCGATGCCGGTCACCCCTTCACCAACCAGGGCCGGGGTGTTGGGCATCGCTCTGATCACCGGTGAGACCGACAACATCGACTCGTAGGTGGCAGTCGTGACCCCGGCGGCCAGGGAGATGACCAGCTGCTCAGGGCGCAACGAAGACGCAATTGCCTGGACGACAGTCGGAACGTCGCGCGGTTTTACGGCAACGACAACCACGTCGCTACCGGCAATGGCCTCCGCCGGGTCGAGGTGGACCTGGCACCCGGTCTGATTGGCCAGCACGTCGCCCCGCTCCATCCGGCGAACACAGAGAGACACGTTTCGGTTCCCCCAACCGGCGCGGAGCAGCCCGGACACCAGGGCCTCCCCCATGGCGCCGACACCGAGAACTGCGACGGAAGGCTGTTGTGACATCGCGACGAGTATAAGAAGGGGACTAATGGAGACGGGAGCGAATCAATTCGATGAACGTCGCCACCGCCGCGGGATTGTGGCCCTCGGGGATTATCAGATCGGCATACCGCTTCGAGATCTCGACAAACTCGATATGCATCGGGCGCACCGTCGCAAAATACTGAGCGAGGACGCTGTCCAGAGTCCTCCCCCGCGCCTGGATGTCTCTTTCGATCCGACGGGCCAGCCTGATGTCAGGAGCGGTATCGACAAAGACCTTCAGATCGAGCTCGCTGCGGAGTTCGGCTTCGGCGAGCACAAGGATCCCCTCGACCAGGACCACGGCAGCGGGGGCGACGTGGACCGTTTCTTCGGAACGGAGATGTTGGGCAAAGTCATATACGGGTCGTTCGACAGCGATTCCCGACCGCAACATCTCCAGGTGCTCCACGAGGAGCTCGGTTTCGAGTGAAGAAGGATGGTCGTAGTTGACTCTGGCCCGCTCTTCGTAGGTGAGCTCCGGCTTGTGCCGGTAATAGGCATCGTGCTGCAGGTAGGAAACGGCGCCCTCGAGGGTATCCATCAGATCTTCGGCAACTGTGGTCTTTCCCGACCCGGAGCCACCGGCCAGACCGATAAACAACGGGCGGTCGGGAACCCAAGGGCTCTTGTCTCGCATCGGCGGGACGTTACCGCTCTTCAGAGACCTTGCTGCGGAGACGGCGGATATCGTCGTAGACACCCGTGGTCAGGGTGGTCGAGGCGGGGGCCGAGATGCCCCGCGCTCCAGTAGAGCGGTCTTTGGGCTCATCGGGTGCAATCTCAATTTCGGGGTCGGAGGGTTCCACCTCGGGCTCCTCGCTAACAGCAGCAGCCGGGGCGGGGGCCGGGGCGGGTGCGGGGGTCCCATTGTTTTCGGAAGTCACTTCTGCGACCGCGTCCTCGAGCCATTTGCTGGAGTCCGGGCTGGAGACTTCGTCGGCAAGCCGGTCGAGCCAGTTGGACTCTTCTTCGCTGACCTCGCCGGGAACAGTCTCGATGACTGACTCTGGTTGATCGGATTCGACCGCTTCGGCAAGGTCGAGACGATGGAACGCGTGGACCATCCGGATTGCCGCGCCCCGTCCCAGGCGCTCGGCGAGGCTGGCGAAGGTGAACGGCTGCACCAGGGAGGCAATTGCCGCCCAGTCGTCGGGGGAGATGGTGACCTCAGACTCGATGGTGGATTTGAGCTTCACGTCGCCGGCGTCGAGCAAACCTTTGTCAGCAACGATTGCCTCCAGCGCTCGCAATTCACCTATTGCGCCGGCAATGGCATCTATCGGGACTCCGTCGACATCAGGGCCATCGGAACGGCCCATCGCAAACGCACCTTCTGGCATCGATCCGAGGACGAAGACGACGTCAGCGATTATCGAAATGTCGGTCCCCGCATATACACCTTTTGAACTGTGCAGTTCGGCACCGGTGACGTTGCCTTCACGGAAATGGACACGGCCTTTGTGAACACCCACGATGTCCAGAGATCCGGTCTTTTTGGTCACCTGGACGATCTGAAGCAAGTCGTCCATCGTCCAGTCGGCCAATTGGCCTGATAGGTTCATGCCCTTATCCACGGTCGTTCGTTCCTTCCTCCATTACGTGATTATCGGACACAGCGCACTCCGGTTTAGCAATAAAAAGGTCGATATACCTAGAAAGTCTGCGGCGGAGTAAAACGCTTCGGCGAGGACGACCGGGCCGGCGGCTAGGCGGAAGAGTCCTTCTTCTTTTTCTGTTTCATCAGCCGCTTCTGCTCTCTCAACTCGAGGACATCATCGAAGGTGGCGACGTCGGCGATGCTGGGCCAGTCGGCGGCCGCCTCTTCCCACCCATCGGGGCGGACCCCGAGACGCTTCCCGAGGAGCCCGACGAAGATGCGGGACTTAGCGTCGCCGAATCCGGGCAACGCCTTGAGCCGCTTCAACAGATCCTTGCCGCTCTCTGCCGACGTCCAGATTCGGGCCGGATCGCCTTCATATTCGTCCACTATCACCTGGCACAGGTCCTGGGTTCTCTTCGCCATCGACGCCGGGTACCGGTGAATGGCAGGCGGGCCTTTGAACAGCTCCTCCAGACGGGTGAGGTCAGCCCCCGCGATCCTTGCGGCATCGAGTTCTTCTCCGAGCCGATCTTTGAGTAGCTGGGGACCGAAGAAGGCCCGTTCCATGGGGAACTGTTGGTCGAGGAGCATGCCGATGAGCACCGCGAGATCGTGGTTGGCGAGGAGGCGGTTGGCTTCCTCTGACTCGGTGAAGTGAAGTTGATCGGGCCGTTTCATGCACCGGACGGTAGTGGAGAGTGCAGCGAGCCGGGCGGTGGCATCGGCCACGGCCGCCGGACGAGTCCCCCCACTGTTCACCCGGCAACCGGGCCGTTGCCCTAACCCCCATCCCAATCATGCGAACATAATGCTCAGCAGAATGAGGTGTAATAGGGCTATAGGCCCTATCTGTTAGAACACGAGGAAGCGAGCGATGACAGACGTATACATAGTCGACGGGTGCCGCACCCCGATGGGCAAGCGGGGTGGCCAGCTCGCCCACGTGCGGCCCGACGACCTCGCCGCTCACGCGATCTCGAAACTGATGGAGCGCAACAGCGGCGTCGCCCCTTCCGCCGTCGAAGACGTCCAGTGGGGCGCGGCCAATCAGGCGGGTGAGGACAACCGGAACGTCGCCCGTATGGCCGCCCTGCTCGCCGGCCTTCCGATTGAGACTCCCGGCAACACGGTGAACCGGCTCTGCGGGTCCGGAATGCAGGCAATCATCTCGGCGTCGCACTCACTCGGTGCCGGATGGGGCGAGGTGATGATCGCCGGCGGCTCAGAGTCGATGAGCCGTGCACCGTTTGTCCTGGCTAAGCCGGACCGCCCCTTTCCGACCGGAGCGCCCGAGATCGCCGACACCGTGCTCGGCTGGAGGCTGGTCAACCGGCGGATGGAGGAGATGTACCCACCGATCACGTTGGGGATGACCGCCGAACGGGTCGCCGAGAAGTACGAGGTTTCCCGCGATGACCAGGACAGGTTCGCACTGGAGAGCCATCGGAAGGCAATCGCCGCCGCCGAGGGGGCAAGGTTCAAAGACGAGATCGAGCCGATCGAAGCTCCTTCCGATCCCGCTGACCGTCACCCCTCGCTGATCGAGAGCGACGAAGGACCCCGGCCCGATACATCTCTGGAGGCACTGGCGTCGCTGCGGGCGGTATTCAAGACCGGCGGCACTGTGACGGCCGGCAACTCCTCCCCCATGAACGACGGGGCTGCGGCTCTGCTCCTGGCCACCGGGGAAGGCCTGGAAAAGCAGGGCTTGACCCCGATGGCCCGGATCGTGAGCTCTGCAGCCGCAGGAGTCCACCCGGATGTGATGGGAATTGGCCCCGTGCCTGCTTCTACCAGGGCACTGGAGAGGGCAGGATTGGTCGCATCCGACCTCGACCTGGTGGAGCTCAACGAGGCATTTGCCTCCCAGGCGGTGGCGAGCATGCGCCTCCTCGACCTCGACCCGGCGATCGTGAACGTGAACGGAGGAGCCATCGCGATTGGCCATCCCCTCGGTGCATCCGGCGCCAGGATCGTGGTGACGCTGGCTCATGAGCTGCGGCGACGCGAAGCCAGATTCGGGCTCGCCACGATGTGCATCGGCGTTGGTCAGGGAATCGCTCTGGTGATCGAACGTGTCTGAGGGCCCGCTCAAGGGCTTCACGGTTCTCGAACTGGGCAATCTCATCGCCGCCCCCTACGCGGGGATGCTCCTCGCCGACCTCGGTGCCCGTGTGATCAAGGTCGAGCCTCCGACTGGCGACCTGGGGCGACAATTCGGGCCTTTCCAGAACGGGGAGTCGGTGTTCTTCCTGGCAGTGAATCGGGGCAAGGAGTCCCTCGCCATCGACACCCGGGACTGGGTGGCGAAGCGGGTCCTCGACAACCTGGTCAAGAAGGCTGACGCATTGATCCACAACCTCCGTTATGGCGCAATGGACCGCCTCGGGCTCGGCGCCGAGCGGTGCCTCGAGATCAACCCCACCCTGGTGTACACGACCATCTCGGCATTCGGGTCGGCCGGTCCCTACGCCTCCCGACCGGGGATCGACATCGTCTTCCAGGGCGAGTCCGGCATGATCTCGATCACCGGTGCTCCGGACGACGGGCCACGGAAGACCGCAACGACAATTGGTGACTATGTCGCAGGGACCAACGCGGCCTTTGCGGTTTCGGCGGCCCTCGCCGAGTCACCCCGGCGAGGGCACCAAATCGACATATCGCTGCGTGACGGGGCGATGGCGGTGCAATCGGGTTGGAACGCAATCCATTTCGCCGACGGCAGCCAGCCGGAGCGGACCGGCACCGCGAGCCCGTTCCTCGCCCCGAACCAGGTGTTCGGGTCGAAGGATCGCCAATTCACCCTGGCGGTCGTATCAGACCGCCATTTCGAACTGGTTTGTGACGCTCTGGAGATGCCAGACCTCCTCGCCGACTACCCGACAAACGAAGACCGGATGTCGAACCTCGATGACCTGGTGGCTCGCCTGCAGAGTGTCTTCGACCGGGAACCCGCCTCACATTGGGTCGACCTCTTCGAATCGGCCGGCCTGCCTGCTGGCGCCGTGCTCACTCTGGCCGAAGCATTCGACGACCCCCAGGCCCGATTCCACGAGATGGCGGTGGAATACGAGCATCCGGTGGCCGGCCTGGTCCGGTCGACGGGAAGCCCGATCCGGATCGACGGCAGACCGGGAAGGAGCCAGGGTTTGCCACCCGAATTGGGAAGCCATACCCGTCAGCTGCTCATCGAGGCAGGGGTCGACACCGACACCGTCGAGAAGCTGATCGACGAAGGAAAGGCGGTTGCAATTGAGCGGTGAGATCCGGGTACCCGAAGGTATCGAAGGCGGAGATGCGACTCTGGAGCGCGGCCTCATCTTCTGGGCGAGACCCGGAGTCGAGACCTGGGATGAGGCCCGCAGCGAGTTGGTAGATGCGTTCGAAAGATCACGGGAAGCCGCCCGGAACGAGCACTCCTTCGTCTACATCATCGCCAATGATGCTCTTCTCGGGAGGAGTGGTCCGGCGAGTGCAATGGTGGCCGCCGGGCTGGTGTCGGCGGCGCGGACTGCGGCAGTCGAGGGTTGGAAGAAGGGCTGGACCGCCAACGTGGTCGCCTACGACGACGGCACCGAACCCGCCGAGATAATCGAGAGGGCAACAGCCCTCCTCGGAGACGGGTTGGTCAATGGTGAACTGGTCCACCTTGGTTCGGGCCATATCGGAAAGGCTTTGGCGTGACCGGGGTAGTGGTCGTCACCGGGGCCGCGCGGGGGATTGGAAAGGTGATCACCGAGACCATCCGGAGGTCCGGCGCGTTCACTGTGGTCGGCGTGGATATCTCCCCCGGGCTCGCCGACTCCGACGGGATCTTGCCAGTGCAGGTCGACCTCGCCTCCGGGGACGGCCCTTCGCTGGTTCGGGAAGCGGTTGAACAAATCGGCCTCCCGCTCGTGGGTGTGGTGAACAACGCCGGGATCACCAGAGATGCCCGGCTGATCAACATGACCGACGACGATTTCGCCGCCGTCCTCGACGTGAACCTCGGCGCCGCCTTCCGCCTCGCCGGATCTCTCTCGCCGCTCATGTCACCGGGTGGAGCAATCGTCAACATCGCCTCGCGTGCCTACCTTGGCAACTTCGGGCAGTACAACTACTCGATGTCCAAAGGAGGGCTGGTCGGGATGACCCGGGCTCTGGCCATCGACCTGGCACCGGACGTCAGGGTGAACGCAATTGCACCCGGGCTGATTGCCAGCGAGATGTCACTGGCGATTCCCGACGAGATCCGGGAGAAGATGATTTCGGCGATCCCGTTGGGGAGGATGGGCGAACCACGAGAAATCGCCGATGCGGTCTGGTACCTCCTCTCCCCCCAATCCTCCTACATCACCGGACACGTCCTGGTGGTCGGTGGGGGGCGCAGCCTCACCTGAGGTTGTCAGCGCCTTTGGGGGGGACGGTTCAGTAGTAGTAGCGGGAGAGGGTTTCGGCCACCATCGCGGGCTTCTCCTGGCCCTCGACCTCGATCGTGACGATCCGGTTCACCTGGATCCCGCCGCTGACTTCGGTGACATTGCCCAGTTCGACGCTGGCCCGGATCCGGGAGCCCACCGGGACCGGGGCGGGGAATCGGACCTTGTCCAACCCGTAGTTGATCGCCATTTTCGGATCGCCAACATCGAGGGGGACCTGACCGCCCAGGGTCACAGTGAGGGAGAGGGTGAGGAAACCGTGGGCGATCGTCCCTCCGAACGGCCCCTGTGCCGCCTTCCCCGCGTCGAGGTGGATCCACTGGTGGTCGTCAGTTGCATCCGCAAACTGGTTGACCCGTTCCTGGTCGACAACCATCCACTCCGAAACACCGAGATGCTGGCCGACCTGTCCTGCGAGATTCCGCGCAATTTCCATAATCCAGATTGTGCCATGACTGGCGAAACCCGCCAGTCAGGCTAAGTTTGTGGGTATGGCCAAAGAGACGAAGCTGATGGTCTGGATCGACCAGGACCTCTGCACCGGTGACGGGATTTGTGAAGAGATCACTCCTGACGTTTTTGTCGGGCGTGACGACGGTCTCTGGGTGGTCAAAGAAGAGTCGAAATACTTCGACGCCACAGTTGTCTTCGACGGCGAGCAGGCCCCCGACGGAGCTCGCGGCCTTGCCCGGGTCCCCGATGAGCTGATCGAGGACACCATCGAGTCGGCCGAGGAGTGCCCCGGGGAGTGCATCATGATCGAGCCGTACGCCGAGGACGCCGTCCACCAGGGTTAGAGCCCGGACATCCCCTTCCGTCGCCCGCACTACGAGTAGCCTCGCCGGGTAATGCCAGTACTCGGTACCAATATCGACCGCGGTTCGGAAGACTTCGTCGCCAACCGCGCCGAGATGGAGAAGGCCCTTGCCACCTTCCAGGACCTGACCCGCCAGGCGCAGGAAGGTGGTGGCGAGAAATACATCAAGCGCCACCGCGACCGGGGAAAGCTTCTCGCCCGGGAGCGGATCGATCTCCTCATCGACCGGGACACACCCTTCCTCGAGCTCTCGACGCTGGCGGCGTGGGGCACCGACAAGAACCTCGGGGCGAACCTCGTCACCGGGATCGGGGTGATCGAGGGTGTCGAGTGTGTCATCCTCGCCAACGACCCCACAAGCCAGGCGGGGTCGTTCAACCGCTACACGCTGGCGAAGAGCCTGCGCGCAATGGACATCGCCATGGAAAACAGGCTGCCTCTGATCAACCTGATCGAGTCGGGCGGCGCCGATCTTCCCGACCAGGCAGCGGTGTTCATCACCGGAGGCAAGTGGTTCCGCAACCTGACCCGGCTCTCCAAGCAAGGCATCCCCACGGTTGCAATCGTCTTCGGCTCCTCGACTGCGGGAGGAGCCTATTTCCCGGCTATGTGCGACTACTCGGTGATGGTGAAGGACCAGGCGAAGGTCTTCCTCGGCGGCCCTCCCCTGGTCAAGATGGCCACCGGGGAGGAGTCGACCGATGAGGAGTTAGGAGGGGCAGGGATGCACTCCCGCACCTCAGGGCTCTCCGACTATTTCGCCAACGACGAGCACGAAGCGATCCGGATGGGCCGGGATATCGTCAGCCATTTCAACTGGCGCAAGCAGGGTTACGGCCCGACCAAGCCAGCTGACGACCCGGTACACGATCCCGACGACATCCTCGGGGTGATCCCTCGTGATCTACGGGTTCCCTTCGACCAACGGGAGATCCTGGCCCGGGTGGTCGACGGTTCCCGGTTCGAGGAATACAAGACCCTCTACGGTCCTTCGATTCTCACCGGTTGGGCATCGATCCATGGCTATCCGATCGGAGTCATTGCAAACCAGCAGGGCGTCATCTTCAGCGAGGAGGCGCAAAAGGCAACTGAGTTCATCCAGTTGTGCAACCGCCACGACACTCCGATCCTGTTCAGCCACAACACGACCGGCTACATGGTGGGCAAGGAGTACGAGCAGAGGGGCATCATCAAAGACGGGGCGAAGATGGTCAATGCGGTGTCCAACTCCGAGGTTCCGCACATCACTTTGATGGCCGGGGTCTCCTACGGAGCGGGCAACTACGGGATGTCAGGACGCTCGTTCGAGCCCCGCTTTGTCTTCGGATACCCCAATCACAAAGTCGCCGTGATGGGACCCAAGCAACTGGCCGGGGTCATGTCGATAATTGCGAAGGCATCAGCGGAGGCCCGGGGGATCCCCTTCGACGAGGACGCCGACGCCAAACAGCGGGCCGAGGTCGAAGCACAGATCGAGCACGAGGAACAGTCCTACTTCTCTACCTCCCTGGTCCGCGATGATGGGCTGATCGACCCAAGAGACACCAGGCACGTGGTCGGGATCGCTCTGTCGGCAATCCACTCGGGCCCGGTGAAGGGGACCGACCGCTTCGGCGTTTTCAGGATGTAGGACGAACCGGATCAGTTCCCGAAGTTCACCACGACGTCGGTGTAACCCAGGCTGATCAGGAAGTTGGTCAGCACGGTTGTTGCGTTCTCCTCGGCCTGAACGAGGACGCCGTTTTCGATCGCAGCAGTGACCAGGACGGTCTCAGCCACCCGACGCGCCTCTCCTTCGAGCTGGGGGTCGCCCTTGGTGAAGAGCCCCATGTCACGGTCGAGCACCTCAGTTGCATCGTTGTCGACAGCCACGTACTGGATCTCGGCTGCGGGGATGTCCACTTCGACTACGCCGTCGTCCGATACGGAGAAGTCACCAGCCGTCAGGCCGCTGATATCGACCCCTGCCCCGATCCGGGCCACGGCGATCATCCGCAAGCTGTCACCTCGCGCCCAGGCGAGCCATCCGGCGTCGGTTCCCTTCTCGACGATGGTGTACTCCACGACTTCGACAGTGGTAAGGCTGCCCAGGTCCTGGACCGAGCTGACGACTACGGGGCCGATATCGGTGAAGGGCTCCGGTTCGAAGACTGCTGCAAGATCCGCAGGGGTGGGGATTGCTTCGACGATTCCACGTGCTGACCACGCGACAAAGCCGACGACAACGAGGAGAACGGCCAGGAAGAATCCTGACAGACCGATGAGCAGGCCGGATCCAGAGCGCCTCGGCGCTGGTTGGATCGGCTGGGGGTTGGCGGCCGGTGGGGCGTCTTGACGCTCCTCGGGCTTGGTTTTCATCATGGTCACACTGTTCTCCCTCGGGTCATAGTTATAAGACTCCGGTTATCGACAGAACGTTCCCTGCTATTGAGAAAGTTCCCTGCGGTTAGCCTCCACAAACATGATTCGTAGAATCCTTGTGGCAAACCGCGGTGAGATCGCGCGCAGAGTCTTTCGAACCTGTGCCCGACTAATGATAGAGACTGTGGCGGTCTACTCGGACAGCGATGCCGGTTCACCACATGCCAGCGAAGCGGATCGGGCGGTCCGTCTCCCGGGCCAGACCCCTGCTGAGACCTATCTCGACCAGAAGGCAATCGTGGAGGCTGCGATCACATCCGAAGCTGACGCCGTCCATCCGGGATACGGTTTTCTCTCGGAGAATGCAGAGTTCGCCAGGGCCGTCGTCGAAGCAGGTTTGACCTGGATCGGCCCCTCCCCCGATGCCATCGCTGCCATGGGCTCGAAAGTCGAAGCCAAGAGACTCATGGCCTCCGCCGGCGTTCCCGGCCTTCCGGGCGCCGAACTCAACGACCTCTCCGATGACGAGGCCCTCGCCGCGGCTGAGGCCGTCGGGTACCCGGTATTGATCAAAGCGAGCGCTGGCGGTGGCGGCAAAGGGATGCGGATCGTCGACTCTGCGGAAAGACTCCTCGAAGCCGTCGCGGCGGCACGGCGGGAGGCCGCGAGCTCATTCGGTGATGCGACGGTCTTCGTCGAGAAGTACCTGACCGGTCCGCGCCACATCGAGATCCAGGTGTTCGGCGACCAGCACGGGAACGTGGTCTCTCTCCATGAGCGGGAGTGCTCGATCCAGAGGCGCCACCAGAAGATCATCGAGGAGAGCCCGAGTCCGGTGATCGATGAGGAGACCAGGGCGCGCATGGGTGAGGCGGCCGTCGCAGCAGCAAAGGCGGTCGCTTATGTGGGCGCGGGCACGGTGGAGTTTCTCTTCAAGGACGGGCAGTTCTTCTTCCTCGAGATGAACACCCGGCTCCAGGTGGAGCATCCGGTCACCGAAATGGTCACCGGGCTCGACCTCGTCGAGCTTCAGATCATCGTCGCCAACGGGTCTCCATTACCTCCACTGGCCCTCGACCCGCCTCTCGAGGGTCATGCCATCGAGGCCAGGATCTACGCCGAGGACCCTGCGAATGGCTTCCTCCCAGTGACCGGTCCGATGCACCGCTTCAATTTCGAAGGCGCGGTCCGGGTCGACTCCGGGGTGGAGGCAGGATCGGTCGTTTCAGTGTTCTTCGACCCGATGCTCGCAAAAGTGATCGCCCATGCCCCGGACCGGGATCGTGCTGCGCAACTCCTCGCCACCGCCCTGCGCCGGGCCGAAATCCACGGTCCCACAACGAACCGGGACCTCCTGGTGAGAATTCTCGAAGACCCGACCTTCCTCGCCGGCGACGCTGACACCGGCTTCCTCGAAGCGAACGGTTTGACCGCACTCGCCAAACCCCTCGTAGCACCCGACGAGGTGCCCACAAGAGCGGCAGCCGCGGCCGCGGCGAGCAGGGCGGCCCGCCTCGCGGCATCAGCCATGCCCTCCACCATTCCCCCGGGTTTTCGCAACGTCGGCCTCAGCACCCAGCACGTCGGGTACACGCACGGCGAGCACCGGGTCGATGTCACCTACGTCAACAAACGGGGTGGGATGGAATTGGTGGAACCCCCCGGCGTTACAGTCGTGTCGGCACGACCCGGCCGGGTGGAACTGACCAACGACGGCGACCCTCTCGACCTGGCCGTTGCTCGATATGACGACGTCGTGTACGTCGACTCCGCCGCCGGTTCGGTCCGACTCGTGGAGATCTCCAGGTATCCGACGTCGGAGACAGCACGGTCGGAGGGGAGCCTGCATGCCCCCATGCCCGGCCGGATCGTCCGGGTCGAGGTCGAACAAGGAGACGCTGTGAGCGGAGGCGACGCCCTCGTCGTGCTCGAAGCTATGAAAATGGAGCACACCCTGCGCTCCCCCCACGACGGCGTGGTCACCGAAATCAACTACAAGGTCGGCGACCAGGTCGAGACCAACGACGTCCTGATTGTCGTGGAGTGACCGCCTTAGGCGGTGCCGAGTAACTCGAGCACGTAATCGATGTCAGCCGGAGTGTGATCGGCATTCACCTGGAAGCGGATTTCCTCGTCGCCCTTGGGGACCACGGGATAGTTGAGTCCGGTCGCGAGCACACTGTTGGCATACAGGTGGCCGACGAGCCGGGAAGTCTCTGCGGTGTCTCTCACCATGAGAGGGACCACCGGATGCGGGCCGGGGATTGTCTCCAGGCCCAAGTCGACGAGGCCCGACTCGAACCGTTCGGTCATGGCTGCGAGGTGGGCAAGCATCCCGGAGCCCTCCGCTGAGTCGAGGACATCCAGAGCAGCTTTGGCGGCAGCGGCCTCACCGACGGTGATCGGGTTCGAATAGATGTACATCGGGCCGCTCTCACGGAGGAACCGGACTGTCGCGCCGCTACCGACGACGTATCCGCCGTTGACGCCAAACGCTTTGCCCAGCGTCCCGATCAGCACATCGGCACGGCCGGCAGTCACCTCTTCGGTGCCACGGCCTGTGGCTCCGAAGGCGCCAACGCCATGGGAATCGTCCACAATTACAACGACGTTCTCTTCGAACTCACCGTCGTGGGCTCTGGCGATGTCTGTGATGCGGCCGAGATCTGCGAAGTCTCCGCGCATCGAGAAAACACCATCCGTGACCACCACCGCTCGCCTCGCGGTGCCCGCAGCCGCCCCAAGCGCAGCGTCGAGAGCGTCGTAATCGAGATGGCCGTACACCTCGCGGGATCCGGGCCGGCTCATCCTCACTCCGTTGATGATGCAGTTGTGATTGAGCTCGTCGGAGAGAACGACCGTGTCCGGGGTGACCAGGGCGCTGAGCGTCGACACCACCGCCGCATAGGCAGAGGAGTAGATGATGGCTGCTTCGCGGTCATGGAAAGAGGCGAGCCGCTGTTCCAGACTCCGATGCGGGCCGTACGTGCCCGAGATGAAGCGGACCGCTCCCGGCCCTGCGCCAAACTTACGGGAAGCTGCCTCCTCGGCCTCGAGCACAGCGGAATGATGGGACAGGCCGAGATAGCTGTTCGAGTTCATACGGAGAAAACCCCTGAGTCCTCCCTCGAGGAGGTATCTGCGACTGAAGCCGTCTGCAGGCGGAAGCACGTCCACGATCACGAGTTCGTCCCCTTTGGCGGTTCCCGCCGCCTCCAGGTCGGCGACGCGGTCGGCCAGCACTGAGTCGAGTCGGTCGTGTGGCATGTCTTCGGTTTAGCAGGTTTAGGCTGAATCCATGAGCGAACTTGGCTTCATCGGACTCGGGATCATGGGCTCGGGCATGGCAAACAACCTGGTGAAAGCGGGCCACACTCTCACGGTCTGGAACCGAAGCCCGTCGCGGACCGGTTCGGTGCCGGGTGCCGAAGTGGCGACCAAACCGGGCGACCTTGCCGAGAAGGCAGACGTTCTGTTTCTCTGTGTATCGGACACCCCCGACGTGGAAGAAATCTGTTTCGGAGAAGGCGAGGTCGTCGAGCGGATGGGGGGCGGGATCCTGGTCGACCATTCCACGATCTCACCCATCGCTACCAGGGAGTTTGCCGAACGCGCAGCCGACCTCGGGGTGAGCTGGATCGATGCCCCGGTTTCGGGCGGCTCGGAGGGAGCCCGCGACGGAACCCTTGCTGTGATGGCCGGAGGCGACTCCTCTGCCCTGGATGAGATCCGCGGCTTCATCGACGCCTACGCCGCCTCGATCGTGCACGTCGGGGAGGCTCCCGGTTCGGGCCAGATGGCGAAGATGGTCAACCAGGCTCTGGTCGTGGTCAACCAACTTGCCGCGTCAGAAGGCCTCCTCCTGGCCGAAGCGGCCGGACTCGATCTAAAGACGACGTTGAAGGCGGTCGGGGGCGGAGCCGGCGGCTCGTGGATGCTCGCCAACCGGGGCCCGCAGATGGTCGAACGCGACTGGACTCCGGGATTCACCATCGACCTCCAGCAAAAGGACCTGCGACTCGTCCTCGAGACTGCTGACGAATTGGGAGTGCCCCTCCCGGGGACCGCTCTGGTCTTTCAGCTCTATAGGGCCCTGCAGGCGCAGGGGCTGGGTGACGAGGGCAATCACGCCCTGGTCAAGGCCCTCGAGACGCTGAGCGGGATCCGGCTCGGGGAAGGGTTGGCTGACTAGCCGAGCAGGTCGGCCTTGACCTTCTCTACGTGGCCGGTTGCTTTCACATTGCGATACTCGCGCACCATTTCCCCGCTGGAATCAAATACGAAGGTGGACCTGATCAGGCCGGTGGTCTTCTTCCCGTAGAGCTTCTTCTCGCCCCAGGCGCCGAGCTCCTGAGCCAGCGTGTGGTCTTCGTCGGAGAGCAGGTCGAAGTTGAGGCCCTCCTTCTCCCGGAACTTGGCGTTGCGTTCTGGTGGATCCGGACTCACGCCAACGACGTTGTAGCCGGATTCGACCAGATCGCCGTAGTTGTCCCTGAAGTCGCAGGCTTCGACCGTGCATCCCGGTGTCATCGCACGTGGGTAGAAGAACATGACCAACCCGCCATCGAGATATTCGTCCTGGGTCACGGTGTCACCGTTGTGGTTCTCGAGTTCAAACTTGAGTGTCATCGTCAGGACTTTAAGTGTCTGAGGATTTTTCCGACGAAGCAGCAGCCGCCTCGGGGGACGACAGGAAGGTGGCCCCGCCGGCGAGGAATCCGAGCGCTGCCGGCAGCCAGTATGATACGAGACGGAACACCAGAACCGGGGCCACGGTGGTTCCCGCCCTGAACCCGTATGCGGCGAGGATGAATACCAGGCCTGCTTCGACGACACCGAGGCCGCCGGGAGTGCCCGGCAAGCCACCGACCAGTGAGGCGAAACCGAAGGCCGCCACGATCTCAACCGGGCTGATCTCGATTCCGAATGCAATCAGGACGAGACCGAGGGCTGCAGCCTCGAAAACCAAACGGAGCCAGATGTAGAGCTGTGAGTTCCACCCGGGCATGTGGTTGACCATCGACGGCTCGAGACGCTTGCTCAGGAAAGCGGGCAGGTACTTGTTGAGCGATCCGAGCTTGCCCGATCCGAACATCAAGAGGAGGCCGACGGTGAGGGCAACCCCGGCCGCGATTGTGAGCGTCAGCGAAGCCACCGGGACACGGGGCCTGACGATCAGGATGGCCGCGCCGGTCATGATCAACAAGCCCGCGTAGTTGAGCAGCACGGCCCTGATCGCAGGCCCGGCCGATGCATCGACTTCATCACGAACGGTCCAGGACATTGCGACAGGCGTGATCGCACCGCCGGCAGGAATGAGTCGGGCTACACCTGCTCCTACCAGCGCACCCTTGAAAGCGGAGAACCCTCTGAGACGCTGACCGGTCTCCTCTACCGACTCACGGAAGAGGGCGCCGAAGAACCATTTGGCCCCAATCTGAACGACACCGGCGAGCACAATCAACAGCGCAGCGGTCGGGCGGAGCGGAGGGATCTCGACCGTGTTGAGGACGACCACCATCGCGACGATGTAGAGGGCTGCGGCGATACCCCCGATCCACGCCACCTTCTTTGGTGTCACTGAGTTGAGGCCTCATCTGCCGTTTCCGGGTACGGCTGGTCGAAAGGATCTCGATCGTATATCAACCGGCGAAGGACGTTTCCGGCTCCCTCCAGGTCCCCAGGGTTGCCCTGGGCCCGGCGCAGCATCAGCGTCGCCGACAACAAGACCAAGAAGAGTGTCTCGGGGCCGGGCCGGCCCAGCGCCATGGCCAGGAGGGGGAGAAGGCCCCAACCGAGAAAACCGGCGAAGCCGCCTCCAATCCGCCAACCTGCCAGGGACCACCCTCCTACCCATACGACCAGGACCGGGTCGAGGGCGACCAAAAGACCCGCAGAAGTGGCAAGCCCGCGACCGGAACGTCCTCTGAGGTAGATCGACCAGCAGTGGCCGGCCACTGCCGCCAGTCCCGCCATTCCGCTCGCAGCCAGTCCCATGTCGAGCACAAACCGGGCGATGAGAACCGGGATGAGGCCCTTGAGACCGTCGAAGAGCGCTGCCACCGCCCCCCAGAGCGGTCCGACCGATTGAGTCAGGTTCCCGGCACCGATGTTGCCCGTACCCACTTTTCTCAGGTCGACCCCTCTGAAGCGCGCGAGAAGCTGGGCCGACGGAATCGACCCAACCAGATATGCGCTCAAAAGCAAAAGGGGCCAGGAAAACAACCCCAGAAACTCAGCCATAGGCAGGAAAACTAGTTACTCAGCGCGCCGAGTTCTAGTTCAAACCAACAAAGATTCCCGCGCCACCACCAACTCGAGGCGGAAGACACTTTCCTCCCCGTCACGCCGGTAGGAAAGCGAGCCGCCCATCAGTTCGGCGAGCTGGCGGGAGACGGAAAGGCCGAGGCCGACGGAACCCGCCACCCCGCTGTGGGCCGAGCCGTAAGCCTCGAAGATTCGCAACGCATCCACACCGGAAACTCCTTCCCCGTCGTCGCGTACCTCCAGCCATACTCTCTCCCCTTCGACACCGCCAAGCACCCTCCTGTTCGAACCGCCATACCGTTCGAGGTTGGTGAGCAGGTTGCGGAGAATCTGGCGAATCCTCGGACCATCCCCCACCGCAGGTGGTAACGCAGCAGGAACCTCGAGAAGGTCAGTTCCAACTCCACCGACCGCGGCCGACAACTCAGCGTTCAGGTCGACCGTATCGAGTGCCACCGCCACCGTGCCCATGTCGGCGCGAGCTGCCACCAGGAGATCCTCGATGATGTGGGACATCTCCTGTGCTTGAGAAGCGACCAATCCGATCAGCTCATCTCGCTCAGGGCCGCGAAAGCCTCCGGAGGCGATCTCGGAGGTGAGGCCAACCACCGCCGTCAGCGGAGTGCGCAGCTCGTGGCTGACCGAGGCGACGAACTCATCTTTGGCGCGGATCAGCTCACTCATCGCTCCTTCCTTGACTTTGAGATGGGTCACGTCGGCAAGAGCACACAGGACCCCGTCGGGCTTTTCGCCGGCTGAGACATTGACGGCCCGCAGACTCAGCCAGATCCGCTCCCCGTGGACCGTCTCGAGTGGCAGCTCCAGTTGGACCAGGTCGCGACCCTCGATGAGGGCGATCAGGATCTCGGTGACCGCGAGCAGCCATCCGTCGCTGAGATCTGGCCCGTGGATAACCAGCTGGCTGTCCGATTTGATGTCGAGCAGTTCATTGGCCGCCTGATTCGTCCGGACAATCCGCACTCGGGACGCTGCGCTACGGACCACGTCTGGATACGCACCGAGAAAGCCCCTGATCCGGTCGCTCCTCCCCGAAAACTCAGTACCCACGTATTCGATGGCGTCGGACCAGTCGGCTTCAACCGCGGCCATCGGCGAGTACTCGAAGATCACCTGAAATCGACGGTTCAACGCGGTTGCTGCATTTCGCACCGCGTAGAAGATCGAAGAGACCACAGCGAAGCTCACCCCCATGATGGTGCCGAGGGCAGCGGCGTCGGCAAGCGGCTCTCCCCAGACGAAGGGGACCCCGATGAGAACCGCGGCTATTCCCAGCGTGACCAGGAGGTTGTGCCTTTCGACGAAGAGGATCGAAATCGACGCGATGATCACGACCCCCAACGCGGCAGGGATCAGAGTCGCGTCGTTGCCGACGACGGCAAAGGTTGCGACCACAGAGACGCCGGCTACGAGCAGTGTCACGACGGCATTCTCCCGGTGGGTGCGCATCTGGGCCAGGATCAGGACCAAGACGAGCCCGGCCCCCACCGCCTGGCCGAGGTAGGTCGAATCGCCGGCGATCAGGGCGACGCCCAGAAACAGAGCGACGGAGAAGATCGACGCAATACCACCAACGCGAATGACCCGTCGATTCAAGTGCTCCATGTCACCCGGCGATCCGACCAGGGTGTCAGCGACGTGAAGATCTGTTGACATATTCGAGCGCCGATCCTTGAATCCGTTGCGGTGATATCGGAAGGTTCCCGCCGAAACTGGAGTGCCCGCACAATGTTGATATCGTCAGCAGACACACATCACCGGAGGTTTCGCCCACATGAAGATCACGTACGCCACGATGTCCGCAGACAACGAGGAACTGAATCAGGCCTACGAACGGGCCGTTGAGAAGGCGAGACAGCGTCTGGGCTCGGTGCACGGCGTGTGGGTCGATGGCGAAGAACGCACCGACCGCGAGATGTACGAGGAGAGGTCGCCTATCGATCGGGATCTCGTCGTCGGCACCTACGCCCAGGCCACCACGCAGGATGTGGACGATGCGGTGGCGGCCGCTCGGGCTTTTGCCCCCGAATGGGAGGCGTGGGGGTGGGAGCGTCGTCGCGACCTCATGCTGGCAGCGGCCGACATCATGGACGAGGAGACATTCGATCTTGCCGCGATGATGACTTTCGAAGTGGGGAAAAACCGGTTGGAAGCCCTCGGCGATGTCGCCGAGACCGTCGAGTTCCTTCGGTACTACTCCAAGCAGATCACCGAACACGACGGATTCATCACACCACTGAGCTCACTTTCCGAAAACGAGACCAACATCTCCGTGCTCCGTCCCTGGGGCACCTGGGCGGTCATCTCGCCATTCAATTTCCCGCTGGCTCTGAGCGGAGGCCCTTCAACGGGTGCTTTGATCACCGGCAACACCGTGGTCTTGAAACCGTCGAATACCGGGGCGCTCATGGCCCTCGAGTTCTACAGGATCATGCGCAAGGCTGGCCTCCCCGACGGCGCCCTGCATGTCCTGACCGGTGGTGACGATGCCGGCGACCACCTTGCCCACCACGAGGGAATCGATGGCCTCACCTTCACCGGGTCCTATCCCGTGGGGATGTACCTGTACCGCACCGTGAACGAGAAGCGGCCCAAGCCGGTTGCCGCTGAGATGGGTGGCAAGAATCCGGCGATCGTGTCGGCCACCGCCGATCTAGACGTCGCTGCCGAGGGAGTGTTCCGGGGCGCGTTCGGACTGAGCGGACAGAAGTGCTCGGCAACGTCGCGGGTCTATGTCGAGCGGCCCGTCTACGACGAGTTCATCGAAAAGCTGGTCGCGAGGACCAATGAGATCACCGTCGGTAACCCCCTGGAGCAGACCTCGTTCATGGGCCCGGTGATCGACCGGGATGCCGTCGAACGCTTCAGCAAGGCCGTTGCCGCGGTTCGGGACGAAGGTGGCGAGGTACTTGCGGGCGGCGAGGTCCTCACCGAAGGAGAGTTCGGGAAGGGAAATTATGTCCAGCCGACTGTTGTCAACGCACCCCGTGAGTCCTGGGTGTGGAAAGAGGAGCTGTTCGCGCCGCTGGTAGCAGTCACCGCCGTCGACTCAGTGGACGAGGCCATCGAACTGTCCAACGACACCGAGTTCGGTCTGACCGCCGGTCTGTTTTCAAACGATGACGCAGAGATCGAGAAGTGGTTCGCCCGGATCCAGGCGGGGACGACCTATGTCAACCGTGCCGCTGGGGCAACGACAGGCGCTTGGCCAGACATCCAGTCATTCGGCGGCTGGAAAGGGTCGGGAACATCAGGCACCGGAGGCGGCGGCCCCTGGTACCTACGACAATTCTTGAGAGAACAGTCCCGCACCCTGATCAAGTAAGCGAGCACAGCGAGCGGCTGTCCTCCCGCTTGCGGGAGGAAGGTCCCTGCGCCCCCAGCGACCGGAGGGAGCGGCTGTCCTCCCGGTTGCGGGAGGAAGGTCCCTGCGCCCCCAGCGACCGGAGGGAGCGGCTGTCCTCCCGCTTGCGGGAGGAAGGTCCCTGCGCCCGACGAAGGAGGGCGGAGGTAGGAGGGAGAGGTCCCTCGGGCTGGAGCTTGAGTGCCGTTGGTGGGATCGCCCCACCCTCCCCGGCTCCTTCGTCGCCGGTACTCCCTCCGCAAGCGGAGGGAGAGACGCGTGTCGAGGTACTCGCGCCTCTACTCGAATCTGAGGGTGAGCCCGCCGGGGCCGGAGACTTCCAAGCCTGCTGAGGTGCGCACCGTTTCGATGTCCTGAGCGTTGAAGTGCTCGAGCCAGGGCTCGGGGTCTTCTACCAAGAGCGCAAGGGTTGCAGTCTGCCCCGAAGGTCCCTGGATCAACTCGACTTGCTGACCTTCGGCTATTTCGAGGACCGTGCGCATGACCCCCGATTCGGGTGACCGCACCCGGGATAGGCCGACAATGTTCTCGAGAAAATGCAATGCCTCGTCGACCGAGCCCACCTGGAGCAGCTGGCGGGACGCCACGATGCCACCGGGCGCCCGGGTCGGGCCCCTGCCGGCTAGCACCTCGATGGCCTCCTCGACGGTGAACCGACCGGCAGTGACCTCGCGCCCGACAACCACACCACCGAGATGACGGCCTGAGGACTCGAGTGAGACCAGGCGACGGAGATCTTCGAGATTTCGGACGCCGCCGGATGCGATGACGGGCTCCTCGACGGTGGCGAGTGCCGAACCGATCAGCTGGAAATTGGGCACGTCCTCGAGGGCGTTCCGTCCGGCCTCTGAGACGAGAAACGCAACTACCCCAGCCGACGACATCTCGATCATCACCTCTTCGAGGTAGCGACCACTGTTCTGAGTCCACCCCCGAGTGGCGATCTCCTCGTCGGCTCGGACGTCGAGAGCTACCACGATCTTCTCCGGGTTATCGCGACACAAGTCCCAAATCATGTTCTGGTTCTCGATGGCCGCAGTACCCATAACGATTCGCCATGCCCCGCGTTTGATAAACGACTCTGCTTCGGTCTCGGATCTGATCCCACCGGCCACCTGGACGTTGGCGTCGACCGACTCGACGAGTTCGTACATGAGGTCGCGGTTGCGGGAGTCGCTGTAAGCGGCTGCGTCGAGGTCGACGATGTGCAAATGCTCGATTCCTTGTTCGACCCAATTACGCGCTCTGCCGATTGGGTCGTTGTCGAGTGGTATCGCTTCGTCGAGCCCTCCGTGAGGCAATCTGACCGAAAGACCACCGAGGATGTTCACTCTGGCGTAAAGGTCCATGACTGAAACCTAGCGAGTCCACGGGGGATGTGGAACTGGTATCCGCCGTGCTGGCCGTCTCGCACAGGGAGAACTCCCCGGTAGCATCACTTTTTGTCTCCTTCTGGCAACAAATCCCTGATGAACCACATATTCGCCTCATTCCCCTCCCCCCCGATCAACAGCTTTCATATCGGTCCGCTCCGGGTGACCTTCTACGGGATACTGATCGCGATCGGGGTCGCGGTCGCATGGCAGGTGACCGAGCGCCGCTTTACAGCCCGAGGTGGGGACAGCGAAGTTCTGGGCCGGATCCTGGCCCGCGTGTTGATCTTTGGTTTCCTCGGTGCCCGCCTCGGTTATGTCTCTACCCACCTGTCCCGATTCGAGGGGGAGTGGTGGAAGGTGATCGCAATCTGGGAGGGGGGCCTCGCCCTCTACGGCGGGCTGACCGCCGGTGCGATTGCCATGGTTGTGTACAGCCGGAAGTGGAACTCGAGCCTCCCCCACCTTCTCGACTCGGTGGCGCCGGCGGTCCCCCTGGCCCAGGCCTTCGGTCGCTGGGGCAACTACTTCAACCAGGAGCTCTTCGGGACGCCGACCGACCTTCCCTGGGGTGTGGAAATCGACCCCCAGCATCGGCCTGAGGCATATCCCGACGCCGAAGCCTTCCATCCCACCTTCCTCTACGAATCGCTCTGGAACGTTTCACTCGCCTTCTTCATCATGTGGCTCGGCAAGCGCTACCCCCAGCTCAGCGGGCGGCTGGTCGGCGTTTACTTCCTCGGGTACGCCTTCTTCAGGTTCCTGATGGAGCTGATCCGCACCGACACCACCTTCCGCTTCCTTGGGCTCAGCCGTAACGCCTGGGTCTCCATCGGAGTGATGATCTTGGGCGCGTTGATCCTGTTCTGGAGACGGGCGAAGCTCGAGCTGAGCACCGCAACCGCGCACGTCGATTAGTCGGTGATCTGCAGGGCCTTCTCGGCTTCGTCGAGGGTCTGACCACCTTTGACCACCGGTTCGAACAGGTCGCCGTGTTTTTGAATCCGCTCCCAGAGGTTGGCAATGGTGACGTCGCCGTTCTTGACTTTCGCCACCTCGTCCCAGGTCAAGGGAACCGACACCGGGGCCCCCGGGCGGGGGCGGACTGCGTAGGCCGCGGCAACTGTCTGGCCGGAGGCGTTGCGGTTGTGGTCGATCAAGACCTTTCCCGTCCGCTTCGGCTTCTCCCACTCCATGGTCAGGTCGTCGGGGTTTGCCGAGGCGAGATAGGTTCCGACCTCACCGACGAAGCGGCGAACCCGCTCGTAGGGGTGCACCGGCTCCAGAGGCACATACACATGGAGGCCCTTCGAGCCGGAGAGCTTGGGGTAGCCTTTCAGCCCGAGCTGGCCCAGAGCGACCTTGAGAAGCTCTCCCCCGGCGACCACCTGTTCCCACTCCGAGCCCTCGGCGGGGTCGAAGTCGAATATTGCGTAGTCGGGCATGTCGAGACTGTCAGCGCGGGAGTGAAAAGGGTGGACCTCGATGCAGCCCATGTTGGCGAACCACATGAGCGCCTCCCGGTTGTCGGCGACGAGGAAGTCGATCACCCCGCCCTGCGAGTCCGACTCCACCGGCACGGTGCGCATCCAGTCCGGCTGGTGGCCCGGAGCGCGCTTTTCGTAGAAGGACGATCCGTTGATGCCGTCGGGGAAGCGGTTCATCGAGATCGGGCGGTCGGCAATGTGCGGCAGCAGCACCGGTGCGACGGAGGCGTAATACTGGATGATGTCGCCTTTGGTGTACCCCTCATCGGGGAAGAACACCTTGTCGACGTTGCTCAGCCGCACCAGGCGGTCGAGTCCGATCGGATGGAAGTATTTTCCGTCTTTGCGCGCCCTGATCGGGGAAGGGAAGCCGATGTCTGAGGTGGCGACGGGTCTGCCTTCTGGTTCGGGCGCGGCTTGCAGATACCCGCTCACCTCATCCCATATGCCTTCGTGGCTCGCCTGATCCCTGGCCTCGGAGATGATGGTGAGGGTGATGCCGGAACGGGACGCGGCGTCGAGCAGCGGTGTCACCCGGAGTGAACCTTCGCCGTAGGGGACGTGTCTGATCTCCCCCTTCGCCCCGAATTCGTTGTCGCTGAACTGGGTGTGCAGGGGTTGGATCATCCAACCCGGGAACGAGTCCTTGACGAAGGCGAAAACGCTCTGGAAAGCTTCGGCGGTGGTGAGCCCTCCCCCGGTCATGGCATGGACATGGGCCCAGTCGACGACGGGACGGACGAAGGAGAACTTGGAGGCGAGGTGGGCGATATCGCCGAGGGTGCCGAACGAGCTGTCGTTGCCGGCCGTCTCCAGGCCCAGTCCCACACCGAGGTCCTCCACCTTGATGCGGATCGACTCGAGACGCTGTTCGGCCCGTTCGGTGAGCACCTCCGGTGCCTCAGCGTGTTTTGCTCCAAGGTGGGCGACGATCAGCAAGGCACCGAGTTCGGCGCCGAGCTTCATGGTGTGTTCCATCGCCGAGACCGCCTGTTTCCCACGGTCTTCTTCGATAACCGTGAGAACGGCGAAATACGGAGCGTGCACCGAGAGTTGGATACTGCGGTCGGCAGCGAGCTTCCCGAAGGCCCGGCACTCCTTTTCCTTCCAGGGGAACTCCTTGACGAAAGGCAGCTCCAGGGCGGTATGACCGATCTCGACCAGACGATCGAGAAACGCCGGATGCTCAGCCGGATCGTCGGGTGGCATCGTCGAAACACCGAATCGGATCACAGTGTGGAACAGGTTATGGCATTGGGTAACCTGTGCGCGTTCTGCTTCTGCAGAATTCATTGGGTCCCTAGCTCAATTGGCAGAGCAGCGGGCTTTTAACCCGAAGGTTGAGGGTTCGATTCCCTCGGGACCCACCTCAGAAAAACCAAGCGTTGCCTGGCCTTTCGATGGGACCGCGTTAACACGTCGCGACGCTCATCGAGGCCGTTTGCAAACGGAATGCAAACCTACTGACCGAATGCACGTTCGATCGCATCTGCGGCCTGCTCGGCCATCCCCCTCCCGGACGTGCTGATAAACGGCCATGGTGAATCCGGGGGAAGAGTGGCCGAGGACCGCTGACACGACCGCCACGTCAACGCCTTCCTCCAGGAGGGAGGTTGCGAGACCGTGCCTGAGATCATGGAGTGGAGTCGCCTTCTTTAGACCCGCTTTCGCCATGAGCCGTTTAACAGCATGACTGAAACTGTCGGGGTCTTGTGGCTGCCCGTCGCCCCGTTCACAGACGAGATCGCTGTCGTTGCCATTCGATAAGCTTGGGTCCAGGTCCTCCGTTTGCCCGTCCCGGCGTCGTCTCTGCCAGCCATCCTGCCGCGCGGGCCTTGCGCACCCGATCCGCGGCGGTCGACCGTGGAACCCTCATCTCTTCGGCGAGCAATGAGACCGGACGGCGGTCGTCCCGCCTATAGGCGTCGATCAATCCCAGGGCGATCAGCCGGTGAGAGTCGTCGAGGGTCGGTCGCGGTCCCATAGGGTCACGGTGCCTGAGCGAATCAACCGCAGCTTGGGCGGGTTTCTCGGCGAGGGTCAGTTGTTCTGGGACGTCATGCCCTGACCCGCGGTAAAGCTGAGCGAGGAGGGCGCGTCCGTCGAGCAAGCCGCTACCGGATACGCGCAACTGTTCACGAACCGCGTTGCGGATGTCACGAATCGGCACGGCGCGGAGCAGGTCTGCGGTCACATTTGCTGCTCGAACCTCGATCGAGGTCAGGTCGACGATTCCGTCTCTGATCGCAACGCCGACGCCGATTCGGGCGTCGCCAAGCCCCGCGTGCTCAATATGATACCCTGCCCACGGCCACCAACGCGCCGCCTAGGACGCCGGACCTGATTCGTCTCCCGCAACCCCGAACAGCGATAGGAGGACCACGATGGAACGGACACCACCGATTGACGCCAAAGCGTTTAACGCCTTCGAAGCTGAAGGATGGGAGCGGCGCGTCGACGCCTACGACGGCTTCTTCACACCCATCACCGGGCGTCTCTTCGGCCCGCTGCTGGATGCGGTGCGAGTGGTGCCGGGCACGCGCCTGCTCGATGTCGCCACCGGCCCAGGGCATCTGCCGGCCCGGGCCGCCGAAAGGGGAGCGGTCCCGGTTGGTGTTGACGTCGCCGACGCCATGGTCACTCG
>JBGTCK010000037.1:0-18367 GCA_041748855.1 Acidimicrobiia bacterium
CGCCGCCGCCGCCGCCGCCGCCGCCGCCTTTGCCACTCAACGCGTCCATTCTGGCTGCAGCCTGATCCTCAGCCGGGGTTCAGACCAGCAAGCCAATGCTGTTGAGGTTGGGCGAAAATGCCTTGAGAAACAGTGCGCTTCTGCCGATGGCGACACCATGGCTACTTTGCAGAAACCTACGGCTCGTCCCCAACCCCGGCAGCCGCTTTCAGGCCATCATCCGCGGGGCGTCGACCGTCAGGTAAACGAACAATGAAGCCGGAAACGCTCGACCTCGAAACCGGCGACGCCGGATCTCTGCTCCTCCAGGTTCTCGCTCAAGTCAAGGACGGTGACTTCTCAGCCCGCATGCCTCTCGACTGGACAGGAGTGGCCGGTAAGGTCGCCGACGGGATCAACGATGTGATTAGGGCCAATCAGCTGCTCGAAGAAGAATTGACGCGGATGTGCGAACTCGTGGGCACAGAGGGCCAACTCTCCGAGCGGGCCAGCCTTGGCACCCGGTCGGACGCTTGGTCGGGGACCATCCGGTCGGTCAACGAACTCATCGATTCTATAGCGAGGCCCATCAGCGAGATGCAGGATGTCCTCACAGCCGTTGCCGCCGGCGACCTGACCAGGAGGGTTTCTGCTGAGGTCCGCGGCGAGATGCTGGAGCTGAAGAACACCATCAACGGGAAGGTCGATCAGCTCAACGTCTTCGTGTCGGAGATATCTCGAGTCGCCCGCGAAGTGGGGACAGAAGGCAAATTCGGTCAGGCAGAAGCCGTCTCGCTGGAGGTTCGGGGTGCCTGGAAAGGTGTCATCGAGAGCATGAACCTGATGGCAGGGAACCTGACGGGCCAGGTGCGAAATATCGCCGAGGTGACGACCGCCGTTGCCAACGGGGACTTGAGCACGAAGATCACAATCGACGCCAAAGGTGAGTTCCTGGAGTTGAAGAACACTGTCAACTCGATGGTCGATCAACTCAACTCGTTCGCCGGGGAAGTCACTCGCGTAGCGCGCGAAGTGGGCGTCGAAGGAAAGCTGGGAGGGCAGGCGCAGTCGACCGAAATCAGTGGCGTCTGGAAAGACCTGAACGACAATGTCAACCAGCTCGCCGCCAACCTCACCGAACAGGTCCGTGCAATCGCGGAGGTGGCTGCTGCGGTCACCGAGGGAGACCTCACGAGGCAGGTCAATGTCGAGGCCAGCGGCGAGGTCGCCGCCCTGATGGACAGTCTCAATGAGATGATCCGCAACCTACGGGAGACGACCCGTCAGAACCTCGAGCAAGACTGGTTGAAGACCAACAGAGAGCGATTCACCCGAATGTTGCAGGGGCAACGTGATTTGAGCTCAGTCGCAAGTACGATCCTCTCCGAACTAACTCCTCTGGTCTCCGCCCAGCACGGCGTGTTCTACGCGATGACGGGATCGAGCGATGCTGCCGACTCCGTGCTCTCACTGCAGGCGGGATACGGCTTTGAGGAGCGCCGTAACCTATCGAGCTCTTTCCGTTTGGGAGATGGTCTCGTCGGACAGTGCGCAAAGGAGCAGAAGCGGATCCTGCTCACTGAGGTCCCGGGCGACTACGTGAGGATCAATTCAGGGCTGGGCGCAATCACGCCGCTGAACATCGTCGTGCTGCCGATCATCTTCGAAGGCTCGGTGCGCGCCGTGATCGAGCTCGCCTCGATCAACGCCTTCACCGAAACGCACTTGACCTTCCTAGATCAATTGACCGAGAACATCGGACTTGTATTGAACTCGCTCGAAGCCAACGCCCTGACCGAGACGTTGCTCGGCCAGGCCCAGTCGCTCGCAGAAGAACTCCGTACCCAGCAGGAGGAACTGCGTGCATCGAACGAAGACCTCGGAAAGCAGGCGGAGCAGCTGGCCGAGCAGAACATCCAGGCGGAGCAACGCAACCGGGAGGCGGAGAAGTCCAAGGAACTCCTGGAGGAGAAAGCCGGTCAGCTCGCGCTTTCCTCGAAGTACAAGTCCGAGTTCATCGCCAACATGTCCCATGAGCTGCGTACCCCGCTGAACAGCCTGCTGATGCTCGCCGAACAGCTCGAGGACAATGTCGACGGCAACATGACCGCTACCCAGGTCCAGTACGCCAGTGTCATCCGATCGTCGGGCCAGGACCTCCTCACCCTGCTCAACGGTATCCTCGATCTGGCGAAGGTGGAGTCCGGGATCGTCGCCGCCAAGTTCGCCCAAGTCTCCGTTCTGGGCCTTTGCGATGCGCTCCGGAGCGAGTTCGAGCATGTCGCCAAGGCACAGGGACTCGATTTCTCGATCGGGATATCTCCAGGTGCGCCTGAGATGATCGTGACGGACCCGCAGCGGCTCAGGCAGATTCTGAAGAATCTTCTCGCCAACGCGTTCAAGTTCACCGCCCATGGCCGGGTTAGTTTGACGTTTGGGACATGCGAGGATGGGTGGAGCAAGGAGAATGCGGCGTTGGAGGAGGCTCGGGGCGTCGTTGCGTTCACCGTCAACGACACAGGCATCGGGGTAGCGGCCGAGGACCAAGCGCGAATCTTCGACGAGTTTGCACAGGGTGACGGCTCAACGGGCCGTTCCTACGGAGGCACGGGTCTCGGCCTTTCGATCAGTCGCAAGCTCGCAGTCTTGCTCCGAGGCGAGATCACGGTCGCCAGCACGCCAGGCGAGGGGAGCACGTTCACCGTCTTCCTGCCCAGGTATGGCTCCGTAGCACATTCAGATCCCGTCGAGACCAAATTTGCAACGACGACTGAACCCATATCGGAGGAGCCTGCTCTCGCAACAGAACCTGGCGGTTTGTCCTCCGATCTTCAGATGGGGCCCGAAGACGAGATGGAGCTTGCATCGTCGCCCCAGGCGATGGGCGTCGCGCGACGTCTTCCTGCTGATCTCGCGGGAATCAAGGTGCTTGTAGTCGACGACGACTTCCGCAATCTCTTTGCGTTGACCGCCCTGCTCGAGCGCTCCCGGGCGCACGTGCTCACGGCGGAGAGTGGCAGCGACGCACTCACCGTACTCGACGGCGGCGCGGCCGTTGACATCGTCCTCATGGACATCATGATGCCCGGCATGGACGGCTACGACACCATCCGCGCCATGCGCACTATCGAGGGGTTGGCAAACCTTCCGATCATTGCGGTGACGGGCAAGGTCGTCAGTGGCGAGCGCGAGCGCTGCATTGCGGCCGGGGCCAACGACTACGTTCCCAAGCCCGTCGATACAAACGAGCTCCTGATGGCACTCGAGCCGTGGCTCCAGCGGGTACGTCCAGCGGGATGAGCGACCTCGGCTCGCTCCTCGCTCCGGGAAGTGCCCAACCGCCACCGCCAACGCTGCTGCGGCCGGCTCCCGTCCTCATAGTGGACGACACCGCTTCGAAGAGGCTGGCGATGATGGCGGCGCTCGCGCCGCTGGGCCTCCGTATCGTCGAGGCCGACTCCGGTGTCGCCGCGTTGCGCTGTGTCATGGAGGAGGACTTCGCAGTGATCCTGCTCGACGTCAACATGCCGGAGATGGACGGCTTCGAAACGGCCGAACTTCTCCGTGAGCGATGGCAGTCCTCGATGACCCCGATCATCTTTGTCACTGCGTATAGCAGCGATGAGATCGGGCAAACCGATCACTACGCCGGAGGTGCTGTTGACTTCCTCTTCGCTCCGATCCCCCCTGGAGAACTCCGTTCGAAGGTCTCATTTTTCGCCCATGTCTTTCTCAACGCGGAGAACCTCGCCGCCCGGTCAAGAGTCGTACAGGACACCGCAGAGCAACTGAGGGCCCTGACCGACGCCGCTCCTATCGGCATATTCCAGACCGACGCCGACAACCGTTACATCTACACCAACGCCCAGTGGAGTGAGATCACCGGCATCACGGCGGCCGAGGCCGTCGGCATCGATTGGGAATCGATCGCTGATGGCGAGTGGCGCATAGATCATGAAGCCGCGCCAGCGGATAGTGTCGCGGTGCGGTACGCGTTCACCATCGACCGACCCGGCTTCGGTCCCCGTGAGGCGTTCGCCATGGTGCGGGCCATGCATGACGGTGACGGTAAGACGTCGGGTTGGGTAGGAACTCTCGCCGATGTCACCGCGGTGCGAGAGGCACAGGCCGCCCAACGTTTCCAGGCCCAACTGCTCGGTGCTGTCGGCGAGGCGGTGATCGCGACCGACCTCGATGGGACCGTCCGCTACTGGAACGAGGCTGCCGAACGGCTCTACGGCTGCCCAGCTGCCGATGTACTCGGCCGCCGGATCGCGGACGTTGCTTTCCCCGTTGACGTCACAGGCGACAACGACGAGATTCTGGCGGCGGTCACCGCGGGCAAGACACTGTCGGGGCAGTTCAATTTGCATCGCCGCGACGGCACGACTTTCACTGCGCTGGTGACTAACTCTCCCATCTGGGATGAGGAGACGGGTGCATTGAGCGGCATCATCGGCGTCTCGGCGGACATCACCAACCTGAAAGAAGCACAGGAGTTGTTGGGCCGGACCGCTGCTCAACAGACTGCCGTCGCAGAGCTCGGTCGCTATGCGCTCGCAGCAGACGACATCATGTCGGTCGCCAGAGCTGCCGAGAAGACGATCACGGAAATTCTCGGACCGCAGGAGTGGAATGCCCGGGTGGCCTGGCCGGATGAACCGGACCCATCGCCGGCAGGCCAGTTGACCAGTGCGGTCACCCGTGTCGATGTCGGCATATCGGCGACGATATCCGTCTGGAACGATCACGGGTCATCGCTCTCCGCGCAGGCCCTCCAGTTCATCGGTGACGTTGCCAACCATCTCGACTTCATGCTCCAACGCGCCGGAGCGAATATCCAGTTCGAGCATCTAGCGACACACGACCCTCTAACTGAACTTCCGAATCGGACCCTCTTTCTCGACCGCCTCCAACAGGTGAAGCTCGGGTCGAAACGCACCGGCAACAAACACGCGGTGCTCTTTCTCGACCTCGATCGGTTCAAGTTCGTCAACGACGGCCTCGGCCACGAAGTGGGGGACGAGTTGCTGCTGGCGGTGGTCGAACGGCTCCGCAGCGTCATGCGATCTTCTGACACCCTGGCGCGCTTCGGTGGCGACGAATTTGCCGTACTCAGCCCCAACATCGGCAACGAGCTGGCAGCCGTTGCGGTTGGGGCCCGCCTCCAGACCGCCCTCAACGATCCGTTCCAGCTGAAATCGGTCGAACTTATGGCCACCGCGAGTATTGGAATAGCGATCGGTGACTCCGAGACCGACGGGGCCGATCTGTTGCGAGACGCCGATGCTGCGATGTACCGGGCCAAGGAGAGGGGGCGCAACTGCGTCGCCCTTTTCGACGACGAGATGCAACGCAAAGCCCAGGACCATTTGGACCGTGCTGCAGGACTGCGTGGTGCCCTCGACAACCACGAGATCGAGGCCCACTACCAGCCGATCGTCGAACTGGCCATGGGCCGGGTTGTGGGCGTCGAAGCGCTCGCCAGGTGGCGGCGCAAATCCGGGGAGCTGGTCGCCCCTGACAGCTTCATCGGATTGGCCGAAGAGATCGGCCTGATCGATCAGCTCGGCGAGTACATTCTTCGGACCGCCTGCCGGGACGCTCTCCCATGGGTCCGGTCGAGTCCCACCCCATTCACGCTTTCCGTGAACGTCTCGCCACGGCAGTTCGCATCCGGCGAGCTAAAGGGCACGGTTCTTCAAACCCTGGCGGACACCGGCTTCGACCCCAATTGTCTTCAGCTCGAGATTACCGAATCCGCCCTCATGAATGAGCCCTCCGTCCAAGACACCATCGGCGAGCTCCGCGAGCATGGAGTCAGGTTCGCCATCGACGACTTCGGAACCGGCTACTCGTCACTCGCCAGCCTTCGGGAGCTGCCGGTCGACACTCTCAAGATCGACCGCAGCTTCGTAAGCGGAATCACGACGAACCCACAGGATCGAGCCTTGATCAGGGCTGCGATCGATCTTGCCCGTAGCTTCGAGCTGACCACCATCGCCGAAGGGGTCGAGACCCAGGAGCAGCTCGTTGAGTTGTCGGCGCTCAATTGCAGTTTCGCCCAGGGTTACCTGTGGAGCCGCGCTGTCGAGGCGACGGAGGTTGCTGGAGTGATGGAGAGGATCGCCAACGTCGCACACGAAGACATCATCCAAGCAGCCCTGACACCGACCATGAAGATCGAACTAGCCACCTAGATCAGCGTTCGACATCCAGGCGAAGACATGGCACGATTTCGGGCGTGAGCAAAGGCCCCGAAGAGCATCTCGACGACCTCGTTTGGCTGCGCCGTGTAAGACCATGTGCCAAAAGTCCCATGTTTATTGGGTCTTAAGCCCCATGAGCTGTTCTGGGTTTCTGTCGATACATCTACATGAGATCCTTTTTGAAGCGTGTTGTCGGCTCGGAGCGGGGCGCTTCGATGGCCGAATACGCCCTCATGCTGAGACAAAACGACCGGAGTCGTCTCAGTGGATGTGGTGGTGGTCTCGGTGACCACGGCCGACCAGAACTGGAATCCCGCCACCTATCCGCAGTACAACGAGTCGACGACGGTCAACGCCCCGAAGCCTTAACCATCCGCCCTCGATAGCAAAGACCCGGGTAGCCTCCCTGCCCGGGTCTTCCCTTGTTCGGGCCAGCTCGTCAGGGAGTGACCCCTGCCGTTTTATCGCTTTCCTCCCGCGGCCCAAAGGTGTCTCTCCACACGACAGTGGTGAACATCCAGAGCGCCGTGCCGACGATGAGAATCGGGGAAATCCGGGCGACGGCCAGATAGGATTCGTCGCTCCCTGAGCCCAACCAGCCGCCGACCAAAGCCCCGATCGGGAGGGTGGCCCAGCCCAGAGCTCGTGACGCGGTGACGACCCGGCCCAGCATCGCGCTTGTTGCGTAATGCTGGCGTATGGTTGCCAGCGAGACATTGATCAGGCCAATCCCGAACATCCAACCCATCTGGAGAGCCAGGGCGAGGTACCCGTACTCGGTGCGCATCACTGCAACCAGGCACACCCCGGTGATCGCCATGCCGATGGTCATGGTCTTGCCCAGGCCGATGCGGCGGATGATGTAAGGCGCCGCCAAAGCACCAATCAGCCCACCCAGGCCGAATGCGGCGAGGAGGACACCGACCTGGAAGTCGTTCTGGGTCCTGAAGACATCATATGCAAGGACGACGAAAGTGGCCTCGACAAACCCGAAGACGAAATTGGGAATCGCCGAGGCGATGGTTGTGAGACGCAGCCGTGCCTCGGCCATGATGTATCGGATCCCGTTGGCGGCTTCGGTGAAAAAGCCCTGGCGGTCGTCGCTGTCCGGCCGGTGATGCACGACCCGGCCCACCCAGTACAGGGAGATCGCAGAGACGATGAAGGTGAGACCGTTGATGAACAAGCCGAGGGCCGGTGTTCCGGTGCTGAACGCCATGATTCCGGCGGCCAGGGGACCCAGAGCGAAATTCGCCTGCTGGCTGGCGGCGATCAGGCTGTTCGCCTGGGAGAGCCTGTGCTCGGGGACAAGACCGGGTACAACTGCATACATGGCGCCGTCGAACAACGTATTCATCGAGCCGAGCAGGAATGCAACAACGAATACGGTGGAAACACCGTAGGTTCCGATGGTGGCCGCCAGATAGAAGAACGCACAAGCCCGTAAGAGGTCGGTGGCCACCATCATCGGCCGGAGGTGCCAGCGGTCGAGGACAACCCCGCCAACGAGGCCGATGATGAGGGTTGGGCCGGTCTCCAGGGCGTAGGTGATCGAGAAGTCGAGAACCGAGCCTTCGCCGCCGTCGAGTTTGTGGATGTAGTCGACGAGGAGGGGGAGACTCAGGTACGCGACGTAGGTGCCGAACTGGCTGACTGCCTGCCCAACCCAAAGGGCGAAGTATCGGGGGCCTAGTGAAGTCAGGGAACGGGCATTGCTCACCGGTGGGTCACCATAACCGTGGTCGTCACTACGTCCAGCACTTGTTAGCCTTTACACGAGCACATATGGCAGATTTTCAAGAGCTACCACAACTAGTCCGCGATTTGTTCGACATGTCGAAGGATTACCTCCGCCAGGAAGTGGTCGACCCGGCGAAGAAGCTGGGCCGCCACGCCGGCATGGGCCTGGGCGGTGCCGTCCTCTTCTCACTTGGTGCATTCTTCGCTTTGCTTGGAATCTACGCCCTGATGAAGATGGTGCTACCCGACACCGAGTGGTATGTCGTTCTTGCCCGTTTGATAACAGCCGTAGTTGGAGCCGCCGCCGCAGGACTGGTGGCATGGAGGATCAGCAGTGACACTGTCTAGAGACGATATCGAAGCCAAAGCCCGCCAGATTGTCGGGACGGTCGAAGAGACCAAGGAGTCCGTGCAGGACAAGGCGATGCTGGCCGGAGTGGCAGTGGTGGGCCTCGTTCTCGCGGCATTCTTCCTCGGGGGACGCAAAGGGAAGAAGAACAAGTCGATCGTCGAGGTCTACAAGGTCAAGTGATCTCAGTGGGTACATCGGTCACCCATTGAGCGACGTTTCTACGGCTTGATGACCTCGATCTTGGGGTCGCCCTTCTTTTTGTGATGGATGACGAGAGCGGTCCCTTCGGGGAGCTTCTTGCGGAAGATGAGCTCCTTGCCGCTCGAGTTCTGCCGTAAAACGGAGAGGAGGGCAAGGGTGACTCCAAGGTAGAGATCGCGGCGGTCCCCGACGCGCAACCCCCTCCAGACGCGGGCGTACCCGGCCGTTTTCAGGTCCGAACTACCGAATAATGTGCGAAAAACCATGTTCACCTTCTACCGTGGTTCAACCCTAGAACAGAAAAGCGGTATGCGAAACAAGAAGTTTGTCCAGATCGTCGTGTGGGTCACAGTCATCGCGATGGTGGCCAGCCTCGCCATTGCTGCCATCAGTCTCTTCTGATGCCATTTGCCGAGGGCGATCCCGCCCTCCTGATCGACGAGAAGGGTCGCCACTTCCTGCTCAAGCTCGACAGCACGCGCACGTTCCAGTACCACCAGGGGGCGATCCCGCACACCGAGCTCATCGGCGCCGAAGACGGCACGAGGTTCAAATCCAGCGGGGGAGGGGAGCTACTCCTGCTGAGTCCCCGCCTCGCCGACTACATCTTGAAGATGAAGCGGGGGGCTCAGGTCGTATATCCGAAGGATCTCGGTCCGATTCTCGTATACGCCGACATCGCACCCGGCCAACGTGTTCTCGAAGCCGGCACCGGGAGTGGATCCCTGACCATGACCCTGCTCCGAGCGGTCGGGCCGGACGGCGCCGTCGTGTCCGTCGACATCCGGGAAGACCACTCCAATCACGCCCGGAAGGCGATAGCCCGGTGGTTCGGCGAGATCCCTCCGAATCTCGATCTCAGGGTTGGGGATGTGGCCGACTTCGTCGAGGAGGTGGACCCGGATCGTCTCGTCCTCGACCTGCCCGAGCCCTGGCCGGTGCTCGACGCTGCGGCCCGCCACATGCGGCCCGGCGGTGTCATCTGCACCTATCTGCCTACGGTGCCCCAGGTCCAGACCACGGTCGAACACGCTTCCAGCCTTGGCGCTTTTGCTGAGGTCGAGGTGCTGGAGTTCCTGATGCGCGAGTGGAACGTCTCCGGGAGGAGTGTCCGCCCCGGTCACGAGATGGTCGGCCATACCGGCTTTCTGGTGTTCATGCGCCGGGTCGACGGAGGTGGCAGCGCAGGGCGGTAGGGCTCTCAGGCGGGTTCGGGAGGCCTATTTGATTAAGACTCGAAGTAACTCAGGCTATTCGTATACTGCCTAGAGGCGACCAAACAGGAAAGGAAGCCGTGGACGAGAGACGGACACAGGACGACGCAGCCCAGTTGCGGCGATTGGTGCAGGCCCTCGAAGAAGAGGTGGCCATACTGCGACGACGCGCATCCGGCGCCCCTGAGCAGATCCGTCAGCTCGAAACCGACCTCAACGAGACCAAGCAACGCCTGGAGCGAGCCTCCGCCCAGAACGACAAACTGGCAACAGTCCTCGAGGAAGCCAGACAGCAGTTGGGTGTCCTTCGAGAAGAAGTCGACAAGCTCACCGCACCACCAAACAACTTCGGCACTGTCCTCCAGGTGAATGTCGACGGGTCAGTCGACGTCGCCACCGGCAACCGAAAACTGCGGGTCGCCGCCCAGCCGAATATCGAGGTGAAGCAGCTCCAGATCGGCCAGGAAGTCCTCCTCAACGAGGCATTCAACATCATCGACGTCCGGGAATTCGAACAGGCCGGTGATGTGGTCCGGGTACGGGAGACCCTCCCCGACGGCCGCGTCGTGATCCTCGCCCGGGCCGATGAGGAGAGCGTCCTCGCCCGCGCCGATGCGATGAAAGATACGTTCATCCGCACCGGCGACTACGTCAGGATCGACAACAAGACCCGTTTGATCCTCGAGAAGATGGAGCGCCCCGAAGTCGAAGAGCTGGTGCTCGAAGAGGTTCCCGACATCACCTACGCCGACGTCGGGGGACTTGCCGACCAGATCGAACAGATACGCGACACAGTCGAGCTGCCCTACTTGCACCGCGATCTCTTCCGCGAGTACGAGCTGGAACCGCCCAAGGGCATCCTCCTCTACGGCCCTCCCGGATGCGGGAAGACGCTCATCGCCAAGGCCGTCGCCAACAGCCTCGCCAAGAAGGTATCTGAACGGACGGGCAGCCCAGATGTCCGTTCCTACTTTCTCAATATCAAAGGCCCGGAGCTGCTCAACAAGTGGGTCGGGGAGACGGAACGCCAGATCAGGCTCATCTTCCAGCGGGCCAAAGAGAAGTCGGACGAGGGCGTCCCGGTGATCGTCTTCTTCGACGAGATGGACTCCCTGTTCCGCACCAGGGGAACAGGGATCAGCTCCGATGTCGAGTCGACGATCGTGCCTCAGCTCCTCTCCGAACTCGACGGGGTTGAATCGCTCAAGAACGTCGTCGTGATCGGGGCATCGAACCGTGAGGACCTGATCGACCCGGCGATCCTGCGCCCGGGGCGACTCGACGTGAAGATCAAGATCAACCGGCCCGAGCCCGAGGCTGCCAAGGAAATCTTCTCCATCTACCTCGGCGCCCACACGCCGCTCGCAGCGGAAGGGCTGAAAAAGTTTGACGGTGACCGCGAGGCGTTCGTCCACCATATGATCGAAATGACAGTCGAAGCGATGTACTCCGAAGACGACGAGAACCGTTTCCTCGAAGTCACCTACGCCGGTGGCGATCGCGAGGTCCTCTTCTTCAAAGATTTTGCCTCCGGAGCCATGATCGAGAACATCGTGCGCAGGGCAAAGAAGGACGCGATCAAGAGGCAGATCGCCGGCGGGGATCCCGGCGTCGCCGAACCCGACCTGGTGGCTGCGATCAAACAGGAGTTCCGGGAACAGGAAGATCTGCCCAACACCACCAACCCCGACGACTGGGCCAAGATCTCGGGTAAGAAGGGCGAACGGATCGTCTACGTCCGGACCCTCGTGGGTGGGGACGAGGAGAGTCGCGCGATTGAAAGAGTGTCGGGCGGTCAGTACCTGTAATGGCGATCCACAAGGTCCTCGGAACCGAGACCGAATACGGGATCACTGTGAAGGGAGAGCCCGGCTTCAACCCCGCCGTGGCCTCGTCCCTGATCGTCAACAGCTACCCGGGGCGCCGGGTTCGGGTGCAGTGGTCGTATGAAGAGGAGACCCCGGGGCGGGACGCACGCGGTTTTGGCCATGAGACCTACGGGCCACTCGACCCCGAAGGGGCTGTCGTCAACTCGGTGCTCGCCAATGGTGCCCGGATGTATGTCGACCACGCCCACCCCGAGTATTCGGCGCCGGAGAGCTATGACCCTCTCGAGGCCGCTCTATACGACAAGGCCGGCGAAGTCGTCATGCACCAGGCCGCGGTGGCGGCCGAGGAGCGCTCCGGAAACGTGGTGTCCCTCTACAAGAACAACTCCGACGGAAAAGGCAACTCCTACGGGGCACACGAGAACTATTTGCTGTCCCGGGAAACCCCTTTCGGCGATGTGATCCGCTACGGCATGACCTTTCTGGTGACCCGCCAGATCTTCACGGGGGCGGGCAAGGTCGGGTCGGAGAACGATCGCCCCAAGGTTCCGTTTCAGATCACCCAGCGCGCCGACTTCTTCGAAGAGGAAGTCGGGCTCGAGACCACGTTGAAACGGCCGATCATCAACACCAGGGATGAACCACACGGAGACCCGTCCAAATACCGGCGACTGCACGTGATCCTGGGAGACGCCAACCTGTCGGAGGTCCAGATCTTTCTCAAGATGGGAACCACCGCCTTGATGCTGGCGGCCCTCGAAGACGGGGCAATTCCCGATCCGCTCGACCTTGCCGACCCGGTTGAGTCGTGCTGGCGGGTGAGCCACGACGTCGATCTCAACCGCCCGCTCGAACTCGACGGCGGAAGCTCAGCGACCGCCCTCGAACTTCAGGCCAGGTATCTCGAATGGCTTTCCAAGTATGTCGAAAAGGAACTCGACGACCCGGTCTGGACCCGCCTCATCGAAGAGTGGGAGCGCACATTGACGGCGCTGGAATCTGACGTCTCTTCACTTGCGGACACACTCGACTGGGTGGCCAAGAAGCAGGTATTCGACCGATTCGTCGAACGGGATGGGATCGACCGGGATGGTGCGAAGCTGCGTGCCTTCGACCTGCAGTATCACGATGTCAATCCCGATCGGGGGCTGTACAACAGAATGGCCGCCTCGGGACGATTCCGGCGGCTGTTCACCGACGAAGAGATATCCGCCGCCACCAGCTACCCGCCCGAACGGACCAGAGCCTTCTTCCGGGGGCGGTGTGTCGACCTGTTCCGGGACTCAGTGGTCGCCGCCAACTGGGATTCGCTCGTATTCGACATCGGGGAGTCACACCTCAAGCGCGTTCCTATGATGGAGCCGCTGCGAGGGGCTGTCGATATCGTCGGTCCCTTGCTCGAAGAGTCAGAAGACGCTGCTGATCTGATTCAGCGGCTAGGAGCCTCCTAGGAGGATAGAAAATGGCTGAACAAGACAGATCCGCAGACCGGCGGAAAGAGAAAGAGGAGCACGCCGAAGAACTCGAGATCGTCACGGAGAGCGATACCGATCTCGAAGCCCTCGACGATCTACTCGACGAGATTGATGAAGTACTCGAGGAGAACGCCGAGGAGTTCGTCAAGAACTATGTCCAGAAGGGTGGAGAGTGAATCCGTCTTTCAACGGACCGTTGCCGATGGACGCGCCATCTCCCGGATCGAGCTTCACCGATCTTCTCGACTCGATGGGTGCGCTCCCCAAAGTAAACCTCCCGGCCGCAGAGAAGGCCCTCTCGGCGCCGGAAGGCACCACGGTGCTCGCATTGCGCTACAGAGACGGGGTAGTCATGGCGGGCGATCGCAGGGCAACCGAAGGCCACCTCGTCGCCCATCGTCGAATCCGCAAAGTCTTTGCCGCCGACCGTTTCTCTGCAGTGGCTGTGGCAGGTACCGCCGGACTCGCCATCGACATGGTTCGATTGTTCCAGGTCGAACTGGAGCACTACGAGAAAATCGAAGGAGTGCGGCTCTCGCTGGAAGGTAAGGCTTCCTTCCTCGCCCGGCTGGTCAGGAACCAGTTGCCTCTTGCCTTCCAGGGCCTTGTCGTGGTGCCGATGTTCGCCGGTTACGACGAGGCGGAGAAGACCGGGCGCCTGTACAGCTTCGATGTTGTCGGTGGCCGGTATGAGGAAATCGACTTCGGCAGCACCGGGTCAGGGTCCCGTCTCGCCAAGTCGTATCTCCGCACCGTCTACCGCGACGACCTCACAGCCGAAGAAGCTGCTGCATTCGCGGTGGAGGCACTGGTCGCGGCATCGCAGGAGGACACCGCTACCGGTGGTCCGGATCTCAAACGCGGCATTTACCCCAACGTGGTGAAAATCGACGCAGACGGTTTCGAGGAACTCGGTGATGATGTCGTCGCCCCGCTCGCCGAAGAGGCAGTGGAGAGCATCCGATGACAATTCCGTTCTACGTCGCCCCGGAGCAACTGGTTCGAGACAAGGCCGAGTTCGCCCGAAAGGGGATCGCCAGGGGTCGCTCGATCATTGCCGTCGACTATGCCGATGGCGTTTTGATGCTCGCCGAGAACCCGTCTACTGCGCTGCACAAGATCTCCGAGGTCTATGACCGGATCGCCTTTGCCGGTGTCGGGAAGTACAACGAGTTCGAAACGCTACGCAAAGCGGGCATCCGTCAGGCCGACCTGATGGGCTATCTCTACTCCCGTGACGATGTGACTGCCATGGGCCTGGCCACCCAGTTTGCCCAGACCCTCGGTGTCATCTTCACCCGTGATCCGAAGCCTTTCGAGGTCGAACTGCTGATTGCGGAGATTTCGGTCGACGGCTCGGAGCACCGACTGTTCCGGATCACCTACGACGGCACCCTCTACGACGAGCGGAATTTCGTGGCCATCGGCGGCAAGTCCGAGCAGTTGGCCGCCGCCCTCGAGGAGCTGTGGTCACCGGACATGGGGCTCGACGCGGCTCTGGAAGCCGCCCAGGAGGCCTTCCGCCAGGCGGAGGGCCGGGATTCGGAGGGTTGGGAAGCGGCAGTTCTCGACGCCACCAACGGCCGGAGAGCCTTCCGGCGCATCGATTTCGGGCCGGAGGCAGGATCGACAACCCGGGTGCCGTCTCCCGAAGGAGCCGACACGGTTTAGCCTGATCGGGTGGACCGGAGAATCTTTGGCCTGGAAAATGAATACGGAGTCACCTGCACCCTCCGGGGACAGCGTCGTCTCAGCCCTGACGAGGTAGCCCGGTATCTCTTCCGGCGGGTGGTCTCATGGGGTCGGTCCTCGAACGTGTTCCTCGAGAACGGTGCCCGTCTCTATCTCGACGTTGGCTCCCACCCCGAATATGCGACTCCTGAGTGTGACGACCTGTATGACGTCGTGGCTCACGACAAGGCGGGCGAGCGTATCCTCGAGGGCCTGGTCCAGGGAGCAGAGGAGCGGCTCGAAGAGGAGGGAATTCGCGGCGAGATCTTCGTCTTCAAGAACAACACCGATTCTGCAGGAAACTCCTACGGCTGTCACGAGAACTATCTGGTCAGCCGGCACAAGGACTTCCATCGCACCGTCGACGTGCTGATCCCTTTCCTGGTAACCCGTCAGATTTTCCTCGGTGCCGGCAAGTTGACCCAGACCCCCCGGGGCACCACCTACTCGATCTCTCAGCGGGCAGACCACATCTGGGAGGGGGTCTCGTCGGCTACAACCCGGTCGCGCCCGATCATCAATACCAGGGATGAGCCGCACGCCGACGCCGAGCGGTATCGCCGCCTTCATGTGATCGCCGGGGACTCGAACATGAGCGAGTATGCAACGTTCGTGAAGGTGGGGACGATGGTGGCCCTGTTGCAGATGATCGAAAAGGATGTCGTCTTCCGTGACCTGAGCCTGGAGAACCCGATCCGGGCGATCAGAGAGATTGCCCACGACCCGACATGCCGTCGCAAGATCCGGCTGATGAATGGGCGGGAGTTGTCGGCTCTCGACATCCAGTGGGAGTACCTCGACAGGGCGATGCGCTTCGCACGTAGCCCGGGATTCCCGGTCCAGGTGAAAGCGGCAGTCGACCGTTGGGAAACTCTGTTGACCGGCCTGGAGAAGGATCCGATGACGCTCGACCGCGAGGTCGACTGGGTGGCGAAGTACCGGCTGCTCGAGCGGTATCAACACCGGCGCAACCTGCAGCTCTCCGATCCCAGGCTGGCGATGATGGACCTCTCCTATCACGACGTGAATCGGGAGCGCGGCCTGTTCTACATGATGCAGGACAAAGGCATGATGGAACGTGTTGTCGGCGACGAGAACATCGCTAACGCGGTGCGACGGCCGCCGCAGACCACAAGAGCGCGGCTCCGTGGTGAGTTCATCAAGGCGGCGAAAGCGAAGAAGCGGGACTTCACCGTCGACTGGGTCCACCTCAAGCTCAACGACCAGGCACAGCGCACCGTGATGTGCAAAGACCCGTTTCGCTCCGTCGATGAGCGTGTCGACAAATTGATCGAGAGCCTTTGACCGGCCGCTCGGCCCGCGCCGCGTAGAATCGGTCGCCAATGAGGAATGTCGTCGAGCGTGTTCTCAACACGCTCATCTATCTGCTCGAGTCGCCCAGGCCGGTGACAGCCGAGGACATCCGTCGCACCGTTCCGGGATACTCGCTGGATTCCGACGACGCCTTCCACCGGATGTTCGAGCGGGACAAGGACCTGCTCCGGCAACTGGGGATCCCGTTGAAAATGATGCCTTTGGACGCATGGGAGGTCGACTACGGGTACAAAGTCGACCCCGAGGAGTACGCGATGGAGGACCCGGGCATGACGACCGAGGAACGTGCAGCCCTTTCGCTCGCGGCCTCGATGGTGCAGGTGGGAGGGTCACACTTCGGCCTCGACGGATTGCGCAAGCTGGGTGGGGCCGAGCGAGGTATCGCGTTTGAGCCATTTGGTGCCGACCTCGGCGCTGAGGGCGACCTGCTCGGTGCGATCTTTGACGCCGTGGTGAAGCGAAGCCCGGTCGAATTCTCCTATCGCGACACCAGACGGCATATCAATCCCTACGGCGTTGCCTTCAGACGGGGGCATTGGTATCTGGTCGGTGGTGGCGCCGACGGCGAGCGAATCTATCGAGTCGATCGGATGTCGAGTGTGTTGGCCGGTGATCCAGGCTCGTTCCGACGGCCGGAGGGTTTCGACCCGAAGGCATTGTTCCAATCTCAGCCATGGGAGACCGGAGCTGATGACGCTGTGGAGGCGGTCGTAGTGTTCGACGAAGATGTGGCCTGGTGGGCTGGCCGGACCATCGGGGTCGACCACACAGATGGTCCATTGGAAGTGAAGGTGCCCGTATCGGGCCGGGACGCCTTCCTCGGATGGATCCTCAGCTTCGGGCCGTCGGCTGAGATCGTCTCCCCTCCCGGACTGCGCGACGAGTTGCTCAGCCGGGTCGAAGCTGCCCTCTCGGGCGTGGAGAAATGAGCTCACAACGCACCGTGGCACGCCTGTCCCGGATACTCGGCCTGATCCCGTATGTGCTGGCGAATCCGGGGGTGGGCATCGACGAGGTGATGGAGCGGTTCGGATATACCCAGGATGAGCTGACCCGGGACCTCAATGCGGTCTTTGTTTGCGGTCTGCCCGGTTACGGGCCTGGTGATCTGATGGAGGCCTATATCGACGAGGACGAGGTTGTGATCGACTCCGCCGACTATTTCAGCCGTGCCCCCCGTCTCTCCCCCATAGAGGCCCTGGGGCTCCTGGCAGCCGCCCTTGCCGTCTCAGGGGCGGATCAGGGGACACCGGCGCTCGATTCGGCAATCGACAAGCTGAGCCGTGTCTTGCTTCCAGACGGTGAGGATGCCCTCGCCGTCGATCTCACCGCTACCTCCGAAGAGGTAGATGCGTTGCGTCGCGCCGCCGCAGAGCACCGCGTTGCCCACATCGTGTACCGATCGCTGAGCCGGGAGGAGACCACCGAACGTGACATCGAACCGTGGTCGGTCTTTTCGACGCTGGGCAACTGGTACGTCACCGGCCATTGTCGGCTCGTCGACGATCTCCGCACTTTCCGGGTCGATCGGATCAGAAAGGTCACGGTGAAGGACGAAACCTTCGAACTCCCGGATGAAATCCCCGAGCCTGGTGTCGGGTATACCCCCTCTGATCACGATGTCAGGGCGGAAATCGAGTTGTACCCGGCGGCGAAGTGGGTTCTGGAGTATTACCCGGTCGAGGTGATCAGGGAGACGGATGAGGCGACAACGATCCGGTTCTCCTCGACAGACGCCGAATTGCCGGCCCGACTACTGCTCCGCCTCGGGTCCACCGCGGCGCTGATCGAGGGCGATGAAGTCGCTGCTCGAGTGCGGGAGCTAGGAGCGTCTTTGCAAGCCCGATACCGATAGGGCGATCGACCTACAAACTACCCCTACAGATTTTCCGGGGGTCTGCCGATCTATCCAAACATATGGGTGACCGGAGAATCGGAATGACAACAATCAAGACAACATGTGGCCGATGCGGCGACATTCATCTCACACCGGACGATGTAGCGCTGGAGCTACGTCCTGGGGGTAGGGAAGGCGACTACAGGTTCAAGTGCCCGACTTGCACCGCACAACAGCGCCGGCCCGCCAACTCCCGGGTAGTGAGCGTCCTTCTGGCAACGGGGGTGGCCTACGAAGTTGTCAATCCGGATCCGATCACCGAAGCCGAGATCCTTGCTTTCAGCGACGCCCTCGAATTGGAGACTGATCCTCTCCGACTCCTGGCCGGCTGATCTCGACTAAGCCTCGACGGGCTTTCAGGGCAGAACCCCGTCGATGAGAAGTGGCGACATGGGGGGGGGTGGC
>JBGTCK010000038.1:0-150723 GCA_041748855.1 Acidimicrobiia bacterium
CGCCGACGAGGAAGGCCGACTCCTGGTCTTCGGCGACTCTGACAAACCATCGTCACTACCAACGGCGCTCTTCGGTATCTACACGCCCTGACAAGTCGGGATAATCGCCCCGCTCGAGAAAGCTCTAGTCCCTATCCGGCCATTGCGCTCTGACCGATACCTAGCCCGGAGTAGCTCAACATGTGCCGATATGAATGGTTGGGTGGTCAGAGCGATATGGGCCCAGACTGAGCGATCTGCGTGGCTTCGAACCTATGACATCCAGAATTCGGTGTCGAATCCCAGGTCATCAGCGGTCACGGCCTGCCAGGCCGAGCCGTCGTACTGGAAGTAGTAGATGGTCCCAGCTCCACAGAGGTTCCCACACACCGACCCAGCTTTGATGGCGACCACATCGGGCAAGGGCATGTCCGCAGGACCGAGAACGATGAATGGAGGGTCGAAGTCCTCCTCCGGGTCGATGTATGTAACACCCGACAGTTCAGCCTCAGCAGCTTCGACCACGACTGGTGGAAGAGTTTCCGTGGTTGTCGTTCCGTCACCTGAGAATTGCTCAGATACACGCATCGGATCCTCGCAGTTCAGGGTTTCAGCTTCACAGACGGATCTGATCACCGTGCGGTACATCAGGACCAACGATTCGTCCGTGACCACAACACTGGTTATCGAGGTGGTGTCCGAAGGGTCGATTCCGATGCCCTCAGAGCAGCCGGCCAAAAAGCTGACAGCCAAGAGAACTCCTACGAAAGGCTTCAAGTCAAAGTCCATCGGCTGGTCGGGATGCGGCGAACAGTGATGTGAGGATTAGGGCAATTCCGGTCCCCGAGTAGCACTTTCAGCACATGGAAAGCGTACAGCCAGATGGCTGGGCTGAACAGTGCATAATGCGCGCCGCAGACCACGGAAACCAGCCAGCCGACCCGTCCGAGATCCGGCATTCTGCGCTCCCGGTCCCTCTGGTTGAGGCCCTCGGTTACTGCACTGACAGGGTGGTTGACACTGAAGTGGGAGGGGTGCGAAAACTCAAAGGTGGCGCTCGCCATGCGGCCCGATCTGATCGTCGTGGGCGAAGTCCGGGGTGCCGAAGCGTTCGAGCTGACCCGTGCGGTCAATGCCGGTTGCGGGCTGGCGGCGACTATCCACGCCAACTCCGCAACCGATGCACTCAAAGCGCTGGTCAATGCCGCGCTGATGGCGGGCGAAAATGTTCCCGATCGCGTGGTGCGCAATGTCTTTGCCTCGTCGATCGACCTGGTAGTCCATCTCGGTCGGGATGTTGACCGTCAGGGCGTCGTCCGCCGGGAGACCCTCGAGATCAGATCGTTGGTCCCCGCGCTCCACGATGACTTTTCAACCGAGCCAATATTCGAAAGGTCGGCGCCGGGATCACCACTGCAGTGGACCGGAGCGATGCCGCCCGGCCATCTGACTGCCCGGATCGAGAGACTGCTCCCGCCCGGTGTCAGCCTGGCTGCAGTTCTTCAGGGTCGGGAGGTCCGGGGGTGACGCTGCTCGCATCAGCGCTGTCGGCAGCCGTTGTCGGGATGGTCCTCAGCCACCTTTTCGGTAGAAGCTCTGCTCGACACGCGGTCCAGCGTCCCAATCTGAGAGATCGCTTCGGCCTTGATGTCACCAGATCGCAATTCTGGCTCAGCTCGATCGGAGCCGGGTTAGCCGCTTTCGGCGTGTTGTACTCGATCACCGGGCTCGCCGTCGTCTCGGTGGTGCCTGCTCTGGTGATGGCGATGCTCCCGAAGACTTACTACACGCGCCAGAAGCAGCAACGCGTCGCCGCGGTCCAGGCGGCATGGCCGGATGGTCTGAGAGACCTCGTCTCCTCCGTCCGCTCCGGGTCGTCGCTCCCTTCGGCTCTGGAGGACTTGGGCAAGTTCGGTCCCCTGCCGCTTCGCGAGGTGTTCGGAAGCTTCGGCGTCTACTCACGGAGTCTCGGGGTGGTCCCTGCGTTGGAGATGACGCGATCCGAGCTCGCCGACCCGACTTCTGACCGCGTAATCGAAGTGCTCATTCTCGCCCATGAGCGGGGTGGCGTAGTTGTTCCCGAAATTCTCTCTGACCTCGCCGTCGCCACGACCAGGGACGTGTGGACACTGGAACAGGTCCGTGGTGAGGCTTTGGAACAGAAAATCAACTCGCGTGTCGTCTTCGTGCTTCCCTGGCTCGTGCTGGTGGTGTTGACCATGCGCTCCGGCGCATATCGCGAGTTCTACTCGACGCCAATCGGCATCTTCGTGGTTGTGGTGTGTGGGTTGATGAGCCTCCTCGGCATGGCCGTGGCGGGCCGGATCGGGGCCCAACCCGGGGAGCCGCGGGTCTTCGTGGGGCCCCGGCCATGACGGGTTCGGGACTCGTCGCGATGTCGGCGCTGTCGAGTGCTGCGGTGGTGGGCCTGATCGTTTACATGCTGGCACCGCCACCCAAGGGACTGGCCGGCAGGGTCGCGCCCTACCTTGCGCCCACGGTGAGTTCTGGTTCCGGCCATTCCCGGCGGGGGCCGTTGGGTCGCGTCTTCCTGCCGATGCTCGACCATGCGGCAATCTGGCTGAGCGGGCTGGTCGACCGCCGCGGAGTGGAGCACACGCTGTTTCGGATACGGCAGGCCGGCTGGTTCCCCGAGCTCGATGAAGAAGAATCAGTCAGGGCCTATCTCAACACCCAACTCAAAGGGGCGGTTGTTGGATTGGGGGTGGGGTTCGCCGTCGGGTCACTGCTCGGATTGCCGCTTGTATCCAGGGTTGTTCTCGCCCTCCTCGGCCTCACGGTCGGGGTGACCAGACAACGAGGAGCTCTCGAGAGGGCGATCGAGGAGCGCAGCGAACTGATGCGCATCGAGATCTACACCGTCAACCAATTGCTGGCTATGCGGGTCCGTGCCGGGGGTGGCGTGGTCCAGGCGGTCACCGCCACCGTCGCTCGGGGCCAGGGGGCAGTCGTCGACGAATTGCGCCAGGCTCTTCGCCTCCACCGCGCCGGGTGGCGGGCGTCAGACGCATTCAGGCGAATCGCTGAGATAACGCCGGAGCCGTTCTGTTCGCGCACCTATCGCCTGCTGGCCTCGGCCGAGGAGCGTGGTTCCGATCTCGCCGCATCTCTCCTCGCCCTCTCCGAAGACGTGCGCGAATCGAGACGGGAGGCCATCAAACGCTCGGCGACCAAGCGAAGGGCGGCAATGCTCGTGCCGACTATCGCCGTCCTCGCCCCGGTGCTGATCATCTTCGTCGCAGCACCTCTTCCATACCTGATCACGGGCTGGCAATGAAAGGAGAAACAATATGCCAACTGTCCGGTACTGGCTGAGCCAACTCAAGGAGAGCGACCGCGGTTTGAACACAGCGGAGCTGATGGGAAACGCGGCCCTCGCCATCGCTGCCCTGGTGGTCATCTGGGGCGCGCTCCAGGTCCTCGGCGTGGACATCGTCGATTGGATACGGGGATCTCTGATCAGCGGCTGAGAGAAAGGGGCTTCACGTCGCTTCAGTTTCTGGTCGCGTCGTCGCTTGCTTTGATTCTGTTCGCAGTGCTGGCGAATGTGGTCGTCGTCCAGTACTCGCGAGGGGCGATGCGCTCTGCATTGGACCAAGGCGTGCGCGCCGGGTCGATTGCTGGCACCGAGGAGGTTTGTGAGGATCGCGTCTCCCAGGTGCTGGGAGAACTGCTGGGGGGATCGATCGGCGAGACGGCTGCCTTTGACTGTTTGCTCACCGGACCTTTGATGCGGGCGACCGGGGAACTGGTCGTCAGTTCATGGACACCCTTCACAGCGGACTTCGACCTGAAACTGAGCGCAGAGGCTTCGATGGAAAGCGATGAGAGCTGAGCGCGGCCATGCTGCGGTGGAACTGGCGCTCGCCGTGGCAGTGCTGATGATCCCGGCTGCAGTGGCGGTGCTCGGCTTCGGGCCGTGGTCGGAGCGTTCGGTCTTTGCGGGTGCCGCTGCCGCCGAAGCGGCACGCGCGGCGGTCATCAGTCTGTCCACAGCGACCGGCGATCAGGTGGCAGCGGAGATGAGTGCGAACTACGGGCTGGATCCGGCCGAAGTGCGGGTGGGGTGGTGCGGCGCCTCCCCGGGAACCGGTGGGACGGTTACCTGTCCGATGACGCGTGGTGCAGCCGTCGAAGTGACCGTTGAGGTGTGGGTTCCCCTGGTCACGACGCCCTGGGGAGAGATCGGCGGGGTGTGGGTCACTCGCAGCCATACAGAGAGCATCGATCTCTATCGGAGCCTCGGATGAGCGACGATCGTGGTTCGGTGACCTTCTGGGTCCTCGGGTTGTCGATCCTGATTCTGGCGTTCGGGGGGCTGGCCCTCGACTTCTGGCGTGTGCTCGCAGTGCAGAGTCAGGCGGGTTCGATTGCCGACGCTGCCGTCGCTGCTGCCGCGTCGGGTCTGGACGAGGAGCACTACCGGCTTACCGGGGAGGTCTTACTCGACCCGGACCGCGCCATCGAACTCGGTTCGCAGTCTGTGGCCTCCCAAGACGCGGAGGTGGTCTCGGCTATTTTTGAAGTGGCTCCTGACGGGTCAGCGGTGAGCGTCGAGGTGGTCGACGAGATCGAAGGTGGGTTTGTCGCCTTCTTCACTGGCGACGACGGGAGGCTTACCGTTCGGGTCACCTCGTCGGCCGAGCCGGTCCTCCTGCCCTGACCTGACTTAGCATTGGAAGAGTCTTTGCAGCCTGCTCCGCCGGGCGTCGATCTCTTCTGGGTACCCCTCGGCGCAGGCGGGGCGGCAATCGTCCGGGCCAATGGCCGTATCTACGAGGCAGTGAAGGCCCGCGCCGAACGCAGGAAGCCTCTCGACCTCTATCACACTGCCCTGGAAGTGCGGGTGCCGGAAGGGCGATACACGGTCGAGAACGGTTGGCCCAGCCCCGATTCGGATACTGCATCGCGAGGGGTGGTGGTCGAAGGACCGGTATGGAGCCGCCGTCTCTACCGGCTCAGGATCTTCCGCTATGAGGTCAGGTGTCGGAAGGACGGGACCATCCCCGATGCCAGCAAGGCAGTGGCCAGCCCGCAGCTGCTCAGCGACGACCCGGAGCTGGCGCGGCGCTTGCTCGGCCTGGTACCGATGGTCTCGCCGCTGGTCTGGGGCAGGGACGAATCGGATGTGGGGGAGATGTGGAATTCGAACTCTGTCGTCTCCTGGCTGTTGAGCCGGGCCGGAGTCGATGTCGACGGTGTCGAGCCGCCGGAGGGAGGGCGTGCCCCGGGTTGGAATGCAGGCATCGCCGTCGCCCCGCGGGGGCTGGGCGGGCCTTAGCCGGGACTCAGCAAAATCGGCATGTGGCGGTGTATCACACCCGTACACTGCCGCGGATGTTCGCCGATCGTCATGTTCTTCGAGTTGTTGCCGCGCGATTTATCTCACGTGTCGGCGGCGAAGCCGCGTTCTTCGTGGGGATCTGGGGCAAGGCCGCCTTCGAGCTCGAGGCCGACGCCGGGGGCATTGCGCTGGTGATGGCAGCGCTGGGGATCTCAGCTCTGATCGGGTCTTCGATCGCAGGTTTGTTGGTCGACCGGTACGACCCGCGCCGGGTGCTCGTCGCTTCCGAGTTTGTCTTCGTTCCGGTAGTGCTCGGCCTGGTGTTCGTCGAGTCCCTAACCGCCCTGGTCGTGATGGTCTTTTTCTTGGGTTTGGTGGGAGCGCCGGTGTTCACCGCGATCGCCTCGTTCGGCCCCTATCTCACTGCAGACCCCGACCGCCTGGGGAAGGTCAACGGATACATCGAGGGAGCGTCGTGGTCGGCATTCGTGGTGGGGCCGGCAGTGGGCGCCGTGCTCGCCGGCACCCTCGGCCTCGATTCGATATTCATCCTCGATGCCGCGACCTCGGTGGTAGCCGCGGTGGTGGTCTGGGGGGTGACAGTCCGCCAGCTCGAGGTACAACATCGTCGTGGCGGGCTCGCCGAACTGTTCGACGGTTTTGTCTTCTCCTACACCAATATCCGGCTTCGGTTCTACATCCTCATCGGCTCGAGTGTTTGGGTGATGTTCGGGATGTTCAGCGCCCTGGAGCCCATTTTCTTCCGTGACATACTCGAGGTGGAGATCGAGACACTGGGATGGGTCAACGCAATCTTCGGGTTCGGGCTCATCGGCGGAACATGGGTTGCCTCCCGTCTTCCCTCGACGTATCGCAGCGCGCGCAGCCTCGCCATCATCGTTGCGATGACCGGGCTCGGCTCGGTGCTCTACATCGGCACCGACCGGCTCGGTGTGGTGGTGGCTGCCGGCGTGGTGTGGGGCGCGATCATCGGGCTGCTGGCGCCGTTGCACCGCACTCTCATCCAGCTCAACTCGCCGGACGAATATGTGGGGCGGATCGCCGGGGTCACCCACATCCACTCCCAGGCTGGCCATCTGCTTCCGCTGGCGGTGGCGCCGGCCCTGGCGGCTGCATTCGGGATTCAGCGAACATTGATCGGTGTCGGGGTCCTGGTGGCGTTGGTGGCGTTCGCCGTAATTCCAGTAGCGAACCGCCTCGACCGGACCCGGATCGTCGAAGTGCCGCCCACCGGGCTCCCCGATCCTCTCGACGAGCCGAAGTCGGTCACCCACTAGCCGGGTCGGGGAGTTCTCACTGGTCGCAGGCTTCAGTTATTCTGAGGTTTCCCCGCAACACCGGTGAGTGTTGCATGTTCGGGGGTGGTGTAATTGGTAACACAGCAGGTTCTGGTCCTGTCGTTGAGGGTTCAAGTCCTTCCCCCCGAGCGAGGCAAGACTAAGTTCTTGTCGACAACACGGTCCCGTCGTCTAGTGGTCCAGGACGCTGGCCTCTCAAGCCAGTAACGCCGGTTCAAATCCGGTCGGGACTGCGGTAAAAACCCTGGTCAGAGGCATTTATGCCTCTGACCTTTGTTCATTTCCCAAGGTCATGCCGCTTCCAGAGCCTTTCGTCCCATTCGCTACGGAATCCATTGGCCGCTTGGCCGCCGCGCCAAGGGGGACACAGCCTCTCCGGGGTTAGCGCAGACGCGCCCAGGCTCCGTTGGTGGGTACGTCCCACCCTCCCCGGCTCCAACGTCGCCGGTAGTCTTCCGTGAACGGAGGGAGAGACGCTTGTCCATGGATTCCCCACGACTGGGACCCTCCCGCGTTTTTTTGACTGTCCTCCCGCTTGCGCGAGGTTGGTCCTGCGCAGGACAAAGGAGGGCGAGGTCCCCCGGGCTGGAAGATCAAGTAATAGTGCATCTCTGAGTGCCCCAGACCGTAGGCCAGACTTCGCTCCTACGACAGAAACCTGGCGGCTAGGGCAGCTCCCTCTTGGCTGTGCTTGCGTTGCCCTGCTCTGATTTCAGCCTGACCTCGGCGACCCTCCGTTCGATGAGGAAACGGTTGGTGAGCAGGGTGACCACCGCTGCCACCGGAAGGGCGAGGAGTGCGCCGAGAACGCCCGCCAGCGAGCCACCGACCATGAGGGAGATGATCACGACCGGCGGTGAGAGGTCGACCGTGCGCTTCATCACCCTCGGAGCGATCAGGTAGTTCTCGATCTGCTGATAGACGGTGATGAACACAGCAACTGCGATCGCACCTCCAGGGCCCAGTTCGACGAAGGCAATGGCGATCGCCGGCGCCGCACCGATAAAGACGCCTACGACCGGAATCAGATCCATGAGACCGATCCAGATGGCCAGAGCCACTGCATAGGGCACCCCGATGATGAGGAGCGCAGGAAGTGCGAACAGAAAGGCGAAAGCCGAGACGACCAGATTGCCGGCGATGAACCCCGATACCCGCTCGATCGCCTCGTCGAAGATACCGATGAAGCTCTCCCGCCCTTCCTTGTGAATCAAACGGAGCGTGTACACCTTCATCCGGGGCATCGCATAAGCGAAGTAGGGGGTGAGGACGCCGACCGTGAACAGATTGAATAGCCCTCCGAATAGGGCGGTCAGCGGGCTTCCCCCTCCCTCATCGTCGGAACCGGTCAGGGACTCCGTACTGAAGTCGGCGAGGACGGTGTCTAGGAACCCGTTGCTGGCGCGAAGCTCGTCGATTATCCCCGGCCCCGCTTCGATCACCTCAGAGATCTGATCGCTGAGCATCGGGGCGACCAGCCAGGTTGCACCGACCCCTACTACGACCCCAATCAAGAGCATCACCGTGGTGGCGATAACCCGCGATAGGCCCTGTCTCTCGAGGAACTTGAGGAAGGGCTGGACGCCCAATGCGAGGACCAGGGAGGCGGCGACTACCAGAAAGACACCGCGCAGCTGTATCAATGCATGAAAGGTGATGATCACTGCAAGGGCCAGCGCGCCCAACCGGAGAAGGAAACGCCATGAGGTAGCAGCCGGCGCCACCTCTTCTGGACCATCCTCGATGGGAGGCGGTACGGGTCTCTTGGCGTCCATCAGGGGAGACTAGAACTCACGATTGAACGGTCGAAGCAAGAATGAGGCAATGCTTCTCCGCAACGGTCGACTGGTATCCGCGGCGACTCGCTTGCTCTGGGTCACATCCTCCCGGAAGTCTGCTTCCAGTTTCTGCGTGAGCGTCCGGTCGCAGACAGCGACGGCGACCTCTTCGTCCTTCTCCACCGACCTCCGATTGAAGTTGACCGAACCAACCAAAGACATCTCCCCATCCACAATGAGGGCTTTGGCGTGCATCATCGTCGGTTGATAAACCCAGACCTGGACCCCCGCCTCGACCAGGGGAAGAAACGCATCCTCGGCCGGGATGAGGCTGACCCTCTTGTCAACGAACGGGCCCGGGATCAAGACCTCGACGTCGACACCCCGGTTCGCCGCCGCGATGAGGAGATCTGTCAGCCCTTCGACCGGGTTGAAGTAAGGAGTCTGGATCAGGATGCTTTCGGTGGCCACTGCGGTGAGGGCTTCGAAAGCCCGTTGCACGTTGTTGAACCCGATCTCGGCCGAACCGTCGATAACCGCAAGCTCGACATCGCCTGCCGGCTCCGGTTGGGGCACGCTCACGTCGGCCGCGTCGAGGACATTCCCGATGTCCCTCCAGTCGCTGAGGAAGGCGGCGCGGAGGCCGATCACCGCAGGCCCTTGGATCCGGAAATGGGTGTCCCGCCACTCGTCGGGTCCCCGGGCATCTCCCTCCCACTCTTCGGCGATGCCGACACCTCCGGTGAATCCGATCGACTCGTCAACAATGAGAATCTTGCGATGGGTCCTGTGATCGTTCTCCCAGAATTTCAAGCGCACCAGCGGCCGAAACCTCTCCACTTGCACTCCGGCAGAAACCATCGAGTCGATCAACCCTTCGTCCATCGTTCGGCTTCCGAACCCATCGAGGATCACCCTGACCTTCACTCCGTCACGGGCGCGATCGGCGAGGGCGTGGGCGAAAGCCCGAGCGATCTCGCCGGTCCAGTAGACGAAGGTCACGAAGTCGATGCTCCGGGTCGCCCCCTCGACGGCCTTGAGCATCTCGGGAAAGATCTCCACACCGTTTCGCAGCGACCTGATCGAGTTGCCTGCAACGAAACGTACGCCGATCGAGGATTCGATTGCTGAACGGAGGGCGGTAGATGACTCGACACTCATGACAGGAGCGCTTCCTCGGATGACTCCGGGTGGGCGTCGCTCTCAACAGGTTCGTCCACATCCGCCGGGATCGCTTCGAGCTGCGCGGCGACAGCGATACCGTAGAGAATCGCAATCCCGCTGAACTGCGCCCAGAGCACCAATCCCATGAACCCCGCCAGCGGACCGTAGGTCTCACCGAAGAGTCGGCTCGCATTCAAGAAGATGGCTAGTGCAATTGAAACAATCAGCCAGCCAATCGTTGCCACCGTCGCTCCGAGCGCCAGCCAGCTCAGCCCCGGTTGGGGTCGGTTTGGTGCGGCCTTGAAGAGGAGGGCGAGACCCCCGGCTAGCAGCGTCAGACCGAGTGGCCAGCGGGCCCATGCCCAAGTCTGAGCGATCTGGTCTTGAAGGTCTCCGCCGACGGTGGATCCGATCACGATGAGAATGAAGGCTGTGGTCAACGCCAGTCCGACCGTGAGGGTGAGCAGCGTCGCGAGCAGGTACCGCTTGAAGGTGGTGCGGTCTGCCTGTACGCCATAGATGCGGCTGGCGCCCCTCTGCAACTGAGCCATGGCCGTGACCGCGGCGACCAGCGCGGCAAATCCCCCTCCGATGATCGGCCAAATACTTCCTCTTCCCGCAGCAGCCGAACCCTGTTCGAACGCCTGGAGGAACATCTCCGAGGCCGGGCCCGGAGCGAGTGTCGTGATGCCCTCCTGGATCAGTGTCTGGAAACGCCCCTCTCCGATCCAGTCAGCGATCCCCACGACCATGATCAGGCCGGGGATGACTGCGAGCACGATCTGGAATGCGAGAGATCTGGCAAAGCTGAACCCGTCGGCCTTCCGGAAACGCAGGAACGAGTCCTTCGAGAACTCGCCGAGCGAGGCCTCACGTAGTGTTGGTTTGATATCGCCGGCGTCGAGTCCGGCGACCGGGGGCACGTAAGTGGCGCTGCTCATCGATCCGACCCCTCCACCATCACAACCAGGGCGCCTGGCTTCACTTCATATACCAATTCGGTCACCTCGCTGCGCGAGTCTCCGTCGAGCTCGTACATGGTGGGCGCGTCGAACTCGATCCTGACCACGTGGCCGTCCGTGCGGAACAGACGCTCACTGTCTTCGCTTTCGGTGGCTGCCGACACACCAGCTGCGATGGTGTCAACAACTCCTTCTGAGGCAAGCCCCACCACGTTGAGGCGCCCGTCCTGGGGGGAGGCGTCCGGGAAGAGGTCGATGCCACCGTGGAGCTGGCCGAGATTTCCCACCAAAACCGTCGCCCACGAGTCATGTCGTGGTTCTCCGTCGTCGGCAGTGACCGAGGCCTCGAACGGCCGGTCGAAGATGCGCTGGGCGCCTTCGACGACATAGGCGAGCACTCCAAGCCGATCTTTCGATTCACCTGAAGTCTCCTCCATGATCACCGCGTCGATTCCGGCACCCGACATCACGGTGAAGATCTCCCCACGCACGACACCGACATCGAGGGTGAGTGGTGAACCCTGCAGAGCAACATCGAGGGCCCTAGCCACGGTGTCGGGCAGTTGCAGATTGCGGGCGAGAAGGTTCCCGGTTCCGGCCGGAATCACCGCAAGCGGCACACCTGAACCGACTGTGCCTTCGGCTACCGCCCGCACCGTCCCGTCGCCACCAACCGCGATCAGCAGATCAGCACCGTCGTCGACAGCCCGGCGGCTCTGGCTCGAGCCAGGTTCCGACTCGGTGGTCTCGATCCACTCAGCCTCGATCGAGCGGAGTTCCATCTCTACGCGGAGCGTTTCGGTCTCTTCCTCAGCGCCCGATGGGTTGAATATGACCGCGATTCTCAGGTTGCCCCTCCTTGTTGTTTGTGCTCGATCGCCCGGTCGACCAGGGCGACCGCTATCAAGATGCAGGCGATTCCGAGCCCCGCACCGATGACGACATCACCTACATAGTGCATCCCGCGGTAGACCCTCGCCAATGCCACAGACAGCGGGATGACGACGGCGGCGCCCACCGCGAGAAGTCTGGGCACCGGCCGGCGGGTGTTCCACAGGACAATGAGGGCCAGGATCCCATAGAGAGTGAAGGCGGCACCGGTGTGCCCGCTGGGGAAGCTCGCCGTAGGGGGCGAGACGTCCATTTGCTCGACCGGAGGGCGGTCCCGACCTATGGTGAGGCTGACCGTGAGAAACACCAGAGCCTCGAGGGTCATCCCGAACACCAGAACCAGTGGCTCCCGCCACCTCCGCCAAACCCAAACAAAAGCGGTGGCCAAGACGATGATCGCCACAATCACGTGGATGGTGTCGGCGAAGGAATCTGCCACCCGGGTCACCGAGTCCCAGACGGGAGTGCGATTGGCTTCCAGCCAGGCCAGAGCGTTGGCGTCGAATCGTCCGAATCTCGATGCTGCTATCGGTCCCGTCACCAGCCAGCCCAACCCGAGCCCGACCAAAACCAGCACCGCGTAGGCGGCCGCAAACCGGGCAAGGGTGTCGAGACGGATTGGCCAGGATTGAACGAGACTCCGCTCGCTGTGATCTTGTTGTGCGAGGGGGCCGATCATCCCGCGCCACCTTCGGCAGAGCGCGGCGCGGCGCGGCGGGCCACTTCATCTCTGGGCTGACCGAATCTCATCACACGTCCCCCAAATGCGACAGCACAGATGAGGAACCATCCGAAGCCAACTGCCATACCTGTGATCACGTCGGTGACCCAGTGAACGCCAAGCAGGGCGCGTGTGGCCGCCACCCCGAAAGCAACGAATGCTGCCGCGCCCCAGGCGACTGCTTTGGCGCGCCGACCGCTGTCCAGAGTCATGATGAAGGCCACGCCTGCAAATGTCGCCGTCGCGGCGGCCGCATGCCCGGACGGGAAGGAGCTTCCCGCCCATGGAGCCAATTGGGCGAGACCGGGACGCTCGCGCTCCACGATCATCTTCAGCCCGTTGTTCAACAGTGCCTGACCGATCGTGACGGAAGCCATGAACATGGCCACATGAGGATTCTTGAATCGCCACCATCCCCAACCCCCCACCAGAATCGCCACAACGGTGACGAAGGGGGTGCCTCCGAGTTGAGTGAAGAAGGCGTAGACATCGAACGCGGCGGCGTCGGCATTGCGTGCGCCGTACTCAGCGACGATTGAGTCGAGGCGGGCGAAACCGGACCCGTTGTCGACCATGTCGAATACCGCGCCAACCCACAGCGCGGCGAGAAACACCCCGACAAATCCGATTGTGAGTAGAAGCCCACCCGCGGTAGTGCGATCGAGTCTCCTCTCGACGAATGCGGCGAGGCGCGGATAGCGCGCCACCGCACGGATGAGTTTGCGCTTCTCAGCCTCGGGGTCGATCGGGTCGATGGTGGTCCGTCGGGAAATTGACAGCGCGGTAGCGATTGCGGCAGCGGCGGCTCCAACGGCGAGGATGACGAGGCTGGTCTTCACGATCGCATCTCACCCGCCCCGGCGTCGAGGCACGCACAGAGAAGGCGTATGTTCCATGGGGGTTCATGTCTACCCGAAGGGCTAGCGCGCCAAACACGACGACCCGCTCAGTTTCGGTGCAGACACCGACCTTTCTTCTGTTTGATTGCAAGGCAGAACGGGTATGTATCTAGCTACGCGATCAAGGAACGTCTTTAGTGACTGTCAAGGAAAAAACTGTCAAAGGAAACATCGAGAAGGTCAGGGAAGGCTTGGAGAAGGTCGCTTACACGGCCGTGGGTGCCCCAGTCGCCGGGGTCAAAGCCCTGAAGGAAAGAACCGAGAATCTGAGCCAGGCCGTCAGCGACAAACGCAAGGACCTCAAGTCCGATGTCGAGCGAGAACTTCAAGACTGGGTGGCTGAGGGTGAGGCCCTTGTCGATCGCATGGTCGGCTGGGTTCGCTCTACGGGTGCCCCGACCGAAGCGCGGGCGGCCGGCCAAGAGGTTGTCGAACAGGTTCGCTCAGCCGTGACGGGAATCGCTTCGAGGTTCGACGAGATCGTCGACTTCGTCGAGCCCGACATCGCGCTCACAGAGATCAGGGGAGTCGGACCGGCAACTGCCGCAACACTAGAGGCTGCTGGCGTGCCCGGGATCTCGAGCCTTCTTGATCGAACGGGCACCGAGGTCGGTTTGAAGAAACTCGCCGATGAGACAGGGATTGCCGCCGAGAGCCTCGCCGAGTGGCGGGCTCAGGTTGATCTCACCGTCATCGATGGTGTGGGCGACTCCTACCAGCGTGCGCTGCACGCGATCGGGATCGGGACGATGACACACCTGGCAAATGCGGATGCCAGCACCATTATCGAGCGCATGGGCAGCATGGACCGGCCCGGTCTGCCTGCTCAAGACCCGAACAAGGCGACGGTTTCCAAATGGATCCAAAAGGCAAGGCGCCTCAGCCTCAAAGACCGCAAGTAATCAACCACCAATCACAGGAGAAAAACATGAGCAACACAGCTGAAAAGTTCAAGGACGCCGCGGACAATTTTGCGGACACGGCCGCATCCAAGGCCAGAGAAGGCCTGCATGCCGCTGGCAAGGCCGCGACCAAGGCCGGAAAGCCGAAGCGCAGCCCGATGAAAGTGACTCTGTTCACTCTTCTGGGTGCTGCTCTCATCGGGGCAATAGTTCTCATCTGGCGCAACCAGAACAACTGAGCCAAATCAACCACAGATCGGATCCCCGCATGGTGGGCGGGGATCCATTTGTTTGTTCCCTTGCTACTCCGCCGCCAACGGCAGGGTGAGCTCGAAGATGCTCCCGCCGTCATAACGGTAGGTGACATCGCCGCCCATCTTCTGGGCGAGGAACTTGGAGATGTGAAGTCCCAGGCCGAGCGATGGCGCTAATCCGCTCTGGCCCACCCCACGGTTGTAGGCCTCGAAAATTGTCTGCCTGTGCGCCTCCGGAACCCCCGGCCCGTTGTCGCATACCATCAGGCGCCCGACGTCTATCCCGACCACAGCGTCGATCGAGATGTTCGGCCCTCCATACTTCACTGCGTTCGTGACCAGGTTGCGCACAATCTGGCGCACTCGTGCCGGGTCGCCCATGCATCGGGCGGTCGTCGTATTCAACTTCACAGCCCGGCGTGACTCGGCATCCATGCCCTCGACGGCCTGGGCTGCTTGTGCCCGGAGATCGACGGGAAACCTAGAGACCTCGAGTTGGCCGATGTCCGCCTTGGCCGCCACCAGCAGATCGTCGACGATGTTCGTGAGATCCCCGCTCTGCTGAACCACGAGCTCGATCATCTCCTTGCGTTCCGCCGGTGAGAGGTCAGAAGACTCGTTGAGCAAATGGGCGAACCCGACAATCGAGGAAAGAGGGGTTCGGATCTCGTGGGAGACCGATGCAATCAGCTGGTCTTTCGAATCGACCAGTTTCTGCTTGTCGGAAAGCAAGGCTTCGAGATCGTCCTGCGCCGTCCGGAGGTCGGTGACGTCGAGGTCCATGATGACGATCCGGTCCCAGCGAGGGTAGTCCTCATCGGTGATCGCCTTCCAATGCGATCGAACCACGACGTCACCGAACATCGTCGGGGCAGCGTGCTCTCTGATGATCGAAGTCGTGCCCGAGAATGGCGCAGTGAACTGCTCGATCAGCGTTTCGTAGAGATCTGGGTATCGGGCTGGGGTGAACCTACGCTCGGCGAAGTCGGGTGGCTTGGGATCAAGGGGAGAACCGTACAGCCGGTTCCACTCGGGGCTGGTGGCCACCGCTCGGGGTAGGCGGAGGACCTCGTAGAACAGTTCCTCGTCGCTTCTGAGCAGATGCCGCAGAGCGTCGCAGTCCATACCCTCGAAGCGTTCGATAATCGGGGTGTAGTCGGCGACCAGGACCGGGACTGGTACCGCTGAAACGATGTCGACATCACCCAACGGCAATCTGTGAAAGGTCATTGGGAGGGTATCGTCACAAACGCATCTGCACTTGACCAGCAAGCGTGAACCAGCCCGATACCCGCTCCTTTAGACTTGTGCCAGCCCTCAGCTCTATACTCCCGGTCGCCCCGATTCCCCTTTTGTTCACGGAGGATTCTTCAAGATGACGGAAATGATCCTGTATATCGCGCTTGCCGCGGGTCTGGCCTCGCTGCTACTGGCGACCTACTACACCCGGGTGGTGCTGGCGGCACCGCAAGGCAATGAGCGAATGATCGAGCTCTCGGCTGCGATTCGAGCCGGGGCGATGGCCTTCATCCGCCGTGAGTACATGTGGGTTTCGGTATTCGTCGTAGTCATGGGCGCTCTCATCGCGGTGTTCCTCGATTGGGGCTGGCCGTGGGGAGCAGCTGCCTATGTATTCGGAGCGGTGCTCTCCGCGGGGGCTGGCTTCGTCGGGATGCGGATCGCAACTGCAGCCAACTCCCGGACCACGGAGGCGGCGCGTTCCGGTGGGATAACTGCAGCCCTTCCGGTCGCATTCCGGGGCGGGGCCGTCATGGGCTTCACGGTGGCCGGTCTCGGTCTCCTAGGCATCGGGTTGGGCTTCCTGGTCTTCAACCAGATCCTCGAAGATCCCGACTGGGCCGAAATCATCACCGCAATCGGTCTCGGGGGGTCGTCAATCGCCCTTTTCGCCCGAGTTGGTGGAGGTATCTACACGAAAGCGGCTGACATCGGCGCCGACCTCGTGGGCAAAGTCGAAGCGGGCATTCCCGAGGATGATCCCCGCAACCCGGCAGTCATCGCCGACAACGTCGGAGACAACGTAGGTGACGTCGCCGGCATGGGTGCGGACCTCTTCGAATCCTACGTCGGCTCGATTGTGGCCCCGATTGTCTACGCCGCCCTCGCCTTCGGCGGGCTTGCATTTCAAGCAGAGGCGATCATCTTCCCGCTTGCGGTAGCCGCCCTCGGCATGTTTGCGGCGATCATCGGCTCGTTCCTGGTGCGGGCCAAGAGCGACGACGACCTTGCTGCTGCACTCCATCGCGGCACCAACTTCTCCCTCATCGCGACGGCGGCCGGGGTTCTGGGCCTTGTCTACTGGATCTTCGGCGACACCGCGGAAAACCCGCTTGGCCTCTGGATTGCAGTCGTCGCCGGGCTCGTCGTCGGCTGGTTCGTCGGGAAGATCTCCGAGTGGTTCACCTCAGACCACTACAAGACAGTCAAGGAAATCGCCCGCCAGGCACAGACCGGCCCCGCCACCGTGATCATCACCGGTATTGCTGAAGGAATGCGTTCAGCGGCCTTCTCGGTGATGGTGGTCGCGGCAGGAATCGGCGCCGCATTCTTCGCCGGCGATTGGGCACTGGGCGACGGTGGAGGAATCTACGGGGTCGCTATCGCCGCCATCGGCGTGCTTGCCACCCTCGGAATCACGATCTCCGTCGACGCTTATGGCCCGATTGCGGACAACGCCGGGGGCATCGCCGAAATGGCACACCTCCCCGCTGAGGTCCGCGAAGCGACCGACGCCCTCGACTCGTTGGGGAATACCACGGCAGCCGTCGCCAAGGGGTTTGCCATCGCCTCGGCAGCGGTCACCTCGTTGGCCCTCTTCGCCGCCTTTACACAGGCCGTCCAACTCGAGTCGATCGACATCACCAATGTCGAAACCGTTATCGGGCTCTTCATCGGGGGGATGTTCCCGTTCCTGTTTGCCGCGATGACCATGAACGCCGTGGGCCGCGCAGCCAACAAGATGATCGACGAAGTCCGGCGCCAGTTCCGTGAGATTCCGGGGCTGAGGGAAGGACACCCTGACGCCAAGCCCGACTACACGACTTGTGTGGACATCGCTACTGCGGGTGCTCTCCGGGAGATGGTCATCCCTGGCTCATTGGCCGTTGCCCTTCCGCTTGTTGTCGGCTTCATCGATGTCGAAGCGCTTGGAGGTCTCCTCGCCGGTGCCCTAGTGACCGGCTTCCTCCTCGCCATCTTCATGGCGAATGCAGGTGGGGCATGGGACAACGCCAAGAAGTTCATCGAGACCGGAGCCTTCGGCGGCAAGGGCAGCGAAGCACATCACGCGGCGGTGATCGGCGACACGGTTGGCGACCCGTTCAAGGACACCTCGGGGCCGGCGATGAATATCGTGATCAAAGTCATGACCATCGTTTCGCTGATCTTCGCCTCGGCATTCATCGGTTGAGGTCGGCATTGGACGACCCTGCATGTAGGAGCTCTCGCCGCGATCAGGGCCGGCAGGGTGTCTCCTCCCGCCAGCGGCAGGACAGCTACGCGACGGGAGTACCGCAGCCCGCGTCTCTCCCTCCGCTTGCGGAGGGAGTACCGGCGACGAAGGAGCCGGGGAGGGTGGGAGGTTCCCACCAACGCTGGTTGCGCCGCGACCTCGCTCACCCAAATGAGTTTCGAGCCCCCATACCTCCCCGCCCTCGGAGGGCGGGGAGGGACCTTTCCCCCATTCGGCTCCGCCTCTGGGGGAACAGCTTCGCGGACTTTCCTCCCGCAAGCGGGAGGACAGCCTTGAGCTTCGTCCGGGCGCGATATTGAAAGAAGTCACTTTCATCCGCCACGCAGAGTCGGCCGCCAACAGCGCCGGGATCTGGAACGGGAGGTCGGACGGTCCGTTGAGCGAAGTGGGCCACGCCCAGCTCGAGGCAATAGGGGAGAGACTCCGCGATTCGGTCTTCGACGTCGTGATCTCCTCTCCGCTGGAGAGGGCGCGCCGGACCGCGGCAGCCTTCAGTGAAGATGTTGTGCTCGACCCCGAGTTCGTGGAGATCGACCTCGGCCGTTGGGACGGGTGGACCACCGAGGAAGTGCAGAGTCAGGACGCGAACGCCCTCCGGACTGCGATAAGCAGTCGGACCTCTCCGATGGGCGCCACGGGTGAAACCCTCAACGAGGCAGGGGAAAGGGTGCTCAATGCCGTCGACAAGCTGGTGGCCTCCCTGCCCGACGAATCATCTGCCGCAGTGGTCACCCATGGGGGACTGCTCCAGACGGTACTCCACCAATATCTACCGGGCGGATCGCATCGAGCCCACGCGTTTGTGGACAATTCAGCGATCACCACCGTCCGCTTTTTCGACGACGACCACTCGAGGCTGGCAACTTTCAACGACACCGGCCATCTCGGTCCGCGCCCTTCCCAGGTTGCTGAATTCCTCGCTGCGGGCCGGCCTGTCGTCTCGCTCATCCGCCATGGCCAGACCAAGGCAAACGTCGAGCAGCGGTGGCAGGGGCAGGGAGACTGGGACCTCGACGAAGTCGGCTATAGCCAGGCTGCTGCCCTTGGCTCTTTCTACGGGAAGTGGAGCAGCGTTTTCAGCTCGCCTTTGCAGCGAGCAAAGAACACAGCAGGTTTCGTGGCGGAGGCAGAGCCGACCTTGGTGGATGGCCTGAAGGAGTTGCATATGGGTGAGTGGGAGGGGCTGACCACTCCCGAGATCGAGGCTCGCTGGCCCGACGTGTTGGAGGAGATCTACGGCAAAGGTGTCGATCTGAAACGGGGCACGACCGGCGAGTCGTGGGCCGAGCTGACCGCACGGTTCACGTCGGCGATCGACACGATAGAGCCAGCATCCGGCGAGCCGACAGTGGTGGTGGCCCACGGTGGTGCGATCCGCGCCTACATCTCCTCGCTCACCGCCACGACCGACACCTACGCCGAAAGCCTTTACACCCCGCGCAATACCAGTATCAGTCACGTCGCTCTCACCGATCGGGGCCCTCTCATCTTGGATTACGGCGTTGCGTCACACCTCGAGGCCCTGGAGTCATGACAGCCGAGTACAACTCCGAGCGGTACGCAGTGATCAACCGTTGGGACCCATCCCATTTGGAGAAGATCGATCGTCTGCTTCCTCTGGAAGCTGGGGACAGGGTGCTCGAGATCGGGTGCGGTCAGGGGCATTTGACCAAGCGTCTCGCCGCACGCGGAATCGACATCACAGGTATCGATGCCAACCCGAACGCGGCTCACATATCTGAGTCGGAACGCGTCGTCTACATGAGGGCCGAGGCTCTCGAATTCGACGACGGGGTATTCGATTCGGTTGTCGGCGTGCACTCGATCGAGCACATCCCTGATCTCAAAGGCGCCTTCGCCGAGATGGCACGTGTCCTCAAGCCGGGAGGTCGGGCGCTGTTTATCTATCCGGCCGAGCCGATCAAGGGCTTGTATGCGATTCCGACTGCGATCATCCTGCACAAGAACCCGCTCATGGCCACAGAGATCCACTGCCACAAGCTCACCCCGAACAAGGTCCTCTTGATGTTGGGCCCCTACGGCTTCGAGGAGCGTCACCGTGAGTTCAATTTTCTCAAAACCCCGCAGTTCGTCTCGGTCTTGGAAAAGGTGACAGGCGGGATGCGACCGGAGGGACCCGTCGACCAGGAAAGCAGTTGATGGCCGAATTCCACTGCCAGGATTGCGGCAAGGCCTTCGAGCTCCGCCAGGACGTGCTCGACCGCTACCCGGGTTGGTCGCCCCGCCAGTGCCTCGACTGCCGGAACAAATCGACCCAACCTTCGAGTTCGGAGGCGAAGCGGCCGGCGTCGAAGAGTAAGAATCGCGACCTCACCGTTGGCGAGGTACTCGATTCCTTCACTGAGGGCCCGGACACCGGGGTCTTCACCGACGGCGCATCGGAAGGCAACCCCGGGCCTGGAGGATGGGGCGCCGTCTACGTCGAGGAGGGTGTGGTCGTCGACGAGAGGATGGGCTCTGAGCCGCACACGACCAATAACCGGATGGAGTTGAGCGCCATGGTGGCCGGGCTGGAAATGTTGCCCCTCGACTCCACTGTCGACGTGTACACCGACTCCAAGCTGATCGTCGACACCCTCAATACCTGGGCGAAGGGCTGGAAGGCGAAAGGCTGGAAGAGGAAGACCGGCCCGATCGCCAACCTCGAATTGGTCCAGAGGGCATTCGAACTTCATGAGGAGCGCCCCGACGTCAGCGTGAAATGGATCCGTGCGCACAGCGGGTACAGATGGAACGAGTATGCGGACGCGCTCGCCACCACCTACCGCAGGAACAGCCATTGACCTTCTCCGGGCCGGTGGATGCCGAGTATCTAACTGCCTGGGCGCGCCACACCCATCGATCACCCCTCTATGCCCACCTCATCGACTTGACCATCCATCGACCCGAACTGATGCGGGTCATCGAGCGGATCCACAACCGACCACCGCCGAATGTGTACCTGGCGGCGATTCACTTTCTCCTGATGGAAGGACGATCTTCAGATCTCGCCCTTTACTATCGGTCACTGGTCGACGACCCGTTGGCGTTCGAAGATGTCGACCACGCCTTCGTCGAGTTCGTTGTTGCCAATGAAGAGGCGATCGTCGAGCTGGCCAACAGCCGTTACACCCAGACCAATGAGTGCCGTCGATGTGTGGCCTTGCTCCCGGGCGTGATGACATCGCCGTTCGAAAGGTTTCACCTGGTCGAGATAGGGGCAAGCGCCGGGCTCAACCTCGCCCTGGACAGGTATCGATACGATTTCGGCGGACTCGAGTGGGGGCCCGACTCGCCGGTCCATCTCACTGCCGGCGTGCCCGGCGACCAGCCACGCCTCCGCCCCATCGAAATCGGTCGGCGAGTGGGCATCGACATCAACGTAATCGATCGCAATGATCGCGACGACCGGCTGTGGCTGGACGCGCTCATCTGGCCCGAGCACGAAGAGCGGCGAGAGCGCCTCCGTCGCGCCCTCGAGTTGACTTCCGACATGGACCTCGACCTCATCGAGGGCAGTGTGCTCGACCGGCTGGAACAGGTCCTGACCGATCTTCCCGGAAGAGAGCCGGTGGTGGTGATGAACAGCTTCGTCCTGATCCAGCTCGACCCGGACCAGCGTCGCGAAGTCGAACACATTGTCGCAGCTGCCCGGAACTCCCGCCCGATTTACCGGGTTTCGCTGGAATTCATCGACAAAGACGACGACTGGGCGCGTCTCGAGGTGGGCAACGAATCGGAACTAGCCGAACTGGGCCAGGCCCATCCGCACGGAGAGTGGGTCGATCTCCACTACTCGGCTATTTAGACCGAAACGCCTCACCAAGGCGGACGCGAAGTTAGGTGGGTCCGTAGACGGGGACCAGGGCGCCGGTCATCACACCGCTCTCCTCGCTGAGCAGGAATTCGGCGACTGCGGCGATCTCGTCGGGGGTCGGCCAGTCGACGTAATCGGCATAGGGGAGCGAAGCCCGGGTAGCCGGGGTATCGATGACCGAAGGCATGATCACGTTCGCAGTGACACCCGAGCCGTCGAGTTCGTCGGCGACTGTCTTGCCGAGCGCCACCACGCCGGCCTTGGCGATATTGAACGCTGCTTGGCCGGTCGGATAATCGACCGCCCCGCGGCTGCCGACGAGGAGGATGCGCCCCCAGCCCGCTTGACGGAGGTAGGGGACAGCAGCGCGGACCGCGTAGAAGGCAGACCTCAGATTGAGGTCGAGCATCCTCTCGAAACGGACATCGTCGGTCTCCTCCACGTCACGACCGCCGGCCCAACCGCCCACCAGCGCACAAAGTCCGTGGATCCCACCGTTCTTCTCAGCCACTTCCTTCATGAAGTTGGCAACAGCTTCGGTATTGGTGGCATCGACGCGGGTTAGGGTGAGTTGGTCTTCGGAGACCTCGAACTGTTCCTCGAAACGGGAAGCTTCCTCGGGCAACAGATACGTCAATGCAAGTCGGTACTCGTGCTCGATGAGGCGTCGGGTGAGGGCAGTGCCCAATCCGCCGGTCCCACCGGTGATGACAATGGTTTTGCTCAACTGAATCCTTGGTTGACCTGCCCAACTCTAATGCCGGCTCGCCGGGCCGTTGCAGCAGCGGACGCGTGGGATCAGGTCCGCTCACACCAGCCCCCTTAGCCAGTGCCCCTCCGGGTGCGCCGTCGCCGATTCCAGGTCGCTCAGTGAATCGAGATCGTGGAGGAGACCGGTCCTGGTCACGATCTCGACATCTCCCATCTGTGCCAGATGGAGGTGGGCGCTGCCCGCTCCGTAGCGAAACTCGATTGGCAGAGGTGATGAAAGTGCGGTGGTGCCGCCATCTGCCGACGGGGCGAGGATGGCAGTTCCGCTTTCGATGGCGGCGCCGATACCGTCCAGGTCCGATCCGGTGACCAGGGGCAGGTCGGAATGGAGGACTATCCACTGCATGCCATTGGCCGCCGCCCAGTGGACTCCGTCGCTGGCGGCGCTGTTGAGCCCGCTTCGGCTCTCCTCGATCACCGGAATCCCGAGGCTTGCGGCCCAACCGGCAACACCGGGGTCGGCGGTGACGATGGCCGGCAACAGCAGCGCTTCCTCAGCTGCAACGACAATGCGGGCAGCCATCGAGGTAGCGAGCACCTGTCGGGTCCCGGGATCGAGAGCCGACGCCAGCCTTTCCTTGCCGGTTGCAAACGACCTGATCGGAATGATGGCTGCAATCGGCATGGGACGAGGGTAGATGGGGAATATCACGTCTTGGACCGTGTTGTCACGGTCAGAGCGAAGATTGGAGTCTCAAATCGCAACCGCCACATGGAACGGTCAGGTAATCGCAGAATCGGATGAGACGGAGATGGTGGAGGGGAACCACTACTTCCCGCCGAACACCATCAAAAGCGAGTTCTTTCAGCCCTCGGAGGCGTCCTCGGTATGCCCGTGGAAAGGGACTGCCAGCTATTACGACGTTGTCGTCGATGGCGAGGTGAACGAGGGCGCAGCATGGTTCTATCCCGACCCCAAGCCGGCAGCCTCCAACATCAAGGATCACGTCGCTTTCTGGCGCGGGGTAACCGTCTCCGGCTAGCGAGAGACAGCTAAAAGAACAGGTTCTGGGTGACAAGCCCGGCCGCGAGGCCGTAAAAGGCTGCGATCACGTCGTCGGCGACCACTCCGGTCGCCCCCGGTATCTTTTCGGCCCGGGCGACTCCCGGGAAGCCTGCCTTGAAGATGTCGGCCACCCTGAAGATGACCAGTGCAACAAGGCCCGGGCCCCAACCCAGGCTGATAGTCGCGATGAATGTGCCTGCGGCTTCGTCTATGACGATCCACCCGGCATCGCCCTCGGTTGCCACCAGATGGGACACCGACCAGATCGCCAGTGCGGTGACGACGGCCGCCGCACCAATCTGGACCAGTATCCCGAAGCCCCCGAGCCAGATCGCAACGGGAAACGTCAATATCGAAGCAACCGTGCCCGATCCGGCGTCTGAGCCACGCGCCTTGCCCAGAATCAGGCCCGACCCGAACCATGATGCAATCAGCCTTGTCACCGGCGCAACGCTAACGCCCGCACCTGTCGCGCTCCGGCACCGGGTTGAACATTGCCGGTGCGATCTGGTTTACCCTTGCGGGATGCAACAGGCAACCTACATCTGGGATGACGGCGAAATGGTCCCCTGGGCCGACGCCACCGTCCACTTCTTATCGCACGCGCTCCACTACGGAACCGCCGTCTTCGAGGGCATTCGCTCTTATGAGACAGTCGACGGTGCAGCAGTATTCCGCCTGTTCGATCACATGGTTCGCCTCGAAGCGTCGGCCCGCGCCTACGGGATCCCGCTGCAGTACTCCGTCGATGACCTCAACAAGACCGCAATCGAGTTGCTCCGGGTCAACGAGCTCAAAGGTGCCTACATCCGCCCGCTCGTCTTCCACGAACTGGGCGAATTCGGCCTCAACCCGGCCGGCAGCAAGGTGAAGACGATGATGGCTGCCTTCGCGCTCGGCAGCTATCTCGGCGATGACGGTGTTGCCAACGGGATTCGCGGCAAGGTCTCATCGTGGCGGCGGATCTCACACGAGGATTTCATTCCGACAGCTAAAGGCTCGGGTGGCTACTTGAACTCATCGTTGGCCAAGTCCGAAGCGGTCCGATCCGGATACGACGAGGCGATCATGCTCAACCAGTCCGGGTCGATCTCGGAGGGAAGCGGGATGAACCTCTTTATCGTCTCCGAAGGCATTGTCTACACCCCACCCGTCTCCGCAGGCATTCTCAAAGGCATCACGCGAGACTCGGTGATCGAGATCCTTCGCGACCGTGGCTACGAGGTGCGGGAGGAGGAGCTGGCGCGGGGGTCGATGTATGTGGCCGATGAGATCTTCCTCACCGGCACCGCCGCCGAGGTGACCCCGATGGTCGAGATCGACGACCGCACCATCGGCTCCGGTTCTCCCGGTCCGATCACAAAGGAAGCCCAGAGCCTGTTCTCTAAAGCCGTACGCGGCGAACTCGAGGAATACACCAAATGGCTGGAAGTCTTCTGATCGTGCGCTTTAAATAGTGGGCCAACAACCCAACCTCGAGCTCTCCGAGTCGGACCTGCCCAGGGCGAGACTCCAGCCGGGCCCCGCTCGCCGCTGGCGTCCGATCAAACCGGGCCTGGTCACCGCTCCGGAGGAGAATCCGACCGGTGATATGTTCGGCCACATCGGGCCTGACCATGGATATGCGCTGCGATTGATCAGTGGCTTTGAGTTACCGGATGACGACCCTGACCTGAGGGCGGTGGTCGCAGGCCTGACCCAGGCCCGCGCCGCGCTGTTGGGCCGGGCGCCGATCAACGAGGACATCGAGGTCGCCTTGATAGTCTGCGGATACTGGCTGGAGAGCCCGAAGTCGCTCATGGAGAGACGCGACCGTTGGCTGGCCGCATCTCCCCACGACCGGAGACCGGGGCAGACCGCAGTCGCCGAGGTCGACGATGCCGATTTGATCTTGAAACCAGATCAGCTGCGTGCGGTGCTCCGGCGCACCTGAGCTGTCGGCAGTTCCACCGGACAACTACCGTCGGGTCCTATGAAAATCGTTCGTATCAAGGCAGGCGATGACATCGCCTATGGAATCGCCGACACCGAGGGGGTCGAGATCTACCGCGGATCGCCTTTTGTCGCATGGGAACCAACGGAGTCGGTGGTCCCCTGGGCCAATGTCCAGCTCTTGGCACCGGTCATCCCGACCAAGGTGATATGCGTCGGCAAGAATTATGAAGACCATGCTGCTGAGATGGGGACCCCGGCCCCGGAAGAGCCACTGCTCTTCATGAAGCCGGCTACTTCGGTGACCGGTCCCGACGCCTCGGTGGTCTATCCGCCGATAACCGGCGAACTGCACCATGAGGCAGAGCTGGCGGTGGTCATCTCCAAGGTCGCCCGCCATGTCAAGGCCGAGGACGCAGGAAGCTTCATCCTCGGCTACACCGCAGCCAACGATGTCACAGCACGAGACCTGCAGCGATCGGACGGCCAGTGGACCCGTGCCAAGGGTTTCGACACCTTCTGCCCGCTGGGCCCGGCGATCGAGACCGAGCTCGACCCCCTGGAGCGCCTTGCCGTCATCTGCAGAGTCAACGGGGAGGTCCGTCAGGCCGGCTTCACATCGGACATGATTTTCGGAGTCGGCGCGATTATCGAACACGTCACCGAGGTGATGACCCTCCTGCCCGGAGATGTGATCCTCACCGGGACACCGTCAGGCGTCTCGGCCGTTGATGTGGGCGACGTGATGGAAATCGAGATCGATGGGATCGGAACCCTCAGCAACCGGGTGGTGAAGCGATGACGGTCCGGGTCAGGATCGCTCCTTCTCCCACCGGCAATCTCCATATCGGCACGGCGAGAGCCGCCCTCTTCAACTGGCTGTATGCCCGGGCCAACGACGGAGTCTTCATAGTCCGCAGCGATGACACCGACACCGAGCGCTCAACGGTCGAGTACGAAGAGGGGATTCTCGAGTCGCTCCGCTGGCTCGGCCTCGACTGGGACGAGGGCGTTTCGGTTGGCGGACCCCACGGCTCGTATCGCCAGTCGGACCGCTACGAGCGCTACCGGGAAGTTGCTGCGCAGCTGATCGAGTCGGGGGCTGCCTATTACGACCAGCGGCCGGCAGACGATCTGGAGTCTCTGCGCCAGCAAGCCCAGAAAGAGGGCAAGCACCCCGGCCACTACATTCGTCGCCCCGATGAGGAGTACGGCAGCGGGGTCATCCGAATGTCGATACCTCAGGACGCACCGATTGTCTTCGATGACATGATCCGGGATTCGGTCAGTTTCGAGCCCAGAGATGTGGACGACTTCGTCATTCTTCGCACCGACGGAATCCCCACCTACCACCTGGCATCGACGGTCGACGACGTCGACTACGGCATCACCCACGTCGCCAGGGGTGAGGACCTTCTCCCGTCGACGCCAAAACACATCGTGATCGCACGGGCCATGGGTGCCGGTGAACCGGTGTACGCCCACCTGCCGCTTCTCTTCGGGACCGACGGCAAGAAGCTGTCAAAACGCCACGATGCGTCGTCGCTGACCGACTTTCGGGACGCTGGCTACCTGCCTGACGCCGTTTTCAACTATCTCTGTCTGCTCGGGTGGTCGGTAGACGGTGAGACGACGATCTTTTCCCGCGCTGAGGCGGTGGCAGCGTTCGATCTCGCTGACGTCTCCAAGAACCCGGCAACCTTCGATCCGGACAAGCTGGAGTGGATGAACGGGGAGTACATAAGGGCGATGGACCCGGCTCAATTCAACGAGCTGGTGGTTCCGTTCGTCGAGGAAGCCGTGGGCCGTGAGCTCGAAGAGGCCGAACTCTCCCGTTTCGAGGAGATCTCGCCCCTGGTCCAGGAGCGGACCAAGCTTTTGCCCGAGGCAGGGGAGCAGGTGACTTTCCTCTTCACAGACATCGATGAATACGACGAGAAGTCTTGGGACAAGGTCATGACCAAGGACGGCGTCGCCGATGTCCTCGCTGCGGCGTCACGACGTCTCGGAAGTCTCGAGACCTTTTCAGCCGGGGCGATCGAGGAGGATCTGCGGGCCATGCTCGCCGAAATGGAGATAGGCGTGGGCAAGGGCCTGCAGCCGATGCGGGTGGCCGTAACCGGTTCTTCGGTCAGCCCGCCTCTGTTCGAGTCGATGGCGGTGCTGGGCCAGGACAAGACGGTCGCAAGGTTGGACGCGGCGCACTCACGTCTCACTGGTTGACCCGCGCCCTGTTCGCCTGCCGGAGAGTTGGGCTGGTATTCGGTGGGGCTGTATCCTGATAGCTTCTTCACCCCTTTGGTCCCGTCGTCCAGAGGCCTAGGACGCCGGCCTTTCAAGCCGGAAACGCCGGTTCGAATCCGGTCGGGACTGCAACCGGGCTGACATGCTGTCGGCCTTCTGCATTTGGACAGTCGAGGGTCAGGTATGTCAGCACAATCGGTCGATCTCTACAACACGTTCCTGGCGACGCTCGCCCTGATCTCGCTGGCCGGCGCGCTCGGCCTCGTGGTCTACCGGGTGGCCAAAGGGAAAGAGGCTGCGCTCTCGTTGCTTGGAGACTCTGCATTGTGGTTGGCGTGGCTGGTAGCCGCGGTGGCAACTGGCGGCTCGTTGATCTATTCAGGGTGGATTCACTTCCTCCCATGTCGGCTCTGCTGGTACCAGCGGATCGCGATGTATCCGCTTTCGGTCATCCTCCTCGTCGGTGCGCTTCGCAAGGAGCTGGTGGTTCGCTACTACGCACTCCCCCTCTCGCTGGCCGGCGCTCTTACTTCGGTCTGGCACTACCTGCTCCAGCTGAACCCGTCGCTGGAGGGGGGATCGTGTGACCCGAATAATCCATGCTCGCTCAAGTATGTGGACGTCTTCGGCTTCGTGTCGATCCCATTTATGGCGGGATCCGGGTTTATCCTCATCTCTGTATTGCTTGCCTTCTACATGAGAACTGAACGTGAATAAGAAACTTCTTGGAATCATCGGCGGGGTCGTCGGCCTCGCCCTAATCGTCCTTCTGGCAGTGGCTATTGCCGGCGAAGAGGAGGCTGACGCCTCGATCGGATTTGGCGATCCGGTAGTCACCGGCGACCCGCTCCCCGTCTACAACAGTGGTTCACCCACCGACCCGGTGGTCGGTTTGCCCGCTCCCGAAACCGTCGGTGCGGACTGGGAGGAGAACGAGGTGAGGATCGAAGCGGACGGGCGCCCGAAGCTGGTCCTCTTCCTCGCCCACTGGTGCCCCCACTGTCAGGCTGAAGTCCCGGTCGTCCAGGACTGGCTGGATGCCGGGAACCTGCCCGACGATGTCGATATCTACTCGATAGCCACACAGACCGACCGTCTCCGCCCCAACTGGCCGCCCCAGGATTGGCTGGAAGACGAAGGCTGGACCGTGCCGGTGATCATGGACGATCAGATCGGGACTGTAGGCGCTTCTTATGGCACCGCGGGGACCCCGTTCTACGTGGTTCTCGACGGTGACAACAACGTGGTCCGCCGGGTCTCCGGCGAGATCGGCACCGCTGGTCTAGACATCCTGGTCGCCGAAGCTCAAGCCGCGGGGTAACAGTCCCCCGGAGCACCTCGACACGCGTCTCTCCCTCCGCTTGCGGTGGGAGTACCTTCGACCTCTGAGGTCGAAGGGGAGGGTGGGGCGTTCCCGCCAACGGAGCTTGCTGCGCGACTGCTCTCAACTAGTGGAGTTCTCAGTCCCCCTTACCTCTCGGCCCTTTCGGGCCGACAGGGACCTTTCCCCCATTCGACTTCGTCTCTGGGGGAGCAGCCGCTTCAGAGAACTAGTTCTCTAAAGCTCGGATCTTTTCCAGGCGTCTCACGTGGCGGTCTTCTCTGGAGAATTTGGCCTGGAGGAAGGCGTTGATCAGCTCCATGGCCACTTCCGATCCGATGACACGTGCTCCGAGGCAAAGGACGTTGACGTCGTCGTGTTCCACCATCTGACGGGCCGTGTAAGTGTCGTGGGCGACGGAGGCCCTGATCCCGTTGAGCTTGTTGGCGGCCACGGCCGCGCCCGCGCCTGATCCGCAGATGATGATGCCTCGATCGGCCCGGCCGTCGAGGACTGCGGAGGAGACTGCAGCCGCATAGTCCGGGTAGTCGACGGGGTCGGTGTTGTGGGTCCCCAGGTCGTAGACGGCGTGGCCCGACTCGGCGAGCCAGGAAGCGAGTTGGTCTTTGAGCGTGTAGCCGGCGTGGTCGGAGCCAAGTGCAATTCTCATACGGGCGGCAGGGTAGCCAGGCCGCTTGACCCAAACCGGTAGTCGACCGGGTTTTGCCGTGCTGACGGGCTATCTTCGGCTTGATGTCACACCTCGTGATCAAAGGCGGCGCAAGGCTCAAGGGGACAGTCGGCGTCCTCGGAGCGAAGAACGCAGTCCTCAAGGAGATGGTTGCCTGCCTCCTCGCCCCCGGCCGCCACCGGCTCACCAATGTGCCCCGGATCCTCGATGTCGATCTCATGTGCCGGGTGCTCACTCACACCGGGTGCAACGTCACCCAGGAGGGCCACGAGCTGTTTGTGGTGGTCCCCGAAGATCTCAATCCGGAGGCGCCTATCGACCTGGTTCGACAGATGCGGGCGTCGATCGTCGTCCTCGGCCCGCTCCTCGCCCGCTGCGGTCTCGCCCGGGTGGCCTTGCCCGGCGGTGACGATCTCGGCGCCCGCCCGATCGACATGCACACCGGCGGTCTGGAGCAGATGGGGGCGGAGTTCGAGCTGGTTCACGGAGAGCTCGTGGCCCGGATCGACGGAAGGTTGAAGGGGACCGAGATCGAACTTCAGTTCCCATCCGTCGGGGCCACCGAGAACATGATCTTCGCGGGTGTCCTGGCGGAGGGTGAGACGGTGATCGTGAACGCTGCCAGGGAACCCGAGATCCTCGACCTCATCACCCAGCTGAAGGCAATGGGCGCCAAGATCGACGGCGGCGGGACATCGTTGGTCACCGTGACCGGTGTCGACTTCTTGGCGCCAGCCGATCACACCGTTATTCCCGACCGGCTCGAGGCTGGTACCTACGCCCTAGCCGGGGCGATCACCGCGGGAGACGTCACCATCACCGGATGTCAGCCGGAGAATCTGCGGATGGAGCTGAGGAAACTCGAAGACACCGGCGCCACCGTGGAACAAGGGGAAGGATGGCTGCGTGTTGTCGGGCCGGAGCGGCCGAAGGCCGTCGATCTCGCCACCCTTCCGTTCCCTGGTTTTCATACCGACATGCACCCCCAGATGGTGGCGTACCTGGCGATCGCAGACGGCACATCGGTAGTCACCGAGAACCTCTACGACGCCAGATTCAGATATGTCGGCGAACTGGCGCGGATGGGGGCAGATATCGTCACCGAAGCGCAGCATGCTGTGATTCGCGGTGTTGAACGCCTCTCCGGCTGTCCGGTCCTCGCACCCGATATCAGGGCCGGTGCCGCGCTCGCACTCGCGGGACTCAGGGCGGAGGGGACAACCGAGGTCGGTGACATCGCCCACATCGAACGCGGGTATGAGGGCTTTGCCGATCGGCTCACGGCGCTCGGCGCCTCCGTGGTGCGCCACGACTGACCAAGCTATGCCGTTAAGGCCCACAGCATCTAACCTGAGCCTATGAAATCACGCCTTTCTCTTGTTTTCGCCGTCTGTCTGGTTGTCGCCGCCTGTGGTGGCGACAGTTCGGAGACCACGACCACGCTTGCTGCCGAGGAAACCACCACGTCCTCAGCAGGGGAGACCACCACGACCGTGGAAACCACGACCACAGCAGCTGATACCACCACCACGGCAGCCGCCACCGGCGGGGACGATTGCCTGGTTGGCTCCTGGGTCCTCGATGATCAGGCCTTCTTCGACCAGGTTTTCGACGAGATCGACGATGAATCGACCAGTCTTGGTGAGGTGACGTCGGTCAGCGGGGAATTCATTACCACTTTCAATTCCAACGGTTCGATCGAGGCAGTTCGTGACGATTGGGGCTTCTCCGTCGCAACGGAGGAAGGCACGTTCAATATCGTGATCAACGGCACCCAGACCGGGAGCTGGGAGACCGACGGCACAACGCTCCTCCTGACCCTCGACGAGGGCGACACCTTCGATGTCCGGGCGTCGGTTGTCGTCGAAGGGGAGGAAATCACCCTTCCCTCCGCACCGATGGAGGTGCCCTCCGAGGCCCTGGCGTCGTCGAGTGAGTTCAGCTGCAGCGGCGACGAACTGTCGGTTACCAGCGAAGGCATAACCTCTGAGTTCGATCGCACCTGAGGGCACTGGTGAACCTGGAATCGGGAACACAAACTACGCAAAGGCTGTTTCAGGTAGAGCATGAGTGACGCAACGCCAGTGACTATTTCGAGTTCAGCCCCGCACGGGGGCGACATCGACATGGCCAAGCTCGAGGAGACCCTCGAGTACATCCGGCCGGCCGTTCAAGCCGACGGAGGCGACCTGGTGCTTCTCGGTGCTGAAGACGGCAAAGTGAGCATCCAGATGGTGGGTGCCTGTGGGGGCTGTCCGCTCTCGATGATGACCCTCAAAGCAGGCATAGAACGGATCCTGATGGACCGGGTCCCCGGCGTAACCGAGGTGACCGCAGTTGCCGACGCCCCCGAAGCCGACAACGACGGTGGCTCCGGCATCGACATCTCCGGAATCCTCGGGTCCTAGAAACCGTTCCTGAGGTTCTGCGTATCAAATCTGATCGCAGGGCGATCGAGAATGGCCGATTCTGTTCCTCCAGGCTCTCACAGGTGATAGCCACAGCCTTAGGGACGCGTCTCTTAGTCTTATTGGCGTGATCGATCCCAAGCTTCTCGACGCGGCCCGTGACGGTGACCGGCGGGCCCTGGCCCGGGCCATCAGCGGCATCGAGACTTCACCCGACGGACCGGAGATCAAACGCGACCTGTCCGTGCCGATCGTCGGGATCACCGGGCCACCCGGAGTGGGTAAATCGACCCTGGCCAACGCTCTGATCAAGACGCTGCGCGCTGACTCGAGACGGGTCGGAGTTGTTGCGGTCGACCCTTCGAGTCCGATCACGGGCGGAGCGCTGCTCGGTGACCGGATCAGGATGCAGGACCATATCGGGGATGAGGGGGTCTTTGTCCGCTCCATGGCGACGCGGGGCAGGCTGGGCGGCCTGTCTGCGGCAACCCGCCGGGCGGCGAGTCTGATGACCACGTCCGATTTCGACATCGTGCTGGTGGAGACGGTTGGTGTCGGCCAGTCGGAGGTCGAAGTCATGGACGTTGCCGACCTGGTGGTGCTGGTGCTCGCTCCGGGATGGGGAGATCAAATCCAGGCAGACAAGGCCGGTATCATCGAAATCGCCGACCTGTTCGTGATCAACAAGGCCGACCGCGAGGAGGTGGCGCCGTTGCGCCGGGCTCTGCACGAGATTGCCGGGAATACCGAACGGGAGCGCCCCATCGTCGAAACCGTCGCCACCACCGGCGAAGGCGTCGACGCGCTCCTCGCTACGATCGACAGTCTTGTGGCCGGCAGCTAGCCGGCTTCCTGCGCGATCTCGGCCTGGGCGGCGGCCAGCCGGGCACCCTCCACCCGGGGTGGGCTGCAGGACACATAGTCGAGGCCGATGGAGCGTACGAATGCAATCGAGTCCGGGTCGCCGCCGTGTTCACCGCAGATTCCGAGCGTCAACTCCGCATTGGCCTCTCGCCCTTCCTTGGCCGCAACCCGCATCAGCCTTCCCACGCCGTCGACATCGATGGTCTGGAACGGATCGGAGGTGAGGATGCCTCGCTCGAGATAGTCACGGAGGAACAGCCCTTCGGCGTCGTCGCGGCTCAACCCGTATGTCATCTGAGTCAGGTCGTTGGTCCCGAAGGAGAAAAAGTCGGCGACTTCGGCGATCTCGCCAGCCGTCAGGGCGGCCCGGGGGAGCTCGATCATCGTCCCCACCGGCACACTGATGTCGAGCCCGGTATGAGCAGTGGCGTCTGCCATCTCGGCTTCGATCATCTCGCGCATGAGTCGCAGTTCCTCGACTGTGGCCACCAGGGGGATCATGATCTCCATGACCGGGCTGCCGCCTGCATTGAGGCGGTTGGCGATCGCTTTGCCTGCGGCCCTTGCCTGCATACGGTAGAGCTGGGAGATCATCAACCCCAGCCTCACGCCTCGCAACCCGAGCATCGGGTTGGTCTCCTCCCAGCGTGCCACCTTGTCGGACATGGCGTGAAGCTCATCGACGTTTCGGCCGGCCCGGACCATCCTCACCGCCTCCTGCTCCAGTTCCAACCGGGAAGGGAGGAACTCGTGGAGCGGGGGGTCGAGCAGCCGGACGACCACCGGCAGACCATCCATCGCCTCGAGCAGGTCGGTGAAGTCCTCGATCTGGAGCTCCTCGAGCTCGGCCAGTGCCTCTTCGCGCGCCTGGTCGTCGACGGCGAGAATTATCTTTCGGACGGTCTCCAGCCGCTCGCCGAGGAACATGTGCTCGGTGCGGGCGAGTCCGATGCCTTCAGCGCCGAATTCCCGCGCTGTCGTGGCGTCGGCTGCAGTGTCGGCGTTGGCCCACACTCCCATCGTCCTGATCTCATCGGCCCAGGAGAGAAGCTCCAACAGCTCGTGCAAAGACTCCGGCTCGACGAGCTCTGCCGCGCCGGCGTACGCCAGCCCGTTGGTCCCGTCGATTGTGATCACATCGCCCGCCCGGATGTCGGTCGTGCCCGACGTGGCGATCTGGTTTGCGGGGTCCACGATCAGCTTGGATGCTCCGGTGAGGGCCGGCTTGCCCATGCCCCGGGCCACCACCGCGGCGTGGGAGGTCTTTCCGCCGTGACTGGTCAGGATTCCCTCAGCGGCGTTCATCCCGTGAATGTCGTCCGGCGTGGTCTGGGGCCTGATGAGTATCACTGCTGTTCCCTCCCGGGCCAGCGCCACCGCCGAGTCGGCGTCGAAGCAGGCGACCCCGATGGCTGCGCCGGGAGAGGCTGGCACTCCATGGACGAAGGGCTCCAGCGGCGTGTTGGGATCGATCTGAGGCCTCCGCAGTTGTTCCAGATCGGCGGGCGGGACCCTGGTTACGGCAGTTCTGCGATCGATCAGGCCCTCATTGGCCATTGCTACCGCCAACCTGATGGCTGCCGGCCCGGTTCGCTTGCCAGCACGCGTCTGCAGGATGTAGAGCACTCCCTTTTCGATGGTGAACTCGATATCGCACATGTCGGTGTAGTGGGTCTCGATCTCCGACATGATCTCGATGAGCTGGCGATGACAGTCCGGCTGGAGGTCGCTGAGATCGTCGAGAGTCAGGGGATCGCGCAATCCGGCGACGACGTCTTCGCCCTGGGCACGTGGAAGGTAGTCACCGTAGGTTCCCTTCTCACCGGTTCCGGGGTCACGGGTGAAACACACGCCGGTTCCGCTGTCGTCTCCGAGGTCGCCGAACACCATCATCTGGACGTTGCAGGCAGTGCCTGCCTCGTCGAGAATCCCGTGGATGCGCCGGTAATCAACCGCCCTGCGGTTACCCCATGAGGAGAAGACGGCGGTCACAGCCCCGCGGAGCTGGTCTATGGGATCGTCGGGCAGCCCGCCGGGATGCTCCTCCTCGACGACAGCTCTGAACTGTTCGGTCGCCGACCTGAGGTCGGCGGTGGTGAGGTCGGCATCGTTGTCGACCGCCCTTTCCCGACGCAGGTCGGTGAGAATCGCCTGGAATCGGTCCTCGTCGATACCGAGGACGACGTCGCCGTACATCTGGACAAAGCGGCGGTAGGCATCCCAGGCAAAGTGCTCGTCACCGGACCAAGTCGCAAGCTTCTTCACGACGTCGTCGTTGATGCCGAGATTGAGCACCGTGTCCATCATCCCCGGCATCGACCTTGCCCCTCCGGACCGCACCGAGAGGAGGAGTGGTACCGGGCCCCCGCCGAAGGAGCGGGAAGTCTGCTCCTCGAGACGTTCGACCGCCTCGACAACCCCGTCCCAGAGGTTCTCCGGCAATTCCCCCGTTTTCATGAAATGACGGCACACCTCGGTGGTGAGGATGAAACCGGGTGGCACCGGCAGGCCGAGAGATGTCATCCGGGCCAGCCCCGCCCCTTTACCGCCAAGCAGTTCCGGGTCGGGGGTCTTTACTTTGTCGAAGTCGAACAGCACGAGGTCTTGCTCCATTAGAGACAACATACCGAAATTACCGACTGACGGCCCGCACCAACCGAGATCCAGGTCCGAAGAATCGCCGATTTTTCGCTGAGCGGAGCCTCCAGGTGAAATTCACCAATAATTCTTGGCTATTCCTGGACTATGAGCGCGGTCACCATCCCGAACATCCCTTCGTGGGTCTCGACGTGGCTGAGGATGTGACAATGCCAGACCCAGGTGCCGACCCGATTGGCATGGACCAGGACTGAGTAGCGTTCGCCGGGGGCGACGTTGACCGTGTCCGCCCAGAAGGGTACGTCGAGCGGAAAACCGTCCTTGGCGAATACCAGTTGCGGGAACTGATGCTGGTGCATCGGATGTACCAGGAGACCCTCGTTGTAGTAGTGGTAGACCAGCCAGTCGCCTTCGCTGGCGATGTACGGCTCGGTGGCCGGAAACGACTTCCCGTTGAGGCTCAGGCCGATGACTCCGGCGTCGTTGAGCACCATGGGGATCTCCTGGGCGATCTCGAGGTCCTCGGGGATCTCCACACCCGAGATCGTCTGTCCGTAGGGAATCGGTGTGTCGCCGATCATGATCGCGCCGAACATGCCGTTGGGCACGCTGATCTGACTGTGGAGGTGGGCGTGATACATGCCGATGGCCGGCTTCTCCGCTTCGAAAGCGTAGGTGAAGGTCTCCCCGGTGAGGATCGGGTCCTGGGTGTAGGGGGCGACACCATCCATGTCGTTCGGAGTGGAGATGCCGTGCCAATGGACATCGGTGCCGAGCGGAGTGAGGTTGGTGACGTTGATTTCGAGCATGTCGCCGACGTCCACCCGGATCCAGGGTCCGGGGACCTGGCCGTTGTAGGCCCAGGCGTCCACGAATTTGCCCGGCTCGACCTCCCATTCGATCACCCCGGCGGTCAACTCGAAGACTTTGGTGCCGTCTGCCTTGATCTCCACCGGGTCCAGGGGTTGATTTCCCTTCCCTTCGGTTTCGGCGGGGAAGGCCAGCATCGAGTCGATCATGATCTGATTCATCTCCTCGGCGCTCATCTCTTCGTGGCCCGGTGCGGCAACGTCGGGTGCGTCTGCAGTCACGGTGAGTGTCAACTCCATCCCGGCCTCGCGGTGTCCCGGAATGTCGCAGAAGATCACGTAGGTGCCTTCGGCGAGAACACCCAAGTCGAGGGTCGCCATCTCACCGGTGTTGAGGTCCGGCGTGCGCGCCCCACTTTCCAGGACCAGGTTGTGGGCAGCGCTGCCGCTGTTGTTGGCCTGAATGATGACCGGACCCGGCCTCACTTCCTGTGGGCCCACGATGGCGAACTCGATCAGCTCGTAGCTGAGAATCGTTGCCTCCGCCGGTGCTTCGGCTCCCGCGGTCGCGGTGTCCCCTCGTGTGATAACGACGACTACTGCGAGCAATGCGACAAGAGCACCCATGATCCCAAAGAAGAGAAGGGCGCGATCGAATGATTTTGATGAGTCCATAGCCCCATTCAACCGGGGATGAGCACACGGTCATCGGGTCAAAAGTCCCGAGGCGGAAGGACCGATGGCAGGTTGGCGTTACCCCTCAGCTCGATAGGTGAGCCCTTCGCCCCCGGACTGGGTCAGGGTCAAGTTCTGACCGTCGACTTCGGTCCGGAACGGGCCGCCGAGGACCGAGAGGACGAGGCTGTCCTGGCTGGATAGGTCGTCGGGGCATTCCCCGTCGGCTGCAAGGGTCGGCGTTTCGATCGAACCGGCACTCTCGACATAGGTTCCGGTCACGGTCCGGCAACCGGTGGAGCCGAGGAGCGAGCCGTCGCTGAACAGCTCCAGAGTCGCCCTGTCTCCGCCCACCGAGCTCACTGAGTCTCCGTTGACCAGCCCGTCGAGGACCCATACCGTCCCGAGCAGGTCGGCGGTGGAGACCGGAGGAAGCTCTTCGAACTCGAGTGTGGTGTTGTCGCCTGAAAGGACGAGGAGGCCGTCGGTAACACTGACCCCGGAGACGGAGAGGAGGGCGACCAGGTAGTTCTCTTCCAGTTCCATCACCTCGGTGGGAAAACAAGCCATCTCGGTCCTGATCATCTCCGAGAACGAGATCTCACTTCCGGTGGTGTCGAAGGTCCCGCCGTAACCGTTGCATGCGGCGGTGCCGGTGACCTCGGCACCGTTGAAGGTCATGGTGACCGGTTGAGTGGCTATGGGTTCGATCGCAGTTCCCTGGTGTGTGCCTGAGATCAGCTGCCACGATCCGTCCAACCCGGCTGGTGGGCCCAGCGGCTCGTTGGTCCCGCAGGCGGCGAGGGCGATGGTGACAATGGCGATCAGGCTGGTGCTCTTGAGTCTCATGCCCGGTTCGACGCACCGTCTGGCTAGTTGGTTCCCGGTAAAACGCGATCAGATCGTGATCGTTGCGCCAGCGGCGAGGGAGAGGCCGGTGAGCAGATGGAGGCGGGCTGTGAGCTTCAGCGCCCGGATCAGAGACGGGCCGTCGGTGGCGGACTGGATCAGGGACACCGGTTTGGTGGCGAAGGGAACCCAGAATGCGGCGAACAGGGTGGCAATCGGAGTCCAACCGACCAGGCCGAACACAACGATCACCGGAAATGCCCCGTAGATGAGCACGGCGAAGAGCAGCTTGGTCCGCTGTGGCCCGAGGAGCACGGCAAGGGTTCGTTTCCCGGCCCTGGCATCGGTCTCGAGATCGCGGTAGTTGTTGGCGACGAGGATCGCCGTTGCCAGCATCCCCACCGGTATCGCCAGCAGCCAGGCGGAGAGGGGAGCCGTCGAGTCGTAGACATACCGTGATCCAACTGTCGCCACCAGGCCAAAGAAGACAAAGACGAATACCTCGCCCAGCCCGTGATAGCCATACGGCTTAGGCCCGCCGACGTAACCGAGCATCGCCAACACCGAGACGGCACCGATGACCAGGATCACCGGCCCGGCGATCAGGTAAAGGGCTACCCCTGCGACCGCTGCCACCGCGACGGCAACCGCTGTGGCAACCCACATCCGCCGCGGGGTGATGACACCGGTCGAAACCATCCGTGGTGGCCCGAGCCGGTCTTTGCTGTCGGCACCGCGACGGGCATCGGAGGCATCGTTGGCGAAATTGGCCGCGACCTGGATTGCAAGAGCCCCGATCAATGTCCAGATCAGCGCATCGTTGCGGAAGACGCCGTCGTGCACTGCAAGGCCGGCACCGACCATCACCGGCGTCACTGCGGCGGGGAGGGTGTGCACCCTGGCGGCGACGGTCCACGCAGAGAAGGGAGTCATGACACGACGTTCAGTATCGCCACGGGAAGCGGCCGAAGTCGGGGTCCCGTTTTTCCAGGAAGGCGTCGCGGCCCTCCTGGGCTTCGTCAATCATGTAGCCGAGGCGGGTGGCCTCACCGGCGAAGATCTGCTGGCCGACCAGCCCGTCGTCGATCATGTTGAATGCGAATTTGAGCATTCGCTGAGCGTTCGGGCTCTTCTTCATGATCTCACCGGCCCACTCCAGGGCGACCGTCTCCAGATCGGCGTGGGGGACCACCGCGTTGACCATCCCCATCTCGTATGCCTCTTCGGCGCTGTAGGTGCGGCCGAGGAAGAAGATCTCCCGGGCCCGTTTCTGGCCGACCATTCGCGCCAGGTACGCCGAGCCGTAGCCGGCGTCGTAGCTGGCGACGTCGGCGTCCGTCTGTTTGAACTGGCCGTGCTCCCGGGAGGCGATGGTGAGGTCGCAGACCACGTGGAGGCTGTGTCCGCCGCCGACGGCCCAGCCGGGCACCACGGCGATCACCACCTTGGGCATGAACCGGATCAGACGCTGGACTTCGAGGATATGGAGCCTGCCGAGACGGGCAGGGTCGACGCTGTCCCCGGTGTCACCTTCTGCGTACTTGTATCCGTCCTTTCCGCGAATCCGCTGGTCGCCTCCAGAGCAAAACGCCCAGCCGCCGTCTTTCTCCGACGGTCCGTTCCCGGTGAGCAACACACAGCCGACATCGCCGCTCTGACGGGCATGGTCGAGAGCGGAAAAGAGCTCGTCGACGGTATGGGGCCGGAAGGCGTTGCGCACCTCGGGCCGGTTGAAGGCCACCCGGACCGCCCCTGTCTTCAAGGCGCGGTGGTAGGTGATGTCGGTGAAGTCGAAGCCGGGGACCTTTTCCCACTCTGATGAATCAAATATCTGAGAAACCACGATGACAGAGGATAAGGGGCAAAATCATCTAGTGTCCTGTCCGTTGGTCCGATCGCCTAATACACGCATGATCTGCCGGACAGGACACTCGTGATCGATTGGCTGGTCAACGGAGCTCAGAACGACACGTTTCTGACAACGCCCGAGGGCAGTGTCACCTATCGCCAGGTGTTCGACGCCATGGACGTCACGGTGACGGGACGGACCACGGTCCTCTCCCCGGAACCCGACCTCAGTTCGGTCCTGGCCATTTTTGCCGCCATCTCCGACGGCCCCCTCATCCTCAAGCCCCGGCAGGGATGGATCGACACCGTGATCCCCGAATCGGTGATGACTTTGCTGTTCACCTCCGGTAGCAGCGGCACCCCGAAGGCTGTTCCGCTTACCGTGGCCAACTGGAAGGCGGCAGTTGGCGCCTCCGCGGCTCATCTCGGCCACACCCCCGGGGACGAGTGGCTGATCGCGATGCCGCTCCACCATGTCGGCGGGCTCTCGGTCCTGTTCCGCTCTGCCTATGTCGGGGGGCGGGTCAGGATGCTGTCCCGTTTCGAGGCGGTCAGCTTTGCCGATGCGCTCTCCGATGATGTCACTTTTGCCTCGGTCGTGCCGACCATGTTGCGCCGGGTCCTCGACGTCGACGACCGCTCCTACCGGGGACTCAAGGCGATGCTGGTCGGCGGTGGGCCGATTCCGCCCGGCCTGCTCGAGGAGGCATGGGGGAGGGGGATCCCGGCGATGCCCACCTACGGGATGACCGAGACCTGCGCCCAGGTGGCGACGCTGGAGCCGGGCTCGGGGCTTGCCTACCGGGTCCATCCGCTTCCCGGGATCGAAATACGGATCGAAGGCGATGGGCGGATCGCCTTGCGCGGCCCCCAGGTTTTCGGCGGCTACCTCGGTGAGGAGCAGCGTGACCCCGACGACTGGTTTGTCACCGGCGATCTCGGCCGGCTTCACGACGATCGGTCTCTGCAGGTGCTGGGCCGGGCGGATGATGTCATTGTCACCGGAGGCGAGAACGTAGACCCGGCCGCGGTCGAAGCAGTGTTGTGGGGGCTGGACGGTGTGGAGGGGGTGATGGTGGTAGGAATCCCGTCGGAGGAGTGGGGTAACGAGGTCGTCTGTCTCTTCACGGGCACGGTCACCGAATCCGACCTGGACCGGTGGGCCCGAGATCGTCTGGGGCCTTCCCAGGTGCCGAAACGCTGGATCGAGGTCAAATCTGTCCCGACCACCCCTCTCGGCAAACCCGACCGTGCGGCGGGAAGCAGTCTCGTTGGGAGACTGGGCTAGGACAGGTCTCCAGGGGTGATCGTCTCCAGGTCGGTGCGAGGGAAGTCGTCACCGAGGCAGACGATGGGGAGCCTGAGATCGGCTGCAAGGCCATAGACAAAACAGTCACCGAAATTGAGTGCGGCGGGGTGGCGTCCCTTTCCGAACCTCACGAACCCCCGACTCGCCAACCCTGCTTGCCGGTCGTCGACGTCAACTACCTGTATTGCAAGCGAGCGGACGAGATGGTCGGCCGCCGTTGGACCGACCGGGCCCAACTTCTGCGTCAGGACTATTGACAGCTCGAGGAAAGAGCCGCTCGACATGAATCTGCGTTCTGTCGAGTCGAGTGTATGTGCCACCCAGCCCCCTACAGGTTCGCCGGCCACTATCGCCACGGCGGCCGAAGTGTCGACAACCACGTCCATCAGTTGGGCAGCCCGTACTCGTCATAACCGAGAATCTCGTCTGCTGGCCTGTCGTCGAGTACGGGGTATTGGGCGAACTCCTCCATTAGCCGACGAACGGCGTCACCAACGCTGTCCTTGGAACGCGTCCGCTCGAGTTGCTCTTTGAGGGCCATCACTATGGCCTCAGTGATGGATTTTCCGGTCAGCGCCGCAAGCTCCCTGGCGAGCTCGTCGGCCTCCTCGTTCTTGATACTAAGAGCCATAGCACCATTCTATACCCTCGTATAGAAATATATAACCGTCATCTCGGGATTATCTGTCGCAGCGGTTCGAGATGTTGTTCCCAGGTCTTGCTTCCCACTGCTCGGTCCGGGTTGGTGTGGATACCATCGCGGAAGGCCCGTGCCGACTTGCCAGGGACATATACCCCGACCACCGGGCGTTCCCGGCCGATCGCTGTCATGTAGGTCCTGGCCAGGGTCTTGATGTCGATGATTTCCGGTCCGGCCAGGTCGGGGAGCATCCCGGCCGGACCCGCATTGGCGCTGTCGACGAGTTGACGTGCCACCTCTCCGATGTCGACCGGTTGGAAGACGAATCCGCTCGGCACCAGACAGTACGGCCACATCCGGGCCAGCTTACCCAGCACAACAACCAGGAGCTCGTGAAACTGGGTGGCGCGGAGGATCGAGTAGTTCTCGACTGAGGCAGCAATCATCTGCTCGGCGTCGTACTTGGCCCGGTAGTAGCGGAAAGGGTGGCGATCGACTCCGACAATCGAGATGTAGACGAGATGCCGATCACCGATGAGCGGGATCAGTCGTCGAGTGCCCTCGACATCGACCTGCTTTGACTTCGCCGGGTTGGACGACAGCAGAATCACGGTGTTGCAATCGTGAATCGCTTCGGGGAGGCCCTTCCCGGTGGCGATGTCAACCGCGACCGCATTCGGTCCGGCTGCGGACCGTCCCGCAATAGTGTGGTCGGTCCCGTCTGTCGCCAATTCACGGACGACCTCCCGTCCGAGTAAACCGGTTCCGCCGAGGACTGCGACCTTCACCGGCGTCTCGCTACCAGCACTCCCTCGCGTAGGGGGAGGGCCACCGACTCGAAGTCTTCGTCGTCGGCAATGAGGCGGTTGAATGCGTCGGTCCCATGGCCTTCGTCGATCCAACCTGCACTTGTCCCGTAGACGTTGTCGGCAACGAGGAGGCCACCTGGTTTGACCAGGGGTTTGACCTGGAGGAAGTAGTCGAGGTACTCGGACTTCACCGCGTCGATGAAGACGAAGTCGACGCTCCCGGGACCCCACTGCTCGGCCAGGCGGGGGACCACGTCGAGGGCGGCTCCTTCGATTAGGTCCACGCGGCCCGCCTCTCCAGCGGCGGCGAGCTCACGACGGGCGAAATCTGCGTGTTTGGAGTCGAACTCGACGGTGGTCAGCACGCCGTCGGGGTGGAGGCCGCGGGCGATCCAGATCGCGCTGTAGCCGGCGAGGGTCCCCAACTCCAGGGCACGGCGTCCCTCCGTCATTGATACCAGGATCTTGAGCAGGCGCCCGACATCGGAAGACACCGCAATGGGTGGGAGCCCGGCGTCGACCGCCCGGCCCATCAGACCCTCGAGATGCTCATCCTCCGAACCGAACACTTCTTTCGAGTAGCGCCCGGTGAACTCCCAGCGCTCGGGAGTCATCCTCAATTTGTGCCGTCCTTCTCAACTTCGCGGTTTCGTTTCAGCCACGAGCGGAACCACCAGAGCTCGTCGTCGGGCTTGCCCGCCCCAGGAATCGGCTTGCCCGCTCCGGGGAGGTTCTCGAATTCCCCGTCCTCCTGGGCCTTGATGATGATCTCTTCGATCCAGGACGGATTCTGCTGCGGATCCTTCATGGCGACGAGGTTACAGCCCGCTGTTTCCACCTACCAGCCGTCGGGCGATCTCCGGTTCTTCTTGATCTCCGAGCGGCGCCGCTTCTCGTCGAGGCGTCGCGTCTTCGACGCTCGGGTCGGCTTGGTGCGCCGGCGGCGCGCCAAGGGTTTGTTGGCCTCTTCTAGGACTTCGGCGAGCCGCTGTCGGGCGAGGGCGCGGTTGCGCCACTGGCTACGGGAGTCGGCGGCATGCACCTCCACCACCGTTTCCCCGAGCTTGGTGATCAGCCGCTCCCTCACATTCTCAGGTAGGGAGGAGGCCCGGAGATCGAGCCGCAGCGTCACCGCGGTCTCGTTCTTGTTGGCGTGTTGGCCACCCGGGCCGCCGCTGGTATCGAAACGTTCCTCTAGCTCCGCTTCGGGGATCCGCCATTCTCCGAAAGCGACCCCGTCCCGGCTCATCCCTCGTCGTAGTACTCGGTGCCGAGATGGGTGATCAGGTCCTCGCCCATGAGATGGCGCAGGTTGTTCTTCAGCTTGGTGAGCTGTATGAAGAGGTCGTTCTCCCCGTAGAGGCCTTCAGCGTGCTGGGGGCTCTTGAAGTAGAACGAGAGCCACTCCTGGATTCCGCTCTTGCCCGCCCGGGCGGCGAGGTCCATGAACAGGGCGAGATCGAGGACGATGGGTGCGGCAAGGATCGAGTCCTTGCACAGGAAGTCGACCTTGATCTGCATCTTGTATCCGAGCCAACCGAAGATGTCGATGTTGTCCCAACCCTCTTTGTCGTCTCCGCGCGGGGGGTAATAGTTGATCCGCACCTTGTGGTAGATATCGCCGTACAGCTCGGGGTAGAGTTCGGGCTCGAGAATCTGGTCGAGCACCCCGAGCTTGGATACCTCTTTCGACCTGAAGCTCTCCGGGTCGTCGAGCACCTCGCCGTCACGGTTGCCAAGGATGTTGGTCGAGAACCACCCGTTGATGCCCAGCATCCTTGCCTTCAGGCCGGGAGCGATCATCGTCTTCATCAGGGTTTGGCCGGTCTTGAAGTCTTTGCCGGCGATGGGAACACCCTTCTCTTTCGAAAGCTGGATGAGGGCAGGCACGTCAACGGTCAGGTTCGGTGCTCCGTTGGCGAACGGCACGCCCATCTGCAGTGCGGCGTAGGCGTAGATCTGCGAAGGACTGATGGTGGGGTCGCTCGATTTGAGGCCTGCCTCGAAGGAGTCGAGGTCCTCGTGGCACCCGGCGAGGTCGCGGTATGCCTCGGTGGAACCGCACCAGACCATGGAAAGGCGATCGACTTCCTTCGCGGCACGGAAGCGGTCGATGTCTTCCATCAGGTTTTCAGCGAGGTGCATGTATGAGCTGCCCTCTTTGACCTGGTCGACGTCGTCGAGGTTCTTCACCCACTCGTGAGAGAAAACCGCCGGCATCGGCTTGACCTGGCGGAGCTCGTCACCGATACCCTCGATGTGGCGGGGGTCGAGGACGCCGGCCTTCATCGCAGAGGTGTAGGCGTCGTCGGAGTAGGGATCCCAACCACCGAACTCGAGGTCGTCGAGCCCGACGAGGGGGACGAAGTCCTTGATCATGGGGTTGCGGCCTTCGGTCCTCTTGCCAAGACGGATGTGCGCCATCTGGCTGAGTGACCCAAATGGCGTGGCGTAACCCTTGCGGGCGGCGAGGACACCGGAAACGAATGTGGTGGCGACGGCCCCCATCCCCGGGGTGAGGATCCCCAACTTCCCTTCGGCAGGAGCGATTGTGTTGTCAGACATGCCGACAGGTTACTCCGGCGGCCGCAGGTACCCTGGGGTGGGTGGAGATGACACCCGACTCCCTCGGCCCCAGCGTCGACGTGGCCCTCCTTGCCGATTCGGTGCAGGCGGTACGGGGCAAGCTGTTCATCCTCGGCGGTGGATGGGACACCCTGTGGGTCCGTGGCTTTCCGGCCCGGCATCCCTCACTTGCCATCGGTCTGCGGCTGAGGATTCCTACTTCGTGGCACAGCGAGGAGCTCAAGTTGTCGGTCGAGCTTCAGGACGCCGACGGCAGTTCGATCTTCCCCCAACCTCTGACCCAGCAAATAAAGATACCAACGACCAGCGACCCGCAGACCACCGATTTCGGACTCGTCCGATCGTTTACTTTCAACAACCTCGTATTTGCCAAAGAAGGCAGTTACTCATTCGTTATTTCGGTGGACGACGACCCCGTTTCCCGGCTCCGTTTCCGGGTGAGGACCCGCACCAACCCCGGCAGCTGAGTCACCGGAGGCACCGCTCACGGGGTTTGCATAGGTAGGGCATCCTCTTAGCGTTCCCCGTTCAAGGGACACCAGGTAATCGTCCCCGAAACCCACCCCACCAAACTGGAGGCCCAGACCATGCCGTCCATAAGGATCCCGCTGCTCTTTGCCGCGGCGCTGTTCGGAGCAGCGCTGGTCGGCATCTTCGGCAGCACAACACCCGCCCAGGCCGCGACCTCGGAGCCGCCCTTCGAGTTGCGCTTTCCCCAGGAATTGACCGCTACCGACTTCGATTCGACATTTGGTGCTGCACGGTCCGGCGGCCGGCACCATCGCGGCAACGATTTGATGGCACCGAAGATGACCCACGTCTACGCGGCGGCCACCGGGATTGTGGTAACCGTCTCCGACGGGCCTACCTCAGGCCGGTACCTGACCATCGAGCATGCCGACGGATGGTCGACCAGCTACATGCACCTCAACAACGACGATCCCGGCACCGACAATGGGCGTGCGGATTGGAGCCTTACCATTGCACCTGGTATCCATGAAGGGGCTCTGGTGCTTGCCGGCCAGCTGATCGGGTATGTCGGTGATTCCGGCAATGCGGAGTGGACCGCCCCGCATACCCACTTCGAGTTGAGGTTCAACGATCGGGCAATCGATCCGTTCGACCTGCTCGTCGAGGCGTGGGCGCGCGACTACGAAGTGCTCTTCGGTGAGCCCTGGCGGATGACCCCGCAGGCACTCCTTTTCACCTTCGGCTGAGCCGGACCTCAGGTCAGATTTTTCTGGCGTTGTCGAGCGACACCACCTTCTCGACAACGTCGGGATCATCGGGCGGGACTACCGCCACCTCGGACACGCCGGTCGCTGGTGGCTCGCCGTCGTGAACCCATATCACCCGTCGCACCCCGGCAACTGCTGACGCCCAGGCGTTGAGTACCGCGGTCTCGTCCGGGGCGAAGGATCGCTCCCGGTCGTCCCGGGCGGCTTCAGTGATGAGGACAGCGCTGAAACATTGAGTGGCTGCCGCCTCGAGATGTGAGTCGTCGGAGATATCGCCCAGCGCCACTTTGACCCCCCGCTCCCTGAGCCGCAGCCCTTCGTCAGGGTCGCTTACAAAGACTCGAATCTCGCGGGCGGGATCGATCATGGCGTCGACGATTCGCGACCCTGACGGAGTATCGGCACCTACAACAATCACAGGCATTTCGCTGGCGACATTAATTGGAGTGAAGGAATAGTGGCCGGAGCGGGCGTAACGTCTCCCCATGTCGGAGAAAACATGGGAGTCGGCCCGGAGCTGGCACCAGATGCGCTGGCTCGTCTACTACCTACTCGAAGACCTCGTTCCTCCCGAGATGGCGGCGGGCGCCGATATCCTCGACTTCTCCGCAGGCTTGGGCGATCTGTCCCGGTACATGGCCGAAGCCGGCGCCCGCTCTGTCCTGGCAACCCGACCCGAGTCCGAGCCTGGCGATGACGGAGTGGAGTGGCTCACCGGTGTTGCTGCGGGAAACGTAGTGCAGAAACTTGGCGACCGTGGCTTCGATCTCGTTGTCGCCCGAATGGTCTTCCAGTTCCCCACCTGGGAGGGCGATCGGGCCGATCCCGACACGATGAGCGCGGAGTTCGCCGAGGTGATCCGTCCTGGCGGTCGTCTCGTCGTTGCTTTTCACGAGTTCGTCGCCATCGAAGACCAGCCACTGGGACCCGACCTTCCCGACGTCGAAGAAGTCCTCGTTTCCCGCCCCGAGCTCGGCCAGGTTGTCCGGTTTCTCAATCTGCCACCGCGTGAAGGCCCATTTGGCCAGACCGGGTTCGGACTCAAGATCCCGATGTTCATCAATTCGGTAGTAGGCAACGGTTTCGCAATCGAATCCACGTCTCACGTCGAGCCGTTCACGTTCCCGCTCCATCTCGATCGCTATAGCGATGCCGATCTCGAGGCACTCGTTCCCGAGGTCGTCGAAATCAAACGCCGTTGGTTGGCACACGTCACCGACCCGTACGAACACCCGGCGGCCATCCGGCGGATGCTCTCGGAACTGGCGCCGAGAATGCCCCATGTTGCCTGGCCCATTGTCCGGGTCGTCGCCCGTCGACTCTGACCGGCGGACCACCGAGTTGACGGCGTGTTGGGCTGGGAGGAGCCAGCGGTTACAATTTCCCTATGGGCGTAGTGGAAATACCCCGAACCGGTTTCTTGTTGTAATAAGTGAGCCGAAAACGAAACTCTTTGAGGTGATGACCCAGTGGCAACAGTTGACATTGATCTAGGCGGCTACCAGCTCGGGTGGCACGACGAGGTCGCGCTCGCGTTCGAGCCCAAGAAAGGGCTGGACGAAGACGTGATCCGCCAGATGTCGGCGATGAAGAAGGAGCCGCAGTGGATGCTCGACTTCCGGCTCAAGGCCTACCAGCGGTTCCTCCGCAAGCCGATGCCCCAGTGGGGTGGTGGCGGCGCGCTCGACACCATCGACTTCGACGACATCTACTACTACGTCAAGCCCGAGGGTGAGCAGCAGAAAGACTGGGACATGGTTCCCGAGTCGATCAAGCAGACCTACGAGAAGTTGGGGATCCCTGAAGCCGAGCGCAAGTACCTCGCCGGAGTGACGGCGCAGTATGAGTCCGAGGTCGTTTACCACCGCAACCGGGAAGACCTCGAAGGGCTAGGTGTCCTTTTCACCGATATGGACACCGCGCTCCGTGAATACCCCGAGATCGTCCAGAAGCATTTCGGAACCATAATCCCGCCGAACGACAACAAGTTCGCCGCGCTCAACTCAGCGGTCTGGTCCGGTGGTTCCTTCATCTACGTTCCGCCCGGAGTTCACGTCGACCAGCCGCTACAGGCCTACTTCCGGATCAATTCGGAGAATATGGGCCAATTCGAGCGGACCCTGATCATCGTCGACGAGGGTGCGTATGTGCACTACGTCGAAGGGTGTTCGGCTCCTACCTACACGACTGATTCGCTGCACTCGGCAGTGGTGGAGATCATTGTCAAGGAAGGCGGCCGCTGCCGTTATACGACAATCCAAAACTGGTCGAACAACGTATTCAACCTGGTCACCAAGCGCGCCGCCGCCTACCGCAACGCCACAATGGAGTGGGTCGACGGCAACCTGGGATCCCGTCTCACCATGAAGTATCCGGCGGTGTGGCTCATGGAGCCCGGCGCTCACGGAGAAGTGCTTTCGATCGCGTTCGCCGGTGAGGGCCAGCATCAGGATGCCGGCGCCAAGATGGTCCACGTCGCTCCCGACACCACCTCGACGATAGTGTCGAAATCGATCGCCAAGGGCGGCGGCCGTTCCGGATATCGGGGTCTGGTGCGGGTCGAGCCCGGAGCTGAAAATGCCAAGAGCTTCGTGCGCTGTGACGCGCTGATCCTCGACGACGACAGCCGCTCGGACACCTATCCGTATATGGAGATCGAGGAGAACGATGCCGAGATCGGCCACGAAGCCACCGTGTCCAAGGTCGGCGAAGAGCAGATGTTCTACCTAATGTCGCGCGGCCTGACCGAAGAAGAGGCAACCTCGATGATTGTCGCCGGTTTCATTGAGCCAATCGTCAAGGAACTTCCCATGGAGTACGCAGTTGAGATGAACCGTCTCATCGAACTCAACATGGTCGAAGCCGGCGCAGTCGGCTAGAAGACCGAACTCCCTTCTCAACGTGGAACCCCCGGGTCGTTCGACCCGGGGGTTCTTGGTGTGATCTGTTGGTTCCGGTCAGTTGCTGCGGCTTATCGCCAGACCAAGCACAAAGCCTCCGACACCGGCCCAGACCAGCGAGAGATCGCCGTTGCCCACCGAATAGATCGCCGGCCACCCGGCAAGGGCAAATATGGCTGACAGAACGATTCCCCCGATTGCACCCATGAGGAGAGGGCCGATCAGTCGGTCGGCGCCCCCGAGAAACCCTCCGATGAGACCGAATAGCGCCCCTATGCCGGCAAGTAGGCCGAAATCTGCAAGTGTGGAGGCATCCATGGTGGAAAGGCTATCCGGTGTCAGCCGGTCTGTCGATGGGTCTTTTGGACCGGGTCAGACGTTGGAGACGACTTTTTCCTCGACCACATCGGAGATCGGGAACTGCACTGATCTGCCGGCAAGACCGAACGGTTCGGTCAGGAAGACGACAATTGTGGATGGGCCACGGCAAACCACGTGACCTGTGTAGGTGTGGAAACCGTCGCTATTGCGTGTGATAAAGGTAACGACCATGTGTATTCGACTCTTATCTTCGGCAAACCGTTGCGAAAAGTTGATAGGCCAGTAGCCCCATCTTGCCTCGCGGGCCGCCCGACGCCCGGTTTATCCGCTTGTTATTCCGTTTCGTATAGGTTTCCGGGGTGAGATTGCTGGTTGTCGAAGATGAGCCCGACCTGGCCAATGCCCTGGCCAGGGGTTTGCGCCGCGATGGTCATGCGGTTGATGTCGCTCTGAACGCGTACGACGCTGACTTCAAACTCAGGACCGCCGGCTACGACCTGGTCTGCCTCGACTGGAACCTCCCCGACGGCTCCGGCCTCGAACTCTGTCGGTCGATGATTTCGGGGGAGTTACCCCTCTTCGAGGAGGAGCGGCCGAGGATTCTCATGCTCACTGCCCGCGATGACGTGGCCGACCGGGTGCGGGGTCTCGACTCCGGTGCCGATGACTATCTGATCAAGCCGTTCTCGTTCACCGAGCTTTCGGCCCGGGTCCGCGCCCTCTTGCGCCGGGACGTCCATCCCTCACCGAAGCTCGAGGTCGGGTCTCTCACCCTGGACCCGGCGCGTTTCGAGGCCGAACGCGACGGTGTCGAACTCTCTCTCACCGCTAAAGAGTTCTCGCTTCTCAACTACTTCATGACCCGGCCGGGAGAGGTGATGACCCAGGAGCACCTGCTCGAACACGTCTGGGACGAGATGGCCGATCCGCTGACCAACGTGGTCAGGGTGACGCTGAGCAACCTACGCAAGAAACTAGGTGAGCCGCAGCTCATCGAAACTGTGCCGGGCCGTGGTTACAAGCTGGTCGACAAGTGAGCTTCATGAAGTCGATCCGCTTCAAGCTCTCTGTTCAGTACTCGGCCGTCGTGTTCGGGCTTGGTGGGGCCCTGCTCGGGCTTGTCTACCTGGGCCTGCAGTACTGGTTCCGCAATCAATCGATGAATCGTTACGTCATCTCAGGTGAGCCGGTGAGGGTCGACGGGGAAGTGATCGGCATGATCCCCGAACTCACCGACAACGACATGGCGATGATCGAGACCGTCTACAACGAGATAGTTCTCGACGAGGTGGCCCGATTCAGCATTTTCGGTCTCTCGGGCCTGTTCTTGCTGAGCCTGGTGGTGGGGTGGTTCATGTCAGGTCGGGTGCTCAAGCCCATCGACCAGATAACCAAACTGGCCAGGGAAATCGAGGTCTCGGATCTGAGCCGCAGGATCGACCTCAAAGGACCCGACGACGAGCTGTCCCGCCTCGCCGCCACGATCGACGGAATGCTGGAGAGGCTGGATCGGGCTTTCCGGGGCCAGAAGCGATTCCTCGCCGATACCAGCCACGATCTGAGGACTCCACTCGCCGTGATCCGATCCAACGTCGAAGTCGCCCTCGATGATCCTGAGACCAATCCCACAGAGTGGAGGGAGACCGGGGAGATCATCCAGCGGAACGTGGAGAAGATGGGGGAGATGATCGATAGCCTTCTGGTAGTCGCTCGCGCCGAGACCGCAAACACTTCCCCTGCCCCCATCGACCTCGCTGAGCTAGTCCAACGTAAGGCGCGTGAATATCAGCCCGCGATCCAGGAGGCGGCGTTGGCTCTGGACGTGCTGTCTGGTTCGGCCTACGTCATGGGCGTGGAACTTGCCATTGAACGAGCCTTCTCCAACCTCATCGACAACGCGATCAGGGCGGCTCCGCCGGGGTCGCGACTCAAGCTTGCCTCTGGCGAAACGGAGGGGTGGGCCTACCTGGCTGTCGATGACGAAGGCCCCGGACTCCAACTCGATTCGGAGGAACTCCCCATTGGGCTCGGTCTTTCCATCGTCGAGCGGGTTGCCGACTCACACGGCGGGGCGTTGGTGTCTTTCTCCGGTAGTCCGGGCAGCGGCGCGACAATGGTGATGTGGCTCCCTACCACCAGGCAAAAAGGTGCACATCCGAATAACCCTCCCTTTACGAATGGTTAAAGAGTTGTCCCTACCGTCAACAGCGCCACAGAAGAACAGGAAGACATGACCGAATTCCCCGAACACCATCACTCCACGCCAGAGGAGCCGTCCCCGCGTGAGAGCAAGTGGTTTGCACGGCTCCTGCTGATGCTGTTAGTCGTGGGCTCGGCGGCCGGGATCACCTGGTTGGTCGCCACATCTCCGCCGGAACCCGAAGTGGCCGCCGTTGAGGAAACCACTACGACAACTGAGCCTCTCGAAGTTCCAGTAACCACCCCTCTCGCAGGTGTTGAGCCGATCGCTGATGCCGCAGAGAAGATTTTGCCTTCTGTCGTCCAGATCAGGACAGCAGATGGGGTCGGGTCGGGCGTCGTCTTCGGTGAGGGGCTCATTCTGACCGCCGCCCACGTCGTCGAAGGCGAGACAACGGTGCAGGTCCGGCTCGAGGATGGAGAAAACGTAGAAGGCACCGTGCTCGGAGGCACTGCCGAAGCCGATATTGCAGTGATCCAGATCGACCGGACCGATGTCCCGGTGGCCACGCTCGCCCTGGACTACACGCCCCGGGTCGGCCAGACCGCCATCGCGGTCGGATCACCTTGGGGGCTCACCTCGACTGTCACCGCAGGCATCATCTCCGCCGTCAACCAACCGCTGGGTTGTGCACCGGGAGGTGTGTGCAGATCGATGCTGCAGACCGATGCCGCGATCAACCCGGGTAACTCCGGAGGTGCCCTCCTCGACCGCGAGGGTCGGGTGCTGGGGATCAACGTCTCGATCTTCTCCCTTTCGGGGGCGAACGATGGCGTCGGGTTCGCCGTGCCGATCGATGTTGCATATGACATCGCGCAAGCAGTTATCGCAGGGGAAAACATCGAGTTCGCCTTCCTCGGGGTGATGGGCGAGGACGTCACCACCGGCCAGGCCGGTGCTCGGATAACCGATGTGATGGAAGGCGGTGCAGCCGCCGAAGCCGGCTTCGAGGTGAACGACCTGGTCATTTCCATCGACGGGGTCAGAGTGCAGGGCATCACCGACCTGGCTTCACAGGTCCGGACTCACCGCCCGGGAGAACTGGTCGAGTTCACCATCATCCGCGACGGAGCTGAGATCACCCTCCAAGCCACCCTAGGAGTCCGCGAAGACGAAGCCAGCTGATTCATGCAAGGGGGCGACCCCTGATCTGCCCCCGGAGGCGGAGCCGAATGGGGGAAAGGTCCCTGCGCCCCCAGCGAGCGAGCGAGCGGCTGTTCCCCCGGAGGCGAAGCCGAATGGGGGAAAGGTCCCTGCGCCCGACGAAGGAGGGCGGAGGTAAGGGGGCATGAAACCTCTCCAAGTTGAGAGCAGACGCGTCAACGGAATACGTCGATCAACGTTGTTGGGCACGAGCCCCCTCCCCGGCTCCTTCGTCGCCGGTACTCCTCCCACCCTTCGGGCGGTGGAGAGTTGTAGTCGGAGGGAGAGGCTCCTGGACATCCGCTATGCTGGGTTTGCCCGTCATATGCGGCGGGTGTCTGAAGAGCAGCGAAGTCGGTTGGATCCCGGCGCTGTCCCGCAACTGTGATGCCTCATCTGAGGACGAGCCAGGTCGCCTGATCTCCAGACCACAGAGAAGTCTCGGATGAAGACGGACCAGGTGACTCAGGGAAGCCACCCCATCTTCATCCTCCGGAACACGGAGGATGTTTCATTATGAGAAGGTATTCCCTTCTGATCTCACTCGTGCTGGTTGCCTCTGCCTGCGGCAGCGACGGCGCAACGACAACGATCGCTTCGGGCGTCACGACGACCACTGTCGGCGAGACCACGACCACCTTGGCGGAGACCACAACCACCGCCGGCAGCGGATTTCCGGTGACGGTGCAGGCAGCGAACGGCGCGGTCGAGATCGCAGCGATGCCCACTGCGATCGTCTCGCTGTCGCCCTCGGCCACCGAGAACCTGTTTGCCATCGGTGCCGGCGACCAGGTGGCGGCGGTTGACGATCAGTCGAATTACCCGGAGGAGGCACCAGTTACTGATCTCTCCGGATTCACACCGAACCTCGAGTCAATCCTCAGCTATGAGCCCGATCTGGTGGTCATCACCTTCGATCCCGGTGATCTGATTGCTGGGTTGAACGCGGTCGGAATCCCAACCTTGCTGCTTCCTTCGGCAACTTCGATTGACGATGCTTTTGTTGAGATCGAGACGCTTGGAGTCGCCACCGGACATGTAGGCGAGGCTGCTGAAGTGGTGTTGGCCATGCAAATTGACATCGATGAGGTTGTCGCCGAGTTCGGTGAGGAGCTTGCCGGTGTAACCATCTATCACGAGCTGGACAACACCCTCTACTCGGTCTCGTCATCGAGCTACGTGGGTGAGCTTTACAGCCGCCTCGGCCTCGTCAACATCGCAGATGAGGCAGATCCTGATGGTTTCGGCTATCCACAACTCTCTCCCGAGTACATCGTGTCCGCCGACCCCGATGTGATCTTGCTCGCCGATGCGGCTTACGGGGAGTCGATCGACACGCTGCGGGAACGGCCAGGATGGGCGGAGATGACCGCAGTCCAGTCCGAAGCGGTGGTCGAAATCGATCCTGATCGTGCATCCCGGTGGACTCCGCGCAGTGTGGAGTTCTTGCGAGAGGTCGCCGAAGCCATCGCCCTTCTGGTGCCGGTTGGTTGAGACGTAAGGAGTCAGCCGAAGTCTTGCGACCGGCCCGAGTCGGACCGGTCGCTCTCGGCGTCGCATTCGGTGCCTGGCTGATGGCATCTCTTGCCGGACTCCTTCTCGGACCGATCGGCTTGGCCCCCGGTGACGCGCTGGGGGCACTGCTCGACGCGTTGCCGGGGGTGAGGATCGAGCACGCGCTGACCGAAACCGAGTTGAGGATCCTCTATGACATCCGAGCTCCCCGGGTGGTGATGGGCTCACTGGTTGGTGCCATCCTGGCGGTCGGCGGAGCTGCCTACCAGGGCGTGTTCCGCAACCCGTTGGCCGACCCGTATCTGCTTGGTGTTGCGGCGGGGGCAGGGTTGGGGGCGACGATTGCATTCGGGCTGGGCCTCGATGCGACACTGGTGACTGCCCTGGCGTTCATCGGCGCGGTCGTGGCGGTGGCGGCTACATACCTCTTGGGCAGGTCGATGGGGAACAGGACCGCAACCGCCCTCATCCTTGCCGGGGTGGCGGTCTCTGCCTTTGCCACCGCTTTCCAGACCTACCTGCTCCAGCGCAATGTCGAAACGCTCCGGTCGGTCTATACCTGGGTCTTCGGGCGGCTGACCACGGTGGGCTGGACACAAGTGCTCGGGTTGCTTCCTTATGCCGTCGTCGCAATTGTCCTGATCTTCATCCACCGCCGCGCTCTCGACGTGCTCGGGGTCGGTGACGACGAGGCCGCAGCCCTCGGGCTCAATGTCGACAGAGTTCGTTGGATCGTAGTGTTGGCGGCGACCCTGGCCACCGCGGCGGCGGTCTCCGTGAGCGGCCTGATCGGGTTCGTCGGCATCATCGTGCCCCACACGGTCAGGTTGATGACAGGGTGGAGCTATCGGGTGATTGTCCCGCTGTCCGTGGTGTTCGGAGCTGCCTTTCTCGTGGCCGCAGATATCATCGCCCGCACCGCTGCCGCACCTGCTGAGTTGCCGATCGGGATCGTCACGGCATTCGTGGGCGCGCCATTCTTCCTCGTCGTCTTGCGCTCGGTGGGGAGGGACAAATGATCCGCTGGCGCGGTGTTTCGGTCGAATACAGCGGTTTCGCAGTCGGACCGGTGGACATCGAGGTCGAAAGCGGCCAGTGGGTGGCGCTGATCGGCCCTAACGGTGCCGGCAAGTCGACGATCCTGAAAGCTGCAATCGGAGGGGTCGAGCACACGGGCGAGGTCTCCTTCGGAAATGGTGCCCGGCGGCCCGGGATCGATGTTGCCTGGATGCCGCAGCGGCCGACCCTTCCCGACGAGATGACCGTCGCCGACTACGCACTGCTCGGGCGGACCCCCTATCTCGGATATCTCCAGAGTGAGCGCGCTGTCGACTTCGACGCTACCGAAGCCGCTCTACGCAAACTCGACCTTCTCGGGCTGGCGGCGAGACAGCTGGGAACCCTGTCCGGCGGTGAGGCACAACGGGTGGTGCTGGCCCGGGCGCTGGCACAGGAGAGCCCCGTGCTGCTGCTCGACGAGCCCACGTCGAGCCTCGACCTCGGGCACGCCGTCGAGGTGCTTGAACTCATCGACCGACTCCGTCTCGACCGCGGGCTCACCGTGGTTACCGCCATCCACGACCTCACCCTGGCCGAGCGGTTCGCTGATCGCCTGATCCTCCTGTCGGGAGGACGAGTGGTGGCTGAAGGCACCGGGGCGGAGGTACTCACTCGCGATCTGCTCAAAGCCCACTACGGGAGTGGTGTGGTAGTGGTCGACCAGGGTGGGCGCCCTACTGTTATCCCGAACAGATAGGCTGAATCAAGATGACCGACCAGAAGCCGCCGCGGGAGGCACCACCCAAAGGAGATGTCCGGGAGCCCTCTCTGCTTCTCGTGAACACAGGTGATGGCAAAGGAAAGTCGACTGCAGCATTCGGCACCCTGCTCCGGGCGGTCTCCCGGGGCTGGTCGGTGGCGGTGGTCCAGTTCCTGAAGTCGGGTGATTGGCAGGTGGGCGAGGAGAAGATCCTCACGGGCCTCGGGGTCGATTGGTGGGCAATGGGCGATGGGTTCACCTGGGATTCGGTGGACATTGACGAGTCCGAGGCGATTGCACATGGCGCATGGGAGCGGGCCAGAGAAATCATCGAGTCGGGCGACTACGACGTTGTGCTGCTCGATGAGATCACTTACCCGATCAACTGGGGCTGGATCGACGAGAGCCAGGTCGTGTCTACGTTGACCTCGAGGCCGGAGCGCACCAGCGTCATCCTCACCGGCCGTGAAGCTTCGGCAGGGCTTGTCGACATGGCCGACACCGTCACGGAGATGAAGAAGGTGAAACACGCCTATGACCGGGGCGTGATGGCGCGACGGGGAATCGATTACTAGGAACCGGCTCCTGGTTCAGATTCCGAGGTGCTCGAAGAGAAACGCTCTCCGGTCGGTCTTCGCCTCTGCAACCGCCATGCTGTGGTCGGAGTCGTACGGAATCATGAGTTTCGGTTCCTGTGCGGCGCCGAACAGTTCGGTCGCCGTCATCGCTGATATGTAGAAATCTTTGAGGGCGAACTGGAAGAGAACCGGGGCTGAGAGACCCTTCACCGCCCTGATCGGATCGAAAGGTTCGAGCGACCGCATGTAGTCGAACCGGTCACCGGATATCGGCCAGAACCGGAGAAACCAGTCTCCCCAGCGGGTTGTAGGTGCGATCATCACCACACAAGCTGGATCGATCTCTGCCGCAAGCAGCACGCCATGCATGGCCCCGAAATCGTGTCCGACTATGGCGATCCTTCCTTGATCGATATCTTCCCGGGTTTGGAGGTGCCCGACCGCAGCGCGTAGGGCCAGCCTCTCGGCCTCGAGCCGTTCGATGTCGGCCGTTGCCGACTCCGGGGGTGAGGTCCAGGGGAACATGAGCTGGGGGAGCAGCGAAACGGTTCCTCGTTCGGCAAGTTCTGCTGCCTCGGCGAGGAATTGGGTGCGGTTGGCATTGGGTGCCTCGTCGAACCAATGGAGGAACAAGACTCCAGTTCCGTTGGCATGTCCGATGGGTCGTGTCAGGAACGCTTTCTCAGCAAAACCTGCGATCTCGACCTCGGCCGGCGACTGACTTTCGCTCATTCCGGTCTATGCAGGATCTCCGCGAGGTGAGTCAGCCTGCTTTGCGGCGAAGACCGCGGACTGGACGAGAATCCCGGGGATCAGCCAGTTGATATGAGCGCCAGTTGCGGCGGCCGGGCCACCCTGGGTGATCGCCCCGCCGAAGAGAAAGTCGAACAGGACCAGGAACATCACCGGCTGGATCGTGGCGAACACCAGGAGCTGGGGCAGTCTGATGTTCCGGAGGAGGTTCCGTCTGGTGATCACCAGGGTATGGATGAGGGTCCGCCGGAGGGTCAGCTGAGGGGAAGGTTTGACCGTCATCGGCGCTTTCCTCGAGTCCGACCCTTCTTTCCGTCCCCGAAGCCTTTCTCAACCGCAGCAGCGCTCCCGGTCAACGCGAGAAGACGTCGTCGAGTGTCGGTTTGCGGAGGGCGATGTCCCGGGGTCGGACACCGGCATTGTCGAGCTCTCACCACCTGGGTCGGTGTCTCCACGCCCCGCAGGACGGGAATGGGCAGATATAGGCCCGGACCGTCGGTTCCTCTCCGGCGACCGACTCGAGGATCTGAGTGACACGCGCGACATCATCGGGTTCGGTGTGGATTTCGACGACATCGCCACCGAGTCGGTTCTTGAGCTCATCGGGCGTGCCCTCGGCGATCAGCTTGCCGTGGTCGATCACACCGATCCTATCGGCAAGGCGATCCGCCTCTTCCAGATACTGCGTCGTCAGAAGCAGCGTCAGACCAGCCTCCACAAGCTCTTCGATCAATTCCCAGAGATCGAGCCGGCTGCCCGGATCGACACCAGTGGTGGGTTCGTCGAGGGACAGGATCTCAGGACGGCCGACGAAGGAAACCGCCAGGTCGAGCCGTCGCTTCATCCCTCCCGAGTAGGTCTTGGCAGGGCGTCGGCGGCGTCTGTTGGCCGGATTCGCTCCAGCACTTCTTCAGCACGGCGACGGCACGCCGGGGATGATAGATCCTCTAAGACCGACGGCTGGCCGACAACTCGAAGAGCCGGACGGCTCCTTCGCCGAGAGCCTCGAATCGGTCATCCCCGGTCTGGCCCCGAAGCCAGCGGATGTAGATCTGCTGGAGAATCACTCCCAGTTTCCACGTGCCGAAGACCACATACCACTCCACGTTGGAGAGATCGCGGCCGGAACTTGTTGCGTACCGTTCGAGGGCGTCAGCCCGCCTCATCCAACCCGGTGCAGAAGTTGGCATCGGTTTGAGTGACGAAGGTGCTTCGCCGGGGTCGTACCAGGTTGCCATCAGAGTGCCGAGATCGGCTAGAGGGTCGCCGCGGGTCGCCATGTCCCAGTCGTAGACGGCCGCACATTTCCCCGGGTCGTCCGGTGACACAGCCATGTTGTCGAGGCGCCAGTCGTTGTGGATCAGTGCTGGAGCTGGAGACTCGGGGATCCGGTCCCGCAACCACTCTGCCACCTCGTCGGCAGCGTCGTTGGGCTGGTCCCGAGCGGCCTCCCATCGTTTTGACCAGCCATCGACCTGTCTCTGCAGAAACCCATCGGGGTGTCCGAGATCGTCGAGGTCACATTCGGCGGGCTCGACAGCGTGAAGCTCGGCCAGGGTGTCGACCACTACCTCGGATAGCATTCGATTGGAGTCGACATCGGAGCCGCCTCCGAAGATGTCAGGCACAGTCTCCCGGACCACGACGCCGGGCAGACGCTTCATGATGAAGAAGGGGCTACCGATCACGCCCGTGTCTTCGCACAGTGCCAGGGCTTGCGGGGCCAGAGGGAAGGCTTTCCACAATCGGGCAAGCACCCGGTATTCACGGGCCATGTCATGAGATCCCTCGGCCACTGGCCCGAGCGGGGGACGTCGGAGCACCAACTCCTCTCCGTTTGGGTAGGTGAGCAGATAGGTGAGATTCGCCCTCCCGTTCGAGAACTGGCTGACAGCAGGTACCTCGCCGGGCAGTGCGGTCTGAGCTGAAACCCACTCGTTGAAAGCGGTGATGTCGAAGACTTCGTCCTCTCGGACCGGGATCACATCTGTCACAGGGCCGAGAATAAACGGCTGCCCCAAACCCGGGGCGGACCAGATCGATGCTCATCGCCGGGACGGACGTAGGATTGGCGCCGCTGCCGCCCAGAGTAAGGACATCAACCTTGAGCACGCCATTTGAGATCTCCGACCGCCTCACCGAGCAGTTCTGTGACCTGTCTCCGATAGATGCGACCGGCGCCGGTGTCCCCGGCCGTGACCATCTGTGGGACGACACATCACCGGAAGGGCACGCGGCCAAGGCAGCTTTCTATTCCTCTGCGATTGCGGAGCTTGCACCCTACCTCGGCCATCCCGAGCAAAAGCAGGCCGTTGCAGCGCGGGTCGTCTCGGCGGCGCTGCAGGAGCTTCTCCAGCGGTTCGATGAGGGCCAATACCTCGCCGACCTGAACCATATTTTCAGCCCTCCCCAGATCTTTCGTGACATCTTCGATCTGATGGACCCGAACACCGACCACGGCTGGGAGGCAATTGTTGCGCGGCTCGGATCGATCGGAACACCGCTCGCCGGGTACCGGATGTGCCTGGAGAAAGGCATCGAGACCGGGAAGACGGCCGCACGGCGCCAGGTGGAGTCGGTGATCGAGCAGAGCCGCTCGCTGGCCTCCGGCGAATCTCGATTTCTCAAGTACGTGGAGATGGCACGCGAGACCGGCCGTGACGTGGAGACTATCCAGGACGCGGTCGACGAGGCTCGCCGGGAATATGGCGAGCTCGCCGATTGGCTTGAAGCCACCTATTTACCGGAGGCTGCCGAGTCGGACGCGGTCGGGAGAGAGCGGTATGTGCGCGCTGCGGACTACTTCCTTGGCATCACCATCGATCCCGAGGAGACGTACAAATGGGGGTGGGACGAGGTGCACCGACTCCGTGCCGAGATGGAAGAGACGGCGGCTGAAATCGACGCTGACAAATCCATCGAGGAGGTCATCGAGCTGCTCGACACCGACCCCGAGCGGTCGGAGCCGTCACATGAGGCGTTTGCCGCGTTCGTGGAGAAGATCCAGGCGGACGCGGTCGAGCAATTGGCCGGGGAGCACTTCGACGTGCCCGATGAATTGCGCAAAGTCACCGTCAACATCGCACCCGGTGATGGTGCGCTCGGCGCCTGGTACCACCCGCCTTCGGAGGACATGAGCCGTCCGGGGTCGATCTGGTACGCGCCGGGCTCACGCACCGCCATCCCGGTGTGGCAGGAGGTGTCCACCGCATATCACGAGGGTTTCCCGGGCCATCACCTCCAGGTGGGGACTGCGGTGATGCTCAAAGACGAAGTGTCACGGTTTCACCGGCTATTTCTCTGGAAGTCCGGCGCCGGCGAAGGTTGGGCGCTCTACGCGGAGAGGCTAATGGATGAGCTGGGATTCTTCTCCAATCCCGAGCACCGGCTCGGGTTGTTGGCCAGCCAGCTGTTCCGGGCCACCCGGATCGTCGTCGACATCGGCACCCAGCTCGAGCTTGCGATCCCCGATGACGCTCCGCTCCATGCCGGGGAGATCTGGAACTATGGAATTGCTGTCGACTACATGGACAAGGTCGGTCTCCAGGAGAGGGATGTGGCCGAGTCCGAAGTGAAGCGTTACTTGGGCTGGTTTGGCCAGGCGATCTCCTACAAGGTCGGCGAACGAGAAATCCTGAAGATGAGAGAGGCCCGCAAGAAGAAGGATGGTGCCGATTTCGATATCCGACTCTTCCACAGAGATCTGCTCGAAGCAGGAGCCATCCGGCTCGATCAGGTTTGGGACCTGGTTGTTTGAGCAAGCAGTACTTCGATTTCGAGGACACTGCCGGCAGGGACCGGTACAAGCTGTTGTCCGGTTTGATCGTGCCCCGGCCCATCGGTTGGATCGGGACCCGGAGGGCGAATGGCACCTTCAACCTCGCCCCGTTCTCGTTCTTCAATGTGGTGTCGACCGCGCCCCCGACCGTCCTCTTCAGTGGGAGCTCGCATTCCGACCGGCCCAAGGACTCCATCACCCTGGCGGAGGAGTCGGGCGAGTTCACGGTGAACATCGTCTCCGAGGAGGTGGCACAGGCGATGTCGGTGACTGCGGGGTCATTCGGCCCCGACGACGACGAGTTCGCCATCGCCGGGCTAACCGCGGTTGTGGGTACGGTGGTCGAAGCCCCGATGGTCGCCGAGTCGCCCGCCAATCTCGAGTGCCGGGTCACCAAGGTGCTCGACGTGGGTGAAGGCCTCACCCGGATCGTCGTGGGCCGGGTAGTGGCGCTCCATGTCGAAGAGTCAGTTTTAGACGGCACACGGATCGATGCCCGCAGTCTCCGTGCAGTGGGACGGATGTCGGGCAACAGCTACATAACCACCGAAGACGCCTTCGAACTAGAGCGGCCGGTCTAACCCTCACCTCGCACTTGCGGGCTTGGACTGTTCTCCCAGCGACCGGAGGGAGCCGCTGTTTCCCCGGAGGCGAAGCCGAACGGGGAAAAGGTCCCTGCCGGCCCAAAGGGGCCGGGAGGTAAAGGGGGCTGGGACTCGCCAAGTTGAGAGCGGTCGGTTACAAGCTCCGTTGGTGGGATCGCCCCACCCTCCCCTCCGACCTAAAGGTCGGAGGTACTCCCTCCGCGGGCGGAGGGAGAGTGGCAAGCGGAGGGAGAGTCGCGTCTGGAGGTGCTCGCTGGCTACCGCTTGCAGTCGAACTGGAGCAGCGTCGGGTAGGGGTTGACCGCGTTGCCGTTCAGGTAGATGCCGAAGTGGAGATGCGGTGATGTGCCGCGGGCGTTGCCGCTGGTGCCGACGTACCCGAGGACCTCCCCGGCCGTCACTTTGCGGTCCTTGCCGTTGAATCCATCCATGTGGCTGCCGAGGTAACGGGCTCCGTCATCCCCATGGAGGAAGAACTGGTTGCCGCCGATCGATCCGACGATGTACTCCACGGTGCCTGAGACCGGCGCCACCACCGGCGTTCCCCTGCTAATGAACAAGTCGTTGCCTTCGTGATAGCGACCACCGGCCCGGGGAAAGCCCCAGTCGTTGAAGAAGCTGGCTGGCCCGACGGGGCAGATCCAGCTCGATCCGGACGGCACGTTGAGGCTTTGGCCCGACCTGATCACATTGGGGTTGCTCAGGTTGTTCATGCTGACCAGCGTCGAAACGCTGGTCGCGTGGCGGGCTGCGATATCGCCGAGCCGGTCGCCGGACTTCACGGTGTAGGTGCCGGTACCGGGCGCCCCGGCGGCGACGTATCCAGGCCCATTGAGGAAAAGTCGGGCGCCGGTGTAGACGGTGTTTCCCACGATCCCGTTGGCCGTCCGGATGTCGGCCGCAGTCACGCCCTTGTACTTGGCGGCAATGCCCTCGACGGTTTCCCCGCTCTTGACTATGTGATAGTCGCCGCTGCGATTGACTGTAGCCGGCGAGGACGCGCCGGGGGTGGTCGTCCTGGTTCCTGAAGACGACGAGCTTGCCGCCGGGACCAGGATTTCCTGGCCAATCAGGATCAGGTTCGGGTTGGCTAGCGCATTTGCATCGGCAAGGGTCCGCGCCGTGGTCCCGTAAGCGAGGGCGATCTTGCCCAGGGTCTCACCACGAGCGACTATGTGGACCTGGTCGGTTCCGGGTATTACCAGGGTCTGGCCCGGGTAGATCAGGTTCGGGTTGGCCAGGTTGTTGGCATCGATCAGCTCGTTGAGCGAAATGCCGTTTTCCTGGGCGATGCGAGCCAGGGTGTCGCCGCGTTCGACGGTGTAGTCGAGGGAGAAGAGACCCACGAGGAGGGCGATCACGATGGCGACCACTGCTGCTCGGGCGCGACGGTTTTCAGGCATTGAAGGTACGCTCCTTCAGCCCCTGATCCACTCCGCCCTTAAAACATTAATCCGATTTTCGCGAATTGCCAGCAATGACGCGAAGTTGTCCACAAGCGGCGTCGATGTCCTGGCCCCTTGTGTCCCGGATGGTCACGTTGACCTTCTCGCCTTTGAGGATGGAGGCAAAGCGATCGATTCTCGATCGGGACGATGCCTTCTCCTCGGTGAGGGGGGTCGGGTTGAGGGCGATGAGGTTGACGTGGGCGTGGAGGCGGCGGGCGATCGCAGCCAACTTGAACGCCTGGTCCTCGGTGTCGTTGACGCCGTCCATCATCGTCCATTCGATCGAAAGCCGGCGCCGCTTCTTCTCGAAGTACTCGGCAGCCGCCTCCTCGAGCATGGCTAACGGGTAACGCTTGTTGATCGGCACCAGCGAAGTGCGCAGGTCGTCGTCGGCGGCGTGGAGGCTGATCGCCAGGTAGACCGGCCACGGTTCGTCAGCAAGGCGTTTTATCCCGGGGACGATGCCAACCGTCGATACCGTGATCGACCTCGCCGAGATACCCATCACCTCCACCATCCTGCGGATTGCTTCCCGGACCCGGTTGTAGTTGGCCAGGGGCTCACCCATGCCCATGAATACGATGTTGGTGATGTGATCGGGCACTCCCGGCATCCCGACCTGGTTCAGGAAAGCCTGGGCGTATGCGACCTGAGCGACGATTTCGCCGGCCTCGAGATGTCGCTCGAAGCCGAATTGTCCGGTAGCGCAGAAGGTGCAGGCAAGGGCACAACCCGCCTGGCTGGAGATACAAAGGGTCGCCCGCCGGGGATAACCCATGAGCACCGCTTCGATTGCAGCGCCGTCTGGTGCCCGGAAGAGCCACTTCCGAGTGGTCCCCCTGTCCGAGGACTGCTCCATCTCCACCTCGAAAGGCCAGAGGGAGTCCCCAAGCTTCTCCCTCAGGCCGGATGGGAGATTGGTCATGCTCGCACTGTCCAACACCGGGTGCTCATAGAGCCATTCGCGCAACTGATCCACCCGGTAGGAAGGCTCGCCGTCGATCAGGGTTTGGAGCTCCTCGGGTGCTGTGAGGTAGGGCACCTCAGCGGGGGATCTGGTCGAGCCAGGAACGGGCCCTGCTGCTGCTGACCCCGGCGACGTCCGCGATCTCGTCGGGATCGGTGCCAGCGAGGTCAGCCGCGGTCGAGTATCCAGCGGCTCTTAGACGTTCTGCGTAGGTGGGGCCGATACCATTTATCGACTCGAGCTCGGCAGATACAGCGTCGTCGGGCGCGTTCTTGAAAGCGGGCGGCTCGGGCTCACGGGATACGGCCACCGAGATGAAACGGTCCCGCATTGCCCAGACCAGGGCGACGACACCGCCGACGAAACCAACGACTTTTGCGACCTTGGACACCATGTCCCTAAGGCTACCGCGATGGCCCGGCTCTACGATGGTGCCATGAAACTCGACTACTACTTCCCGCCTTCGCCGCCCGACGGAGCTGTGGCTGCGTCCCGGATGGCCGAAGACCTGGGCTATGACGGATTCTTTTCGGCAGAAACCCAGTATGACCCGTTCCTGCCACTCTCCTTTGCCGCAGCTGAAACCGACCGGATCGATTTGGGCACGTCTATCGCCGTTGCGTTTCCCCGATCCCCGATGACGACTGCCATGATGGCCTGGGACCTCGCCCGCCTTTCCCGGGGAAGGTTCGTCCTTGGCTTGGGGACCCAGATCAGGGCCCACATCACCCGCCGCTTCTCGACGGAGTGGGGTAACCCCGGGCCTCGCCTCCAGGACTACATCACCGCGATGCGCGCCATCTGGGACACGTGGCAAAACGCAACACCGCTGCGGTACAAGGGCGAGTTCTATGAATTCACCCTGATGACGCCCTTCTTCAACCCGGGGCCGATTCCCCATCCTGATATCCCGGTCTACATCGCCGGGGTCGGTCCGTGGCTCTCCCGGATGGCTGGAGAAGTGTGCGACGGCTTTTTCGTTCATCCCTTTCATACCGCCCGGTACCTGGATGAAACGGTTCTCCCCAATATGGAGCAGGGTGCTGTCGCGGCGGGGCGGCAGTTGGCCGATGTCGAGAGGGCGACCTCGGTATTCGTGATGACGGGGGAGAATCAGTCCGAGATCGAACAGGCAATGGAACCGGTGCGCCAACAGATCTCGTTTTATGCCTCCACGCCGTCTTACAACCATGTGCTCGAAGCCAACGGATGGGACTTTGGTGAGCAGCTCAACGCGATGTCCAAGCGCGGCGAGTGGGCGGACATGCCGTCGATAGTTCCCGACGAGGCGGTCCTCGAGGTGGGCGTCGCCGCCCCAATCGACGAACTCGCCGCTGCGATCAAGGACCGCTACGAGGGGCGGGTGCAGCGCATCGGCTTCTACGGTATCGGCTCGGGGGGATCGTTGACCGACGAACAAGTCGGCGCCGTGATGAGCGGATTGCGCGCTTAGGCGTCCCAATCCTCGAGGCGGCGCCAGACGAGGCTGTTGGTGACTGTCTCACCCTTGCGTGACGTGCTTTGCGCCGACAGCAACAAGTCCTGGCCACCGTGGTGGTTTGTCGCCCATTGCATCTCTCTGACCTGGTCTGTCCCGATCCAATTCGGGAACAGGCTGACTTCCACCTCATGGACCACGGTGGTTCCCTCCAGCCGGTAGCTCCCGGCATAGTTCAGGTAGCCAGCTGCCGCGGCGGCGCGCTCGGGTTCTGGTGCGGCGGCGAGTGTGTCTCCATCGACCAGTGGACGACCGACCCGCATCAGCGTGCCCCACATTCGCCCGTCTTCGGTATAGGTGATGAGTCCGGTGGTCTCGCCCCCGAAAGGGGTGATCGGCTTGCCGTCGACGGCGGCGGTCCATTCCACCAGCTTCCAGGTGCCAACCAGGTCTTGTGACATTCAGATCTCCAGTGCCTTCGCAGTCGAAACTCTCGGGTCCGCTGCCGCACTAGCGTTATCGGTGCGCCGGTCGATTATCGACATCGGTCCCCATCCCGGCTGCGGAGAATCTTTGGTCGTCACATGGTGTCCGAGCCCGGTCAGCGCCTCTTCGACACCGGTTCCGGGCTCCAGCGAGATTGCTGACCGATCGCCGGGGCCGTACTCGGTCATCGACCACCGTGGTGCGGCCTGGGCCGCGGCCAGGTCTTCGCTACCGACGATGGCCCTGGCGGCAAGCTGGGCGACCAGTTGCGGTTGGATTTCCCCGCCGCGAGTGCCCAGAAGCCACGATGTCCGATCGTCACGGGTCCACAAGGTGGGAGAGAGGGTATGCGCTGGACGCTTCCCCGGGCCGAGCTCGTTGGGATGGCCCGGTTCGAGGGTGAAGCCCCGGCCCCGGTCCTGAAGTAGGAACCCCGACCGGGCTGCCCCGAATGGAGAACCGGTTCCGTAGTAGTTCGAGTTGATGATCGACACCGAGAGCCCATTGCCGTCGGTGACGCACATGTAGGCAGTGCCTGAGGGAACAGCGGGCGGGGTTGGCCATGATCCTGCCCGCTCCCGGGAGACTCCCGCAGCTGCCCGGTCGAGTCGCTCATCGGAAACCAGCTCATCGGGTGGTAACGAAAACGTGTCCGGGTCGGAGACGACTTGGTCCCGCTCCCATGCGAGGGAGCGGTGGGCCTCGATCATCAAGTGCCACCAGAGAGGGTCGGCCGAATCGTCTGGCGGATCGAGCCGGAGGAACACCGCAAGGGTGGCCGGGCCCAGGTATCCCGCGGAGTTGGGCGGGATGGTCCATGCGGTTTCCTCACCGATGGCAACGGCCAGGGGATCGATCCACTCGTACTGGGAGCGGCCCAAGTCTTCGAACGTCACGTAAGGGCCAAGGACAGCGGCGATGTCCTCGCCGGGAACTCCGCCATAGAAGGCATCACGTCCCCCGTCGGCGATATCCCGCAGAGTGCGGGCGAGGTCGGACCTGGTCACGGTCTGGCCGGCCGCCACCGGCGTTCCCCCTGGGTACAAACCGGCGACGGCCGGGTTGTCGCCATAGACGTTTCTCATCATCGAGAAAGCACGAGATTGTTCGTCGGAAGCAGGAAAACCCTCGTCGGCCAGGCCTATTGCCGGCTCCAGGCAAGCGGCGAGGGGCAGTGACCCGAGGCGGGAGGCGAGTGCGGTGAGCCCGTCGACACATCCCGGGATCGTGACCGTCAGCGGATGGTCGGCAGGTACCCGCTCATGCCCGGCTGCGCGGAGCACATCCGCGGTGGCTGCGGAGCCCGAGCGCCCCGAGGCATTGAGGGCGATCGGTCTGGCTTCACCATTGGAGTGAATCAGGGCGAAGAGGTCGCCACCGACACCACACGTCTCGGGCGCGACCACGCCCTGGGCCGCAACGACCGCGATGGCGGCGTCGACGGCATTGCCGCCACTGAGCAGGACGTGTCGACCGGCTTCGGCCGACAGAAAGTGTGGACTGACAACTGCCGCTTGGCTCAGGGGACCCTCAGGTCGGGAAGGAGGCGGTTCAATGCGTCGAGCACCGCGCGGACGACGGCCCGGGCTTCGTCGTCTTCGACGATCGCCGCACCGATCAGCATGCGCTCCGTCGCATCGGTGACCAGGACGATTTGGGCGACGGCGATGTGACGGCCACCAAGTAAGGGGACGTCCATCGAATTCACGCCGAGAGCGGCCGACTTCTGGATCCCCTGGCGGAGGGCGTCGATGGTTGCCTCGGCAATCTGCCTCGGCCTGGTGGCAGATGAAGCTGCCCCGCTGGAGGTTCCTTTGTAGAGGCTGTCATTCCAGCGCAAGCTGACCACGACCTCGGCCCTCGACCCGTCGAGAGTTTCCCCGATGTCGACAAGCGCCGGTCGCAGTCCGCCGTCGAGGTCGCCGTCGGCGAGTTGGACGATAGAGACCACCCGTCGGTCGATGTCCTCTCCAAACAGGGCGTGAGCAAGCGACTGCACGTCGCGGACGAGTTGTTTGGGTGGCTTGGTCTTCCTGGCGAGAACGTGGATCTCGTCGATGGCCCCGTTCGAGCCGACGACTCGAACTGCCTCGACTCCTTCGATCCGGCCGATTTTCTCCTGAAGGGCGACAGCGTCCACATGCGCAGAGTACCCATATCATCGCCGAGAACGGAACAATCGGGGACATTCCTCCTGCAAGAAGTGATTTTGGTCTTGTGCCGTCACCACAAGTTGTCTAGATTTATTCGAGCTGGAGCTTTTTCCGTGGTGGCGGTGGGATCTGTGATCGAGAGATTGCCTGTTCCGCACCCGGCGGGCGAAGTCAGGGGCCTTTTTTGACATGTTAAAAGGTTCCCGAGAAATCGGGAGCAGAGTGGGCAAGCAACGGTGTCGAACACGACAGCAAGCAAGTAGACCCTCATCAAACCAAAGCGGAGCGGATCTTTAGACACCAGCCCCCAAGGTCGGTGAAATAACAACCGTAGGTGAGTGTCCCCCATGCGTGTGACACATTCGGAACGACTCGAGGCCACCACCTTTTGGAGGCACGTGGCCACGACGAATACTCGGATCGGCTGAGTTAAAGACACCGCTTGCCCCTCTCATCAGCCAACATGTCCCACCTGACCATGGGAAACAGACTTAAAAAGCGGTACGGGGGATGGTTTAGTCATCTCCGCCACACGGTTCGCCGCCGACTCCGTGTGGCTATTCCCTATGCCGTATTGGGCGGGGCCGTTGTGATTGCGAGCACGATCTTCTTCGATATGCCTCGCTGGGAAATCTGGGTTCCTTTCGCCGTTCTCTTCGTATTGCTGGAGTTCTTTGCAGTCGAAGTCAACGATCGCATGCTCCAATCGTCGGGCCTGATGGTGATGATGACCGCAGGAGTGATTTTTGCACTAACGCCGGACTCCAACGCCACACTGGGCATGGTGCTCATGGGCGCCGCGGGGACGATCACCCCCACAGACATCAGGGAACGGAGATGGTTCCAGCCGCTGGCGAACTTCGGCCAGATCTGCATAGCCGCAGGGGTCGCCGGACTATTGCTAGATGCGAATCTCGGGGGAGGCCTTGCCAGCGCATCAACTGATTCACTTTTCCGGGTTGCAGTGGCCTCCTCTCTCGCCGCATTCGCCTACGTTCTCACCCAAAACATCTTGGTGCGGCGAGCGGTGAAGATTGTCTTTGGATCGGACAATCTCGAGCCCTGGTCGAAGATGGGCGTCCTCTTCTCCGGTCAGGTGATGATGGGTCTGCTTGGTGGTCTGATCGGCGCCGCTTACCTGATTGCTGATCGCGATGCGATCCTGGTCCTCATCCTTGGGGTCTACGGGATCGGCCACATGTCGCTCTACGCCTTCGGCCAACTGCGTGAGTCCCACATCGGCTCCCTCCGTGGGTTCGTCAAGACGCTCGAAGCCAAGGACATGTACACCAGGGGACACACTGAACGTGTGGCCTACTTTGCCCAACTGATCGGGGAGGAACTTGCCTTCACCGGCACCCAGCTCGAGCAGATCCGCTGGGCAGCTCTCATTCACGACTTGGGCAAACTCGCCGTACCCACCGAGCTGATCCGGAAGCGGGGACGTCTCGAGGAAAGTGAATACGAGGTGATGAAAGACCATGCCCACCTCGTCGAAGAGATACTCGCTGAAGTCGACTTCCTGCAACCAATGGTGGAGATCGCCTCGGGTCACCACAGCCATTTCGACGGCAACGGTTATGGTGGCAGCGGCCATATCGAAGGCAAGGCACCGAGCCTGGAGTCTTGCATCGTGGCGGTGGCCGACTCGTTCGACGCGATGACATCGGCTCGCTCGTATCGGATGGCCCTCTCCCAGCAATATGCCCTCGAGGAGCTGCGCCGTCACTCCGGGGGCCAGTTCCATCCGGATGTCGTCGATGCCTTCGAGCGGGCGTTGAACAAGACCCGACGGCGCTGGGGCGCTCCCCACGTGAACGACGAGGAGATGGCCCGGCGCCTCGCCGAAGAACCGGAGCTGACCCTTCGTGGCTGAGTGGAAGAGCCGCAATGTAGCCATCCTCTCCTGGCTGTTCCCGATCACTGGTGTGGCGGTCGCGATGATCGCCTTTCCCCTGGCTGTCGTCGATCCTCTCTGGCTCATTATCGGGGTTGCGGCACTGGTAATCGGGTCGTTGATTGGAGTTGCCACCAGCAACTCGGGAAACCGTTTCACAACCGGGCTCGCCGTAGCTGCAGCACTGCCGCTTGTTTTTGTCAATGGCGAAGGCGGTGTCGACTTCGCCGGTGTCGTGGTCGTGTATGGGCTGGGCCTGTCGGTGGTCTGGGCCTTGCGCCTGTCCCGGGGCGAGAGCCATGCCGAGCTGTTACCGACGTTGGTAAGGCGGCTGGCCGGCTACTACATCTACGCCCTCGTCTACACCTCGATGCGAGTCGGAGCCTTCAGGGAGTTCGACGGAGATTGGGATGACCTGCTTCCGATAGGGGTAGCCGTCATTGCCTGGCTCGCGGTTGAGGTTGGTCTGCGCGCTCTGCTCGTGCTCGGCCCCCGGGAACTGTCCCGAACCTACCTCGCCCGGGCGTTGCTCCACGATCTCAACGTCTTCCTCGGCCTGGCGCTGACCGGTGCCCTCTTTGGCGAGTTGCTCGTACCTCTGAAGTGGTGGGCGTTGCCGATCGCCCTGCTGCCCTATACGTTCGCCCATACCGCCTTCGCCCGGTTCCAGGAGACCAAAGTCACCTATAAACAGACCATCCGGGCATTGGCCCGGATCCCGGAGGTTTCCGGACTTGGAGTCGATGGTCATGCCGACCGCACCACTGAAATCGCAGCAGCCATCGCCAAGGAGATCGGTCTGGGACCGGTCCAGGTAGAGCAAATCGAGTTCGCCGGGCTGATGCACGACATCGGCCGGGTCAGCCTCAACGAGCCACAGGTCTTGAAGATGGGCTACAGCGACGACGACATCGCGCGCTGGAGCGCCGAGATCATCGCCGAGGCACCCTATCTCGACCGTGTGGCAGGCGATGTCCGCAACCAGTATGAGCCCTTCCGACGTCCTGGTGAAGACATCGATCCCGGCATCTCCATCATCTCCCGGGTGATCAAAGTGTCCGCTGCCTACGACTGGCAGGTATACCAGGAAGGACGGACCCCTTTGCAGGCCCTCGAGCATCTCCATGCCGGGACCGCATACGAGTACGACCCTCAGGTGGTGGCCTCATTGCGCCGGCTCCTCACCACCCGTGGCGTCCTGGAAACCGGCCCTGCCCACATCGGGGCGCACTAAACCGCATCGATTTGCATTGTGCTCAGGGGGCCGGAATCCGCATCGATTTGCTCAGCGTGGGTTGTGACCGGGTTGCACTGTGCTCAGGGGCTCGAAATCCGCACCGATTTGCACTGTGCAAACCGTGGTTGGCGCTGTCAGTGGGCGGAACCGGCCTCCGCCGACGCACCCTTCTTGAAGTAACGGCGCGGCTTGCGCAACTCGTGTTCGAGGAAGCGGCCCAGGCCCACCGCAAGAAAGACATCTCCGAGACTGATCACCTGACCATGGCCGGCGAGACGGAGCGGGATCAGGTCGCCAAAAGCGGGGAGGAGAGTGTCAGGGCCGAGGACCACGTGTTTGAAAGACCCGGCGATATCAGGGTCGGTAACCGTGAACCCGCTCGCCACCACGGCGGCTTCGGTCAGCACCGGCATCCCGCCGTTGAGCGAGATTACGGTGAAGTTCATCAGCACTCCGAACCCAGCCAGCCACATGCCGGGATGGTCCCTGTTGACTATCACCAGAACCAGGAGCAGCAGGAATGACCCCAGCACCATCAGGAGCCCTGCCGTCTCCGCCCAGTCCTCCTCGGGGAGCAGCCTCGTTGCGGCCTGGAGGCCGAAGCCGACGATGAGGAGCCACCACGATCTCAGCTCGATGTCGCCGAGGTTGGTCAGACGGCCGCCGCGAAGGACGGCAATCACCAGAGCCAGGAAGAGAACGAGCGCAAGCCACAGCATCGAGTCCGACGGTAATAGCCTTCGCTGTCCACCGATAGGCAAAGAATGGAGAACGCGGCATGATCCAGTACCGGTCATCTGACGGGCGGGCGACGATCACCATCGACGACCCCGAACGTCACAACCCGATGTCGACTGTTGTGATGCGGGGTTTGCTCGATGCCACTCGCAAAGCCGTGCAAGATGACGAGGTCAGAGTGATCGTCTACACCGGTGAAGGCGACCGGGCATTCAGCGCGGGTGGCGATCTTTCCGGGGGTTTCGTCGATGACGCCTTGGGGCGCCACGCTGAAAGGGGAGCACTCGCCGATTTGTTCCGGCTCATGGAGCGGGGTGGCAAGCCGACCGTTGCCCGGGTCAACGGCCATGCCCTTGCCGGAGGCTTCGGCCTCGCCGTTGCCTGTGACATCACGATATGTGTGGAAAGCGCCAAGCTGGGGACTACCGAAGTCAGCGTTGGCCTGTGGCCGATGATGATCTCGGCTGTGCTTGCTCGATCGGTGCCGCGGAAGGCTGCGCTCGACCTGATGCTCACCGGAAGGGTTATCGACGCCTTTGAGGCACAGAGGATCGGCGCGGTCAGTCGAGTCGTCACCGCTGCCGAGCTCGATGGCGCGGTCGACGAGGTGGTCGACAAGCTGTTGAGTGCTAGCCCGGCGTCGTATTTAATTGGCAGGGACTCGTTCGCCGGGATCTACGAACTGGGTTTTGACGCCGCTCTCGACCGCCTCCAGGGGGGCCTGACCGAAATTGCCCTCACCGCCGATGCAGCAGAGGGAATCGAGGCTTTCCTCCAAAAGCGAGACCCGGATTGGTCTGGTAGCTGAGGCCAACTCCGGGCAACCGTTACCCTCGCATTGTGCAACGCAAGCTTCAGGTGACCGGGTGGACTTTCATCTGGTTGTCAATTTTCATCTTCGGCTACGCCGGATACGAGCTGTTCGTTACCGATGTCATCAACTCGCGCATACAGACCGACGCTGCTGAAGGCATTGACGGAGTATTCGAGCGGGCAACAATCCCCACGGTTCAGGAAGTGGCGGTCGAGGAGACACCCGACACCGATGAGCGGGTGGTCGAGTTCCACAGCGAGAACATTTCGGCCGAGGGCGTGGAGTTCGGCGTAATGCGTGTGCCTCGGATCGGGCTCGAGGTTGTGGTGTTCTCGGGTGTGTCCCCGGAGACGCTGAAGAAAGGTCCGGGGCATATGCCGGGGACCGTGCTCCCCGGCCAACCCGGCAATGCGGTCATTTCCGGGCATCGGACCACCTATGGGCGGCCATTCTTCGACGTCGACCAATTAGAGCCGGGGGATCGGATCGAGATCGAAACAGCGATCGGAACTCACGTCTACGAACTCCGTGAGGAGTGGTTTGTCGTGGCGCCCACCGATGTCTGGGTGGCCGATCCCCGAGAAGGGGCGTGGCTCACTCTCACCACATGTCATCCCAAGTTCTCGGCGCGGCAGAGGCTGATCGTTACCGCGGAGCTGGTCTCCGGGCCCAATCTCGAATATGTGCAGGCATTGGAGGAAAGACTTACCGGGCTTAGCTGATCCCGGCGACCAATTCCTCGAGAAGTTCCTGGTCGAGGATCCCGTTGAACACCTCGACAATGACGCCGTCGGAGTCGAGGAAGAAGGTGGCGGGAAGACCCAGTGTGGGGTAGTTCTCGCGCATCGCCCCCTCGTCGAAGCCGACAGTGTAGGTGGGCTGTACTTCGGTGACGAAGACCTTGAAATCGTCGTAGCGGTCCTCGACGGCGATCCCGAGGACGAGGATACCGGGGTTGGCGTCGGCGAAGGCACTCAGCTCGGGGATCTCCACGCGGCACGGGCCACACCACGATGCCATGAGGTTGATCACGATGGGGCGGTCGTCGGCGGCGAGGAGTTGACTGAGGACGATGGGCTCGCCCCGAACGATGTTCTCGACCTCGAACTCAGGCGCTACCTGGCCGACACCAGCCGTGTCGTCGCTGCCCGAGTTGAAGATCCATGCACCCAGAAGCCCCACGGCGACCACGATGACGAAGACGCCGGTCAGACGGAACGACCGACCCTGAAGGGGGTCGGCGTCTTCAGGCTTTTGCCATGTGTCTGAGGACATAGTGCAGGATGCCACCGTTGCGAAGGTATTCGACCTCAATCGGGGTGTCGACCCGGGCCGAGGTATCGAACTCGATCACATTTCCGCCGGGGTGGGTTGCGGTCACCCGCACCGTCTGCCTCGGGCTGAGTTCGTCGGTCAGCTCGATGTCGTACGACTCGGTGCCGTCGAGTCCGAGACTGTCCGCCGTTTGCCCGCCGGTGTAGACGAGAGGGAGAACCCCCATCATCACCAGGTTGGAGCGGTGGATCCTCTCGAACGAGCTGGTGATCACGGCCTTGATCCCGAGCAGGAAGGCACCCTTGGCGGCCCAGTCCCGGGACGAACCCATCCCATAGTCGGTGCCAGCGAGGACGATCAACGGGATGTCGGCTGCTTGATAGTTCATCGCTGCCTCATAAATGCTCTTCACTTCACCGTCGGTGAAGTCCGTGGTCCACCCGCCTTCGGTGTTGGGGGCGAGCTGATTGCGTACCCGGATATTTGCGAATGTGCCTCTGGTCATCACTCGGTCGTTGCCGCGTCTCGACCCGTACGAGTTGAACATCGCAGGCTGCACCCCGTTTTCGATGAGGTACTTGCCTGCGGGGGTGTCGACACCGATTGAACCCGCCGGGCTGATGTGGTCGGTGGTCACCGAGTCACCGAGTTTGGCAAGCACCCTGGCGCCTTCAATCGGGGCGAGAGGGGTGACTTCGGGGGTCAACTTCGTGAAGAACGGGGGTTCCTGGACATATGTGCTCGCCGGGTTCCACGGGTAGAGGTCGGATTCTGCGGTGGTGATGGCTCTCCACTCGTCGGCTCCGGTGAAGACGTCGGCGTACTTCTCGGTGAACTGCGACTGGAGGACGTTCTCGCCGACGATGGAGGCGATTTCGTCCTGGGTCGGCCAGATGTCGCTCAACATCACATCGTTCCCGTCGCGATCGGTTCCGATTGGCTCGTTGATCGGGTCCCAATCGACTGTTCCCGCGATTGCGTAAGCGACGACGAGGGGAGGTGATGCCAGGTAGTTGGCCCTGACATCGGGGGAGATCCGGCCTTCGAAGTTCCGGTTCCCGGAGAGGACCGCCGCACCAACCATATCGGTAGCCTGAATGGCCTCCGAGATCGGTTCGGGTAGCGGGCCGGAGTTACCAATGCATGTCGTGCACCCGTACCCGACGACATGGAATCCGAGAGCCTCGAGGTCTTCGAGGAGCCGCGACTTGGTCAGGTATTCGGTGACAACCTGGGACCCTGGCGCGAGGGAGGTCTTCACCCACGGTTTGCGGTTGAGGCCGAGTTCCCGGGCTTTGCGTGCGACGAGGCCGGCACCCACCATCACGTCGGGGTTCGAGGTGTTGGTGCACGAGGTGATCGCGGCGATGACCACGTCGCCGTCGGTAAGGGTGAAGGTCTCACCGTCGTAAACCACCTTGACGTTGGTCTGCCTCTCGGGCCCGTTGGTCGGAGTCCCTCCCTCGTCGACCCACTCTGAAGTGGTGCCTTCGGACGCGCCGCTCGACTTGCCGAACTCGTTGGTGAGGTCCTGCTCCCACTGCTGCTTCATCCCGGAGAGGTCGATTCGATCCTGGGGCCGCTTCGGCCCGGCGAGGGAAGGCTCGACGGTCGACATGTCCAATTGGAGTTTCGAGGAGTAGGCGATTTTCCGGGAGTCGTCGCGCCACATCTTCTGCTCTTTGTAGTATTGCTCGACCGTGTCGATCAGCTTGTCCTCACGACCGGTAAGGCGCAGGTACTTGATGGTCTGCTCGTCGACGGGGAAGAAGCCGACCGTGGCCCCGTATTCTGGTGCCATGTTGGCGATTGTCGCCCGGTTGGCCAATGGCATGTCGGCAAGCCCGGAGCCGTAGAATTCGACGAACTTACTGACCACCCCGTGGGACCGGAGCATCTCGGTGACGCGGAGCACCAGGTCGGTGGCGGTGGCTCCTTCAGGGAGCTTGCCGGTCAATTCGAAACCGACCACCTCCGGAAGCAGCATGTAGATGGGCTGGCCGACCATTGCCGCTTCGGCTTCGATGCCGCCGACGCCCCATCCGACCACACCGAGACCGTTGATCATCGTGGTGTGGCTGTCGGTGCCGACCAGGCTGTCGGGATAGAGCTCGAGGCCGTTGTCCCAAACGACCTTGGCCAGATACTCCAGGTTCACCTGATGGACTATGCCGGTTGCAGGCGGCACCACCCTGAAGTTGGCGAAGGCGGACTGGCCCCACTTCAGAAACTCGTAGCGCTCCTGGTTGCGATCGAACTCCTTCGCCGAGTTGATCATTAGTGCGTCAGGAGTGTTGTAGGCGTCGACCTGTACCGAGTGGTCGATGACCAGGTCGGCGGGGATCAGCGGGTTCACCTTCTGTGCGGACCCTTCGTCACCGGTCATTCTCACGATCGCAGCGCGCATGGCGGCGAGATCGACCACCGCAGGAACCCCGGTGAAGTCCTGGAGGACGACCCGTCCGGGGATGAAGGGAATCTCTTGCTCACCAACGGCTGTGGCGTCGTATTCGGCAATGCGCCGCACATCATCCTCTGTGATCGAAATGCCGTCGATGTTCCGCAGGGCCGATTCGAGCAGGACCTTTATCGAGTAGGGGAGGGTCTCGGTACCTTTGATGGCGTCGAGGCGGACAATCTCCCGGCTGCCCAGGGCGGTGTCCAGATTGGTGCGGGACCCGAATGGATCGCTTTTCATGTCTGACCTTTCAGCGTTGCGTCAAAAACTCCTATGTCTTTGAGGTTACAGGAGCAAATGTCGAAGAACCCAGGCCGTCAGTGCGAAGAACGCACCTTCTTTACAAATTGGAAACCCGGTGCGGTGCAGTTCAGCGACTGGCGAGGGTGACCGGGACCCTGGTGATGCAGTCGTCGTCGGGGCGGGAGTGGGGGATGAGGACCGGGGTGCACGGCGCCGAAAGCTCCCCAAACAAGCCCGAGACGATGCCGCGATCGAGAGAACAGACCACCTCGGGGTGGTTGCTGGCTGCCTCCCCGAAAGGGCAATGTGAGGTGAGGAGCCGCTGGCCGGAGATGTCGGGGTCCACGGCGAATCCGAGTCCCGTCATCGCCCGCGCCACCGAGTGGACAGCTTCGTCATAACCGGTCTCGTGTTGGACTCCGATCTCGGAGGCCAGCTCTTTTCCATATTGCCGACCGACCTCCTCGGCGATGTCTGAAAGGTCGTCCTTCGACACCTTCTCGAGTACCTTCATCAGTAGTTCGACCAGCATCTCCGAACGCTGTGGAGCGAAGTGGACCGAAACCTCTTTTGCGGTTGCCTCGTATCCCTTGGCCGGGCGACCCGCGCCCGAGACCCCTTTGCCTTTGGAAGCGCTGACCCTGAGGTAGCCGTCATCGGTGAGTCGATCGAGATGGTGGCGGGCAACGTTGGGATGGATATCGAACAAGTTTGCGATGGTCGTGGTCGTCAGCGGTTCCGCCGACTCTCTAACCGCGATGTAAATGGCCCGGCGGGTAGGGTCGCCGAGGGCCGAAGTTAGATCAGAGATCCGGTTTTCAAGGGTTTTCTTGTCCATGAGGGGTACCAACTGATCAAAACTATAGTTTCGTGGGTCTTCTAACCACCCCTGGGAAATCAATGGATCCTGACAACGGATCGTCTGCGAACACCGAGATCTACAACGCGGTGGCACGACTCGAATCCCCTTTGCTGGTGGGACGGACCCTGGGTGAGCTGGGTCTGCTGCGATCGGTGGAAAAGACCCTGACCGGCAAGATCAAGGTCGGGCTGCGCATGCCTACACCCGACCACGGCCTCGATGCAGCCCTGGCCGAGGCGCTGCGACCGCACGGCCGGGGCGCCGACATCGATGTCGAGATCATGTCCGACGATGACGCCGCTGAGCTCATGGGACGTCTCACCAACAACAGCGGACCGGGAATCGGCGAGCCGGGCTCGGCGACCCGTGTCATCGCCATCTCGTCGGGCAAAGGTGGCGTGGGCAAGTCTTCGGTGAGCTCCAACCTCGCCGTCGCCCTCCGTCGGACCGGCAAGAAGGTGGGAATTGTCGACGGCGACATCTGGGGATTCTCCATACCCAGGATGCTCGGTGTCGCCGAGCCACCCCTGATGATGGGCGAGAAGATCGTCCCCCCGGTCGCCCACGGAGTGAAGGTGATGTCCATGGACTACTTCGTCGGCGACGACAAGGCGGTTATCTGGCGGGGACCGATGCTGCACAAGGCCATAGAGCAGTTTCTCAAAGACGTTTTCTGGGACAACCCCGATTTCCTGATTGTTGACATGCCTCCGGGAACCGGGGACATCGCCATCTCGATGTCTCAGTTCCTGCCGAGGGCACAGGTGATCATCGTCACCACACCGCAGCCGACCGCACAACGGGTGGCGCGCCGCGCTGCGCTGATGGCCGAGGAGGTCGATCAGCAGGTGATCGGTGTTGTCGAAAACATGTCCTGGTTCACCGGTGACGATGGGACCCAATACGAGCTTTTCGGCTCCGGTGGGGGAGAGGCTCTCGCCGCCGAGTTGAAGGTCGATTTGATGGCCAGGATCCCGTTGCTTCCGGCGATGGGTCGTGGGGCAGATGTCGGTGAGCCCGTTGCGGTGGCAGCAGCCGGGACAGAGGCGGAAGAGTCTTTCGCCAGGCTGGCCGATGCCGTCATCGAGAAACGCCCCCGGATCCGCACCAACCCGGCGTTGGTAATCAAGAATTGAACCCGGGTCTAACCCGCTTTCTCAGTTCGCTAGCGGCCTGGGTGTTCGGTCTGGCAACGACCATCCTGCTGCTCTCATTCTGGGGTCGGGCGGTGGTAGTCGACACTGACGAATTGGCTGACAACCTGGCCCCTATCAGCGAGAGCGAGGAGGTCACCGGAAGGTTTTCGGACTGGATGACCACCCAGCTCGTCGATACCGGGGTCCCTCCCGATGCGGCTGGAGAGGCGGCCACACTATCCCTGTTCACGCCTGAGGTGAAACAAGCACTGGCGTCATTGGTCGGCGCGGTGGTCGATGCAGCAGCCGAACCCGGCTTCGGGGAGACTGCAGTCGACATGGCCTCGATTTTCGCCCCCGCGGTCCCCGCGATGACTGCCTCGCTCGGCTCCCAGGGGATACAGGTGCCCGAGGCTCAGGTTGCCGCGATTGTCGGCGGCCTCGACCCGCTGGTGATTCGGGAGGCAGGCGAAGCGCCGTTGGTGGGCCCGGTTTCTCCGGTGGCAAGGCGCCTTGGCATCGCATCGGTGCTAGCGCTGGGGACCCAGATTGTCTTCGGCGCCATCTATGTGCTCGTAGCCGACAACCGGATAGGGGCGATGCGCACTCTCTCGACCAGGCTGGCACTGGGTGCCTTGACCTTCGCGTTGTTGCTCAAGTTGGGCAGCTGGGTGCTCGATCCTGGTGGAGGCCGCGCTCCGGTGGCCGAGAGTGTTTCCGAGCTGGCCGATTCCAAGTGGCTCATCCCCGCATTCATCGGCGTGGCCGCTTCGTTCGTGGCGTTGTTCTTCTGGCTGGTCCGCTCCGCTAAACCGGTGGCAGCGAACCCGCCCACAGTCTGAGCAGCCAGACCACTAGGAGGCTGACACCGGTTCCGATGAGGATGGCATTGGTGATCCTCGTCGATAGCGGCTTCACGGTTTTGGAGCGACTCAACATCCACCAACCCCACCCGGCAAGCGCCTGGACCGCGATCAGCATCACCAGCGGGTGATAGCGGAGGGCGGAAGAGAGGTCGCCCCGAATCAGGTACCCGGCTGCACGGGTCATCCCGCAACCAGGACAGGCAGTTCCGGTCATCAGGGCGAACGGGCAGATGGTGGGGCCGTCATCAACAGTTGGCACTATCGCCAGCAACCCGGCCGCTAGAAGCGGAGCGGCCAGCAAAAGTCGGTTGCGCCAAACGGATGTCATCGCTTCCTAGAGGCTATCGAATGCGGTGAGGGAGACGCCGGCCACGAACAGCAAAGCGAACGCCACAGCTCCGATGACCCATAGCGCTACGGACACGATTCCCAGGATCTTGCCTGCATTGGCAGAGCCCCGGTTCTCGGGGTTCCTCCGTCCGGCATCGATGGCCTCGAGTTCTCGGTTGCCCATCACCCAGGCCGCAATGCCAAAGGGAACACAGCAGATAACGCCGAGGATCCCCAACACGAGGATGGTCGTTGCCTGGCTCTGTTCCGGATACGCGCTCGACTGTGGAAATGTCATGACGGCGATCCTAAACACGAGTCGGGAGGGAAGGGTTACAAACCGACTTTGTCGAGGGTCCGGTAAAGGAGGGAGGCGGGGTTGAGGAACCAGGGGTGGCCCCGGTAGTAGAAGCGCCCGTTGTGGGGGATCTTTGCAAATGGGCTGGTGGGCTCGTCACCGAGCAGCATCCCGGCGAGGTCGTGGCCGAGGAGGGTGGAGAGCCCGACTCCATGGCCCGCATAACCCATGGCGTACCAGGCTCCTTCGACATTCCCGATGTGGGGGATGAGATCGAAAGGGACTCCGAGTTTCCCGCCCCAGACGTGGCTGACTCCGGCGTCTCCGAGTTGGGGAAAGTAGCGAATGAGGCTGCTATGAAGGTCAGCTGCGCTGTCTTCCAGGGGCAGGTCGGTCTTCAGATTTCTCCTTCCCCCGATCAGGATCCGGTTATCGGGGGTGCGTCGCATGTAATGGAGAAGCCGTCGTTTGGTGAAGGTCATCGCGTTGGCGGGGAAAACCGAAGCTGCCACGGCTTCCCCGAGGGGCTCGGTGACAATGATGTATGAGCCGATCGGCACCACCCGATTGCGAAGCTCAGCGATGGGGCGGCGCGTTGTATATCCGTTGGTTGCCACGACTACCCCTCCGGAACGCACGGTCCCCTTTGCGGTTGTCACCTCGAAGCCCGGGCCCGATCGCTGAATTGCCTCGACCTCGCAGTCCGCGACCAAAAGGCCGCCCTGATCGGTCACGGCCTGTGCCATGCCGAAGGAGAACCGGGCGGGTTGGATCCCGTAACCCTCGGGTTCGAAGAGTGCAGCTGTGAAGGCGTCTGAGCCTGCGATCTCACCTACCCGGTCCGGTCCCAACACCTCCCAATCGACCCCATAGCGGTCCCGATACCAAGCGGCGGTCTCGATAAACTTGGTTGCATCGCGCTGGTCCAAGCCCAGGGCTGCCATCCCGCTCTGGTTGACCTTGACGTCGATGTGGTTCTCCCGGCATAGCTCGAGGACGATCTCGATCGACCGCACTGTTGCGTGCCAGATTTCGTCGGCGATCTGCCGGCCATGAGACCCCTCCACAGCCCGCATCCCCGCCTTCACGTCGGGGGAGACCATGCCGCCGTTTATCGCAGACGCACCACCTGCAATCTCGCCGCTGTCGAGAACTACAACCGACTGCCCGCCACGGGCGAGCCGGAGCCCGGCGGATAGCCCGGTGAGCCCGGAACCGACGACCAGGTAGTCGGCTTCGGAAGGAATATCAGATTTGCCGAGGTCGGAGGGACGCGGATGGTCGTCGATCCAGAAGGGCCGCTGGATCACAGAATGTTGAGGCCTGTCTGGAACAAGGCGGCCATCTCGGCGACCTCATCCGGGGTCATGGTCAGCGGCGGTGACACCTGAAGCCCTCCTCCGCCGACAGCTCTGCTGAGCACGCCGGCTTCCCGGCACGCTGCTGCTGCCCGCGAGGGCAAGGTGTCGTCATCACCCACTTTGAGCTGGATCGCAGCGAGGGCACCAACGCCGCGGCGGACATGGTCGACAACCTCGAGCTCTTCGAGCGGGAGGAGAGCGTCGTAGATCTCGCCTTCGAGGGCAGCTGCTCTCGCGATCAGCCCTTCGCGTTCGATGATCTCCATCACCTTCAAGGCGGCTACGCATGCAACGGCATGGCCCGAGTAGGTGTAGCCGTGCCGGAAGATCAAGCCTGGCTCGGTGAAGAAGGGGTCGGCAATTCTCGGGCTGGCGATGACCCCGCCGAGAGGGGCGTAGCCGCAGGTGACTCCTTTGGCGAACGTGATCAGGTCAGGATCGAGGTCGAACAGGTTGGCGGCGAACCAGTCGCCGACGCGGCCGAAGCCGGTGATGACTTCGTCGGAGATGTAGAGACCTCCGGCGCTACGGATCGACTCGCGGACCTGTCGGAGGTAGTCGGTTGAAACCGGCCGGATCCCCCCGGCACCGATGACCGCTTCGACGAAGATGCCGGCAATGCGGTCTGCGCCGGCGTGTTCGATGGCCTTGTCCACCGCATCGGCGTCGTCGTGAGGGACCATGACGACATCGGTGACTAGATCGCCGCCGTAGCCAAGCCGATTCGGTTCCATGCCCCCGAGCGAAGTTCCGTAGGTGTGCATGCCGTGATAGGCCCACTCCCGGGCGATGAAGACGGTTCGCTCGGGCTCACCAACCGCGGAGAAGTAACGACGCGCCAGCTTCGCCGCGGTGTCGATGGCGTCGGAGCCACCCGAACCGAAGAAGACTTTCGAGCCCTGGTCGGGCGAAACGGCCGCAATGCGCTCGGCAAGTTCGATGGGGGGACGGGTCCCATAGTCGATGAATGTGTGGAACGCGGGCAGCTTTCTGGCCTGCTCTGTCATGGCGTCCACGATTTCGTCCCGGCCATAACCGACGTTCATGTACCAGAGCGAGGCGGCGGCGTCGAGGTAACGATTCCCGTCTTCGTCGAAGACGTAGATGCCTTCGCCGCGGTCGACGATGAATGGACTGTCCTTGACCTTGGCCATCTCGGCGAAGGGGTGCCAGTAAGCAGACATGGCGCGGAGGGTAGCGGCGATCAGGTTGGTTCGGTGCCGCCCGCTCCCCGTTTGTGCCGGTATGCTCCCCGCTCACGCTGGTGGCTGCGGTAGGTCCGTCAGGCATCAGTCTTTGTGTCAGGAGGAGAGAATGGCCCTTCCGGCGGTTGAACTGGTAGGAGTATCGAAGAGGTTCGGCGACGATGTTGTTGCTGTCGACGGTATCGACCTCGTCGTCGACGACGGGGAGTTTTTCTCCCTGCTTGGCCCATCCGGTTGTGGAAAGACCACCACCCTGCGGATGATCGCCGGATTCGAATATCCGACGTCGGGCTCGATCCGCATCCACGGCGAGGAGATGGGACTCCGCCCTCCCAACCAACGACCGGTCAACACCGTGTTCCAGTCCTACGCCCTCTTTCCGCACATGACCGTCGCAGAGAATGTCGCGTTTGGCCTGCAGATGAAAAAGGTCCCGAAGAATGAGATCGCCGGGATGGTAAAGCGGGTTCTCGACCAGGTGCAACTGGGCAAGCGCGCCGATGCCAAGCCGAAACAACTCTCAGGTGGAATGCAACAGCGTGTCGCCCTGGCTCGTGCATTGGTGAACGAGCCTGAGGTTTTGCTCCTCGATGAGCCACTTGGCGCCCTCGACCTCAAATTGCGCCAGGCGATGCAGGTGGAGTTGAAGGAACTCCAGACCCGGGTCGGGATCACATTCATCTACGTGACTCACGACCAGGAAGAAGCTCTGACCATGTCCGATCGGATCGGGGTGATGAACGAAGGTAGGTTGCTCCAGGTCGGTCCCTCGGAGGAGATCTACGAACGGCCAACCTCGCGATTCGTCGCTGATTTCATCGGCGAGATCAACCTGATTCCCGTCACTGTGGCGGAAAAGGGACGGATCAGGTTGTCGAACGGGCAGGAATTCGCCATCTCGACGGAGGGAATTGGGGAGGCCACGCCAACGCTGACGATAAGACCGGAACGTTTATCCCTCTACGACCTGGACGAGCCGATACCTGACGGGTACCACAAGGTCAAGGTGAATGTCACCCGTCGGATGTACCACGGGGATGTCTACTACTACGGAGTCGACGCCGGGGTGGGTGTCACGATCGACGTCAAAGAGGAGAATCGTCCTTCCGTGGAGCGATACGAAATCGGGGAAGAGGCGTATGTGGTCTGGCATCCCGATGCTGCAACTTTGGTCGCCGGCTGATGACCCAACAGGCCACTCCTGAATTGGAGGCCGCCGCCGAACGGGCCAAAGGGTGGCGAGGGTTCCGGATTGCGTTGCCGGCATACCTCTATCTGGTCGTCTTCTTCGTGGTCCCCTTGTTGTTGGTGCTGGTCTACTCATTTGCAAGCAGGTCGTCCACAGGCCTGACAGTCCTCGCAGACTGGAATCTCGACTCCTACGCCCGGTTGTTCTCCACCGAGGTGGGGCGGATTTTTCTCCGTTCTCTATTGCTCGCTCTGACGACAACGGCGATCTGCCTGGTGGTTTGTTACCCATTCGCCTATTTCATCGCCACCAGAGGGCCGACGCTCCGCAATGTACTTCTCGTCCTGGTGATGATCCCGTTCTGGTCCAACTTCCTGGTGCGGACTTATGCATGGCGATTCATCCTCGGCTCCGATGGCATCGTCAGCCAGATCAGCCAGGCATTTGGGGGGGAGCCGATCCGCCTGCTCTTCACAAACACAGCGGTCCTCATCGGGATGGTCTACGGGTTCATGCCGTTCATGGTGTTGCCCTTGTATGCCGCGATCGAAAGGCTCGACTGGAACCTCGTTGATGCAGCGCGGGATCTCTACGCCTCGGGTTGGGAGGCGTTCCGCAAGGTCACCTTGCCGCTGTCGATGCCGGGAGTGGTCGCCGGGTCGATACTGGTTTTCATCCCATCTCTGGGTGCCTACGTCACTCCTGCCATTCTCGGTGGGGCGAGGACGACGCTGATGGGTGACTACATCGTCGGCCAGTTCCTCTCCGCGAGAAACTGGCCGTTCGGTTCGGCACTATCCATTGCCCTGATGGCGCTCATGCTCATAGCCACCCTCATCTACTTCCGATCCGGGGCGAGGAACGTATGAGCGAGAAGGGCCGGCGCTCTCCGATCGACCGATTGCTCGCCGTCAATGCATGGGTGATCTATGTCTTCTTCTACGCCCCGATCGCGCTGCTCATCGTTTTCAGCTTCAACGACAACGACAACGTGTCGATCTGGACCGAACCGTCACTCCGGTGGTATCGGGCGATGCTCGAGGACGATCGGATTCTCGGAGCATTGCGGAACTCCCTGATCGTTGCCTTTGCGTCGACGATCGTCGCCACCATCATCGGGACGATGCTCGCTATCGCCCTCGAGCGGTATCGCTTCCGGGGCCACGGTGCTCTCGACGGCATCGCCTATATGCCGATAATCATCCCTGACGTGACCATGGGGGTGATGCTCCTCATCTTCTTCTTCCAGGCGATAGGCGTTATCGAAGAGATCTTCGGTGCCACTTTCCGAACCGGCTTGGGCACGATCACACTCGCTCACATCGCCTTCAACATCTCTTTCGTGGCCATCGTGGTCAGAGCCCGACTTGCCCAGTTCGACAACTCACTCGAGGAAGCGGCTTCCGACCTGTATGCATCGCGGTGGGCGACCTTCCGCCGGGTCACCCTGCCACTCATAGCTCCTGGTGTCGCCGGCGGGGCATTGCTGGCTCTGACCCTCTCGCTGGATGATGTGGTGGTCACCCAGTTCGTCTCCGGCCAGGGCTCGACCACCCTCCCGGTATACGTTTTCGGGCTCGTTCGCCGCGGGGTTACTCCTTTGATCAATGCCGTGAGCACCGTGATGCTCCTCGCCTCAATGCTTCTCGTGGCCTTTTCTCTCGGACTGCAGAGGTCCCGAACGCGTGCCGTCGAGGAAGAAGACGATTTAAGTGATTTCGTCCCTGGAAGCTCCCAAGGTACAAAAACCGGATAACCTGCTCAGGGTCGCTTTGAAGAGTTGATCTTCACTCAGGAGGAAAAATGAAGAGAATGACAAAAATGCTATCGCTGCTCGCCGTGTTGGCGATGGTGCTGGCTGCATGCGGCGATTCCGACCAGGAGTCGACGACTACGGCCGCCGAAGCGCCCGACAACGGTGGTTCGGAGACCGCATGTGCGGTCGACGAGGTCGACGGGGACCTCAGTTTCTACAACTGGACGGAGTACATGGACCCCGACCTGATCGCAGCCTTCGAAGAGGAGTATGGGGTTGACGTTATCGAGGACTTCTATGACTCGAACGAGGCCATGCTCGCCCAACTGCAAGCCGGGGCTACCTACGACGTGATCGTGCCCTCCGACTACATGGTCGGGATCATGATCGAAGAAGGACTCCTGCTGCCCCTCACCGATGAAGCGATCCCGAATCGCGCCAATCTCGCTGAAGAGTTCGTCAACCCTCCCTACGACTCGACTGGTGAGTACACGGTTGCATATCAATGGGGAACCACCGGGCTCGGTGTCAACGTATCGATCGTCGGTGAGGACTTCGAACCGAGCTGGGGGCTCGTTTTCGACACCAGCTTGACAGACGGCTACGCCGGCGGAGTCTCGCTGCTAAACGACCCCCGGGAAACCATGGGTGCGGCGCTCAAGTACCTCGGCTACTCCCTCAACTCGACCAGTGAAGCCGAATTGCAGGAGGCCGCGGACTTGATTGCGGAAGCCAAGGCCAATATCACCGCCTTCGACTCCGACCAGTACGCAGTCAATCTCGTCAACGGTGAGACTGCCGTTGCACACGGTTATTCGGGTGGCTTCTTCAGCGCTTTTGCAGACACCGATGACGCGGACAACTGGGCCTATGTGATCCCCGAGGAGGGAGGGACGGTTTGGGTGGACAACATGGCGATTCCGGCAGTGGCCGAGAGCCCATGCACCGCTCACACCTTCATCAACTTCCTGCTCGATGCCGAGAACGGTGCAGCGTTGACCAACTGGAACTACTACGCCAGCCCCAACGAGGCCGCTGAGGAGTTCATCGACGAGGAAGTGCTCGGCGATGACACCATCTACCCGTCCGACGAGTTGATGGCGGACCTCGAGATCATCACAGACACCGGGGACTTCGAGATCAACTTCAACGACTTCTACCAGCAAGCCCGCAGCTAGCTGCGGTCAGACGGGGCGGTGGTATTCACCGCCCCGTCTGCTTGCTACTCGCCAGTAGCCAGAGGGACGGATGGCCCTGACGCCACCATGACGCTGCGCCGCGACTTCCACGCCCGATAGGCGCCATACAAGACAACTCCGGGCACGCCCATAACGATGAGGAGCATCGGGAGTACCGCTATCACAAACGTGATCGATGTGTCGAGAAGGCCCTGCAAGCCGGAGATGAGATCTCTGCTGGCGTCGCGGAATGTGTTGATCGGGGCCCAGTTCTCCTCAACGATCGGAACCGCTGCGGGTGTGGGTTCGATACTCATGGTGACCGTCGCCAGGTCGACGGCGTCGTTGAGGTAGTTCAGCTGCCCCTGGATCTGTTCGATCTGTGATCGGGTGTTGGAGATCTCGGTAAACACTCTCAGCAACTTGTCAGGGTCGGCATCCGGTTGTGCTCGCACTTCTTCGAGGAGCGCTCGCAGCTCCGTCTCGAGGGCCGTCAGGTTGGTCAGTTGGGCTTCGAGGTCGATGAAGCTCTCGGTCACATCGTCGGCGCCCTGGGACTCGGCGAGCACCTCTTCAGCACTGTCCCGGAAGCCCTCGAGGGTGTCACTCAGGTTTGCCGAAGGTACGCGCACGGTGATCCTCACAAAGGGTTGCCCCCCGTCTCCGGTTGGGCTCACCTCTGCGGCGGCAACAAACCCCCCGTTCTGCTCGGCTATCGCTGCGATGGCTTCGTATGCCGCTCTTGTGTCGTCGGCGGCCAACTGCAGGGACACGCTGCGGATCACCCTGCGGTCGGTGGTTACTGCGATGTCAAAAGTCAATTTCTCACCCGAGGCGTCTCTCCCCTCGTCGGAATCCATCGGATCGACCGCCGGAGTGTTGTTGCCGTAGAGCGCCGGCGCCGCTTGGCTCCCGTTTCCAGTGTCCCCAATCGTCTCCGCCGCGTCGCCTCCTCCACATGCGGCGAGCAAGAATCCCAGCACCCCAATCAAGACAATCTCTCGTCTCATTTCCATCTCCTACTCATTTTGGCCGGCTTTCGCCGGGTTGAGGCTTGGACGGACAGTCACTTCTCCCGGTTCCCGGTAACGTTGCGGCATGTACGGAGGACCTCTTCGAAATCTCGCCCTCGCCGGTTCAGCAGAGGCGATCGGGGCGACCCATGGGCTCCGACTCGGCGAACCGATAAAGGCATACCTGTCCGACCGGCTCGACCTCGCCGGAGACCCCTACTGGGCGGGCCGTTCAGAAGATGCCGGGACGATCCTGAAGATGGCGGAGGAGACCCTCGACCATCACGCCAAGTTCTCTGAGAGCCTCTACGAAGAGATGCTGTCGATGGCGGCCAGCGCTGGGATCACCCCTGCCGACGCGGTCGTGGTCGGCGGGTTCACCGACCTGATCGACCTGGTGCGGGCAGCCGGGGAACCGGGCATCGAAGAGGACGACTGCACAGGTGTGATCGATGCTGCGAACGGCCTCGTCGCCCAGACGTGGGACATGCACGCCTCAGCGGGCGAGTACGTCTATCTGTTCGACATTCGACCCGACGACCGGCCGCGAGCTCTCGTGCAGACGACTGCAGGTTGTCTCGGCCAGATCGGAATGAACGAAGCCGGGATTGCCATCGGGATCAACAATTTGACGTCGATCGGGAGGCCTGGTGTCACCTGGCCTTTTGTGGTCCGTAAGGTCCTCGAGACCACCGACCTCGACGCCGCCGTCAAGGTGGTGGTCGACGCCGAGCTCGCCGGGGGCCATAATTTCATGATCATGGGCCCGGACGGCGCTGGTTGCAACATCGAGGCGATGCCGGGCAGCTACCGTGTGACCAAGGTCGAAACCGGTTCGTTCGTGCACACGAATCACTGTCTCGCCGGGGTGACGAAAGGCGAGGAAGGTCTGCGCAACCCGCTCAATGAGGCGAATTCCGACCGCAGACTGGCGCAGGGTTCGGCCCTGGCCTCCGATCTCGAAGCCTTCTTCGCCGATGCTGACATCAACCGTTCAGCCTCGAATCCCCATGAGGTGGCGACCTGTGGAGCGGTAGTGATGCGGCCAACCCGACGTTCGATGGACGCGGTGTGGGGCCAGCCCGGTGCACATCCATGGGAGCACTTCACTTTTGGCTGAGGGGCACGAAGAGATACGGCTCGTCAATCTCGTAGAATCGATGGCGCCCGCTCTCGCTGCCATCGAACTCGCCTGCTTTCCAATGGCGAATCCCGATGACCTGTTCAGCGAGGACGATATCCGTCAATACGCCCGGGTCTTCCCCGAGGGCTATTTCGTAGCAATGGCGGGTGATACCCCCGTCGGGATGGGAGCGGGGATATTCCTCGACTTCGATTTTTCCAACCCCCAGCACACAATCGCCGAGATCACAGGGGAGCACCAATGTGGCAACCACGACCCCGAAGGTGGGTGGTACTACGGGACCGACATCACGGTGCTGCCCTCCCACAGAGGACAAGGTATCGGAGGGTTGCTCTATGAGGCGCGTAAGGATCTGGTCAGGAGACACGGGAAGCAGGGCATCATCGCCGGCGGGTCACTCCCCGGCTTCTATACCTACAAATCGAAGATGACGATCCAGGAGTATGTGGATGCTGTGGTCCGGGGCGAGCTCCGCGATCCGACACTGTCGTTCCAGCTCGACAACGGCTTCGAAGTGCGGGGCCTGCTCGAGAACTACATCGAAGACGAGGCGGACGACGGGTGGGCAACGCTGATCGTGTGGGAAGCCGACTGACAGGCCTCTGGTGCCTGACCGTTCGAACCGGCGATTGGAACAGGTCGGAAGGAACCCGACCGGGGCTCGTCAACTAGTGGATCAGCTTGGAATTTCGATGGCCAGAGGCTGGCGGAACAGGTCTGGAGGAACCGGCGCCCCGGATCGGATCAACGCCACTTCCCATGAGGGGGAATAGCTGAGAGCCCAACGCAATGCGTTGACGGCTGCCTTGCCTGCCGGAATCGAAAATGGCAGAGGGGTCAGGCCCAGAATGGCACGCAGGCGGCTTGGCAATGTGGCGGCGGCTGCGTTGTGGAGCACGTGGTAGGCAGGTTTGATCGTCCGATCCAGTGGTGGGTCTTTGAGGAAGTCCACCGCATCTCGCATTGCTGATGACGGGGCGAGATCAGGGTGTTCGGCGATCCATCGGTGCAGCCCGGGGGCAGATGCAGGCATCGGATCCGAATCGAGGAGAGCGCCAACCCGGGTCTGCTCTTGGACAAAGAGGTCACACTCAACTTCAGTCAGCGAGTGTTCGCCGTACACCTGATGTGCAACCAGGAATGAGTCGGTGAGGGCGTTGTGGACCCAGGCAGAGAAGTTGGGATCGGCAGCATCGTAATAGACCCCTCTTTCGGAGACACCCTTGACCCGCTTGTGGATTCGCTTCACGGTCTCCACTGCTTGTTCGACTTCGGGCATGGCACCGAAGGTGGTGGCCGTGACATACGCCGAGGTGCGTGACAGCCGCCCGAGCGGGTCGTCGCGGTATCGCGAGTGGTCGCCGACCCCGGCCACCACCTCCGGATGCGCGGCCTGGATGAGTAGGCCCCTGATTCCCCCGACGAAAGTTGCGACGTCGCCAATCACCTTCCAGGATACCGACCCCGGCCCGTGGAGACCCGGATCGCCCATGTAGTCGAAGCTCGAGGCCATCGGATACTCCACATGCCGGAACGGCCCGGAAGCCGCGGCCGCGATGCTGACGCGGATCTGCTTGATCGGGGAGGTCAGAGCCTCGATCAAACTCTCAGCCCTCCTGCTCGAGGAGCTCTCCGAGTTGTCCGGTGAAATGTTCCCATCCTTTTAGGTATGCCGCACCCTCATCTTCGGAGCCGGACTCGCGACGGATGATGCTTGCCACGCTCATGCGGCCGTCTTCCGTTCTGCCATGCCTGTGTCGATGCCGGCCGACATTGCCCGTGTGTCTCCCGTTGCTGCTGGATGGAGGTTGGCCGGGGACCACGTTCCTTTGATCGCTGGGAGAGGTGGCGTGGGTTCGGGCAAACAGACGCCGGTCGGCCGGGGCTGCCGCGCTCATGTGGCCGTCTTCCGTTCCGCCATGCCTGTGTCGATGCCGGCCGACTTTGCCCGTGTGTCTCCCGTTGCTGCTGGATGGAGGTTGGCCGGGGACCACGTTCCTTTGATCGCTGGGAGAGGTGGCGTGGGTTCGGGCAAACAGACGCCGGTCGGCCGGGGCTGCCGCGCTCATGTGGTCGTCTTCCGTTCCGCCATGCCGTTCAACACTTCGAGGACTATGCGGTTGGCCAGGTAGGCGGTCTGTTCTCCGGGCCCGTCGTAGGCGGGGGATACCTCGACGATGTCGGCGCCGAGCACTTCGAGCTCTCGTGAGATCCGTCGGATGGTGTCGAGGATTTCCCTCGAGTTGAGCCCGCCCGGCTCCGGCGTCCCCGTTCCGGGGGCCAAACCCGGGTCGACCACGTCGATGTCAACGGAGATGAATACCCCTTTGGCGCCGCCTTCGAGGCTGTACTCCACCGCTTCGTCGACTACGGCATCCAGCCCGCGTTTGCCGATATCCTCCATCATGTAGCAACGCATCTTCTGCTCCGACATCCACTCGGTGACGTCCGGCTCCGGCCAGTAACCACGCAATCCGATCTGGACGAAGCGATGGCCGGGCACTGCGCCGGTTTCGATCAAACGACGCATCGGGGTGCCGTGGCCGATAAGCGCCCCGTGCTGGTGCATCCCCGTGTCGGCGTGAGCGTCGAAGTGGATGAGCCCGACCTCACCAAAGCCGTGAACCCGGGCGACGCCCAGCGCATCGGGGAAGGTGATGGAGTGGTCGCCACCGAGGACGATTGGCACTTTCCCGGAGCGGGTCACGAACTCGACGGTGTCGGCGATCTGGTCGATCGACTTCTCCAGCTGTCCAGGAAACACGTACACATCGCCGACGTCGACGACGCCGAGGACCTCAAAGGGGTCGATACCGGTTGTCAGGTGGGGTCGATACCCATCCATGGCGCCGTAGTCGGCGTTTCTAATCGCTTGCGGGCCGAATCGGGCCCCGGGGCGGTAGGTGGTTCCCCAATCGAACGGGGCGCCGATGATCACGACATCGCCATCTCCCAGATTGTCGGGAGTCACCGCGGGAACGCCGAGAAAAGAGTTCCTGGAGGCGAAGGAAATGTACTCGGCCGAAGCGAATGGGATCTCGTTCTTTCGCTTTTCATATGGCGTTTCATACGGCGTTGGCATCGCCGGTTACGCTAACCGACCCGAACCGCTTCGTGACGTTCGTTGCCGCTGCAGACACCTCAGGTTTAGTGGGGCAATGCCGATGAGTTGTTGAAGGTGATCGGGCTGCCGCAATCGAGTGTGTTTTCACCTTGTACTCTGACGGTGAGAGAATTCGAACTCTCGAGTAGTCCGAGCCAAGACTCGTTCCGGGCTGAAAGCTGGCTAGCACTAACAATGACACAAACGCGCATAAAAACGCCTGCACAAAACACCCTTCTCTCCGCGTGGGGCTTGTTCGCCGCGCTTTTGCTGATCATGATGGGCAATGGGCTCATTGGGGTACTCATCGGAGTTCGCTCCGAACTCGAGGGTTTCTCGACCACGACAACCGGCTTCATCATGGCCAGCTATTTCGGAGGTTTTCTCGCAGGGTCCCGACTCACTCCGAGGATCATGGCCCGGGTCGGGCACATCAGAGTCTTTGCGGGCCTCTCGTCTTTGGTCGCCACAACAGCGCTGATCCACGCGGTGTGGGTCGTCCCGTTTGCCTGGATCGGGCTACGGCTCGTGTTCGGCTTCGCCATGGCCGGCCTCTACGTGGTGGTGGAGAGTTGGTTGAACGACACTGTCACCAATGAGAACCGGGGGCGGGTCATGGCCCTGTACATGGTTTTCGCCATGGGGGGCCTCGCGGCGGGACAGATCGGCTTGGTCTTCGGGAGTCCTTTGGGCCAGACGCTCTTTCTCGTGGCTGGAGCCTTGATGGCGTTGGCCATCGCCCCTGTGTCCCTCTCGATCAATACCGCCCCCGAGTTCGAGGCCCCTCCTTCGATGAAGACACGCGACGTCTATAGGGCTGCTCCGGTTGGTGTGGTCACCGCAGTCGGGGCGGGCATGGCGAACGGAGCGCTTATCGGAATGGCGGCTGTCTATGCGACGCAGGTGGGAATGTCCAATGCTCGCACGGGCGCATTCGTCGCCGCCGCAGCTGCAGGGTCGGTCCTCTTGCAGTGGCCCATCGGGCAAATGTCTGATCGAATGGATCGGCGACGTGCCATTCTCCTCGTGACCCTCGGGGCAGTTGTCGTCAGCGCAATCGGGATCGGCACGTCGCCTGAGAGCCCCGGCATCGTCGGCGTGATGCTCCTTTTGGGCGGTTTGTCGTTCCCGATCTATTCGCTCGCCCTCAGCCACGTCGTGGACGTGTTGCCTGCGGGCAGAGCCGTCACGGGGAGCGTGGCCATTGTTTTCCTGACGGGAGTCGGTTCGATCTTCGGCCCACTACTGGCCTCCGTAGTAATGACCTCGATTGGCCCGGCTGGTTTCTTCTGGACTATCGCCTTTGTCCACGGGGCGATGGCGCTGTTCGGCTTGTACCGAATCGTCCGGAGACCTGTGATCAAGGGTATCGACCCGCAGCCGTACGTTTCGGTACCGGCCCGCTCCACATACATACCGCGTCTGATCACAGTCACGGCAAAGAACGTACGGCGGAACGGAAAGACTTCCAGGGTCTAGTTCGGTCCCGCCTGTCAGCGGGCCACGGCCCCACCGGCGCTGGCCGCCTCTGATTGGCCGGCCACGATGGCCTGGGCAATCTCGGATATGGAGCAGGCCCTTCCGGTTTGCGTCGATTGCGGTCACAGGCTCCGGGAGTGTCTCGTTAAAGTAGAGCGTCGCCTCCGATGAGGGGAGGTCCAGGCCATCGGCGACGAACGCGGTCGCCGCCCTTCCCTTTGTCGAACAACAGCGACAACGACGATTCGAAATCCTTCGGAGATTCATGACTCCGCACGACATCCAGAAGACCTATCTGACGCTGATCCTGCTCCAGACACTGGCGGCATCCTTGATCTGGGGCATCAATACCCTTTTCTTGCTCGACGCCGGGCTGTCGCTCACAGGGGCCTTTGTTGCTAATGCTGCTTTCACCGCCGGGATGGTCATCTTCGAGATCCCCACCGGGGTTATTGCCGACGCTCGGGGACGCAGGGTGTCCTTCATGCTCGGTGCGGCCACGCTTCTAGTGACGACTCTTGCCTATCTCGCCCTATGGAGCCTGCAGGCAGACCTCCTCTGGTGGATTCTGGTCTCCGCCTTGATCGGGCTCGGCTTCACCTTTTTCTCTGGGGCTACCGAGGCCTGGTTGGTCGACGCCCTCGAAGCCACTGGCTACGAAGGGGCCATCGAGACCGTATTCGGCAAAGGTCAGACGATCATGGGTGTTGCCACCTTGATTGGCACCATCGGTGGCGGGTTCCTCGGCACGATCTCGCTAGGCATCCCGTATGCGGCGCGATCTCTGCTTCTTCTGGTGGTGGTGGGAGCGGCCTGGAAATGGATGCATGACATCGGGTATGAGCCAGATTCGACGGGAAGTATCGCCGACCAGGCTCGGGCAATCCTCAGGGCCTCCGTAACCCACGGTCTGAAGAATCCGCCGGTGCGGATGTTCCTCCTGGCAGCTCCGTTTTCAGCCGGGGTCTTCATCTGGGTCTTCTACGCTTTCCAGCCCTACCTCCTCGAACTCTTCGGCGATCCGAACGCGACCTACCTCGCTGGCATCGCCGCCGCGATCTTTGCCACCGCCCAGATGATCGGAGGCTGGTCGGTGAACCTGATCAGGCAGGTGTTCCGGAGCAGGACCCTGGTGTTGATCGGCGCTGTTGCGCTCGGAGCCACTGCCCTCGTCGGTGTCGGCCTTGCGTCTCTACTGGAGATTCCGATCGGTTTCTGGGTTGCTATATCCCTACTGGCGGCAACTGCTCTGATCGCCGCTGTGGCCGCCCCGATGCAGCAAGCGTATCTCAACACCGTGATCCCATCGAAGCAACGTGCCACCGTTCTCTCGTTCGCATCACTCACAGGGTCGGCCGGCGGAGTTGTCTTCCAGCCCGCTCTGGGCAGGGTCGCCGATGTCTGGTCGCTCGGAATCGGCTACGTCGTGGCTGGAGCGCTATACATCCTCCAGCTCCCATTCTTGATCAAGGTCCGCGCCATGGGCCTCGACGCCGATGTGGTGAGTCCACCAGACAAGAAACCGGCTGACAAGCCGATCGACGAGGTGGCGCCTTAAATCCTGCCATCATGTCGCTATGGAAGTAAGTGACTCAAACGGGGACGGTCGGGCGGGCAAGGCCATCATCCGCGGCGTATTGATCGGGCTGCCGCTGACGTTCATTTTGTTGACCCTCGGCATCTACCTGATCACCAACAACGACATCTTCGACTCGATGGCGACGGCGATACTCCCCGCAATCCTGCTCGGGACCTTCGGCGGCGGATTCGCCGGCATGGCCCTCACCATGGAGTAGCGTTTACAACTCTGCGCGCAGGCTGAACACGATGGTCTGCAGGTCGGTGAACTCGTCGATCCGTTGACGGCCCCATCCGGTGTCGGTCCCGGCAGCCCCGCCGAATGGCTGGAAAGTCTCCCAGAAGTCGGTCGAGTCGTTCACCACCACAGTCCCGGAACGAATCCGGTCGGCGTACCAGAAAGCTTTTGTGAGGTCGTTGGTGAACACTGCTGCCTGCAATCCGAGGTGGGTGCGATTGGCCACATCGATGGCCTCGGCGTCGTCCTTGGCAGCCAGTATCGGCACCACCGGGCCGAACGACTCCTCCTGTGAGACGGCGGCAGACTCGGGCACTCTGTCGATCACGGTGAATTCGTAGTAGAGGTCTGTCGGGAACCCCGATGCCCGCCCTCCTCCGACGAGGACTTCAGCGCCCTGATCCCGGGCATCAGCAACATGGCGGTCCATCTTGTCCGCGGTCGCAGCATTGTTCAGCGGGCCCATGTTCGTGTTGTCATCGAACGGATCACCCAGACGCACGTTCTGGGCAGCCTTGAGAGTTGCCTCGACGAATTCGTCATGCACTTCGTCGACGACGATCACCCGCTCGGTGGCACAGCACACCTGTCCTGCGTTGTAGTAGGCGCCGTAGACCGCGGCCTCGGCGGCGAGCGAGATATCGGCGTCGCTGGTGACGATGGTCGGCCCATTCCCCGACATCTCCATGATGGAACGCTTCAACCCCATTTGAGAGACGATGCGCTTTCCGGTCTCCGAAGAGCCGGTAAAACCGATCGCATCTATTCCGTCGTGGGTGACCAGCATCTCGCCAACATCGCCGCCGCCCGGGATCACCGAGATCGCACCTTTCGGCACCCCTGCCTCCTCGAAGACCTTGGCCATTTCGAGCAGGGCCCAACTGGTGAACTCCGGGGGCTTGACGATTATCGAATTTCCAGTGGCAAGGCCTGGGCCGACGTACTCCATCGGGATCATGACCGGGAAGTTCCACGGCGTTATCGCGGCCCAGACCCCGACCGGCCTCCGCACAGTGAACATGCGCCTATGGCGCTCGGTCGTCGGGATCAGTTCTCCAGAGAGCCTCTTGACGTCTTCAGCTGCGATCTGGAAGTAGTCGCCTGATTCGGCGATGTCGTCGACCGACTCAGCGGCGTAAGGCTTTCCTTGTTCCAGCGTGAGGATTCGCGCCACCTCTTCGACCTGCTCCTGCCACAGGTCATAGATCCTCAAACAGAGGTCGGCCCGCTCGAACGCGGTCCAGTGCCTGAGGTCGGCGGTCGCCTCCTGGGCTGCTTTCACCGCCCGGTCGATGTCCGCCTGGGACGCTTTCGGAACGTTGTAGATGTGCTCCCCGGTCACCGGTGAGTGCACTTCGTAGTGGTCGTCGCCGGTTCCTTCTGTCCATTCCCCGGCGATAAAAAGCTTGAGATCTGTTGGCATTGCAAGAAATCTAACCGCTGGCGGCGTCGAAAGGACTCAGGAAGTAGTCGATCGCGGTCAAAAAGGGTTACCTGCAGTGCCCGAGGGGCGATTAGTCTCCGTGAACGCATAGCTGGGTTGGCCCTACCGACCGGAGATCCTGGAGCCTCCGGCCGCGGAGCCGACCCCGAGAGGAGTGAGAAAATGGGACTCCAGGGAGAACAGACCAAAGAGTGGTTCACTAGGGCCAGGTCGACGCTGATCAACGGCGTCTCGAGCCAGTTCAGATATTGGGGTGACGACGACACCATCGTTATCGACCATGGTGAAGCCGGCCACCTCTTCGATATGGACGGGAAGCGCTATATCGACTACCAGCTCGGGTTCGGTCCGATCATCCTCGGGCACGGCGATCCAGACGTCTCCTCGGCTGTTGCCGACGCTGCCGGAGAGGCCACCAGTTTCGCAATGACCCAACGCCGCGAGATCGAGGCGGCGGAAAAGGTCATCGAAGCCCTGTCGTGGGCAGATGCGATGCGGTTCACCAACACCGGCACCGAGGCGACAATGCACGCTATCCGTCTGGCTCGGGGAGTGACCGGACGCGATATAGTCCTCAAATTCGAGGGCCAGTATCACGGAGTCCACGACTACGTGATGTTCTCGACCGCCTCCGCGCCCTATGAGGCCCTCGGATCGCGGTTCCGGCCGATTCCGGTCCAGTCGAGTTCGGGAATCCCGGACCAGATCCAGACGTATGTGCGGGTCCTCCCCTATAACGACCTCGAGCTTGCCGAGTCCCTCTTCAAACGGGAAGGCGACAGAATTGCCGCCGTGATCGTGGAGCCGATGCTCGGCAACACTTTCGGGATCCTTCCGGTGGACGGCTTCCTGGAAGGTCTCCGCAAGCTCACATCCGATGCCGGCGCCGCCTTGATCTTCGACGAAGTGAAAACCGGGTTCCGGGTCGCTCCCGGGGGTGCCTTTGAGTATTTCGGGGTGACCCCCGACATCGGGACCTACGCCAAGGCCATGGGCAACGGCTTTCCGGTGGCCGCGATCGCAAGCAAAGGTGATTACGTCGAAGGCTGGAAGCAGGGTGGGATCGCCCAGGCCGGCACCTACAGCGGAAACGGGATTGCTGCCGCTGCCGCCAACGCCACGGTCACCAAGTTGCTCACGGGCGAGCCGCTGGCGTCGGTGGAGAAGATCGGTCGCAGCCTGATGGACGGACTGGAGAAGGTCCTCGCTGACAAGGGCGTCGAGAGCAGGATCACCGGCGTTCCTGCGATGTTCTCTATCTTCCTCGGCTCCGGCGACATCAAGGAGTTCCGCGACGGGTCGCGTCACAATGAGGAGCTCTATGAGGACATCACGATGAAGATGATCGCCAAAGGGGTCATGCCCTGTCCTGATGCCAAGGAGCCCTGGTTCGTCTGTGCTGCCCACACCGAGGACGATGTGGCGACAACGCTGCAGGTATTCGAAGAGTCGCTCGACGAAGCTCTCGACTAAGTGGCTGTCACAGTTGCGGTGTCAGGGGTCGGCGGGAAGCTGGCCACTCCGATTGTCGCCGCCGTCAGCCAGGCCTCCGACCTCGAACTGGTCGGCCTCTACAACCCCAACCGCGGCGGCTCGACTTTCGGAGATGTCGAGGTCAGCGACGATCCGGAGTCACTACAGGCTGATGTGATCGTCGAAACGGCACATCCCGACAAGGTGTTTGCCAACCTCGAGGTCTGGAAGCGCTCGGGGATGGCGGCCGTGGTGGGAACTTCGGGTTTCACCGAGGAGCGACTGGCGAGGCTGAGGGGACTATGGGGCGAGATCGGGCCAGCGTGTCTGGTGGTGCCCAACTTCTCGGTCGGGGCGGTGCTCATGATGGAATTCGCCCGCACCGCTGCGAAACACTTCGAATCAGTGGAGATAATCGAGCGCCATCACTCGACGAAGCCAGATGCACCCTCGGGGACCTCGCTGGCAACTGCGATGGGTGTGGCCGGCAGCGGGGGCTCGTCTGTGGAAGGCTCCGAAGAACTCGTTCCCGGCGCCCGCGGTGCCGATGTAAGTGGGGTCCGTGTCCACTCGCTGCGGCTCCACGGGCTCATCGCCCAACAGGAAGTGGCGATGTCCAACACCGGAGAGGTCCTCTCCGTGGAGCACCTGTCCACTTCGTACGACTCCTTTGCCTCCGGTGCACTGCTCGCGATCAGACGTGTCGGTCAACTGAGTCCCGGCGTCCACTTGGGTTTGGCCACCCTCCTCGAATAGCGTCACGACATGGCACAGATCCACGGAGGCCAGATCATCGCCCGGGCTCTCAAGGCGGAGGGCGTCGAGGCGATTTTCACCCTGACCGGGGGCCACATTCTGCCGATCCTCGATGGCTGTGTTCAGGAGGGGATCAGGGTCGTCGACGTCCGCCACGAACAGGCAGCTGCGCACGCCGCTGAGGCCTACACCCGCCTCACCGGCAGGCTCGGGGTCGCGGCAGTTACGGCGGGCCCGGGGGTAACCGACGCCATGACCGGCGTCGCCACCGCGTTCTACGGGAACACGCCCATGCTGGTGATCGGGGGCCGGCACATGATCCGCCAGGAGCTGAAGGGTGGCCTCCAGGAGATGGACCACACCCGTCTCTTCCACTCCATCACGAGGTGGGCCGCAACTGCCTGGCAGGTCGACCGGCTCGCCGACTACATAGCGACGGCTGCCCGTCACGCCTTTTCCGGACGGGGTGGGCCGGTGTTTCTCGACATCCCCATGGACGTCCAGTTCGACATGGTCGAGGAGACTGCCGTTCGTTTCCCCGAGTCGTACCGCCCGAACACCTCGGCCGGCGCTGATCAGGGGACGCTCGACTCGATATTGGAGGCGTTGACCGCCTCTGAAAAGGTAATGGTGTTTGCCGGGGCCGGCGCCCGACCCGGCGACCACAACCGTCTCCGGGAACTGGCAGAGATTCTGAAAGCTCCGACGTTCGTAAACAGCCGCGCCCGGGGTTCGCTGCCCTACGGTCACGATTTCCTTGGAAATCACGCTCGCTCTCAGGCAATGGCGGGTGCCGACGTCGTGCTGGCGTTGGGGATCGACTGGGACTTCCGCACCTCCTACGGTGAGAAGATCTCCCGCGATGCAACGGTGATTCAGATCGATTCCGATCCGCACAAGGTGGGGTGGAACCGAGCGGCGCACATCGGAGTTGTCGCCGACCCGCTGGCAGTGGTCTCCCAATTGGTGGATAGGGCCTCAGTGATTGGCCGAACCGGCGTTCCGGTCTGGACTAAGGAGATCATGGACCTCGAGCAGGAACGCGGCGAAGCGGCGATGAAGGAGTCGGGGGACGACTCGTCCCCGGTCATGCCCCAGCGCTTCGCCCGCGAGGTCGCTGACTTCTTCGGCACCGACTCGATCGTCGCCGTCGATGGGGGAGACATAGTCTCGACCACCGCCCGCTGGCTGCAGGTTTCGACCGCGGGCCACGTGCTCGACCCGGGACCGTTCGGAACTCTGGGGACCGGTGCGCCTTACGCCTTGGCTGCTGCGGTTGCCCACCCCGAAAAGATGGTGGGCGTGGTGTTCGGTGACGGTGGGTTTGGTTTCAATGCAATGGAGTACGACACCATGGTCCGCCTCGGGCTCCCCATCATCGGGGTCATCGGCAACGACGGGGTCTGGTCGAACATCAAGACATTTCACCGGATGGCCTACCCGGAACGGTTGGTGGCAACAGATCTCGGAATCCGGCCGTACCACGAAATGGTCCGTGGACTGGGGGGCCATGGCGAATTCGTCGACCAACCCGACCAGATCCGCCCTGCCCTGGAGCGGGCGAGGGAGTCGGGCTTGCCTGCGCTGGTCAACGTCCATATCGCCGAGACGATGAGGATGTCGTCGAACTATTCGCAGTAGGTCTCCAGTGCTCTGGCCAGTGACGATGCGATGTTCAGGGCGAGTCAGGGGCGTCGTCCAGCAAGGAGGCAGGACGAAGGCGCACCGGGCCGTTCGTTGAGGACGAGGACGCAGCTGGCGGCGTCATCTGGCCGTCCTGAACGCGGTAAACGTCGCTGGTCGGGGCACTAAAGCCAGAGGATGGCGACGGATCCGATCAGGAAGCAGTAGACAGCGAAGGGAGCCAACCCGACCTTGCGCAATGCGGCGAGGAGGAGGGCGATGGCCGCGTATCCGGAGACTGCTGCGACCAGAGTGCCCACGAACAGTGGTCCGGCGGCGGTGCCGGTGCCGTCGAGCTCGAGCAGCTGGGAGAGGCCACCGCCGGCAATGGCAGGGATCCCGAGGAGGAACGAGAAACGCGCCGCCTCGGAAGGTGAGAACCCACGACCGTTCCCTGCAGCAATTGTGATGCCCGAGCGGGATATCCCCGGGATCAAGGCAAACATCTGAGCCACGCCCACCACCACTGCATCGGGAACCCGTCCTTCGCTGAGGGTTCGGAGCCCGGTGGCGAGCTTCTGGCCGACGAGAAGGATCAGGCCGGTGGCGATCAATGCCCACCCGACATTGGCCACCGTGTCCTGGAACGAGTCGAGGGTGTCGGCGAGAGGTAGGCCGACCAGGGCGGGGAGGGTCCCGATGCCGACGAGGAGGGCAATCTTGCGCCCTTCGGGCTCGGTACGGAACCGGAGGACCTTGAGGATGTCCTCCCGGAAATAGATCAGAACTGCGACGAGGGTTCCCAGATGTAGAACTGCCGTCACCGCAAGGTCGGGTTGTTCAATATCCATCCCCAACCGGGAGAGCAGGGCCGGTATGACGACGAGATGGCCCGACGAAGAAACGGGAAGGAATTCGGTCAGGCCCTGGATCAGGCCCCAGATGATGGCTGCGAGCACGGGTGCACGGTAGTTGTCATCCCGAGGAGACGAGCACTATCACCCGGCCGTTCGCAGAGGCGGCTGCGACGGCCACTGCCTGGTCAGGTGGGATCGCAACGGAGCCCAACCCGTTTCCGAGCGGATCGTCGTCGGCAACGGCCCGTATCGTCCCAGCGACGGCAATCCCGGTGTCGATGAGGACGAGCTGAACGGGGTCGCCCACTCTGGCGGTGCGGGGCACCGCGATTTCGAGATCCCACCATCCCGGAGCGGAAGGAGTGTCTTCGGTCCCTATCCCTCCGGGAGTGATTGGCTCGTCCGGCAGGAAGGTCCGGTTGGCGACACCGTACGCGTCGACCCGGGGAAGGAGCCCTGAAGGCACGAGACGCATCTCGACAACGTCCTCACTCAACTCGCTGCCAGGAGCGATGGTCTCGATAGCAAACGGGTGCTCGACCATCCCGTCACCCCTGAACTCGGTCCACAAAGCGGCGACGGCGATGGTGACGGCGACCGTCCAGCGGATCCATTGCGGTCCCTGCATCCAGATCACACCCCAAAGGTATGTCCTGCGCCGTCCCCCCGCTAGTGGTACGTCGCCCAAATATTGTTGGCGTCTCTCCGGCCCTCGTCGCCCCTGGCTGCGTCAAAAATGCTCACCGCAGCTCCCCGGCTGCGACTGCGCTTTTCTCCTTGCCAGATGACGCCGATGACTCGGAGGTACGCGCATCCTATTTAACCGACACACCACATGGGGTTGTCAGGTCAGTCCTTGTTCGAACTGCCGGAGGAGTCCTTGGATGCGGCGGTCGTCTTCTTGGTGTCGGACTTTCCGTTTTCGGATTTCGAAGACTTGGATGTCTCGCCTTTGTCGTTCGAAGATTTGGACTCGCTCTTCTCGCCCTTCTCGCTCTTCTCACCCGAGGAGCCGGTCCTGGAGTCGGTCTTGTAGAAGCCAGAACCTTTGAACACCACTCCGCGCGCGTGAAATACCTTCTTCAACTCGCCGCCGCATTCGGCGTGTTTTTTCAGCGGCCGGGCGTTGAAGGACTGGAAGACCTCGATGTTGTCGCCGCAGGACTTGCAGGCGTATTCGTATGTAGGCATGGGTTGATTGGCCTGGATTGGATAGGAGACCGCCTGCGAATTGTACCGGCATCGGGGAGGCAAGTACGAGTTGGCCGGTGGCGTAAGATGGCTCCCGATGTCTCTTGCTATCGCCATTGCTGCCGCGTACATCGTGGGGAGCATCGATTTCGCAGTTGTGGTCGGCCGGATGCACGGCATCGACATCCACAAGGTGGGGAGCGGCAACCCCGGAGCGTCAAATGTGCTGCGCACTCTCGGGAAAGTGCCCGCAGCGATGGTCTTTGTCGGCGACATGTTGAAAGGCACTGTCGGGGCGGCGATGGGCATGATCGCCTCAGGCACATCTAATCCGACGGTCCACTGGGCTGTTCTCGCCGGACTCGCTGCTGTGATCGGTCACTGCTATCCGATCTTCCACAGATTCAAGGGCGGCAAAGGCGTCGCCACCGCGGGTGGGGTGATGTTGTGGGTCGTTCCTCTGGTAGCAATAGGGAGTGCACTGCTCTGGGCATTGATCGTGAAGCTGACCAAGACCGCCTCGATCGGTTCGCTGGTATTGGCCGTGATCACTTTGCCTCTGGCTATGTGGCGCGGGGTCGAGGGTTTGGCGCTCCTCTGGCTGGGCATCATGATCCTGCTCGTGGTTTGGCGGCATCGTGGCAACATCGGGCGAATGATCAGAGGAAGCGAACAGAAAGTCCCTGCATGAGTATCGAAGTGGCAGTTATCCCGGCAGCAGGCCGCGGAACGAGAATGAGACCGGCAACCCGGGTTGTTCCCAAGGCCCTGCTCGGTGTTGTCGATCGCCCCGCCATCCAGTACGGCGTTGAAGAGGCGGCCCGGGCCGGGGCGAAGGAGGCGGTGGTCGTGGTCGACCTCGACACCGGCCATCTCATCTCACAACACTTCAGCCTCGAAGGTTCCCTCCCAGGCCTCGAGGACATACGGATCCGTCCCGCCGTCCAGGAGGAGCCGCTCGGTTTGGGCCATGCCGTCTGGGAGGCGCGGGAGATGGTTCGGGATCGGCCCTTTTTCTGCATTCTCTCCGACAACATCGTCCGGCCGGGCCACGACGTCCTCCCCGCGATGGCACAGGGTTCAAGAGATGGCGAGGTCTCGGTGGTCTGCCTGCGTGAATATGGAGACGAGTACCTGGAGAAATACGGGTTCGTCATTCCCGCGTCCGATGTCGAAGACGGATATCTCGACCTTTCCGGTGCGGTCGAGAAGCCGGGCAAGGAGCGCGCTCCGTCGAATCTGGGTTTGGTCGGCCGTTACATCTTCACGCCCGAGATCTTCGGCATCCTCGAGGAGACCAAGCCGGGGGCCCTCGATGAGATCCAGCTGACAGATGGCATCCACGAGCTGGGGACGAGGGGACGGCTCCGGGGCTATGTTGCCGACACCGACTTGCTCGATGTGGGAACTCCCGCGGGCCTCCTCAAGGCGACCGTCGAACTCGGCTTGCATCAGTTCGGATCCGACTTTCAGGACTTCCTGGACGACCTGGCCGGTCGGTGAAACCACTTGAACTCGCCCAGGCCGAGGTGCTCGGCTCGATGCGGCACTCCGGTGCGGAGACCATCGAGCTGATCGACGCCGTGGGCAGGGTCCTTGCGTCCGATATCGAAGCCCGGGAGGCAGTTCCGCACTTCCCCAACTCTGCGATGGACGGGTATGCGGTCCAATCCGAAGATGTGGCCAAAGAGGGTGCGATGTTGCGAGTGGTCGGCGAGATCGCAGCCGGCAGCCCGTCGGACGCAACGTTGCAGTCCGGCTGTGCGATGAAGATTATGACCGGCGCCCCGATTCCGGCCGGTGCCGACACTGTGGTGAAGGTGGAGGACACGGAGCGTCTCGATGACGTTGTGAAAATCCAGGTGGCGGTTCCTGGTGGAACTTCGGTGAGGCCCGCGGGAGACGATATCGCCGAGGGGGCCATGGTCTTCGAACGGGGCGTCCGGCTGCAGAGCACACATCTTGCAGTGATGGCAACGGTGGGTGCCTCTCGCCCTTCGGTTGCGCGCCGGCCCCGTGTTGCGTTGTTCTCGACGGGTGACGAACTGGCCTCACCGTCGGCGGCAACGCTCGTGCCCGGCCAGATTCGCGACTCGAACCGGGTGATGCTTCGGTCTCTGCTCTCAGACGTGGCCACCGTGCTCGACGAAGGAATAATCCGTGACGATCCGGTCGCTCTCAGGGCCGGGTTCGGCAGGGCCGCGGCCGGTGCCGACGCGATCGTCGCTTCAGGAGGGGTGTCTATGGGCGACCACGATCACGTCCGCAAGATCCTCGGCGATATGGGAAGCATCGACTTCTGGCAGGTGGCAATCAAGCCAGCAAAGCCGTTTGCATTCGGCCAGATCGGAGGCGTCCCGTTTTTCGGACTACCCGGCAACCCCGTGTCGGCATTCATCGCGTTCGAACAGCTGGTGCGTCCGGCTCTTCTCGAAATGCAGGGGGCGTTGGTCCACTTCCGGCCCCTGATCCGTGCCACGGCCGGCGCGAAGATCGGAAGCGATCCGGACCGCCTCGAATTCGTCAGGGTCAGTTTGCGGATCGACGAGAGGGCAAGGCTGGTGGCATCGCCCTCCGGCGGCCAGGGCTCACACATGCTTGCGGCCCTCGCCGCGGCAGACGGATTGGCCCGGATCCCGGTTGGTGAGTCCGGCGTCAAGGCGGGCCAGGGCCTCGATGTCGAGATGTTCCGCAACCCCGAGACAAGGAGATGGGAACGTGACTGAGGAGAAGATGAGCCATCTCAACGACAGGGGAGAGGTGCACATGGTGGATGTGGGCGACAAACCCATCACCCGCCGCGAGGCCACCGCCGAAGCCGAGGTGCGGATGTCCGAAGACCTGGTCTCCCGCTTCTTCGACGGAGACCTCCCCAAAGGAGACGCAGCTGCGGTGGCCCGGGTGGCGGGGATCATGGCCGCCAAGAAGACCCATGAACTGATCCCTCTCTGTCATCCGCTGCCCATTTCGGGAGTGGAGATATCGATGGAGTCGAATGGGCATGGGATCAGAGTGCTCACTAAAGTAAGCACTGACAGCCGCACCGGTGTGGAAATGGAAGCACTGACCGCGGTGTCGGTCGCTGCTTTGACCATCTACGACATGGTCAAAGGACTCGATAGAAATGTGGAGATCGCAAACATCCGTCTTCTCAAGAAGGCGGGCGGCCGTTCCGGTACCTGGGAGCGGTCTTGAATCGTTGGAAGTAGCGGGTTTGCTCGCTACTCTTCGCCACGGACGGAGTGAATAGGAGCAATGGAAACCCCACTGATAGTTGGCTTGCTGGTTATAGCCGCAGTCTGGAGTATCTACCTGCTTCCTTCGGTGTTCGGTGACCGCCGCGAGGCGGCGCTGCACTCTGCTGAGGAGTTCGACCGCTTCACCCATCTCATGGCAGATGTGCAGAAGCGTTCCCGCAGTGAAATCGTCCCCGAATCACGTAACACGGTGAGAGGGAGACGTAGGGTCGTCCTCGGTGTCCTGGTGGTGGCCGCGATGGCAACGGCTGCAGCGGCGTTCTTTCAATCGTCATTGGGTTGGCTTCTGGTCCACCTGTTTGTCGACGGTCTGCTCTTCCTCTACATCGCAGCTCTAGCCCAGGTGAAGCAGCGTCGTGAGTACCGGCTCAAGGTCACCCACGTCTCCGAGCAACGGCCTGACTTCGAAGAGCCTCAAATCAAGGTCATTGCCAACTAATCCCGGGTGGGGTATCCCACCTGTCGCCTCTAGAATCGTCTTTCCCGTCATGGGGCTGTAGCTCAGCCTGGCAGAGCACCTCGTTCGCAACGAGGGGGTCGGGGGTTCAAGTCCCCCCAGCTCCACCCTTCTTTTGATGTCACCCATCTGGAACTGAGCGTCCCAAGCTTCAGCGGCTGGCGCGAAAAGGATCAGAATCCGTTTGATGGGGGTTTTGCCGGGTGCCGCTCGGGGTAGACCGTGGCGATGTTCAGTTCACAGACAGATGATTTCTTCGACAGACCGGCGACAGCCGAGACCGGAGCGGTGCCCGCCTGGCTGGCTTTGCTGCCTGGTTATCTGCTGATTGCCTGGGCGCTAGTCAGAGCCTTTTAACAGCAGCACAGTGGCGTCAGACTGACTGGTTGTGCAGGGTCAGTTCGTGCAAGGCTTCGACCAGCTCGCCGACGAATTTCAAAGTTGTCTCGTCGACGAATTCCCCGTCATCGTTTACCTTGTCCTGAGCCTCCGAAACGAGGACTTGGGGCACCTTCACCATCGGACAATTGTTGTAGATCAACGTCTGTCTCAACTGCTCCTGGGCGCGAGCAGTCCCATAGTTGCCTGTAGTTGCACCCATGATTGCGGTCGGCTTGCCGGTCAAAGGCGCCTCCCCGGGTGGTCGAGATGCCCAGTCGAGCGCGTTTTTTAGCGGCCCGGGAACTCCGTGTTGGTATTCCGGTGTGGCGATGAGAACAGCATCGGCCTCATATATCGCCCTTTTGAAATGGACTACAGCGGCCGGGTCGCCGCCGGCTTCGAGGTCGGAGTCGAAAAGAGGGATATCATCGATGTCGACGATCGTGATCTCGACGTCGTCTCTCATGTTCCGGGCCGCCTCGAGAAGCGCCCGGTTGTAGGAATCGTCGCGAAGGCTCCCCGGGATACCTACTACCTTGATTTTCTGGGTCATAGCGCTCCTTGCGGGCCCATTACCCCTTCCGGTTCGCTCAGCAAACACCAGGAAGTCATCTGCAACACTTGAACCGATGAGGGGTTTACCTCCCCGCGGTGCCTGGGTAAGCAGGTTGGAATCGGGGCGAGATAGCCCTGCTACCGACCAGGAGCATGTTGTGGAAAGGTCAACCGAAACAATCACAGGACAAAAGCCGCAGGTGACTGGAAGGTCCCCGAAGGCTTTCACCGAAGATCGGGTCTGTGCCGAGAGAGCCTGCAGTACCCGCCTGAACCGGTACAACCGGTACGATCGGTGTAGCCAGCACCAGAGAGTCCGCTTTCCTCGCGTTCGCGGACGGAATCCGATCGAGCAGGACTAACAATCCGAGCTCACAAATCGCGGTACATGACCAATATCGGAACAAACCCCTCTTTGGGATGTCGGAAAGCGCCTGGGACGGTGCCTATCACCTCAAAGCCCATCGACTTCCAAAGAGCGACCGCCGCCTTGTTCGTGGCCACCACGGCGTTGAACTGCATCCCCCGATATCCATTTCGACTGGCCTCCTCGAGCACATAGCTAGCGAACGCCCTCCCCAGGCCGCGGCCACGGAAAGACTCTGAGACCATCCAACCAGCATTGGCGATGTGATCTCCGAGACCGGGTTGGTTCGGTTTCAGGTATGCGGACCCGACGACGGTCTCATTGGATTTGGCGACGTACACCACCCGGGATGGTTCGTTGTTGCCCATCCAGATGGCGCGGCCTTCGGCTTCTGTCGTCTCCGGCGGGTAGGGGTACGAGTCCGCAGCCCTCAGGGTCGAACTGACGATCGGCCAGATCGCATCCCAATCCGATGCGTCGGCCTGTCGATATTCGATAGTGAGCTCGGTCATTGCGACGATTCTCCTCGATACCAAATACGGTGCCAACTAAGCTCGACGGACGGAACACACTGGTCCGCCCGGCGAATGCCGAGGAGGAGCACCGATGGGATTCGATAGCGGGGTGCTCCCCAAGACAGAGACAGAGACGAAACCTATCCGTGGATGGGACTGCTGGCAATCCTCGTCATCGTTGGCGGCATGTTTTTGATAATGCTGTTAGCGGGCGTCTGGGGTGCCGATCTCGCACCAACCGTGACTACCCCCCGCTCCGATTCGCAGGCCTCACCGTATTCCTCTGATTGTGAACCACGCCTCTCATCAAAGAGAGGAAGTGGATCTTGCCCGGGATTCGCCGACCTTGGCGTTTGTGGCCTGGTTGCTTCGGGGTAATGAACCGGCATGACTTACGAACCTGTCCCCCAGCGGATTGAGCGAATCCGTGAACGGCTTGCTGAGATCGACTCCGAGTTGCTTTCGATGAAGGTAGAGGAAGACACCGACAGCGAAGACGCCGCCGAACAGACCGAAATGGTGTCAAGGGTCACCGAGTTGCGCGACGAGTACGGAGTGCTGACAGAGCGCCTCGACGGCATCAAAGACGAATCGCTCATACACGACTGAAGGTCTGGACCTAGGTGGCGACTCGACCCAATTGGTTGCGGCTTTTGGCGTGGGGTGGGGCGTTGTGAGGTGTTGAAGTCTGGAGGTTCGGGTACCTGAGCCGTCCCGTGACTACAGAACCGACAACGAGCGATCCGACCTTGATCAGCGACACCGCGGGCTGCTCCACGACGATGGACGACGAGTGGACGTCAACGGCTACGTAGACCAGGCTGCCGAGGCCGGCCTTATCTATATGACCGACGAGGCTCCCGGGTACCGGCGGCACAGGCGCGGGGATGGCTTCACCTATGTGACCTCAGGCGGCAAGACCGTCGGGCAGGCAGAGCGTGAGCGAATCAAAACGCTGGCAATTCCCCCCGCGTGGGAAAGGGTATGGATCTCCCCGGAGCCTCTCGGGCACATCCTGGCCACGGGTCAGGATGCCGCCGGGAGGAAGCAATACATCTACCACCCTGAATGGGACCTGATCCGCGACGAGGTCAAATTCCAACGCATGGGGGAGTTCGGTGCGCAGATCGCCCGAATCCGCAAGCTGGTCGACGGCGACTTACGCCGGCGTGGACTCGGCCGGGACAAGGTGGTGGCCCTGGCGGTTGCGGTCCTCGACCTGACCCTCATCAGAGTGGGCAATCGCCGCTACGCCGACGAGAACGGGTCTTACGGCTTGACCACCCTCACCGAAGAGCATCTAGGACTGAAAGGGCAACAGGTTCAGCTCGACTTCGAAGCGAAGGGAGGCGCCGAGCACCAGGTCATTTTCAAGAGCAGGCGGCTGGCTTCTCTGCTGGCACGCTGTCAGGAGTTGCGGGGCCAGACTCTCTTCAGTTACGAAGTCGACGGGCACATCGGCGCGATACGTTCCGACGACGTCAACGACTATCTGTCAACTGCCGCAGGATTCCGGTGCACTGCGAAGGATATGCGCACCTGGGGGGCTACGACCCATGTGGTGCAACAGCTCGCGGCACCTTCAGAAGAGGACAACCAGGAATCGCGAATCTTGGAGGCGATCGACTCGGCAGCCGAGGCGCTGGGCAACACCAGGGCTGTCTGTCGGGCGTCTTATGTCCATCCCGAGATTCCTGGCGCTTACATCGACGGCCGGCTCGAGGATGCGTGGGAGAGGTCGCGAAGAGGCACATGGCTGTCGCGCGCCGAGTCGGCCGGGAGAAAGATTCTGGAAGGCCAATGAACATCGCAGAGGGCGGTTTGCCGACCGAGGTTTCCGGGTATTCGTCGTCACAATCGATCGAGCCTCAGGAGGGCACAGATGAAAGACGCACAAGTAGAAGAGTTGTTGTATCAGGCTCTGGAGACGGAACTCGGCGGCGTAGAGATCTATAAGACCGCCCTTCGCTGCGCTACCAACCCCGACCTCCGCGAAGAGTGGAAGAAGTATCTCGAGGAGACAGAGAACCACGTCAGCATCGTCAAGGATGTATTTTCACAACTCGGGCTCGATGAGTCCACGGAGACGCCGGGACGGAGTGTTGTGCGCCATAAGGGTGAATCACTCGTCAAAGCGATGGAGATGGCACTCCAGTCCGGTGACAAGGTGGCCGCACAGCTCGTTGCCGCCGAATGTGTGGTGGAGGCAGAGACGAAGGATCATGCCAACTGGGAGTTGATCGGCGAGGTCGCCGAAGAAGACAAAGGTGAGCGGAAGAAGGTCCTCTCCGAGGCATACGAGCAGGTCGAGGAAGAAGAAGACGAGCACCTCTACCACACCATGGGTTGGGCCCGCGAGCTGTGGATGGAGTCACTCGGCATGACCGCCGTCCTCCCACCTCCCGAAGAGCAGAAGAAGGTCAAGACGGCCATCGGTGCCTCCCGCGCTGCCCAAGCCCGAGACGAGATGACCTCGAAATAGATCAGCACTGCAGTACCCGAACCGTGCAGAGGATTGGTAACTGCCCGCGAGCCCCTGCGGGCAGTTGCCAATGTCCGGCTTTGCGGCAGAGGCGTCGGCGAAGGTCAGCAATCCTGGTTGAGGAGTTATGACAGACGAAGCGTTTGAAATGCTGTCCACCTACCTGGACGACCATCGAGCGGGTGCCGCCGGGGGCCGCTCCCTTGTCCGGCGGATGGCGAACGAGAACTCCGACACCGGATGGGCGGAGAAGCTCGCCACGTTGGCTGACGAGATCGAAGCCGATGTTCGCACGCTCGATGAGGTGAGGAGATCTCTTGGCGTTCGCGGGGGTCTGGCGAAGCGGGGTCTGGCCAGGCTTGCAGCGGAGGCGGGGCGACTGAAGTTGAACCGGCGCCTAGTCGGCTACTCGCCGCTCAGCCGGGTCCTCGAGGCGGAGGCGATGATGGCCGGTGTCACCGCCAGAAAGTGCCTCTGGTCCGCAATGCAGGGCCGGGGCGAGGTCGGCGACCATACGGCCCGGTTCGATTTCGCTGCACTGGAGAAGAAGGCCGTGGAACATATCGAGTTGCTGACGGAATTCCATACCGAGTCAGCGAAGACTGCCTTTACCGGGGCCCACGGCCACGGCATCTGACCTGCCGCAGTGCGGACACGGGTCCTGACGTCGATCCGGTTACGCCATGCCCACCGGTAACCTGACTCGCCATGGTCAGGTTCCGCTCTTTTTTCGTTTCGCTGGCGTGTGCTCTGGTGGTCGTTGCCTGCACGAGCGACGGTGGCACCGAATCGACTTCGACGATTCCGGCCGAGACAACAACCACGTCGCAGCCAGACGAGACCACGACGACTCCGGCCCGGCTCGTGTTCGAGGAACTCCCCGGCACCGATAGCCTCCCCGAATCGGTTCAGGAAGAGCTATTGGAGTTGGTGAACATCACCCAGGACCTCCGCGAGCTGAATTTCATCGAGGCACCCCTGATCTCAGTTGTAACCAACGCCGAGCTCGAGGCACTGGTCAGGGAACAGATCGAAGAAGAAGCCGAAAACCTTCCCGCTGATCAAGCCCTGTACGAGTTGTTAGGACTGCTCGATGGCGGGGTGAACCTGCAGACTCTGCTCACCGACTTGTACGGCGAGCAGGTGGCCGGCTTCTATGACGGCGAGACCGGGGAGATGGTGGTCCCGATCACTGCCTCGGGCTTCAGCCAGGTGCAGAGAGCGACTCTGGTCCACGAGCTCACCCACGCATTGACTGACCAAAACTTCGACTTCCATTCGAAGTATCAGGCGATGTTCGACGAAGAGCGGTACGACGAGGCATCGGCGTACCAGGCCTTGATCGAGGGGGATGCGAGCTTCACCGAAGTCCTCTATCTGCAGACCCTCTCCCAACAGGAGCTGGGTGAGTTCTTCGCCGAAGCCCTGCAAATCGGTACCGAGCAATTCGAGTCAGCCCCCCAGTTCATTCAAGATTCCCTTCTCTTCCCTTACGACACAGGTCTTAGCTTCGTCCAGCACATCTATATGGCCGACGGCTGGGAGACTGTGAACGAGGCGTACCAGCGTTTCGTCGACCTGCCCGGATCCACCGAGCAGGTGATCACGCCAGATGACTACGGCCGCGACCTCCCGCTGGAGGTGACGATGCCTGAGATCGAGGTTCCGGGCTACGAGCTGCGGGAGTCGTCGGTATGGGGCGAGCTGGGATTCCGTATCTTGTTCAATGAGGTTCTGGGGGACAACGCCACCCTCGAGGCATCCGACGGATGGGGAGGGGACAGGTACTCCTTCTGGTTCGACGGGTCCAACGCAGTCTTCGTTCTCGTCTACGAGGGTGATACCGCTACAGATCAGGATCAGGCCGAAGCGGCCTTGCTCGAATTTGCCCGGTCGTCGGTCCCGGACCCCGCTTTTGTTTGGGTCGAGGTGATAAACGACCAGCTCACGTTTATTGCATCCGACGTTCCATCGGTTGGAGAAACCATCCGGGACAATCTCAAGGGGTGAACCCCTGTTCCGCCGATCACCAGCGATCTATGTTGGGACCGTGAAGTACGTTGGTTTGAGGGCAGGGTCGTGGTCAGTCGAGGGTTTGGTTCTGACTGAGTCGTTTCTCGAGCGCTTTCGCGGTGTGAATATGGCCACGGCAGCGCGCGGTGTGGTCATCCGACGTTCGGCTGTGCACACGATGGGCATGGCACGCGCGATCGAGACGATCGCTGTCGACAGAAAGGGCCGGGTCGTGGAAGCTCGCACCCTCGATCCCAACCGATTCGCGTGGTTCCGTGGGGCACGGTATCTGGTGGAGCTCCCAGCGGGCAGCGATCTGCCCGAGGTCGGCTCGGTGGTAGAGGTGGCTCTTGTCGGATAAAGGCTTCCTCTACGTCTGTGCAACTCCGATCGGGAACCTGGGAGACATTTCCGAGCGCCTCCGATCTACATTGGAGATCGTCGACGTCGTGTATGCCGAAGACACCAGGCGCACCGGGAAGCTTCTGAGCCATCTCGGCATAAACGTACCGATGCGCTCGATGTTCTCCGGGAATGAGTCGGAGCGAACTGGAGAGATGCTGGGGCGGCTCGGGGTGGGAGAGAAGGTGGCACTCGTCTCGGACGCAGGGACGCCGTCGGTGTCCGATCCCGGCGCAGAGGCGGTGAGACTGGCCCATGCCGCAGGCATCGCCGTCACCGTGATACCCGGGCCGAGCGCAGTTACTACCGCCGTGGCCCTCTCCGGATTCCCCGGCGACCGGTTTGTTTTCGAAGGATTTCTGCCACGGAAGGGCGGCGAACGCCAGCGCCGTATTCAGTCGTTTGTCGACGAAGAGCGGCTCATCGTTCTCTTCGTCAGCCCACATCGGCTGGTTGCCGATCTGGAGATCCTGGAGAAGGCACTGGGACCTACTCGAGAAATCGTCGTCACCCGGGAACTGACCAAACTCCACGAAGAAGTCTGGAAGGGATCGCTCGAAGAGGCGATCGCCCATTGGCGCGAAACCCCTGGCCGTGGTGAATTCAGTGTGGTGATCGGTCCTGCTGATAAGCGGCCCGACAGCTTCGAAGACACAGTGGTGACAGCAAAAGCACTGGTGGCTTCCGGTGAGTCGGCTTCAGCCGCGGCACGGGAGGCGGCACGTGGCTCCGGCCACTCCCGGCGGGAGATCTACGATGCGCTACTCAAAAGTCAGGGACGAAGTTGAGCACGGCAACCCGAGCAAATGCCCTTTTCCTTGAATTGCTTGACATCGACATCGGTCCCACAGAACGTGCAGGTGTCGGTCATCTTGCGGATGACGATCGAACCGCCCTCGACAGAGATAAAGAGCTGGTCTCCCTCCCGGATGTTGAAGAGCTTGCGGGTCTCGGCAGGTATGACGATTCGGCCGAGGTCGTCGATCTTCCGGGCGATGCCAGGTTCCATTGGGTAAATCCTCCTTGTGGGGCGAGCCTACAACGCTGGCGGGGACGTTTGCATGCGGCGGGGCCGGTCTCGTGACCTGGGTAGATACCCACTGCCACCTCCAACTCGACGAGCGTGCGCCGGAGGAGATGCTTTCGCGTGCCGATGATGTCGATTGGGTGGTGGCCCCCGGCGTCGACGCATCGTCGTCGGCCGACTCGATCCGACTCGCCGCGGAGTTTCCCGGGCGGGTGGTGGCTACAGCGGGACTGCATCCACACGATGCCTCCCTCTGGCGCGAGCAGTCCCAAGCAATCGAGGAGATGGCGGGCGCGGTCGCCGCAATTGGTGAGACCGGACTCGACTTCTATCGGACTCTCTCTCCGCGCGACGACCAGATCGAGAGCTTCCGTGCCCAGCTCGAGCTGGCTGCGGCCAGTGACTTGCCGATCATCGTCCATTGCCGCGACGCCTTCGCCGATGTCCATCAGCTGCTCGAGTCCACGAGCAGCGGCAATCGAGCCGTCCTCCACTGTTGGACCGGTGGGCGGAAGTGGACCAGACGATTTCTCGAGCTCGGCGTCACCTTCTCATTCGCCGGGCCGGTTGCTTTCGAGACAGGAGAGACGATCAGGCTCGGTGCCGAGCTAGTGCCACCTGAGCGGGCGATGGTCGAGACCGATACGCCGTACCTCGCTCCTCCTCCGCACCGTGGTCAGCCCAATGAGCCGGCCTGGGTGGCCCTCGTCGGTGAGGCACTTGCCGGCGTTTGGGGTCTCCCGCCAGCGGAGGTCGCAGCGATCACCTCCGCCAACGCCCGTCGGATCTTCCGAAAGTGAGACCCCAGTCGAGGGGCGAGATCGCCGCCATGCTGGAACGACACGGGCTCACACCGATCCACCGTCTCGGTCAGCATTTCCTTGCAGACGCCAATATCACGACAAAGATCGTGACGATCGCCGCTGTCAAGCCCGGGGACAGCGTTGTCGAGGTGGGCGCCGGCACCGGCACGCTGACTGCAGCTCTCGCCGAGACCGGAGCCCATGTCATTGCCTATGAGATCGACGGTGGCCTCCGGCCGGTGCTCGAAGAGGTGACCGCCGGCCTCGACGTCGACCTGCGATTCGAGGACATCATGGATGTCGACCTCGGCGAAGTGCTGGACCGGGCCAGGTCCTGGAAGTTCGTTGCGAATCTTCCCTACAACGTCGGCACCCCCCTGGTTCTCGACGCGATGCGCCACGTCAGTCAGGCCGGTCTCTTCGTAGTGATGGTGCAGAAAGAGGTGGCATCGCGCTTCTGTGCCCAACCCGGCAGCAAGGACTACGGGCTGCCCTCTATCGTGGCCCAGATCCATACCGAACCTCGCCTCGATTTCACGGTTCCGCCTCAGGTCTTCTTTCCGGCACCCAGGGTTGAGTCTGCGGTGCTGGTCATGCCGCGGGTTCCGGCTCCTCCCCATTCGGAGCGGGCCATCGAACTGGCAGGCGTCGCCTTCCGTCAGCGGAGGAAGATGCTGCGACGATCGCTCGCTGACGAATTCGCCGACACTGTCGCAGTTCTCGAATCGGTGGGCATCGCCCCAACGGCGAGGGCAGAAGACCTTTCACCCGACGACTTCTTGCGTCTGGCAGGATCGACATCGTGAAGTACCTGGCTCCGGCAAAGCTCAACCTCAATCTCCTGGTCTCCAGAGTCGACGATTCCGGTTTTCATCCGATTCGCTCGCTGGTCCAGACGATCGAGTGGTGTGACGTGCTCGAGGCAGAGGAGGCCGACTCCGACGAATTGGAACTCGTCGGCATCGAGGTGCCCGACGGAGGTGACAATCTCGTGCTGAAGGCGTTGACGGGCCTACGAACCAAGATCGAGGTCCCCCCGGTGGTGTTCAGGCTGGAGAAGCGGATTCCGCCCGCGGCCGGTCTTGGCGGTGGCTCGGCTGACGCTGCGGCCGCCCTGATCGCAGGCTGTGACATCGTTGGCGCCGAACACGAGAAAGCGGAGCTCGTGGCGCCCGAGATCGGTTCCGACGTGCCCTTCCCTCTGGTGGGGGGCACGGCCGAGATGACAGGCTATGGCGAACTGATCGAGTCCATCCCACCCTTTGATGCGATCGCATTTGCAGTAGTGGTCCCCGAATTCGGCCTCTCCACCCCGGAGGTTTACAAACGGTGGGACGAGATCGGTGAGCCGGTCGGCTTCGAGGTGCCGGACCGTTTCCTGCCGCCGGTGCTGCGCCACAGCTACCCAATCCGAAACGATCTATACCGGGCCGCCGTCGAGGTCGAGCCCGCCCTCGGTGACTTCGTCAGCGACACTGCCCGCCTCTGGGACACCGCAGTGATGATGACTGGCTCCGGCTCGGCCTGTTTCAGTTTCTTCCCGAGCGAGGAGGAGGCCGTGCTGGCAGCTGCTGCTGTCCCCGGCACCAGAGCCGCCACCGGCGCAGCAGCCCGCCCCAAAGGAGTAGAACGAGTGGAATGAGCCCGCAACTCCCCCTCCGCTCACGGAGGGAGTACCGGCAACGGAGGAGCCGGGGAGGGTGGGGCGTTCCCACCAATGGAGCTGAAGATTCGCTGCAGACGCGACCGCTCTCCCAGCCCGAGGGGATCTCTCCCTCCTACCTCCGCCCTCCTTCGTCGGTTACTTCTCTGGCCGTTGGGCGATTATCCTCGGGAGCCCGCTGTGGGGGGTGGTGTAACTGGTAGCACGGCAGGTTTTGGTCCTGTAAGAGTGGGTTCGAGTCCTGCCCCCCCAGCGATCGCCGAGGAAAGGCCCACTTGCCAACACATGTGATCATTCTGGCCGCCGGCCAGGGCAAGCGAATGATGTCTGCCCTGCCCAAAGTGGCACATACGGCGGCCGGTAGGACCCTGGTCGGCTGGGTTATCGATGCCGCGGCGAAGTCGAACCCCGAGTCAATGGTGGTGGTTCTTGGTCACGGTGCCGACGAAGTCCGCCCCCACCTCGACTCCGGGGTCCTCGTTGCGATTCAGGAGAAGCAACTGGGGACGGGTGACGCTGCGCGCGTGGGAATCACACAGATCCCTGACCTCGCATCCGATGACACCGTTGTGGTCCTCAACGGCGACATGCCCATGATCACTCCTGAGCTCGTCGCCGAGCTCGTTGCCCGGCCCCCGGCGACCTCGGCTCTGCTAGTCACATCTGTGTTCGATGACCCGTCCGGTTACGGGAGGATCGTGCGTGAGAACGGGTCTGTGGTTGGGATAGTCGAGGACAGAGACTGCACCCCGGACCAGCTCGAAATCGACGAGATAAACGCTGGCATCTACTCGTTTCGCGCCGGTGACCTGACCGAGGCTCTCGGTCAGGTCACAAGCGACAACTCTCAAGGGGAGTTATACATAACCGATGTAATCGGGATTCTTTCCCGCAAAGGTGCAAAACTGGAGCCGGTGAAGGCCGCTCCTCGAGAGGTGATCGGGATTAACTCACAGGACCAACTCGCCGACGCTCGCAAGCAGCTTCGGAACAGGATCAACACCGGCCATCTCCAGGCCGGCGTCAAGATCATCGACCCGGAACGCACCTACATCGACGATTCCGTCTCCATCGAACCCGGCGCCACCATCTATCCCGGTGTGCACCTCGAGGGAAACACGACTGTCGGAGCAGACGCCCGTGTCGGGCCGGACGTATTCGCCATCGACGCCGAAATCGGCTCCGGGAGCATCGTCTGGTACTCGGTGTTGCGCGGTGCGGTGATCGGTGAGGGTTGCGAGGTCGGACCCTACGCCTCCCTCCGCAGCGGGACTGTTCTCATGAATGGGGCCAAGCTGGGGACGTTCGTGGAGACGAAGAACTCGACGCTCGGCGAGGGTGCCAAAGCCAACCATCTCACTTACCTTGGTGACGCGACGATCGGTCGGGGAACAAACATCGGTGCCGGAACCGTCACCTGTAACTACGACGGTTACGAGAAGCATGCCACCACCATCGGTGAAGATGTGTTCATCGGGTCTGACACCATGCTGGTGGCCCCGTTGACCATCGGTGACCGGGCAATCACCGGGGCCGGGTCGGCGATCACCAGAGACGTCGATGCCGACGCGCTGGCAGTCGAGCGGAGCGAGCAGAAGAACATCGAAGGCTACGCCCGGAGACGCGCAGAGCGCCAGGCGGCGAAGAAGACCGAGGAGCATTAATAGTGGATATCGTCTCCCGGAATCGGATGCTGCTGTTCTCGGGGAGTGCCAACGTTCCCCTCGGAGAAGAAGTCGCCGAAATGCTCGGCCTCCCTCTCGGCCAACTCGAACTGTCGAAGTTCTCCAACGGTGAGTTGTACGCCCGGCCGGTGGAGTCGGTGCGCGGAGCGGACTGCTTCCTGATCCAGAGCCACTGTCACCCGGTCAACGAGCACATCATGGAGCAGTTGATCACCATCGACGCCCTGCGTCGTGCCTCTGCGCGCCGGATCACGGCGGTTATGCCGTTCTATGGATATTCCCGCCAGGACAAGAAAGTCCTTCCCCGCGAGCCGATCACAGCACGTTTGGTCGGCGACCTGTTCATGACCGCCGGTGCCGACCGCCTTGTTTCCGTCGACCTCCATACCGGCCAGCTCCAGGGTTTCATCCAGAAGCCATTCGACCACCTCACTGCGATCCCGATGATCGCCGACTACGTTGCCAGCCAGATCAGTGGCCGCGTTGCTGTCTTGTCACCTGACGCGGGCGGCGTCAAGCGCGCTGAGCGATACGCCCGCCGACTCGGTGATGCCTCTGTTGCGTTCATCTACAAACGGCGTGACCCCAGCGAGCACAACGTTTCCCACGCTCTCTCTATGGCAGGACGGGTCAAGGACAAACATGTGGTGATCGTCGACGACATGATCGACACTGCGGGCACCGTGTGCAACGCCGCCGAGATGATGCGCGACTACGGGGCCCTGACCGTCCGTATCGCTGCGACCCATGCAATCCTCTCCGAACCCGCCATCGACCGCATCAAGAACGCTCCCATCGAGGAGATGATCATCACCAACACCCTCCCGGTGAGCGACGATGTGAGGTCCCTCGACAAGGTGAAGGTTCTCTCGATAGCTCCGATTGTCGCCGAAGCGCTGCAGGCAATCTTCATGGAGTCTTCCGTGTCGGAGATCTTCCTCGGCGACAACGTATAACCTGCCGGCGCCCCCGCACGCTTAGGACGCGACAGATCATGACGAAGGTTCTCTTTTGCCGCTCCGTTTCCTACACTCCGCTTGAGTGAGCGCACGACACAGAGAACCCCTGTCCCCGGCCGAATCCCGACTCCGGGGTCTCGTCATCGGCCTGGTGCTCGTTTTCCTCATCGTCTTCTTCTTTCTTCGCGGGGAGGGCCAGGAAGGTTCCAACCCCACCACCCAGCCGGTGGCCGGGGAAACGACGACCACTGCCCCTGAAGGTTCTGAGACCACCGGAGACGGGTCAACGGTCCCCGCCGTCCCGGGAGAAACGACCACGACCGGGGCCAACCTGCCCGAGCTGGCAAGTTTGAGCCTCGACGTTGTGTTCGAAGGTTTCCAACAGCCAGTGGTCATCACCTCTCCGCCAGGAGACAACCGCCTCTTCGTGGTGCAACGGGTCGGGGTGATCCGGATCCTCGATGAGAACTTCGAGATGGTCGACCCTGCCTTCCTCGCCATCGACGACCGGGTCCTTGCCAACGGAATCGAGCAGGGGCTGCTCGGTCTGGCTTTCCACCCCGACTATGCCACCAACGGCAGGTTCTTCGTCTACTTCACCACCCCCGGAGGAAACCGCCAGCTCTCGGAATTCACCGTGTCGCCAACCAATCCGAATCGCGCCGATCCGGACTCCGAACGGGTGCTGTTCAACCTTCCTCAGCCGGAAGGTCACACAGATATCCGGCATTACGCGGGGGCGTTGGCCTTTGGTCCTGACGGGTACCTGTACTCGGCGCAGGGTGACGGAGCCGCTTCACGTGCGCAGGGACAGGATCCAAACACCATGTATGCGGCGATCTCGCGTCTCGACGTGGACAGCGGTGACCCCTACGGAATACCACCGGATAATCCTTTTGTCGGCGGCGGCGGCGCCCCCGAGGTGTGGGCATACGGTTTGCGCAACCCGTGGCGGTTCAGCATCGACGCGGTGGACGGCCTGGTCTACATCGCTGATGTCGGCCATGCTGACCAGGAGGAGATCAACGTCGTGCCCCTCAGCGGTGGTGGATACAACTTCGGTTGGTCCGATGTCGAGGGCACGCGGTGCTTCCATGTTCAGGACTGTGACCTCTCCCTCTATACCGCGCCGGCGATCACCTACCTGCACGGGTCAGAGGAGGACCAGGGTTGTTCGGTGACCGGTGGCTATGTCTATCGCGGGAGTGAGATCCCCGAATTGCACGGGACCTACTTCTACAGCGACTGGTGTACCCAATGGATCAAGTCGTTCCGATTTGTCGATGGCCAGGTCACCGATGAGAGAGACTGGACTGCCGAAGTCGGCACGATCGGTCAGATCAACTCGTTCGGACTGCGCGGCGACGGGGAGCTCTTTGCAGTGACCCACGACGGCAAGGTCGCCAAGCTCACGGCCAATCGCTAACCGCTGCCAGCGGGCAGCACCAGCTCCTCACCGGGGTAGATCAGGTTCGGGTCTCCGGAGCGGAGCGAATCGAGATTGATCTCGATGGTCTCCAGCCAGTAGGGGTGGACTTCCTCATTCCGGGGCTCGCGATCCAGCTTTCCCCCAAGGCTCTCCTTTGAGATCTTCCAGATGTGATCGCCACTGACCACCACCACTGTTGTCGATGAGGCACCACGTATCTCGATCGGGACGTAACCGCCGTTGGCGGCTGGCTCGGCTAGCGCCAGGGTCATGATGGCGAACATTGCCGCCGTGATCAGGGCCATTACAAAGGGTCGGCTCATGGCTCAAACGTAAGGCTTCCGGCGAACGGTGTGAAGGGGGTTACGATCAGCGTCTAATCGAGAGGATTTGGAACCAGATGAAAGTTCGTATCGCAGTGGCCGAGTCGAGCAAGGTGGTCGAACTCGAAGTCGACGACCTGCCAGCCTTCAAGGAGACAATGAAAGCGACGGTCGAGGCCGGAGAGGTGTTCTGGACGACAGACACCAAAGGTCGAGAGTTCGGGATTCCTGCCGAGCGCATCGCATTCGTGGAAGTCGAGTCAGAGAACGCCGACGTGGCAGTTGGCTTCGCCCCAGGTAATCGATGATCGGAAAAACTGAGACCCTCCGGCTGGAGGGTCTCAGTTCAGAACCTGCGTTTCAGGCGGATCGTCTCCGCCGGTCAGCCAGCCACCGCTTGCGGAGGCGTCGGCGGTCGTCTTCGGCATAGCCTCCCCATACACCCGATTCCTGGTTGGTTTCGAGGGCGTACTGAAGACAGTCTTCCTGAACCATGCACGTCGAACAGATTGCGATCGCGGCATCGATCTGCTCCACTGCAGGACCTGTGGTTCCGACAGGGAAGAAGAGGTTCGGCTCGGAGTCCCGGCAAGAGGCAAGGTCTCGCCAGTCAGTTGTTATCTGGGTTGTAAGCACAAAATATCCTTGGGATTGTGATCTTTTTCACAAGCATTCCCACCAAAAAGGCGCGGTGCGAGGGGAGTCACGATTGAATTTAGTGGTGTGATCCCTTTTTGTAAACGAGTTTCTAGGAAAATTATTCCGTGAGCAGACAAACCAACGTTATCGGCCACCGTGGGTGGCGGGGCCGCCACGCAGACAATTCGCTGCCGGGAATCATCGCCGCCGCTGCGGTCTGTGACGCGGTGGAATTGGATGTGCGCCGGTCGGCCGACGGCAAGCTGGTCCTTGCCCACGATCCCGGTATCGGGGGTTTCGAAGTGGCGACCACACCATGGAGTGTTCTTTCCGAAGTCGAGCTGGGTGGTGGAGCAAAACCGTGTCTTCTCGATGAGGCGCTTGCAGCTCTGCCCGAAACTCCTGTTCTCATCGAGATCAAGAACGCTCCAGGTCAGAGCGGCTACGAGCCGGATCACAGGCTCGGCCTCGAGGCTGCGGCGATGTCGCGGCCAGCCGACATCTTGATCTCGTTCAACTGGGCGACCATCGATTCGGTGAGAGCGACTTTTCCCGAGACTTCCACCGGTCTCAATGTCGGCATCCTGGGAGATATCGACGACGCGATCCAACATTGTCGGGAAGGTGGCCACGGCTACTTGATGCCAGACGCAGACCTGGTTTTGGCGCGCGCCGAACCGTTACCCGAAGAGCTCGACGTTGTCGTATGGTCGCCCCGCCAGGTCGAAGCCGATCGGGGTTTTCTGGGTGAGTTGGTGTCGAAGGGTGTCTGGGGCATCATTACCGATGACCCGCCGAACACCATCGATCTTCTGAGGAGTCTCACATGACAATCAAGGAACAACTGGCTGCCGAGCTCAAAGAAGCGATGTTGGCCAAGGATGCGAGGCGCCGCGATGTCGTGCGCCAGGTGCAAAGCGAGGTGTCCGTCGCCGTCAGTGAGCCAGATTTCAAGGGTGAGCCTGACGATGCCTTCTACGAGCAGGTCATTTCGAGCTATGTCAAGAAGATGAAGAAGTCGAAAGAGGAGTACGAAGGTTTCGGTGAGCGCGGCCAGGCGATGGCCGAGAAACTGGGCTACGAAGTGGAGTACCTGAGTCGCTGGCTGCCCCAGAAACTCGATGAAGACGCAACCAGGGCCCTCGTCCGCGACACCATCTCTTCGCTTGGTGTCGCCGGTGACGAAAAGGCAGCGGGTCGGGTCATCGGGGCGTTGATGAAGGAGCACGGTGACGACCTCGACGGGGGCCTGGTCAACAGGCTGGTCCGGGAAGAACTGGCCTCTGGTTGAGCCAACGGTCTAGCAGCTGATGCTCCCCGACTTCGAGCCGATGCTGGCCACGCGGTGGAACGACCCGTTCGACGACCCGGGCTGGTGGTTCGAGGTCAAGTGGGATGGTTACCGGGCGGTGCTTTCCAACGACGGTGGGGTCCGTGCCCGCTCCCGGCGGGGAATCGACCTCCTCGAGCCGTTCCCCGAACTGAAGGGGCTGCCAATTCCTGAAGGGGTGGTCCTCGACGGCGAGATCGTCGCGTTCGACGACATCGGTCTGCCCAGCTTCGACAGGATTCAGAAACGGACCGGGTTCGGCGGCAAAGGTACCGGCGACAGGACGCCGGTCAACTTCGTTGTCTTCGATGTCCTGTTTCAGGGCGGCGAGGTTCGGATCGGCCTTCGCTATGAGGAGCGACAGGAGATCCTCGCCGGTCTCTCTCTGCCATCCCCACTTGTGGTCACCGAGGCGACGAAAGGGTCGGGCGTTGCCCTGTATGAGGCGGTGAAGGCACAGGGCATCGAGGGAATCGTCGCCAAGCGATCCGGCTCCAAATATATGCCGGGTCGTCGCTCGGCGGACTGGCGCAAAGTCTCGGTGAAACAGAGGATGCGGGCAATAGTGGGCGGATACGCCGAAGGAGAAGGTGGGCGGTCGTCGACTTTCGGGTCGCTACTGCTTGGGTTGTGGGACGATGGGAAACTCAGGTTTATCGGGGCGGTCGGGTCAGGTTTCGATGACCGGACGCTGCGGGCCATCAAGGGGTCCCTCGACGAGCTGGAGCGAGAGTCCCGCACTTTCCAACCTTCCGTCCGTTATCCCGGTCGGTTGCACTGGGTGGAGCCAGGCATCGTCGTCAACGTCGAGTTCAAGGAGTGGACCGCGGATATGCACCTTCGCGCCCCGGTCTACAAGGGGGTCGAAATCGCCGACGTCTCCGCAATAACCTGGGAGAGCGAGGGTCCGTAGGAGCCCGTTGAACAAGGCATGTCACCCATCTTGACGGCCAGGCATCACCACTCGCTGCGTTCTCGGCCCCGCCATTCCGGACCGAGGAGTGGCGAAACCTCGGCTTGCGATTGGCGCGCCTGGCCGCCAATCTGGGCCACGGCATCATCCAACGGACTCCTAGCTAGCCGCCTTCTTGGTGGCTTCGACAGACGCCTTGAGGGCTTCGAGGAGATCGACGACCTTGGTGGGCTCGGGGGAGGAGTCGACGGCCACTATCTCTTCGCCGGCGACCTTCTTGGCCGCGAGCTCTTCGATCTGCTCCCGTGACTTGTCGACGTAGGCTTCGCGCTCGAAGGGCCGGGTGAGGTTGTCGATCAGCAATGCCGCCATCTCGACTTCTTCCTTGCGGATCTCGACTTCAGCTTCGAGCTCCTCGAACTCAGCAGCCCGTATTTCGTCGGGCCAGTACATGGTCTCCATCACGATCATTCCGTCTTTGGACCGGAGGGTGGCCAGCTGCTGCTTGTCACGGATCGAGACTTTGGCAATGCCGATACGCTCCTTCTCGGCGAGGGCCTGCTCCAGGATCTGGTAGGCCTTGATTCCGGTCTTTTCCGGGGCCAGGTAGTAGGTCTTCTTGAAGAGGATGGGGTCGATCTCCTCCTCGTCGACGAACTGGATGACGTCGACCAGTTTGTTGCCGTCGGGGTTGACACCTTCCAGCTCTTCGTCTGTAAACACGACATAGCGGCCCTTTTCGAATTCGTAACCCTTCACGATGTCGTCCCATTCGACTTCTTTGCCGTCACTCTCGGCAACCCGCTTGTATTTGATTGGGGAGTGGTCGTCCTTGCGAAGCTGTTTGAACTTGGGGGATTTCTCGTCGGTGGCGCTGTACATCCCTACCGGGATGGTGACCAACCCGAAGTTGATGGCGCCTTTCCAGATTGCTCTAGGCATGATCACCATTCTAAAGCCACCCGGAGACAGAATTGACCAGAAGCACCACCGAGAACGTCCGGTTGCCGGGGATGCCCTACCCTTGGTCGTCGACATCCAGAAGAGCCAAATGACCAAGCGAGGCCGCCTGTTTCCTTCCTAGTAAGAAGGACAGAAGTCCTTGTCAGCGCCGTATGTGCCCCCGGCAGGATTCGAACCTGCGCACCCGGCTCCGGAGGCCGGTGCGGTGTATCGCCCCCCATTCGCTACGAAACCCCAGGTCAGAGGCTTGCGTATGCTCTCTAAGGGTAGGTAAAGCCGGTTGCGTAAATGCGCCAGAGATCCTTCATGCTGCGAGATTTTTTAATGTCTCCAACCGGGTTGATCTACTTAGACCCACGGAAGAACGGAGCGCCGAAATCCAAGGCTCGCCTCGTGCGGAAGTGTTGTTTTCCCAGGACCACTCGTTGGCTGTCTTAATTTGAAGCCCTGATGAAGAACATCTGGCCGAGGTCATTTGTCCAGATCATTCGGTCTCCCTCCGTGACGACACTCACCTCACTCTCAAAAAAGGAGTCGAAGACCTCATCGAAAGCATTGCTGGCTGGGTCGCAACCCTTCAGCTCATGAAAGACGTCTCTAAATTCGAGCATGGAGTCATCGGTTGTGAAGTGGCCGGAGAAGTTGTTACATCCGGAGTTCCCTGTGACCTCAGAGCCATCGAACGAAACAGACGGAAGAGTCTCTGCTTGCGTGGGTTGGCCCGCGCTCAATGCGGGGGAGACTTCGTCGAGATTCCAACTTCCCTGATTAGCGTCAGACGAGCTGCACCCATTCATCGTAAGGACGAGTATCAGCAAAAGGACGTATCGGCTTTGCGGAAGGAGAAGCCAATATCCTGATCGTTGTCGCGCCATCGGATTCGAGCCTGTCGTAATCACCAAGATAGGGGACATCAGCCCCGGTCGTCGGAGGCCGTGTTCGCCGCGATGGGCATCCAGGCCACCGGTACCTAGCCCCAGGCGTAGTCGATCTGTTGGTTCTCAAGGGTTGGGCGACGGTCGCTACCGAATCGTTGATCGGTGCGAGTGTCTCGAAGGCTCATCGGTGTGTGCCATCGGTGGGCGTACGACGGGATCGGTTCACCGCCAGAACGGCGGTCACCGTCAAAGCGGCCGCGAAAAGTCCCGTCAACACCAGTTGAGGCCACGAGGAGACTGACCCGGTGACTGTGAACGGGTCCCATCTGTAATGCTGGTAGTTCTCGCTCATTTCGTAGAAAGCCACCGCATACGTCCCCGGCGGTACGTCCGGTATCTGGAAGACGATGTCGTTCCGGAGCATCCGGCCTTCCGCCTCGACAAGAACGATCGAAGGGAGATCGGGGTGGTGCGGGTAGCCAACGGGGATGCTGCTCTGCGCTGCGTTCCACACCATCTTCCACGTCGAGAATTCGACTTCCACTCGGGTGCCCGGTTCGCCGAGCTGTGGACTCAGGCAGGGATCTGGCGAACAAAGCTCATGCGCCCACGCCACTCCGCCGAAGAGGCTGATCCAAAGGAGTAGCAGACAACCGGCTCCCAGATAACGCCACCGTCGCACAATCCAGCTCATTCCTCTTAACCGCTCATCCCGGGGAATCCTCTCGCGAAACCCGCCAGCCCTCATCTATCAGTATGACGTTTACGAGCCATGCGGGGAGGAAGGGCTTTCTGCATTTCACAGCACCTGTCGCCGTCGGATGTAGGGAACCCGTGGCGACGATTCAGAGTTAAATACCAGTATGAATCGGCTGGCCGGTGCCATAGTTTTTTCCCTTGTCCTCTCCGCCTGCGTTGGGACGGCCTCTCCCACTGATGTCGCGGGTTCCCTGCCAGACAGCTCGACAACTCTGACAACTGACACATCCACATCCACCACCACCACAAGCACGACTGCACCAGTGCCGCTCGCTGCGGGACGGGTTGGCCTCTACCAGGTCGATCCCCTCAGTTTGGAAGCGGTAGGGGGTGCTTCTCCGATTACCACCGGAGATCGGCTGTATGGGACCACGTCGCAGAACGGGGAGTGGGTAGTGGTTACCGTTTGGATTGACACACCTGAAACCGACATGATCCGGGTGATCAACGTGGCCGACCAAGCTGTTGTCTCGGAGACCAAAGTACTCGTGCCGACCGAGGCAGCGATCGCTGACAATGGTGTTGCGTACTGGTTGCATGGGGGCATGGCTCCCTTCCTCCGATTACACCGCCTCAGGGTTGGAGAGGAGTCGTCCGAGCTGATCTTCAACGATTTCCCGCTCGGTTTCGAGAGTTGGTCGAGGGGCACGATTCTCGACAACGATCGAATCGCTTTCTTTGGGATCTTCGGTCCGCAGACCGACGAAGATGCACCCGCACTCGTGATCCTCGACCTGGTCAACTTGACGACAACGACGTATCCGTTGCCCGAGGTGATGGTGGGCGAGGGCGATCTGGTTGATTTCGGTGAGATCAGTATCTCGGAGTGGTTTCAGCCGGAAGTGGGATGGGATTCGGCCAGGAACATGGCCTACGTGGTACACGGGGATCGAGACGCTTTCACGGCGGTGGATCTGACAACTGGTGAGTCGAACACGCGTGACTGGGCACAGCCGACTTCTTGGCTAGGGCGGGTTCTCGCCTGGCTGATGCCTCCGGCACAAGCCAAAGGCCCGAACCTGGGCGCTCGACGAAGTGTTGGCCTCAGTTCAGACGGAGCGACGTTGTATGTCGGAACCACACGAAGCCACATCGAGACCGAGAGCGACACAGGACTGACCGCCGTCTGGGAACCGCAAGGCATCGTGGCCATTGATACCGCAACGGGCGACATGCGCCAGCATTGGTCGATCCCCGCCTCCGAAGTTCATCTTGCTCCGGGAGGCGAATACCTCGTGGCGACCGGGTTGACGGTCCGCGACTCGCTCTCCACCTCCAGCGCCGTCAATGAAGGTGCGTTTATCATCCACCTGCCCACGGGCGAAGTAACGGGACACATCCTCGACGGCCACGTCAATGGAAACCAGGTCCAGTTCTCTTTGGCCGATGGAATCGCGTACCGGACCAACTACAGCGGCACGATAGAAGTCGTGGATCTGCGGACGGCCGAAGTGCTTTCCACTATGACCGGTGGGGAGTTGGCGATCTTCGGCGAAGCCGGACTCCTTGCCACAAGACAAACCAGATATAGGTGATGGTCGGGACCCAAGGATTCGAAACGCCGAGGGGGCGCTTGAACATCTTCGGCAGCCGGTTTCCCCGGCAGGATTCGAACCTGCGACACCGGGTTTAGGAAACATCGTCTCAATTCGGGGGGTCTCAACCCACCAAAAACCCAATGGATATAGGGGTTTTCATCACTCTAACTTTGCGGCCAACTTGGTATCAGTTTGAGCCTCGATCTGCTTCATTTTCTAATCTGCGACCTATTGCACCAGTTAGGTATTCCTTGTCGCTTTATCTGGCTTCGTCGGCTGACGCACCTCCTCTGTGTGGCATCGATAAGAGCGGTGACTCGCACTGGGTAGAGGCTGACCTGCGACACTTGCAACGTGGACATGCATCAGAACCAGCTCGGCGTCACGGTTGGCATGGTGCGGGAACTCGTCGTAGACCAGTTCCCGCACCTCGCTGCGAAGTCAATTACGGAGTTTGAATCGGAGGGCACTGTGAACTTGATCTTCCGGATCGGCACCGAACTCGTGGCGCGGTTCCCGCTTCAGCCTGGCCGGGAGGTCGAAGAGACTCGTGAGTGGCTGTTGTCCGAGGCCGAGGCAGCGCGCGTGTTGCTAGCCAACACGTCGTTTCCTGTGCCGGAGCCGGTGGGGATCGGCGAGCCTGGAGCTGGCTACCCACTGCCTTGGTCGATGCAGACGTGGTTGCCGGGCGTCACGGCAAGCCACGAAGACCCTGCCGGGTCGGTCGCCTTCGCGGAGAATCTGGCGAGCTTTATCGAGCAAGTCAGGTCGATCGAGACAGGTGGCCGAGTCTTCTCTGGAAGAGGCCGCGGTGGCGAACTAGCCTCGCATGACGAATGGATGGAGACGTGTTTCGCCGAGAGTGAGCGGTTGCTCGAAGTCTCCAGGCTCCGCCGGGTGTGGGCACGGTTCCGAAAGCTGCCGAGGGAGTCCACTGATGTCATGACACACGGAGACCTCGTTCCCGGAAACGTATTGGTAGGCGACGGGCGACTCGTCGGAGTTCTCGACGTCGGTGGTCTTGGCCCGGCGGACCCAGCCTTGGACCTCGTCGGCGCCTGGCATCTCCTGGACAGAGAACCCCGGCGCCTCCTACGGGTTCGGCTCGGCTGTGGCGATCTCGAATGGGAACGCGGAAAGGCGTGGGCATTTGAGCAGGCGATGGGCGCGGCCTGGTACTACCAGCACAGCAACGAGGCGATGCACCGCATGGGCCTTCGCACGCTGGAACGGATCCTCGCCGAGGAGCCAGCGTGACTCGGGGCATTCCCGCACGCTGGCTGAGGGGGGCACTCAGTCACTAGAAGCGTCAGTCGTCTTGCTCGATCTCTGCGAGCATTCACGGTCAGGGATGCATGGAGAACTATCTTGCTTACCTATGAGACGCAGAATTCGGGCGGTGGCTCTGGCTCTGGTCATCCTTACGGCGGGGTGCGAAGCAGACCCAGCAAGTGACACGACCCCAAGTTCGAGTGAAACGACCGCAACCAGGACTCCACTAGTGATCGAACCGATCACTACCCTTGCTTCCGAACCCTTGCCGATTGATGAGGTTCCGAGCAAGTTCGTCGAGGGTGAATTGGTCGCAGTGTTCGGTTTCTCGCTCGACGATCAGGTGACTCTTTGGGATCTTCCAACCGACGACGACTATGCAGCTCCCACTCGAATGTCGGGACTCGTCGATCGCCAAGCCACAGATTTGGTCGCTTCAGGGATAGCCCAGAGTTGGGACGGTGGGCCTCCATGGGAGCATCTCAGTTCCAGCGAACTTGACTCGTCCGGGAACCCACAATATGGCGGGTACATTTCTGAAGACAAAGTGGGCTTCTTCGGAAGGACTGAGTTAGTTACCGATGAGGTCGCTGATATGTCCAACGAGCGAGCTGACGATCTCGGCGTTGAGGTAGCTCAGTTCTTCGCAGAAGTTGAAGGGTTGGAGGTCGTGCAGATCACACGACGCGAGCACCTCGGTCGCGAACTCACATTTGACCTGGTGGGCGGTATCGACGAAGCAACGGCAGGTTGGCGAATCCACGTCGTCATGGAAGAGGACGGCGATCTGTTCCGAGTGGTTCAGGTGGAACGCACCTTGTTTTGTTGGTTCGCCGTCGATGAATCGGGCGCATGTGTGAGTGATCCCCGGTCGTAGATTGCGTGGGTCGTAACCCCAAGGCACAAAGGACCATTGATCTGTCGGATCCCCCCTGTAGCCTGGGGATGTCATCTTGGAAGGAGACGAGTGGCGATCCCTGGCGAACCCGATCTAGGTGTGGGTGTCTACACCTTCAGCGAAGCTGCCACGATCCTCGGTAGAGGACCCGACGCGGTTACTTCCCGACAGGTCAACTATTGGATTCGGACTGGCCTCACCCCACCGAGCATGGAGGCGCTCGACCGTGGTGTGCTGTCCTTCCACGACCTCATCAGTCTCGAAATGGTGCGCCGGTTCAGGGCGCTCGGGGTCAGCCTTCAACGGGTCCGGTGGTTCGAGGAGCGCCTTCGCCACGAATACTCTGACCGGGTGCGACCGATGGCCTACGAAGTTTTCTTCACCGACGGGGCCACGATCTGGGCAAAGGAAGCGGGTGAGGCCGACAGCAAGTTGTTGGAGATCGTCGGTCGCCGACAGGACCACTACGTCTGGTCCGACAGCGTCACGACCTTTGCCATTGAGGTCGAGTTTGAGGAACAGTCCGGCGCGGCAACCTCCTGGACCCCGGCCCCCTGGATTTCGCTCGACCCTGATGTCCAATTCGGAACTCCAGTGGTAGCAGGTAGCCGAGTCCCGGTCAGGACTATCGGAGCCAACCTGAAGGTTGGGGACCCCGAGCAGGTGGCCGATTGGTACGGCCTCACCATCAACCAGGTGCTGGGCGTGAGGGACTACCTCGCCGTCACCTAGGTACGACCGCCGCTTCTGTCTCGACGCGCAGTTGAGCTACAAGGTGGCCATGGCGCTCGACACCGTCGAGCAGCCAGTAACCCACGTCACCCAACTCTGCCCCGAATACACCACCTCCACACCGGGTCAGAACCGGGCACCAGACGAACTCATAGCCGAGCGATGTGCGGACGGTCAGATTGTGCTGGTGACCGTGGACTCCGACTTCAGGGGCCGGTGGCTACGAACAGGTGTCCTTGCTAATCACGGTGTCGAGGTCATCGTGTTCACTAAAGACCTCGAAGGTCTAGACCAACAACACCAGGTCGTCACCCGGTGGCTGCCGAACTGGAAGTCGGAACTCGGCAAGAAGCCGTACGGGTACCGAGTGTGGGATCAGCCGGTCAACCGGTCGCTCTACAGGCGTAAGTCGAAATACCGAATCTGACGGTCGGGAGAGGAGTGGTGGCAGTTCATTCGGAAGTGGCGTGCGGGACGGTCAGCCACATCGCAGGAGCAGTGGCTCCTCGCGGGCATGACTGTGGGGGAGTGGTCTGATTTCCCGTTGTGTTCGACGCACTCGCTAGAAGCAATGACTGGCCGCACGGCCTCCGAAGTTCTTGCTAGTCTCCAACTTCGTCTGAGTGGTGTCACATTCACACGAGACCCGCTTCGACATGAGAACCCCCAGAAGGTCAAGTCCAAACATCTCGTTTAGGAATCGGTCGGCTGGGGGTTTTCGCTCCTCTAGTCCTCGATACTCGGTGATGTTGAGAGATGCCCCTTGCTGGAGAGACCATCGGCTCAACCCATCTTGGCAGTGGCGACGGGGTACTACCCCTTAAGTACTCCCTCCTTTGGAGAATTCTTGCGAGCGAACGGGGCTAAAACACGCCCTTACCGGTAGTCAGAAACTCCACCCGTATCACGGTCCCCCAACCGTGTCAGATCGTGGCCCCCGTGTTCCACCCTGATGCTGTCTTACCGCACCTATCTCCTAGCTAAGGAGTGAATAAGGGAGTTACACACCTCGGAAGGAGGCACACCATGAATAGACAAATGCCAGATCTGATCGGGCAAGCCGTACGAGCAACCGACGGCCTGCTAGCCAAGAGCGTTCGATCCGGTCGCGACACTGACCGACTAAGGCTGATATCAATTGCGGAGACTGCAGCGATCTTGAGCTTGAGCCGGTCGAGCGTCAATCGGATTCTAAATTCCGGCCGTCTCCCGTCGGTGAGGATCTTGGGTAGCCGTCGGATTCGGGTACGCGATATAGAAGTGTTTCTCGATGATCTCGCAAATGCCGAGAAGCCCTCGGATGCCGTGGACTTCCCGTCCCACTCTCCCAGTCGATCAGCGAGGAGAAAATAATGCTGAACGTAGCCAGAAAGGTATATCGATTCCTTAGTTCATGGAGGCCCACAATCAGAATTCATAGAGTTTTCGGAAATCGTGGTTCGTTGCCAAGAAGATACGGCATGGCACTTTCGACTTCCCTCCTCGTTCCGTTCTGTTCCGTGTGCAGACATGAGAGGGACCGACATCGAGACGACCGTCGCAAGAGGTGCAAGGCTGAATCATGTTTTTGTACCGGCTGGCAACTGGCGCTCTTTTCTGTGAGATGTACATCGTGTGGACACCCGGTCACATTTCATCGACCGGCGGGCAAATGCCGGGCGCTGGGGTGCCGTCGATGTTCGCATCTGAAATTCAATGCGGTGACGATCGACGTTATCGCCGATCATCGAGAAGGGAGACAAATGATGAGAATGAGCAAGATGTCGCCGAAAGGCGGGTCGAAGGCTAGAGATTGAGCCGTGGGAGGGTGTCGATAATGTCGAGGGTCCGGATCGAGACACTGACCACTTGGCCCACCAGATCGAAGATGTACTTCGGGTTGCTATGTTCGATCGCCCAGTCGTTGGGGTCGTTGACGATGCCGGACTTCTTGTCTTTGCGGATTCGGTTGGTCTCCAACACCCAGTCGAGGGCGGAGCGGGAACCGAGCATGTACTCGTGGACGCGTTCTGGGATGTTCGAGATCGTGATGTTTTCGTTATATGTGATCGCCGTCTTCTCATCGTTGCAGTAGCGCATTTTGGTGACGCAATAGAGGTCCTCCAGAGAGGTGTCGAGTCCCTCAGCTACCTGGACTTCGAGGTCGCCCCAAGGATCGATCTCCTCGAACTCGGTGTGGAGCCGAGCCAGTTCTCTTCCCGCCCCGGCGAAAGTCCAGAATTCGTCGGCGGACTCAACTTGAGGAATGCGCGGAAGCGTCTTCTTTAAGTCGGCAACGTATGCCTCCCGGTAGTCAGGTGAGTGGAGAATGCCGTATACGTAAAAGAAGATGTCATCCTTCGAGATGCCGGAGTCGAGAGTCCGGTAGAGGTCCAGAGCGTAATCGGTGATGTTGTGGCGACGGGATGGTTCTTCGTGTTCCAGAAGCGACCCCTGAGGTGTATCCGCCCCCGGCAAGTCGTAGGTATACATCGGAAGCAGGGCTGTGTCTCCGGACCACAGATGCAGATCAGCGATTGTGCTTACGGCCAATGCGGAGAACGGACTCCGAGTGTCGCGAATAGATACTCCGATACTTAGCTGCCTGGTGTCGTCGTCTGGGTAGATCCTCGGCAACTGGTATGTCCTGTTGTTGAGACTAGGCCCCGCGTTGACATGTCTTCGGTGAAATGGGCGGTAAGCCCCCACCATGAAGCTCGCGTCGTCAAGGCTATAGTTCGTCCCCTGCACTAGACGGTTGAAGTCTGCCGCATCCCAACTCAACCTGAGCGGGTCGCGATCTACGACTTCCCTCGCCTGCCTGGCGCGCGCTGCCACTGTGCCTTTCGGGTCTGGATTGGCTCGGGAAAACTTCTCGACTTGTTCGTTGTAATGCGAAATCCACTTCGCAGTATTGGCTTCGAGTCTCGGGCGACTGGAGTTCCAGTTCCAGGCATCGCGGTTGGTCTTGAGACCGTTGGTGAGCACCTCGAAGATGGCAGGTTCATGGTCAGAATGGACAATCGGGTGTTCAGTGAAGGAGTCAGACCGCTGGTTGACCCAGTCTCCGTGCTCATTAGGTTCGATTCGGTGCCACACAATCTCATCGAGGTGGATTGGGGTCTCAGTCAGTTCACTAGTGAGGATTTCAAGTTTGCGGTTGCGGGTGAGGTAGTCACCAATATCGCGGTAATAGAGCTTGGCACCCCCAGCCGGGACTTCCCCCGAGTCCTTGATCAGGAGCATGATGGCGACGGTTGCACGGCTTCCCGCCCCGAAGACTTTTCCACCCTCTTCTCGGGAGCGTTCACCGGCGGTTCGCTGATTGCCTCGGAGGTTGTAGATGTAGATGTGGTGGAACTCCTCGGCGAGCGTGAGCCGAAGTCCGTCGGCCGTGTTGCCGTCGATGTATCCGCCGTTGGTGACATAGCTCACAATTCCGCCGTGTTCAGAGGCCAGGATGCGGTCCGATGCCCAGCGGATAGCTCGGATATAGGAGTCGTACAGGCTGTTCTTGAGCTTGGCCGTAGAGCGTGCGGCGTATGAGGAGGTGATCGAAGCGTCAAGGGTGGGATAGCCCCGATTGGGAGCATTGTCGTTCTGGGAGTCCTGACCAGACGAGTAGGGCGGGTTGCCGATGATGACTCGGAGATCGAGATTCCTCTGCCGCTCAGCCCGCTGGTTGTTGACGGGGAAGACATCGAGCACTCCAGTGCCTTCCCCGCTCTCCCCCAGCTCAAAGGTGTCTGTGAGAACAATGCCCGGGAAAGGATCGTAGATGGGGTCGTTCTCGTCGTCGGCTGTGAGTTGCTTGTAGGTGGTTTCGATGTTGACCGCAGCGATGTAGTAGGCGAGGAGGAGGAATTCGTTGGCGTGGATTTCGTCGTGATATTTCCGTTCGAGGTCGGTTGGGTCGATGTAGCCGGATTGGAGGAGACGGGCAATGAATGTGCCGGTTCCGGTGAAGGGATCGAGGATGTGAACCCCTTTTCCCGACAGCGACGTGTCGAAGTGCTCAATGAGAGCGGCCTGGGTGGCGCGGATCATGAAATCGACAACCTCGACAGGCGTGTAGACGATGCCCAAGGAATCGGCGACCTGAGGGAACGCTTTCTTAAAGAACCGCCCGTAAAGGTCCTTGACGATCGTCTGGCGGGCCTGCCCATCGGACGGCGGGATGCCTTCGACTCGACGTTGCACCGAGCGGTAGAAGTCATCGAGATGGCGAGTCTCTGTGTCCAGGTGGTGATCCTCCAGGACTTGGACCATCCGATCCATGGTTTGGGCGACGGGGTTGTTGGCCTCGAATACGTCTGACCCAAACAGCGCATCAAAGATCGGAGAGGTAATGAGGTGCTGGGACAGCATGGCGATAGCGTCCTGGTGGGTGATCCCATCGTTCAGGATCGAGCGCAGACCAGAGACAAAACGGTCGAACTCAGCGGCGACCTCCCGATCAGAGTCCAGGATGTTGGTTATGCGGTCGCGCTGACGGTTGGCGATGTCCACGACATCGTCGGCCCAGTCCTCCCAATAGGTACGGGTGCCGACCTTGGTAACAATCTTGGTGTAAATAGCCCCCACCCAGTCCTCGTGAGAGAAGAGCCGGCCTTGAAGAGCTTCGGTGTCAGGCTCACCTTCCGGCTCGTCGATTTCAGATTCGGGCGGGTTGCCATCGAGAATCTCAATCGGAGCATCCGGATCATCGCCCAAGTCCTCGGAACGGAGAGCAATACGGTTGATATAGGCGTTGAATCGTTCGTCGTGAGACCGGAGGGCCTGGAGAACATCCCAAACAACGTCGTAATCCGAATTGCGGTCGAGTGCGGACGATGGGTCCTGTCCAACGGGTATGGCGATGGGTAGGATGATGTAACCGATCTCCTTGCCCGGTGGCTTCCGCATCACCCGACCAACTGCCTGGACAATGTCGATCTTTGACCGACGGGGTTTCAGGAACATGACCGCGTCCAGCGCAGGTACGTCAACACCCTCGGTCAGACACTTGGCATTGGTCAGCACGCGGCACTCGCCGGGAGGTGGTGACTCTTTGAGCCAACGTATGTCTTCCCGACGGGAGGCAATCTTGTCGGTCCCATCAACATGCCGGGTCGGCACACTGATCGGTTCGTAGTCGATGTTGGAGACAGCGTTCTCTCGATTGAATTGATCGGCAACCAAGGAGAACTGTTCTGCGAAACGAGCCGATTCGGATATCCGCGACCAGAAAGCCACGGCCCGTTGCATCGGTGGCTCAGAACCAGTGAATCCCGACTTACCGCTCCTTGAACGCAGCTTGGCTAAACCTGAAAGGCAACCGACGAACTTGGCTACGTCCGGCAGATTTAGCTCTCCATCGGAAGACAAGAGCTGTTGGAAAGATCGGGAGATCGACTCCTCCTCAACGGTCAGGATCAGCACCCGATAGTCGGCCAACAGCCCCTGCTCGACCGCCTCCCCGAAACCGAGACGATAAAACTCGGGGCCGAAGGTCTCAGGATCGTCCATCGAAGCGACGATCACATCGTTCTCCGCCGCATCCATCTTGGCAGCAGCCCTGTACACACGCGGGGTAGCCGTCATGTAGAGACGCTTGTGGGCGGGGACGACCGAATCATCGTGAACCTTGACAAAATGACTGGCACCATCGTTGGCATCAGACGTGCCTGCCGTACGGTGGGCCTCATCCCCGACGATCAAGTCGAACACGAGACCCGAGGCTTTCTGGAGATCAGCCACAACCTGGATTGACTGGTAGGTGGAGAAGATCACCGTCATGGTCTCGGGATCTGACTCGGCAGCACCAGCCGATCGAAGTGACTCCATATTGGTCGTTGGGGGTATGGGCAGGTCATAAGGAGCCGCGTTGTCCCCTTTGATCTGCTGTCCTGCTGTAGCGTCTGAGCAGACTGCGAAGGGCCTGATCGGAGTCTCACACTCAACGGTCCACCCTTTGAGAGCCTGTGAGACGAGAGCGATCGACGGGGCAAGGAACAGCACTGTTCCGCCAGCGCCCACGTGATCCTCGGCGATGCGCAGAGCCGTCAGAGTCTTGCCTGTGCCGCATGCCATGATCATTTGCCCGCGGTCGGTTTCGCCGAACCCGGCCCGCACCTTCTCGGCCGCGACCACCTGATGAGGCCGAAGTTGCTTGCGAGGTGTCTCGACAAGGTCGGTGACTCTGTCAGGATCGAACTGAGACCAATCGACCGACATCGCATCCAGGTCGTCGATACCGATTCGCACCACCGGAATCTGCTGGCGCTCCAAAGCCTTCTCAGCGTGCCTCGACCAGCGATCTGTGGTGGACACGATGATCCGCTCAGAAAACGGCTCTCGTCCCGACGCGGTGAAGAATGAGTCGATGTCCGCCTTCACCAACGTGTGTTCCGGGTGATAGAACTTGCACTGAATCGCTACAAGGCCACCGTCAACAGTCTTCGCCACCAAGTCGATACCGGTGTCCGGTTCACCCACCCGGTCCGCCCAGTCCATCCACAGCCACACATCCGTGAACCGCTCCCGGTAGGTGCGGTCAGTCCTGAAAGCCGACAGGATCAATCGCTCGAAGCGATCCCCGAGGTCACGAGAGCTAGTCGCCCGCAGGCGAAGAGTGTCCAGAACATCGGTAGCGGATTTAACGGGAGTCGTCGTTGTCGTCGTGTTTCCATCCACGGTGGGATCGTAACGAAGGTTCCTCCACGGCCTCGACAATCCTCCGCGCATGGAGCGTCATGGCCATCCTCACTGGGCCACACCGACTACCACATCACTGGCCCCCCTCGATCAGGTGAGCATGGTGCTGACCCCAATCGACGCAGCCTGGAGCAAGAGCATGTGGTCACACACCTGGAAGGACGGAGGTAGCAGATACCAGCCATGTCATCCACCACGCTCCCCATCACGGGGTCATACTCCCTTCACCTCGACAATCAATTCAGCTTTCGTATCAATGACCTCTCTCTCTTAGAGCTTCGACAATCCTCACTCGAAGTTCCTCACGGACCGGAGCCAGGGCTTCTCGATACCGCTCTGGAGCGTCACCGGGGAGGTATTGCAGAATGGCTTGCCTGCACAGTTCCCGACCGGCCTCAGGATCAGCGAGGAGCGCATTCGCCTCCACCTTGCGCGCTCCGTAGTTGGCCAGGTAGTCCTGGACCCACTCCTCCTTGTGCTGTGGGTGAGAGGTGCTGGCTAGGTTCTTCCCCGATCCGGTGATCAGGTTCTCGATCCACACCAGGGGATGCTCAGGGTTCTCGATGTAGGTCACATCGAGTCCGAAGCGATCAACGTAGAGACTGGTCGGCTCCCAGCCGACAGCACCAGCCAAGTCCATCATGTTCGATTTCAAGTGGTCGGAGATTCGGAGACCTCCCGGATCGAAGTCACCGAAGTAGAGGAGGACCACCTTCTTGCCCTCACGCTCTTTCTCAGCGAACCGCTCCATCATTTCGGCCCTGACGTTCAGGTCTGCCCAACCTGAGACGTTGGCAATCGGAATGTGATAGCGACTACACACCTTTGTAAATAGGCTCTTGAGGTCAGTCTTCTCCACCGCCATCTGGACGTAGGTGTCCTTGTCATCCCAGAACGAGAACGGCTTGTACGACATGTGGGCGTTTTCCACGTAGCCGATGATGCTCTCGGCCTCGGACTCGATGTCACCATCGACCCACCCGACGTTGGACCACTCCCGCTTGGAGTCAGGCGCGGTGATGTCCATCGGGAGGGTTCCATCCTTCCGGCAGTTGTTGATCGTCCTCTCCACCAAGTTGATGTCGCCCTTGTCGATGCTCCCCAGCCCTTCCAGGTAGTAGCCCCATCCCCGAGCCGACATCGAGAAATCGGTTCTCGATGCGATTTCCCGAATGTCCCTAGCGAACTGGCGCATTGCCTCGTCATGCTCATCCTGCTTGGCAGCCGATAACGCACCACGGCCACGACGGGGGAGGATGACCTCACTCATCGAGATCACCCACCTCCAGGTACTCATCAATCTGATCGAGGTCGAATCCGTACCAGGCTTCTCCCAAGATCACCGCGTCGCTGTTGTAGGGATCGACCAGCCGATAGGTGCCGTAGCCGAGAGCTTTGGGGTCGCGCCGTCTCGACTTCTGTAGCTGGAGACCCTGACGGTCGGCCATCCTTCGGACCCGATTCTCGTAGACCTCTAATTCGGCCTCCGACATCTCATTGACATCCAGCCTCTCATCTGTGGCTCCCGCCACTTCGACCTCCCTCATCGAATACTCCTGTTCTGATAGTTCTCATTGCCATGAGACACGTGTACAGGAAGTGAGGCTGGTTGTCACTCGAAGAATTCTTATAAACCCCAGGTCAGAGCCAGAAAAAAAATCCTCTCATTCCCCCCCGACTGCTCAGAACATGGGGTCGATCGTGAAGCCCGCCCTGGGTCTAATTACCTCGCGGTTCCGCGGGAGTTTCGATGATCGAAGGGCAAGGGCCGTGCGAAAAGGTCCTTATCGGAATGTCCGTGGGCGGAGAGTAAGGGTCTTCTTCAGGTCACTCAAGCTGTGAAGCTTCTCCCGGAGAACCTCCTTGGCGTATCAATATCTTCAGTTACTGTTACACCCCAGGTAGAGAGGTAGGGGTTGATTGAAGCTTGTCGGCTATTTGAGGGTTTCGACTGCGAGTCAGGTCGATGATGGCCAAGGACTGGAGATCCAAGAGGAGACGATTCGCGGGTGGGCCAGGAGACATAACCACCGAATTGTCCGCTGGTATCGAGACGAGGGTGTATCCGGATCCTCGGAAAGCCGCGAGGGGCTGGAGGATGCCCTCATGGCTATCAAGTTCAATGGTGCTGATGGTATCGCCGTAGCTTCCCTCGATCGGTTAGCGCGCTCCCTTACGGTTCAAGAAGCCGCTCTTCAGCAAGTCTGGACATCTGAAGGGCGTGTTTTCAGCGTTGACACTGGTGAGGTGGTGCGTGATGATCCCGATGATCCAGTTCGCACATTCGTCAGACATATTCTCGGCGCAGTCTCACAACTGGAAGCTGCAATGATCGCCCGTCGGCTAAGACGGGGTCGGACACATAAGGCAGCATCAGGTGGCTACGCGCACGGTGCGCCTCCATTCGGCTACCGGGCTGAGGGTGGACGGCTGAATACCTTCCCGACCGAGCAAAACGTGATTCAGCTAATGATGGAAATGCGAGAGGCAGGTTTGAGTTTCAGGCGTATCGCCGAGCAGCTGAATAGTGACGGCTTCGTTGCTAAACGTGGTGGTCGATGGCATCCCCAATCCGTAGCCAGAGTCATCGCAAGGGACGCGGAGTGAATCTCGCCCAACCTCCGCGACAACGGTCACATCTGTCCCACCGAGTCGGCGTAAGCCTTGGGGCAAGACTGTCGTCCAACGGATGACGCTCTGGCGCAGCGATGTCCAGCAACACGACATTGCAGATCGAGTTCGGTGCGCCCTCCTGGCAACCAGGTTTGAGCCTTGATTTGATTCATTTTTTAATCTTCGAACCCGTGCCCGGGCGATGTGTGCCGATCAGTTGCGATCTCGGATGTGGGCGAAATCGCTAAGAACTGGTGATATGGAACGCCCCCTTGGGGGGCGATTACCCCATATAGAAGACCTCACGGTCCTGTCGCGATGCTAGATCCGAACAGTTGTTCGGGCTACTCTCGGTCCGGTGAACTGTCCGTTCGAAAAAGCGATCGTTCACCTCTGCTCTCAGAGCACGATTGCATACCGGGGCTATCGCGGTTGACCGCTATCGATTGGGCCGATCGTCGCAGGTGATTCCCTGGTCGCTTGGCCCGGACCTAAGTTTCGAAAACAACTCTGGCGACCGCTCTTAGCCCGTCAAGCAATCTGGTCAGCCGAGGCTTAGCTCGATGTGCCAGCCGTCAGCCTCAAGGTCGGCGTGCGTGAACGTCGGTGCTTCACGGCCAGCTACCTCCACTGTATAGAAGGGAGCTTCACCGATCAGGTCCACTTCGAAGATGAAGCGGCACGTCGTATCGGACCACTCACCATCAGGTGGGATGTGGTACTCGCCGCGGCCCAAGTCGCCCACGCCAAGAGTGTTCCCATCTCCATCCAGTGCTACGACATTGGCACCTTCTGTAAGGTCCTCATAACCTCCCTGGCCCCAACATAAGGTTTCCCGATCACCGTCAAAACCTCCGATCGGAAGATCGACGGTGCCAGTCAGCCCGATCGTCGTGGCCGTGGTAGTTGTCGGCTTAGGTGATGCCGTCGTTGTGGCAGCGACCTCGCCACCACAAGCTGTCAAAGCGATGAGGAGCATGGCCAGTGATCCTGCAGTGGTATTTCTAACCTTCACAACAACAGACTAGGACGAGGGCGGATGGCGAGTGACCTGATCTGTTGAATGAGCCATTGGCCAAGCCGAGGTTGTCGGGGGTAAGTGCCGCTCGTGCAGACCGATCGGTGTCGTCGCCACGGTCCCCACTCAACGGCGAGACCTCGGTGGCTCTGTAAGGAATCTCAACCGGATTCGGGGCGTACCTGCCGGCATTTGAAGCAGCTACCGACGAAAATCGCCCGTTTCCGTGGATACGCAATGCTTATCATCGCAGTGATGGAGATGACGTACCAATGGCGAGGAAGCTTCTCGAACGGGGAGGTCAACAGGCTCCACGCTGACGCATTCGAGCATCGGGTCTACGACCCGGCGGACTGGAACTGGGAGCAGCTCGTCCACGATCACAGCCTAGGTTGGGTCGTGGCCCGTGAGGGAGACGAGCTAGTGGGATTCGTCAACGTCCTCTGGGACGGCCTCGTCCACGCCTGGATCCAAGACACCATGGTGGCCGAGCGTGCCCGACACTCCGGCATCGGAACCAGACTGATCGAAGATGCCAGGGACCATGCGAAAGCAGCTGGCTGCGAGTGGCTCCACGTCGATTTCGACGATCACCTGAAGAAGTTCTACATCGACGCGTGCGGTTTCAAACCCGTAAGCGCAGGTCTGATCGATCTGGCGTAAACCACTCTCCGCAGACCGACTTGCGGGGGAGTGTGACTGCCCTTTAGAAGCAGAAGGCCCGGGGCTACATTCATGCGACCTTGATCGGTGTCTCCGCCACGATCATCACCGTCATCGCTCAAATCTGATGGTCATTGCCAAGGAAGACCGGACCTTCCTGAGAATCAAGCCCAGTAACAACGCCCCGCCTCTTGACCGAAGCCAGTAGGCGGGGTTAATGTTGTTGGCACGTTTGATGCTGATGGCAATCATAGATGGTTGCCGGTGAGACGGCATTTTCATTGAAGGAAATGTTATGTCTTACCAAGGCAGAATTGGTTACCCTGGATCCCTGATCGATGTATGCGATGGAGATACCGCACTGGCCCTCGTCATCAGCCAGATGGTCCACAAACATCCCGATGAGACCGTCAGGCCAGAGATCTATGAACGGGGCCAGACCTACCTAGCCAAGAAGTCCCATCTCGATCGTGAGGTGGTCAAGAAGGTCGTCCGCAGGGGTGTTAAGAAGGGTCTGATCAAAGACCACGGCGCTCCCAATGCTTCCCAGGGAGACCAGACCCGTCGCTATGAGATCATGCCCTTTGTGATGGACCTTTGGGGTAGGGACCAGAAGCCCCAAGTGGGGAAGGGGAGACCCAAGGGGGTGGGGATTGAGATCCCCAGGGGTGGGGACCAGGAGTCCCTTCTTCCTATATCAGAATCTCTTCATACTACGAACGTCAAAACGAACGATGACGTTGTAGTAGCTTCGCTCCATCCAGAACCCGAGGTGTCAGCGGTCGGAGGTAAGTCGGAGGTCTGGTCCGATGAGAAGCTCATGGCAATCATCGAAGCCTTTGAGCCGATGACCAAGACCTACGACGAGAAACTTCCGAAAATCCTGGCTGACTTGGCCAACCCAGATCGGGTCCTCTATGGACAGAGAGGGATTGTCACCTTCGCCCAGAATGTCTGTGGTGGCCTGGACAGCTTCATGGCTGATCAGGATGCTCGTGAGGTAGAGAAGACTCGGCAGGGATCTAGCAAAGGGAGGCTCGTAAGAAGCAAGACGGTGAGACCGTGTTCGGATTGTGCGTTGATCTTCGGAAAGTCGGGGATGCATTGCTTCCGTCATCGTGACCGTCATGGCAACAACATCGAGATCGAGGGGGTCACTCCTTCCAGCACCACTGCCATTCATAGACCCAGATTCCAAAAGGGATGATGCCATGGCCAGAAGGACCAATGCAGACTATGGGAATGCATATAGCCCCATTCATGGACTTTCTTGGCGAAGGAAATGGGATTGCCTGGAAAGATGTGAGATTGCGCGGGACAGACCGATCAGCCGATCAGTCGCCTGTAATCATCGAAGGCTCTCCGGCCTCGGGCGCTTCGGCCGTATCGATCGAGCATGGTGCGGTCACTCCAGCCCATGATCTCCATGAGGCTCCCCTCACTCAACCCAGCCGACAAGAGTCGGTCCGCGCAACTGTGTCTGAACATGTGGGGATTGATCCGGGGAATCCCGGCGATCTCAGATCTCCTGGCCAGCATCCTGCCGACTCCGGATTTGGTCAACTCGGAACCTCGGCCACGGTCAGACAACCAAAGAGCGGACCGGTGACCGTTCCTGTGTCGGTTCCTCAATCTGAGGTACCTATCGACGGCTCGGGTGGTGGTCATGGTGAAAGGGGCCTGACGCGGGCCGGACTTGCCATCGACCCAGCAGATTTCAAGGTCGAGACTGACATCCTCAACTCTCAGGCCAGTCAACTCCGAGACCCGGAGTCCTGTGTCCCACAAGATCGAGATGATTGCGGAGTCTCTCCGTCCAAGAAAGCCAGAGTCGCAGGTGTCGAGGAGCAACCTCAGGTTGCGTTCGGTGATGACCTCGATCAGAGGTGGGACCGCCTTGGGTCGGCTTACTCTCACCATTGGGTTGGACTCGATCTCGCCCTCATCGGCCAACCACTTGAACAAGACGTTGATGGATCGGTACCTCTGATTGGCAGTGGCCGGGGATCGGGTTGCGAGCATGTGGCCGATAAAGCCCCGAATGTCATCGGTAGTGATCTCAGCGACATCGAGGGAGTGGCCTCTCTGTTTCAAGAAGTCTCCGAGTTGTGTGACGGCCAATGTGTAGGTCTCCTGGGTACGGACAGAGAGATTCCTCGACCGCAGGTCGATGCGCCAGGAATTGTGTGCGTCCTCAAGTCTCACCGAGATCAGTTTGCCACAGGAAAGCCGGGTGCTAAACCGGCCGCTATAACAATCCTTGATAACGGGGAAGACAAAACCCCTGGTCAGAGCGTTTTGTGCCCCCGGCAGGATTCGAACCTGCGCACCCGGCTCCGGAGGCCGGTGCTCTATCCCCTGAGCTACGGGGGCCCATGGACCCCGATTGTAGATGCGGCCGACCGGATAGCTCCATCCGTACTTTTGGGCTTTCGGAATGCATCCCTAGCATGCCGTGATGCGCGTAGGAATCGGGATTCTAGGAGGAGGCACGGTCGGCGGAAGCCTGGCCAACCAGCTTCTGCGCGACGCCGAGGCGATCAAGGCAAAGTCAGGTATCGACGCCGCCCTGGTGCTCGTTGGTGTCCGCGACCTCGACAAGGCGCGTAACTTCCCCGGCGAATACGCCACCGACCGGCTCGAGGAACTCGTCGACGATGAACGGGTCAATCTGGTTGTCGAACTCATGGGTGGCATCGAACCGGCCCGGACCCTCCTCCTCAGAGCCCTGGATGCGGGCAAGCCGGTGGTCACCGCCAACAAGGAACTGATGGCACGGCATGGAGAAGAGCTCATCGGGCGTGCCGCAGAGCGCGGCGTCTCCCTCCTTTTCGAGGCCGCAGTTGGTGGTGCGATCCCGATCATTCGACCACTTTCTGAGTCGCTTGCCGGGGAGCGGATCGACCTGGTGATGGGTATCGTCAACGGGACCACCAACTTCATCCTCACCGCGATGGAGGACGAAGGTCGTGAATACGGCGACGTCCTCGCCGAGGCCCAATCTCTCGGGTTTGCCGAGGCGGACCCCACGGCTGATGTGGGCGGCCATGACTCGGCAGCCAAAGCGGCAATCCTGGCCGGCCTGGCTTTTGGGGTGTGGGTGGACGCCTCACAGGTCTACACCGAAGGGATCGACAAGATCGACCGGGTAGATGTCGAGATGGCGAACTCCCTCGGTTACACCGTGAAGCTGCTGGCAATCGCCGACGGCGGGGAGAAAGGCCATGTTGCTCGAGTCCACCCCTGCCTTCTCCCGGTGACCCACCAGCTGGCGTCGGTGCGGGGGGCATCCAACGCCATCTTTATCGAAGGCCCGAACCTGGGCCAGCTGCTCTTCTCCGGCCCCGGTGCTGGGGGCCAGCCCACGGCCACGGCGGTGCTCGGCGACGTGATCACCGCGTCCCGGGAGCTGCTGGGCGGGAGCCAGGTGACCCCCCGGATCAGGTATTCCGCCGGCTCACCACGAAGCTTCGACGATGTGGAGAACCAGTGGTACGTGCGACTTATCGTCGCCGACTTCCCGGGCGTGCTGGCTCAGGTCGCCGGCGCTTTCGGAGCGGCGGAGGTCTCCATCAGATCGGTATGGCAGGAGGGTCGGGGCGGCACAGTCACCCTGGTTATCATCACCCATCCGGCCCCGGAAAAGGACCAGCACTCGGCGCTCGACAAGCTGACGGCGTTGGAAAGCGTCAAGGAGATCGCCGCTGTGATCCGTGTCGTCGACTCTGAATGAAGTATCGATCGACCGCGGGTGACGCCTCGGGGCGCAGCTTCGAAGACGTCGTCCTCGAGGGCGCAGCACCTGACGGCGGCCTCTACATGCCCGAACGCATCCCACCGTACGACGCTCCGGCGATGGGCGTTCACAGCGACTACGTGACAGCAGCGCTGGAGGCGTTAGGTGCCGCCGACGTCGAGGACCTGGTGGCAGATGCGTTCTCCCGCTTCAACCATCCTGAGGTGGCACCTCTCGTGAGCGTCGGTGGATACCAGGTGCTCGAGCTGTTCTGGGGGCCAACCCTCTCTTTCAAAGACCATGCGATGCAGGTGCTGGCACGGGTGTTCAACCGCTACCTGACCGAGCGGGGAGAGCAACGGACGGTTCTGGTCGCCACCTCCGGAGACACCGGGTCGGCGGCGATCGAGGCATTCCGGGGTCTCGACGCGGTGGAGATAGTCGTCATCTACCCGACCGGGATGGTCTCCGACTACCAGCGTCGTCAGATGACAACCGTCTCCGACCCCAATGTCACGGTCCTCTCAGTTGCGGGAACGTTCGACGACTGCCAGCGAATGATCAAGGAAGCCTTCCGCAGCCGGTCGGGGCTGGCCTCGGCGAACTCGATCAACTGGGGCCGGCTCGCATCCCAGGTCGGCTACTACCTGTCCACTGCCGGGCGGATCGAAGGCCCTTTCGAGGTGGTGGTGCCCACCGGCAACTTCGGAAACGCGTATTCGGCATGGATGGCGAAGTTGATGGGAGTTCCTATCCAACAAATCGTGATCGCCACCAACGCCAACAAGGTCCTATTCGATCTCTACGAAAAAGGGGAGGTGGTTGCAGACAAGGCGGTCGCCACCCTGGCGCCGGCGATGGACATCCAGATCCCGTCCAATCTCGAGCGTTACCTCAGCGACCACGATCCCGCCGCCTTCTCAACTGACTTCAAGGCCGGCTGGTCCGACGACAAAACCATTCTGGAGACGATCGCCCGTGTCTATGAGACCCACGGAGCACTGATCGACCCCCACACCGCCGCGGCATGGGCCGTGGCCGACACTCTCGACACACCCGCGGTCCCCAGGGTCGTGGTGTCCACCGCCCACCCGGCCAAGTTCGCCGCCACTATCGAACGGGCCACGGGAGTCACCCCTGAAGTCCCGGAGTGGGGGACCATCGACCCCAACCTCCCGGAACAAAGTGTCGAGATCGCCCCGGAGCTGGACGCCCTGCTGGAGCACCTTTAGGTACCCGTCCGATGTCCTCCATGCGCGTCTCTCCCACCGCTTGCAACTCTCCCTCCGCTGGCGGAGGGAGTACCGGCGACGAAGGAGCCGGGGAGGGTGGGGCGTTCCCACCAACGGAGATCTCGACGCGCGTAGGCGCCTGCGCTCTCAACTCGTAGAGTCTCAGTCCCCCTTCCGGCCATTCCTTCTCGGAATGGCCACCTTCCCCCATTCGGCTGCGCCTCTGGGGGAAGAGCCGCTTCCTTCGGTCGCTGGGCCTCTGGGGGAAGAGCCGCTTCCTTCGGTCGCTGCGCCTCTGGGGGAACAGCTGCGCGGATAGCTTTGCGCAAATAGAAGTAGGGACTACAATGCTGTTCGTGCGGATGCCACGGGACATCGGCACTATTCCACACCCAGGCTTCTCCAAAAGGTATGCCCTTTTGTTCTCGGAGCTTCCCGATCCGATTTCCCACAGGGACCAATCGCGAAGGATCAAATGACCACTAGAGCTCAACTTCAGGGCAAAGCCATTGACGAATTGAGGCAAATCGCCTCAGCGGTCGGCATCGAGACCGATGGCATGCAGAAGTCGAAACTGATCTCCGCTCTCATGGAGGCGGGGGAGGCTGTCGAGGGCGAGCCGACCGAAAACGTCGATCTGCCTCAGGCGACGCCTCGTACCGAAAAAGGCGAGCGTCTGTCTTCGAGTGACGACTCCGACGATGACGATGACTCCGACGACGGCAACAACAACTCCGAGCGGGGCCAGTCAAAGGGTAGAGGCGGCGGCCAGCAGTCGAACAACAACGACGGGCAAGGCAACCGGCGCAGGCAGCGCAACCGCCGTGGCGGTGGGCGCGACGACGAGCAGATCCCCGAAGGCGATCTCGAGATTCGCGAGGGCCTGCTCGACATCCTGCCCGAGGGGTATGGCTTCCTCCGGGTCACCGGCTATCTGCCCGGCGACAAAGACGTCTACGTGTCGGCCAACCAGGTGCGCAAATTCCGTCTCCGCAAAGGTGACGTCGTCGCCGGTCCAATCCGCCCGCCGCGCTCCAAAGAGAAGTTCCCGGCAATGGTCCGTATCGACACTGTCAACGGGATCTCACCCGACGAGGCGATGCAGCGGCCGAAGTTCGAGTCGCTCACACCTCTGTTCCCCGACCAGCGGCTCCGCCTCGAAGTGGAAGGTAAGCGGAACAACATCCTCACCCGGATCGTCGACCTCATCGCCCCCATCGGCAAGGGTCAGCGTGGGTTGATCGTCTCCCCGCCAAAAGCGGGCAAGACGACGGTACTTCAGGAAGTTGCCCAGTCGATCACCGAGAACAACCCGGAGTGCTATCTCATGGTCGTCCTCGTCGACGAACGGCCCGAAGAGGTCACTGACATGCAGCGTTCGGTCAAGGGTGAGGTCATCTACTCGACCTTCGACCGACCCGCTGAGGAGCACACCCAGGTTTCCGACCTTGCGATCGAGCGAGCCAAGCGCATGGTCGAAATCGGGACCGACGTCGTCATCGTGCTCGACTCGATCACCCGTCTCGCCCGGGCGCACAACCTGGCAACACCTGCGTCGGGCAGAATCCTCTCCGGTGGTGTCGACTCTCAGGCCCTCTACCCGCCGAAGCGTTTCTTCGGTGCGGCAAGGAACATCGAGGAGGGCGGTTCATTGACCATCCTCGGTACTGCACTGGTCGAAACCGGTTCCAAGATGGACGAAGTGATCTTCGAAGAGTTCAAGGGGACCGGCAACATGGAGCTCCGCCTCGATCGGCGCCTTGCCGACAAGCGGATCTACCCGGCCATCGACATCGAAGCTTCGGGAACAAGAAAAGAAGAACTGTTGTTTGACCGCAAGGAATTGGAGCAGGTCTGGAAGCTTCGTAGGGTGCTTTTGGCGTTGGAGCCAGGAGCAGCAATCGAGTTGCTCATTGACCGGCTCAAGACCACGCAGACCAACGAAGAATTCCTCACCGAAGTGGCGAAGAGCACATCTTGATCCAGGAGAAATGATGAAGGCAGATATTCATCCCACATACGCCGACACGACAGTGACCTGTTCGTGCGGCAACACATTCCAGACTCGCAGCACCAAGCCCGGCGACATGCGCGTCGAGCTGTGCAACGAGTGCCACCCGTTCTTCACCGGCAAGCAGAAGCTTGTCGACACCGGTGGTCGCGTCGAGCGTTTCCAGAAGCGCTACGGCAAGACGGCCTTCACCAAGGCTTCCGGTGAGTCGGACGGGGACGAGGGCTCTGCAACCGAGTGACCGTTCCGCTCCAACTGTGAGCGAACACATCGATCCGGCCAAGACGGTCGGGGGCCAGGCAGTCATCGAAGGGGTGATGATGCGCGCCCCAACCGCATGGTCGGTGGCAGTGCGACAACCCGATGACACCATCGTGGCCCGCCGCAACGACCTGCCCCGGCTCTCCAGTCGCAGCAAGCTGGCGCGCGTCCTATTGATCAGAGGGATTCTTGTTCTCGGCGAGTCGCTGTCCCTCGGTTTCCGAGCTCTCTCCTGGTCCGCTCAGAAGGCATCTGGTGAAGAAGAAGAGCCGCTGACTCGATGGGAAATCGGATCGACAATGGCAATTGCCCTCGTAATCTTCGCGGGACTTTTCATATTGGCTCCTGCCGCTGCGGCCAGCCTCGTATCAGGAGACAACGACCTCCTGTTCGGGGTGGTCGAGGGAGTCCTTCGGCTGGTGCTATTCATAGGATATGTCTGGCTGATAGGGCGATCGAAGGAGATCGCCCGCGTCTTCGAGTTCCACGGCGCCGAACATATGGCGATCTATGCATATGAGGCGGGGGAGCCCCTCAGTATCGAGTCGGTCCGCCGGTACCCACCCGAACATCCCCGATGCGGCACCAGCTTCCTGATGATCGTCGTACTCGGTTCCATCCTCCTCTTCTCCTTCCTCGGCCAGCACGGCTGGTTGTTTCTGGTCGTCTCGCGCCTCCTCGGTATCCCGCTGATCGCCGCTGCCAGCTATGAGCTCCTCCGGTATTCGGGGACCAGGGGCGAGGATGTCCTCGCCAGAGTTCTTGCGGCACCCGGGCTCTGGCTGCAGAAACTGACCACCAGGGTTCCTGCCGACGACCAGATCGAAGTTGCCATAGCCAGCCTCATCGTTGCCCTCGACGACGAGGCCTTTTCCGAGTCGGTCAGTAGAGGTGGGGTTCCCGTTGCTGCTGTCGAAGCCAGACGGCTGGTGTTCGTGGTTGCTACCGGAGAAGACATCTGATGGACGAGAGCTTTTCGGGCCGCCTCACCGAGATCGAAGATGCCTTTCAGGCAGTCGAGAACATGCTGGGCGACCCCGAGGTCCTCGCCGACTCCGACCAGCTGGCCGAGCTCGGCAAGAAGCACTCCGATCTGAAGGATGTGGTTGCCGACATCCGGCGTTGGCGCGATGCCCAATCCGATCTGGCCGAAGCCAAAGGGATGGCATCGGACCCCGACATGGCCCAAATGGCCAAAGAACTGACCGCCGAGATCGACATGCTCGAGGCCCGCATCAAAGTCGCCCTCACCCCGACCGACCCCAACGATGCCCGGGACGTCCTGGTGGAGATCCGATCCGGCGTCGGTGGAAATGAGGCTTCGATCTGGGCGGGAGACCTCCTGCGAATGTATGAGAAGTACGCAGAGAGGCTCCGATTCAAGACCGAGACGATCGATTCCTCCT
>JBGTCK010000039.1:0-27750 GCA_041748855.1 Acidimicrobiia bacterium
GTCTCGGAATGCAAGGGCCCGGGCGAGTAGAACCGACCAACGGGATGGAGAACCGGGCGCCCCGCGGCGCCCGGTTCCCTACGCTCCCATCGTGACAACGAGCTCACTATTGGCGACGCAGGACGTTGCAAAGAGGTTCGGAAGCGTCATCGCGCTCCGGTCGGTCGAACTGACCGTCGAGCCGGGCGAAATCCACGCACTGCTCGGTGCAAACGGTGCCGGGAAGAGCACCCTTGTGAAGATCCTCTCCGGAGTCCACCATCAAGACGCGGGCGAAATCACTGTCGGCGGCAAAGCCGTGGACCTGAGCCGGCCGTCTGACTCTCGCGATGCCGGCCTGGCCACAGTCTTCCAGGATCCTGCTCTCATCCCGGATCTGACTGTCAGACAGAACCTCAGACTCACCGACGCTCCAGAGTCCACCGTGCGCGATTGGCTGGAACAGATGGGTCTGGCCAACCTCGATTTCGATGCGCTGGTGGGCGAGTTGGTACTTCCTCAGCTGCGGCTGATCGATCTCGCTCGCGCCCTGTCTCGTGAGCCTCTGCTGCTGATGCTGGATGAAATAACTGCGGCGCTTCCCGCCGACCAGGCGGATCAGGTGTTTTCGGTGATGAACCAGTGGAAGGAGAAGGGCCGGTCGGTCCTTTTCATCACCCACCGACTCGGTGAGGTGCTCAGGATGTGTGACCGGGCCACGGTCCTCAGAGATGGCCGCAATGTCGCCAAGTTTGCTCCAAGAGATGTCGGCGAGGCCGGCCTGGTCGAGGCGATGCTCGGCGATGTCGTTGGCTCAGTGTCCACTGCCGACCAAAGAGAGCCGGTCCGGGAAGATGCGCCGGTTGTCCTCGAGGCGTCCGGGCTCGGTTCGAGAGACCGCCTCAACGATGTTTCATTTCAGTTGCGGGCTGGGGAGGTGCTCGGCGTCGCTGCACTCGAGGAGCAAGGCCAGGACCGGCTCTTCGAGCTGCTATCAGGCGACAGACGTCCAGATGCCGGCGAGATCAGGGTCAATGGTGAGGTTCTGGACGCCAGGTCTCCCTACGACGCGGTGCGCAAAGGTGTTGTGCTCGTCCCCTCCGACCGGCTCCAGGCGCTGTTGCCGAAGCGCCCGATCCGGGAGAACCTCGGAGCGCCGCTCTACAACCGCGTCTCCCGTTGGTTCTCGATCGTTTCCGATGAGAAGGAACGAGTCGACTCGGCTGTTGATCGCCTCTCGATCGATACCCGTGCGGCCCGCCAGGCGATCAGGCTGTCAGGGGGCAATCAGCAAAAGGTGGTGGTGGGTAGATGGCTCGCCGCCGGGTTCCGTGTGCTCCTCTGCTTCGACCCGACGAGGGGGATCGACGTCGGGACCAAGAAGCAGATCTACGAATTGCTGAGGGAGTTGGCCGCCGACGGTGCGGCTGTGCTCCTCTACACGAGTGAGCTTGCGGAGATCCCCCTTGTCTGTGATCGGGTACTGGTCATGTACGACGGTGCCATCGTTTCGGAGCAGCCGGCTGCGAGTGCAACCGAAGAGGCGTTGTTGACCGCTGCGCACGGAATCGGTGGCGAGGACGTGGCATGACCGGGTCGGCGACCTCGGTTGCAAAACGTCGAACGGATTGGCGCCGGCTAGCGAAGCGTCATGGGTGGACGTTCGGCGTCCTGCTGCTCCTGATCGCCATGATCGTCTGGTATTCGACCCTCATCCCCCGGTTCGGTGCTTTCCAGATGGCATCGATCGCCAAGAACAGCCTTCCTCTCGTCTACCTCTCAGTCGCACAGGCCGTAATCGTCATCGCCGGCGGTATCGACCTTTCAGTGGGGGCGATGCTCGTCCTCAGCAACGCCATTGCGGCCCAGTTGATGGACGGTCAATCGTTCCCGACGACGCTTCTCATCGGGGTCGGGGTGATTCTTCTTGCCGCACTGATCAACGGAATTGTCGGGTGGATCATCACCATCTCGAAAGTACCCGACATCGTGGTCACCCTGGCCACCAGCTTCATATTCTCCGGGGCAGCGTTGCTGGTGCTCCCGTCACCTGGGGGAGGGACCAGCGAGGGTTTTCGGGCCCTGTTCACAGGTTCGGCTACCGGTACTGGCACCAATTTCTGGCCGGCGTTGATCATGATTGCCATCCCGGTTGCCATGATCGCCTACTGGATGAGGCGCACCAGGACAGGGCTATCGTTGTACGCAACCGGATCCGACCCGGTTGCCGCGTATCTCTCTGCGGTCCGCACTGCCAAGGCCAAGGTCTATTCATACGCAATTGGCGGGGCATTCGCAGCGTTGGGAGGGCTCTCGGCGCTGGCGATCACCGGTTCCGGCGAATCGCGGTTCAGCACAGGCGCAAACTTCACCCTTCGCTCGGTGGCCGCGATCGTGCTCGGCGGGATCGCCCTCACTGGAGGAACCGGTTCGGTGATTGGGGCCGCTGCCGCAGGCATCCTGTTGTTCACGTTGTCCCCCACGCTCAGTGCGATGGGGATTGATCCGAACACCGCGCAGGTGATACAAGGCGCGCTCATTGTTGTGGTGATGATGGTCGCGGGCATCCTCGAGTTGCGGAGGCAGAGGGCAGAATGACAGTCAAGCAAAACCTGGACATAGAGGACCTCGGCCAACCACGCTGGGGGATGTGGCTCGCGGATCACCCGCTGTCCGTGCTCGCCGCGGTACTCCTCGGGCTCGTCATCGTCACCGGATTGATCGAGCCTGCGTATCTGTCCACCAGCGGGCTACGCAACACCGTGTTGCTGGCAGCGCCGCTCGGGATCATGGCGGGCGCTCAGACAATCTTGATGTTGACCGGCGGGATCGACCTCTCGGTGGGAATGATCGCCACCGCCGGGGCTTATGTAGCGGCAAACCAGTCGCCCAACGGGGCCGCTATCGCAATTGTCTTCGGGCTTCTCGTGGGTGTCGCCGCCGGGATGGTCAACGGGATCGGTGTTGGGGTGTTCAGAGTCAATCCGTTGATCATGACCCTCGCCATGTCTTCGATCATTCTCGGGCTATTCACAGCCTTATCCTTCACCGTGCTCCAGGGCTCGACGACTGTCGCCCCGTTCATCAAGACTCTCGGCGGGGGCTCTTTCTGGGGGAACCGGATTCCGTATAACGCTGTGGTCTGGGCGGGGGTCTCCTTCCTGATCATCTACGGGCTGCGCCGCACCGGCTTCGGAAGGCTCCTCTATGCCGTAGGTGACAATCCGGTGGCTGTCAGGCTGGCAGGGATCAGGAGCTGGCAGGTCCTGATCGCCGCCTACGCCATTGCCGGGCTGCTGTCGGCGCTCGCAGGCATTCTCCTCGCCGGCCGCACCGGTGCCGTCGACCTCCAGCTTGCGGTCAACTTCCTCCTGCCTTCGGTTGCCGCTGCCGTGATCGGGGGGACGTCGATCTTTGGCGGGATCGGGACCTACAGCGGCACGGTTTACGGAGCCCTGATTCTCGGCGTGCTGACCACGATGCTCACCTTTCTCGATGCTGGCCAGGGGATCCAGCAGATCGTCTATGGGTCTATCGTGCTCGGCCTTGCCTGGCTGTATGCACGGGTTACGGGTGTGGCATGAAAAGGGAGTACGTCAGATGGGCCTGAGCGACATAAGGGCAGGTGTGGTCGGTGTTGGGTTCATCGGTGTGGCCCACGTCGAGGCCATTCGCAGACTCGGAGTCGACGTCGCCGGTGTGGTCGGATCGAGTCCGGAGCGAGCCCGAGCCAAAGCCGAGGCTGCAGGGTTGCCCCCCGTATACGACTCGGTGGAAGCTCTCACCGGCGACGATTCGATCGATGTCATCCATATCGCAAGCCCCAACTACGCCCATGCCGATCAGGTGCGGTTGGCCCTGGACGCAGGAAAACACGTTGTCTGTGAGAAGCCCCTTGCCGTCACCTCGAAAGACACCGGCGACCTCCTCGCCAGGGCCGAAGCTTCCCGGTTGGTGCATGCAGTGTGTTTCAACATCCGCCACTACCCCCTCAACCACCAGGCGATGGCGATGGTTGCGGCTGGCGACATCGGTGAGCCGCGGTTCATCACCGGGTCATACCATCAGGACTGGTTGCTAAAGGACACGGATTGGAATTGGAGGCTGCAACCCGAAGAAGCGGGAGAACTGCGCGCCGTCGCCGATATTGGATCGCACTGGCTCGACCTGACAAGGTTCATCTCCGGTTGTGACGTCGAGGCGGTGATGGCCGACCTCCATACCCTGGTTCCGGTACGTCGCCGTCCATCGGGCCCGGTGGAGTCCTTTTCCCGGGCCGAAGCAGAGGGCGACCTCATCGAAGAGGAGATGTCGAGCGACGACGCGGCCGGGATCTTGCTCCGCTACGCAGGCGGGGCGCGCGGAGCGGTGACGATCTCGCAGGTTTCGGCAGGGGAGAAGAATTCGGTTCGCTATGAGATTGCAGGGAGCGAGGCTTCGCTGAGCTGGTATTCCCAGCACCCTGACCAGTTGCAGATCGGTCGTAGGGATCGTCCCAACGAAATCCTCTACCGCGACCCAGCCTTGGCTGCTCCCGAAGCGAGCCGGAACATGGCATACCCCGGTGGCCATGTCGAAGGGTTTCCGGACACGTTCAGAGCCCTCTTCTCCCAGATATATGCCGCCGTCGAAAGCGGCGGTCCGTCGGCAGCGCCCGCCTACCCGACCTTCGCAGACGGCCACGACGCAGTTCTGGTCACAGATGCGGTGGCGGCCAGCCACACCGACCAGGTTTGGAAAACAGTCGAGAGATAGGAGACAAAATCATGAAGCTAGGACTTCTGACCGCGCCGTTCCCCGAGACCCCGCTCAACGATGTTGCTGACTGGACGGCCGCCAACGGTTTCACCACGATCGAAATCGCCGCCTGGCCGGCATCGGGCGGCGAGACCCGTCGTTATGCCGGGACAAGTCACATCGACGTCGACGACATTTCCGACGCGCGAGCGTCCGAACTCGTTGGCGACATGACTTCGCGCGGGCTAGAGATCTCCGGCCTGGGCTACTACCCCAATCCGCTCAATCCCGACGAAGAGCACCGCCGGACCGTGATCGACCACCTCAAGAAGGTGATTGTTGCCGCCGGGAAGATGGACGTGCCGGTTGTCAACACCTTCATCGGAGCTGATCGGTCCCGGAGCCAGGACGAGAACTGGGAGGAAGCGACCAAAGTCTGGCCCGAGATCATTTCAGCGGCGGAGGACAACGGGGTCAAGATCGCCATCGAGAACTGCCCGATGATCTTCTCCAAGGACGAGTGGCCGTCGGGACATAACCTTGCCTACAACCCGAAGATCTGGCGGCGGATGTTCGAGGAGTTCGGAGAGACCATTGGCCTCAACTTCGACCCCTCCCACCTCGTCTGGCTGATGATCGACATCGAAAGCGCAATCGAGGAATTCGGGTCGAGGTTCTATCACTTCCAGGCCAAGGACGTGATGATCGATTACGAAGGCCTGTATGAGAACGGCACACTTTCCGCAGGCATCGGATGGCAAATCCCCCGTCTGCCCGGCCTCGGACATGTCGACTGGGGCCGTGTTTTCTCCGCTCTCTACCGGGTTGGATACGACGGCGCCATCATCATCGAGCACGAGGATCGTGACTTCGAGGCAACCGACGAGCTGGTCAAGCGGGGCTTCCTGATAGCAAGAGACATTCTCCAGCCCTACATCCATTGAGTACCGCCACAAGCGTCTCTCCCTCCGCCTGCAACTCTCCCTCCGCTTGCGGAGGGAGTACCGGCGACGAGAGTTCATCTCTCCCTCCGCTTGCGGAGGGAGTACCGGCGACGGAGGAGCCGGGGAGGGTGGGGCGTTCTCACCAACGGCACTCAAGCTCCCAGCCCGTGGGGATCTCTCCCTCCTACCTCCGCCCTCCTTCGTCGGGCGCAGGAACCTTCCTCCCGCAAGCGGGAGGACAGCGGGGATCTCTCCTTCCTACCTCCGCCCTCCTTCGTCGGGCGCAGGAACCTTCCTCCCGCCAGCGGGAGGACAGCTACGCGGCCTCAGGCGGGCGTGACGTTGTATGACGTTTGAGGTTGTTGTCGTTGGGTCGGGGTCGGCAGGGTCGCCGGCGGCGATCGCTGCGGCCCGCTTCGGGGCCCGCACTCTCCTGATCGAGAAGCTCCCGTTCCTCGGTGGTAACTCCACAGCAGTCCTCGACACCTTCTACGGCTTCTACACACCCGGGGAACGGGCGCGCAAGGTGGTCGGTGGTATCGGCGACGAGGTTGTTGCCGGTCTGCGCGAATTGGGCCCTGTCCTCGAGCGTCCCAACACGTATGGTGCTGGGACCGGGGTCACCTACTTCGCCGAACACCTCAAGGTGGTGTGGGAGCGGCTGGTGGAGCAGGCCGGGGTAGAGATCATGCTCCACGCTTTCGTCCAGGACGCGACGGTGTCCGACGGCAGGATCACCGGGTTGACGGTGGCGACCAAGTCAGGGCTCCGGGAGATAACAGCAGACGTGTTCGTCGACTGTTCAGGGGATGCCGACGTCTGCCACCACGCCGGGTTCGGTTACGAGTTGGCAGGGGAGGTAGACCCGGCACAGACGCTTACGACGACGTTCCGCATGGTGAATGTCGACCATAAAGCACGCCAGACGATCGGGAAGGACCGGCTCCACGAGTTGATGGGCGAAGCCGTCGACTCTGGTAGGTACGACCTGCCCCGACGCGAAGGCAGTGATCACATCACACCGATCGACGGGATGACTGCAACGGTGATGACCCGGATCGACCAGGTCCGGCCCGGGGCTGACGGTTCGTTCCGCAATGCCACCGACCCCGACATCCTGACCCGCGTCGAGATCGAGGGTCGGCGCCAGGCGTTGGAATACGCCAGGTTCCTCATCGATATGGTGCCGGGATACGAGAAGGCAAGGCTCGTTGCCCTCTCGACCCAGGTCGGTCTCCGGGAGACGCGTAGGGTCTACGGGGATTACAGGGTCACCCGGGAGGACGTGCTCGATGCCCGCCAGTTCGACGACCAGATCGGGCTCTGTGGTGCTCCGATCGAAGATCACCACGGCGGGGACGGGAGCGGCACCACCTGGGAGTATCTGCCCGACGGGTCCGCGGTCGGGATTCCGCTGCGGACGCTGATCGCCCGCGATTCGGTCAACACCCTTATGGCTGGCCGATGCTTCTCCGCCACCCATGACGCCCAGGCGTCCATTCGTTCCATGGCCCAGTGCATGGCGATGGGCCAGGCTGTCGGGACGGCTGCCGCCATGGCTGCAGTAGGAGACGGGGTGGTTCGTGATGTGGACAGTTCCTTCATTCGCGATCGACTGCGCTCCGATGGTGCCGTCCTGGAAATCGAATGATCGTCCGCACGGTTCTCGGGGACATCGACCCCGCCGATCTCGGTGTCACCTACGCACATGAGCACTTAATCATCGACAGCCCGACTGTGGCCAAGGAGTGGCCACACATCCACCTGCCTTCAGCGCAAGACGCCATCGAAGAGGTAGCGCTGTGTGCACGTGCCGGTGTGGGGACGATGGTGGACACCATGCCCACCGGATCGGGGCGCAACTTGGAGAAGCTGGCGGAGGTCTCACGGGCCACCGGGGTCCATGTCGTTGCCGCTAGCGGTATGCACACTCCCAAGTATTACCCCGGTGTCGATTGGGCGGGCGACCGAGCCGATGAGTTGGCGCTTCGTTTCGTCGACGAGATCCAGAACGGTGTAGGCGGCCTGCGGCCCGGAATCCTGAAGGTGGCAACCTCTGGGCCCGACGTGTCAGCTTCGGAACGCGAGCTGTTCCGGGCAGCGGCGATCGTTCACGCCGAGACCCGGCTCCCGGTGCTGACTCACTGTGAAGAGGGGGCGGGCGCCATCGCCCAGTTGGAGCTGTTGAACGAAGTCGGGGTACCTCGCGACTGTGTGATCATCTCCCACACCGACAAGATCCCCGACCCGGGTTACCACCGCGAGATCCTTTCCAGCGGGGCCAATGTCGAATATGACCAGGGGCTTCGCCAGCACCTCACCGGGTCGTCGGCGACAGCTCAGCTGGTGGCGACGATGTGGGAGGAGGGTTTCGGTAGCCAGATCCTGCTCGGCACCGACGGCGCGCGACGGAGCCTCTGGACAGCCCTCGGGGGATCTCCCGGGCTGGCATGGTTGCGTCTGGGCTTTCCGCCAGTGCTCGCAGCCCACGGCGTCGACGAGGCACAGGTCGAAGCCATGTTCGTGTCAAACCCGGCCCGGGTCCTCGCCTTCGATCCAACCTAAACGGTGGACAGCTCCTCGGCTGCGGATTCGTCGGCCCAGATGATCACGTTCGGTGCAGTTCGCAGGTAGGTGGCGGGGATCTCCGGGCTGATCGGATCTTGCAAGGTCCGGCGAAGAATCCCGGCCTTGCCGGCGCCTGTTACCAGAAGCCAGATCTCATCTGACTGGAGGATGCGGCCAAGTCCGACCGTTATCCCCCAGTCGGTAGTGGTACGGGCACCGTATGCGGACATGCCGGCGATGGTCTCAGGGGCCAGGGTGACCTTGCGAGTGGAGCATCCTGGATCACAACCGGGTTCGTTCAACCCGAGATGCCCGTTGCCTCCCAATCCGAGCAGCGTGAGGTCGAGCCCACCGGCCGCGAGCTCCATCTCATAGCGGTCGCACTCCGCACCTATGTCGCTGGCTTGTGGGTCCAGCGAGTCGAACACATCGGGCCCGGGGACGAGTTTGTCGATGAGATCGCGTCGGAGAGTGGCATCACAACGCGCCGGGTCTTCTGGAGGCAGCCCGAATTCATCGAGGAGAAAGATGCTGGACCGGGAGAAATCGGCGGCGGCGATCTCCCGGTACAGCGGTGAAGGGGTATTCCCCGTGGGCAGGCACATTCGCAGTTCCGGTTCGCGGGCGAGTCGTGCGGTCCACTCGGCCGCAACCACCCCGGCCCACCCGGCGTCGGGCAGCACTCGCAGGTCTGGTGTCACTCGTCGGTCACTAGATCGAAGATGGACCCGTCGTCCTTGTGGGCAAGGATGAGCTTGCTCCGACCGTCGGGAAGGACCTCGCTCTTGACGATTGCATGGCCGTCGTGAGTGTCATTCTTCTTTTCGATCCTTGGCGTGGTCTCGCCGCGCCACTCGATGTCTACCGGCTCCCACTGCTTCGACCCCGCAGATTTGTAGGCGGCATCCATGACCGCGTTCACGATGTACCCGTCGTAGAAGGTCTCCTGGGGAGAACGCCCTTCGTCCAATGCATCGAACATGTCGGTGAACATGTCGACGTAACCGAGCTCGGAGATCTCGTCACCGACCGGGAACAGCCAACCATCGGTAGACTCGAGCTTTTCGGCAACGTAACCCCCGCCTCCGCCGGAGGAGTACATCTGGAATCCGGTGCGAAGGAAGTGGTCCAGCCATATCGTGCCTTCGGTACCAGCCACCTCGTCGCGAAGGTCCATTCCGCCGCGGAAGGTCCAGCTGACCTCGAACTGGCCGAGGGCTCCGGATTCGAACTTGATCAGGGCAACTGCATTGTCCTCGGCCTTGATCGGGTGGACGAGAGTGTCGGCCCAACACATCACTTCTACCGGTCGGTTCCCCTTGCCCACGAAGTTCCGGATGATCTCGATGCAATGGCACCCGAGATCAACGATGGCGCCGCCTCCTGCTTGGTCCTTGTCCCAGAACCAGGCGCTGTGGGGCCCGGGGTGGGTTTCCCGGGAACGCACCCAGGTGACGTCTCCAATTGCACCCTGGTGCACCGACTGGACCGCCTTCAGGGTCTTCGGCGTGTAGACCAAGTCTTCGAGATATCCCGCGAACACGCCTGCCGATTCCACCTTTTCGACGATTCGCCTCGCCTCTTCTCCACTCCGCGCCAGAGGCTTGGTGCAGAGAACTGCCTTGCCGGCTTCGGCCACCTTGCCGATTGCCTCTTCGTGGAGGTGATTCGGGAGTGCCACAATCACCACGTCGGTATCGGGATGGTTGATGGCGTCCTCCAGGGACGTTGTGTGCACCGGAATGTCCCACCGGTCGGCGAACGCTTTGCCGCGCTCCTCCGAGCGGGAGTAGACGACCCCGACCCGGTCTCTCGAACGCTGCGAATGGAGCGTGGCGGTGTAGAAATCGCCGATCAGCCCTGTTCCGAGCATGGTGACTTTGTGTGATTGCATGGGTCCCTCCGGAATGCCAAAATATGTCTATACAACTTATCACAGCCGACTCCGGCTCGGGTCCCCTGAAGGGCGGGGGAAGAGAGGGCCGGCTTACGTGTCTTCGGATCGGGCAGGCAGTGCAGGCGGGGTGTTGGCGAGGGCGATATTGAGCTCGATGAACCGGCTCATCGCAATCAGTCCGAACCCTACAGCAACGCCAGCGATGGACATGGCGATCAGCGTGAGCCGGAGGAGCCACAAGTTCCAGCTGAGCGTCGATGCAGTTCGATCGATCGTCACCTTTGCTTCAGTGAGAGTGGCGTCATAGGTCTCGGTGATTCCCTCGAGAGTTTCGAGGTCGGTTCCTAGTTGAACCAGGGCTTGCGAGAGTCGGTCGGCCTCACCAGCAAGATCGGTGGCTGCCGGCACCAGTTCTCGCAGCGACTCACTCTGCGTTCGCAGGTCGTCGGGCAAATCGGCGAGAGCTGTCTCGACGTTGCGCAGGGAGTCGTCGAAGGGTTGCTCGGGGGAGTAGCTCACTCCTACAAAACTGAGGGCGCGAAGAGCTCCGTCGATTGCCCCGGCGGCCTGGATCGCAGCGGGCATGGCGCCACTGATCGCCTCGAGGTTGGCAGCGAGGTCGGTATCGAGGAAGGTGGCTATCTCCTCGATGTTCACCGCGCCGGTGACCGCCGTTGCCGAAACCCCTGACACCCCCTCGGCAGCAGCGTCGATGCCAGTTCGAATCTCAGATGTTGCGTCTTCGATTACGTCGACAGTGTCGACAACTGCACTGATCGCCTCGCCGGACACATCGATGATGTCGTGGAGGTCGTGCGCGCCGATCTGGACCACCAACAGTCCAAATATGAGTGCGATGATGCTTGTGACTGCGGTGGCGTTTCCAGTCACATACAAGGTACGACCGAGCCGGGTCGGACTCGAGGTTCTGATCATGAGACAGTCGCGTACCCGTCCGCCCTGGGACGCAAACGTTTACTGCCAGGTCCGGTCGGGTACTTGCGCCGGCAATGGACGCCCCTCAGAGCGACACGCGCGCGCAAGAATCAAGCCAGAGCGTAATCAGAGCCCATGAGCTGACGAAGAATTTCAACGGCGACACCGGAGTCTTCGACGTCGATCTGGAAGTGGAGTCGGGAGCCATTTTCGGCTTGATTGGCCCGAGCGGGTCGGGCAAGACGACCACGGTTCGTCTCCTCGCCGGGTTGCTCAACCCTTCGTCGGGGACTGCCGAGGTATTCGGGGAACGGCCGGTGAATTTCAAAAAGGAGACCAGGGCGCGACTGGGATACATGCCTCAGGACTCGATCCTCTATCCGGCCCTCACCCTCCGGCAGAACCTCGATTTTGCCGGTTCGATGTTCGGGATGCGCCGCACGGCCAGGAAAGAGCGCATCGAAGAGCTCATCGACTTTCTCGAACTCGAAAGCGCCGCCGATCGCTTGCCGGCGGCATCGTCGGGCGGGGAAAAGCGGAGGATCGCCCTTGGCTCGACCCTGATCCACAACCCGGAGCTGGTGTTCCTCGACGAGCCAACAGCGGGGCTCGACCCTGTTCTGCGGAGAAAGTTATGGGACAGGTTCGACTACCTGGCCAAGTCGGGACGAACCCTGGTTGTGACCACCCAGTACGTCGGTGAGGCGGCGTATTGTGACCAAGTCGCGGTCCTCGCCAATGGTCGGATTCTCATCATCGACTCGCCGCAGGGCTTGAGACGACGGGCTTTCGGCGGAGAACCGGTTGACGTTGCGTTCGTGGCGCCGATCTCGGCTGCGGCAATGAACTTCCTGGGGAATCTGACATTGGGCGAAGCTCCGCGGGTGGTCGATGATCACAGTGTGCGGATCGTGGTCGACGACCCGGGAGTGACGGTCCCGAAGATCCTCGAGTGGGGTTCGGGGAACGGGGTCGAGATCGAACGTGCCGAGGCTTTCTCGCCTCCGTTCGACGACATCTTCGTCGAATTGGTGGAGCAGCTTTCGGATAGCCATGAAGCGGTTTCGGGCAGTTTTGAAGAGGTGGGTTAGGTGTCCGGGAATCAGGGTTTCGTTGCCAACCTCATCCGCACCGGTGGCTTTGTACGCAAAGAGTTGAGGTCGGTGTTGCGACAGCCGCGGCTGATCATGTCGCTGGTGGTCGGTCCGTTTCTGATCCTCCTGATCTTCGGATTCGGTTATACCGAAGAGACGGACCCGTTCCGGACGTTGCTCGTCCTCGAGAGCGAGGATGCCGGCCTGGCAACTGATATCGAAGAACTCGGTGCCGCATTCGGGTCCAGTATCGACCTGGTAGGCACGATCACCGACCAGGAGGCTGGTTTCCAACAGTTGGAAAACAAGGAGGTCGATCTCTTGATCATTGCTCCTAGCAACGCCCTGGAGACCATCGAGGGCGGCGAACGAGCGGAGTTCACTGTTGTCCACGAACAAGTCGACCCGATCATCCGGCAGAGCATCGGGCTGCTCGCCACCCTTTCGGTCGATGAAGTGAATCGCCAGGTGCTGGCTGCGATCGTCGGGGAGGCGCAGGAGGGGTCCGTGGCGGTGGAAGACCCGGCATCGGGGCTCACCGCGAGCGCGGGGAGCCTTGTCGAAGCTTTGGAATCAGATGACGACCTGACTGCGCGCGACGTCCGGGCCGAGCTCCAAGAACAGCTCAGTTCGCTCGAGGGAAGCACGTCCGATGCCCTTCTGGGAAGGGTCGCAGAGACCCTCGGGATTGCAGCAGGAGGGCTGATCGCCGAGGTCCTCCTCGATCTGGACTCAACTGATCCTGACAATGCCAATGCTCTGGAGTCAGCGCGGTTGGTTGAGACCCGGCTCATCGAATTCGAGTCCCAGCTCGCTCTGGCACAGGAAATGGACCCGCAGCTCCTGGTCAGCCCGTTCGACGTGAGCGTTAAGACCCTGAACGCATTCCCTTCCGAACCGGCCGTCTTCTACTCGCCTGGAGTGCTCATGCTCCTGGTCCAGCACCTCGCCGTGACCTTCGCGGCCCTGTCGCTTGTCAGAGAACGACAGTTGGGGGTCACCGAGGTCTTCCGGGTCTCGCCTCTTTCGATCACAGAGTACCTTACCGGCAAGTACGCCGCCTTCGTGTTGATCGTGGGCACTGTCGCTCTTGCCCTCACGGGTCTAATGCTTGCGTTCGGCGTGCCTTTCGGGGGAGCCGGCTGGCTCTACTCCGCAACCGTCATGCTCGTGCTGTTGGCCTCGCTCGGCCTGGGCTTCGTGATTTCGGCGGCCTCTCAAACCGATAGCCAGGCCATCCAGTACGCGATGCTGGTACTCCTAGTAACCATCTTCTTCAGCGGCTTCATCATCCCATTGGACCGCCTTCTTGCCCCGGTCCAGGCGGTCTCATTCCTGCTTCCGGCTACGTTCGGTATCACCGCCGTGCATGACATCCTCTTCCGGGGATCGGCCCCCGACCCGGAAATCCTCGTCGGGCTTGCCGGCTACGTGGTGGTGATGAGTGTGCTCGCCTGGTTCTTCGCCAGGAGTGATGTGATGTCCGCCGCAGACTGACCTCGAAGGACTCCGTTTAGCCAGGGCGCTCTTCGGGAAAACTAATCCCGGTGCCGTTCCGGCACCCACTCAAACCAATCAAAGGAATTAATATGAGAAGTAGAAGTGTGCTGGTTTTGGCACTCACCGGATTGCTGGTCCTCGCAGCGTGCGGAGATACCAACCCAACGGAGATGACGTTCGAATCCGGAACAGTCACGACCGGGGACCCAACTGGAGACGACGTAGCCAACGACGTCGCGTCAACGGTCGCTGCGGTACAAGCCGAGGTCACCGACCTCACAACAGAGGTTCAGAACTCTGCCGCTGCCGCTGAGTTGGAAGGGACATGGAATGACCTGCAGGTCGAGCTTCTGGCAGCTGTCGCCGCCATTCGCGACGACGGCACCATCGACGGGGCGGCAGTTCAAGAAAATGTCAATGCCTTTCAGACACAACTCGATGCCCTCGGGGATGAAGTCGAGCCGACTCTGATGGAGGCGTGGGAGACCCTGCGCGATCGCCTGCAAGGAATGATGTCGTAGTACCGGCTCATGGCAACAGAGGGGGGACCGTGAACACGGTCCCCCCTCTCTCGTGAAAACACGGTTCAGAGAAAGATGGGATGGAGCCGTCAACCGGAGTTAAATGTGCCTGTTGAGGACTTTCGTCGCCCCGTGGTCTGAGCCCTGCTCCTGGCTTCAGGGGAATTCGTATTGCCGGCAGCTAGGCGGTTGGTGGTCGCCCCGGTGAAGCTGTATCGCATTACCCGTCTCGGTCGACCGTTCGATTTCAGCAGAACCTCCAATCGGATCAGTCTCTTTGGCCCTACGGTGCTAGGCCTCGGGTTCCTGGGATGGGATCTCGCGACAGGTATCTCACCTGATTACGTCGGAGCGCTTCGGGCGTCGATAGCGGCTTTTCTCGCATGGGCAGTAACGCGTGAACTCGACCCCGATCGCCCCAACACTGCAACGTTCGCAATGGTCCTGGCTGCGCTGGCGACCGTTACCGGTTTCTGGGAGGTTCCCCTGGGGATTTCCGCGGCCGCCCTACTCGGACTGCGAGTGCTGGCCGGCACGGTGGGCGGCGACCTGAAACCTGTCGACCTGGTTGTGTTTGTGGGTATGGCGGCGTTCGCAGGAACGCGAATCGAGGGGTGGGTGGTTGTCTTGCTGCTCATTCTCGGTCTTCTCGACTCGAGGCCGCCGGGCTACCTATATGCCGTCACCGCAATGGTGGTAGGAGCAGGGGTTGGCGCCTATCTGGCGGACGTGGGATTGCCGGGAGGCGTGGCCTCCGACGAGGTCTATCTCTGGGCACTCGTGACGGTCGCCGCAATCCCCCTTGCGGTGCGCCTGACCAAGATCCGATCTCGAACCGACATCTTCGACCATCCGATTCGGTGGCCGAACGTGAGGGCAGCCCGGGTTATGGCCGGATTTGTCGTATTCGGGGGCCTTCTCGCCTCAACCTCACATCAGGTGGTGCTGCTGGTCCCGGTGCTGGCCGCTCTGGTGGCGACCGCTCTGGTCCGCACTTTCAGACCGGTGTGATGGAGACTCCACGGGCAGCTGGTTCCCGTCCCGGGGCAAGCCCGGGACGGGAAATGCCAGGATCTCTTAGACGCCTGCCCCGATTGCCTCGCGATTGGAGGCCTGGATGCTCACCTTGCGCGGCTTGGACTCTTCGCGCATTGGGACGACGACGGTGAGAACACCGTTGTCGTACTTCGCCTCGACTTTGCTTGTGTCAAGGGAGTCGGATAGGCGGATCTGTCGACTGTGGTGACCGGTGGGTCGCTCTCGTAGCAACCAGTTGACATCTTCGGTCTCCTCGGCACGGCGAGACGCCGTCACAGTGAGGGTGTTGTTTTCAACCGACAGGTCAACATTGTCGGGATCGACATCGGGAAGGTCGAAACGAAGTGTGTAGTTGCCATCCTTCTCGAAGGCGTCCATCGGCATGATTCCTCCACGCCAACGGCCCCCGAATTGGGTCATGGCACGTTCGAGTTCCTCAAAGGGGTCGGTAAACCTGAGCATATTCACGCTCCTTTTCTCCTTTCGTATTTGTTGGTTGTATGCACTTTCCGGACGGGTGGGACCGCGCACTCAACAATATTTCAGAGCACTTCCAGAAAGAATTGGTGGGCATGGGAGCGTTTGGTCCGAACCCATCCGAAGGTGCATATAGGTTGTCAGGTAACTTGATACTATACCACTCAGATTTAATTGTCAAGAGAACTGGAAAAGGAGGACAGAAATGGCAGCTGGTACCAACCCGAATTTGGAGGCCGTGCAAGGGAGCCGGCGTGACCGGCGCCGCGGGCTCGACGCAATGCACGAGGTCGAGCGTCTCGCCTCGGCGGCCGCACCGGGCCGGGCCGAAGGGTGGCGGGACGACCTACTCGGAGCTCTGGAGGAGTTGGGCGCAAGCATCCATGAGCAACGGTTGGCGTCAGGAGCAGCCGGGAGCCTGCTATCCGATGTGGTGGCGGAATCTCCCCGACTTGCCTCGAGCGTCGAGGAATTGCTCGAGCGAGAACAGCAGGTGGCCGAGCGAATCGACCGATTGATCCGCCAACTCGCCGATCTAAGCCGGACGATGCCGGTAGGGAATGTCCGTGAGGAACTCGCCGAGATAACTCGAGAAATCAGGGAACTTCGCGCCTGGGAAACCGACCTCGTTTACGAGGCGTATTCCGTGGATCTCGGCGTCGGTGATTGAGGTCTTCTAGTCAGTGCGATGACGAGGCCAAAGCCGGTGACGGGCTGGTCGAATCGACTTCGTCTCCTGCTGGGAGCGTCAACTCGAAAAGGGTTTGGCCGCTATGCCGTCTGTAGGTGAGATCTCCGTCCATCTTCTGGGCGAGCCCTCGTGCGATCCACAATCCCAGGCCGGACGATCCGGACACCGCCTTCATCTCACGGCCCCCCCGGTAGGCTTGAAACAGCGCCTGTTCGTCGCCAGGGTCCACACCCTCGCCGTTGTCGGCCACTACAACCGAGATCACAGGACCGATTCGCTCTATCGAGACCCGCACGGTTTCCCCCCCATAGCGGATGGCGTTGGTGAGGAGATTACGCAATATTTGTTTGTATCGAAGGGGATCTGCGATGGCCAGAATCGACCCGTGGGAGAAGTCGAAGGCGAATCTCCTTCCCTCGACCGAAGTGCGGCGGATCACCGTTTCGGTGATCGGGCACAGGTCGACCAGTTCCGGTATCGCATCGAGGACCCCGCGTTCGGCAAGGCTGGCAGCCAGGAGGTCCTCGATGACCTCGCCGGCCTCGACCGCCTGGCTATAAGCGAGGTCGAGCAGTTCGGTCACCTCCTTGGGCTGCAATCTCGCGGCGTCATCTCTGATCAATTCGGCTACTGCGATTATCCCGGTCAGGTGGTTCCTCAGCTCGTGGCTCACCACACCGATGGTTTGGGCTCGCAACGCTTCCAGTTCGACCAGGCGCGATCTGATCGCCGAGATAGCACCGATGATGAACGCCGCCACGAAGACCGAACTCAAATAGGGTGGAAGGACCCTCGTCCAGGACCAGTCCTCAGCGTTTAGCAAGGCGGCCAGCCCAAAGGCGGCTCCGTAGGCAAGTATCGAGTACCGCACCCATCCCTGGGTAAACAATGCGATGAGCACCGAGGCACAAATCATCGTCAGCAGGGCTGGAAGGTGGTCGTCAGCGGTGGTGAGCATGAAGGCGGCGAGAAAGGTTGCCGTTGCGTCGACGAGCAAGGCGACAACAGTGTGGTGCACCTTCCAAATCCGCATGGTGGAAGCGTGGGCGATTGTCACAACTCCTGCGGCGCCGAGCACCCAGATGTGGTCGGAAGTAGATCCGATAGCGGAGAAGAGCAAGGTGAGTCCGATGAGGCCAGCACCGAGAAACCAGCGAGCGTTGGCGTAGGTCGAGGCGAATTGATGCAAGGCACCGTCGCCACCCGAGTGGGAAATCATTCAAGCCTATCGGCATATGGCCCTGGAATCTGCAGCCCTATGGTTGCGAAAATCGGTGACGGCCTGCCTTAGCCGCCAGGGCGTTGAGCACCTGTAGAAGAAATTCAAGCCCCCATGTAGAAGTAGGGGTCGAGCACGGTGACTTCGGATATCGCATCCACCGGACGCCCACCGGCGAGCGAGCGGACCGCGTCGGGCGACAGCATCCCAACCGTGTATCGATGAACATGAGGTTTGGCGAGCAGATCACCGAGAACCGCCCGGAGCTGATGGTCGGGGCCGATTTCATCGCCCCGATAGGTGGCCAGCACCAGGGCCTTGGTGGGTTCGATCCGCCGTCCCAGGTAGGTCAGCATGTCGAGGGTGGCGGTGTCTGCCCAATGTATGTCCTCGAGAATCACCAGGATCGGACGGATACTGTGCTCCAGCCGGTCGAGTACTGCAGCGAATGTCTCGTAGCCATCTTCGATTTCGACAATTTCCCCTATCCCCGAAACGCGATCGGACGCGATGTCGCGGAGCGGGCCCAGCGGTCTCGGTGTGCTGAGAGGATCACAGTGTCCGGTGAGGACGAGGCTTCTACCGTCAGAGGCGCCGGCCAGTGCTCCTGCAACGGTCGTCTTGCCGGCGCCGGCTTCTCCATCGAGGAACACCAGGCTGCCCGTTCCGCTGCTGGCGCGCTCGAGGTGCTCCCTCAGAGTTTGCAGCAGGGTTTCGCGTTCGAGGACCGGCATTTCCGGCGAGAGTAACGAGACTCGACTGGCGCTGACCGTGGAAATCGACCGCTTGGCTTTCTACTCCGGTAGATCCGTGGGCAGGAGAAACGAGCCGTCCGCTTGCGGCGGAAAAGGCACGACAGCGGTCACAACTGTCGCCGGGATCGGACCGTAGACATGGGGGTATGGTTCCCCGACCTCGTAGCAATCCTCGTCCACCACTTCGAGTCCGGATGGGTCGACACAGAGGAGTACCAGGTCCCTCCGTCCCCGGTCGAGGGCGGTTGCCGTGCGGGCCACCTGATACCGGTAGGAGAAGTGGATGAAGCCCTCTTCGGCGAGGCTCGGTGCCACGTATTCGTCCTGAGCCGACTCCCAAGCCTCTGCGAGACACCAGTGATAGATGGTTGCCATCAGCCGATTGTGGCCTGTGTTGGTGGTGTGCACATTTCCGAGCTTTAACCGTATGGCAATCTAGGGCACACCTCTGCTTAACCAGGTGGCGCTTGTCTGCGGGTGTCAGGTGGTGCGGTTCACACTTCCTCCGTGATACCGGATCACGTTCGGCGCACCTGCGGGTCGGGGCGGCTTACCACTCTTAGCCGCCCTCACCCGATCCAGAGACCTCCTTCGTACCGGTTCGACTGGTCCAATCCTGAAGGGTGCGTATCGTGTGGGCATGTTCAACGAAAAGTCGAAGACAAGACTGGAACAAGAGCCCGTGATCTGGATGACGACTGTCAGGTCGGATGGTCAGCCGCAGACCTCGGTTGTGTGGTTTCTGCTCGAGGAAGACGAAATCCTGGTCTACTCCAAAGATGGCACCATCCGGAACCGGAACGTGGCGGCGAATCCAAAGGTTTCGCTGAATCTCGATGGTGATGGAGGAGGCGGCGCCGTGGTGACGATGGAGGGCACCGCCCGCATCGACAACGGAGCTCCCGCACCCAAAGACCATCCCGCCTACCTGGAGAAGTACCAGCGCCGGATCGCAGGAAACGGCTGGACACCGGAGAAATTCAGCCTTGATTACCCGGTCCCGATAAGGATCAAAGTAGAAAACGTCCGCGCCTGGTGAACTTATCGAGGGCTTGAGCGTGTATCGCAGTTCTCCGCGATCTTGCTGTCCTCCCGCTTGCGGGAGGAAGGTTCCTGCGCCCGACGGAGGAGGGTGGAGGTAGGAGGGAGAGGTCCCCTCGGGCTGGGAGCTCGAGCGGCGTTGGTGGTTGCGTCCCACCCTCCCCGGCTCCTTCGTCGCCGGTACTCCCTCCGTAACGGAGGGAGAGACGCGTGTTGCGGTGCTCTCTCGCGTGGAGGGAGAGTTCTCGCTCGCTTCGACGGTCCCGCTAGATCCCGGGCGGGGATAGGGTTGGCTTGAACCATTGATTGAACCAAGGAGAAACAAATGCCCGATGTTGAAATTCAGTACTGCGTGCCCTGCGGGCACCTCGATCGGGCCATCGACACCCAACGGCACCTGCTCACCGAGTTCGGACAGGGGCTCGACGGCGTCCGGCTGAAGACCGGCGAGGGTGGCGTTTTCACAGTGGCAGTGGACGGGGAGAAGATCTTCGACAAGAAGGAATCTGCCTTCGACCTCGAAACGATCACCGCCGGGGTCGGCTCCCGGATCCAGAACTAATCGATCCGGGAAGCCGGTCGAAGTGAAGGGCTCCTCAAGACGAGGGGCCCTTCACTATTTGTCAATGCTCAGGCGGATATCAATTCGGGTTCCGCGCTGGCGGGGGAGTCGTCGACCTGGCCTTCGACCGAGACGTTCGGGATCCACTCCAACCACTTGGGGAAGTACCAGTTCCAGTCACCGAGCAGTCTCATCGATGCCGGGACCAGCACCGTCCTGATAATGGTGGCGTCGAGCAGTACGGCCACGGCAAGCCCGAAGCCCATCTGTTGGAAACTGGTCAGCCGACCTGCGGCGAATCCGGCGAAGACGGCGACCATGATCGCCGCCGCTCCGGTGATGAGCGACCCGGTCGTGCGCAGGCCGTAGGTCACCGAGGCGGTGTTATCCCGAGTTTGGTCGAACCTCTCCTTGATCCGGGACAGCAGGAACACGTGATAGTCCATCGAGAGCCCGAACAGCACCGAGAACAGAAAGAGCGGGATCCAAGCCTCGATCGTGTCGGCCTGGGTGAACCCGAAGAAGGAAGCGATGTCCTTGATCCAACCGGGCCCCACCCCGATCTGGAAGAAGGCAACCACCAGACCGTAGGCCGCTCCCACCGACAACAGGTTCATGGCAATCGCCTTCACCGGTATCACAATCGAGCGGAAGGCGACGGTGAGTAGGAGGAACGACAAGCCGAGCACCACCGCAAACACGATCGGGGTGTACTCGGAGGTCTGACTGACGAGGTCGAGAGTGACTGCAGTTTGGCCCCCCACGAAGACGGCCGTCTCGCCGGAGATGACTTCGGGCACTATCTCGTTGCGAAGCGCGCTGACGGTTTCCATCGACTCGCCCGAAGAGACATCGCCGGGCAGTTGCACAGAAACGATCGCAAGATCTCCGTTGGACTCGGGGTCGACCGTGAGGGGACCGAATCGCGAGTCAGAGGCGAGCGCTTCCTGGAGGTCGGCCAGTGTCCGTTCGACATCGGCACCCCGAATCGCTATCTCTACCGGTGATGCCAGACCGCCGGCGAACTCCCTTTCGAGAACATGGAACGCCCGGGCCGACTCGATCTCATCGGGCATGGTGGACACACCAGCCATACCGGTGTTGATCGAGAAGACGCTGGAGGCGGCGAAGAGGAGGAGCGCCGTGGAGATCACCAGCGACATCACCGGCCGCCCCATCACGGTTTTCGTCACGCGATCCCAGAATCGGCCCTGAGTCTCCAGAGAGCCCCTTCTTCTGACGCGCAGGGAATCGATCCGGTCGCCCATGAGCGACAGGACCGCGGGGAGCAGCGTCATCGAGGCGATGACGGCAGAGATCACCACGAGGATGGCTCCCAGCCCCAGGGCGCGAAAGAGCGTGTTCGGGACCAGCAACATTCCGACCAGGGCGAGGACCACGGTCATTCCGGAGAAGAACACTGCCCTGCTCGCGGTGGCTCCGGCACGCCCGATCGCGTCGATCTTGAGGAATCCCTTCTGGCGTTCCTCCCGGTAGCGAGAGACGATGAACAGTGAATAGTCGATTCCTACCGCGAGGCCGATCATCGAGATCATGTTGGTGATGAAGAAGCTCAGATCGAAGACTTGACCGACCAGTGCCGCGAGTCCAAGGGCGGTGGCGATGGATACGACACCGAGGATGATCGGAACCACTCCTGAGGCGACGCTGCCAAACACGAAGACCAACACGATGAGAGCGACGACAATTCCGATAGCCTCTCCGGTCCGCAGGTCTTCCTCGGCAACGTGGTTGAAGTCATTGTTGATGCTGGCAGGCCCCGCGATCAGGGATTCGAAACCGTTCGGGGCTGCGATCGCATCGGTTTGCTCCCGGAGTGTTGCGGCGTTGTCCGCGAAGTCGTCGACGTTTTCGCCAGCGAGTTGAACGGGGAGAAGAGCGGTGTTGCCCGACTCCGAGACGGGCCCGGTCTCCGTGAGGTACGAGCCGACCGATTCCGCCGCGGCGGAGTCGGCGAGAGTTGTCTGAATCTCGTTGACGTAGGCCATGAACACGGGATCGTTGATCGTGGTCGTCTCCGAGGTGACCACTATGAATTCGGTAACTCCCGGCTCTCCACGGACTTCTTCTATCAAATCCATCACCACTGCTGAGTCGGGGTCATCGGTGAATTCGATCGAGGTGGTTAGTGCTTCACCTAGAAGTGCTGCGGTCGCCAAACCGGCGGTCACCAAGACCGTCAACCAGACGACCACGGTCCGCCATGGTCGTGTCGCACTGGCTCGTGCCAGGGCTTCGGTACCAAGTGCCATGTTCGTATCTCCTCTTGTTCTACGTACGGCGTATGCGTACACTGTATGCTTACGGCGTAAACATATACGTACGCTGTAAGCACTGTCAAGCCCCAAATCGGATAGAGTGAGGAAATGACCGCCGACACCCGAACAACGCTTACCCGGGAGAGGGTCGTCGAGGCTGCGGTTGCGTTTGCCGATGGGCACGGCGTCGAGGAGATGTCGATGCGGAAACTGGCGGCGACCGTTGAGGTCGAGGCGATGTCGCTGTACAACCATGTCAAGGACAAAGGCGATCTTCTCGATGGAATGATCGACCATGTCTTCGCCTCCATCCAGATCCCCGATGGTGATCTCAGCTGGCAGGACCAGGTTCGTCTCATCGGCCAGTCGGCGATGGATCGCTTTGGCGCACATCCCTGGGTTGTCAGCCTTCTGATGCAGCGGGGCAACTTCGGTCCGGGTGCCCTCGTTTTCATGAATCATGTGGTGGGAGTTCTCTTTGAGGCAGGATTCGAAGAAGAGGACGTTCACCACGCCTGGCAGATGCTTGCTTCTCACACGATGGGCTATTCCTTCCAGTCCTCCGGTGGTGGTGGAGTTCAGGAGAAGGACTTCTCCAAATTCGAGAACGAACTTCCCCGCCTCACAGAGTCCTTCCCCTACGTCGCCCGCCTTGCCCCCTTCCTGATCGAGTGTGCCTGGGACAGTGAGTACATGTTCGGTCTCGAGATCATCATCGACGGTCTCGAATCCCGCCTCGGCTAGGCCGTCGGCGAACCACCGCACCTTCACCCTGGCTCAAGGAGGATCGAGATCTTGGTTGCAGGCTGCGCGTTGGTGAGAACCAGGAGATGAGATTGGTCCATCGCAGAGTTTTGATGCTGTTGGTGGCTGGGGGTTGGTACGGCCTCACCCGAAGTCTCTCCCCCCCTTTTTGGGAATGAGCGCGTATCACGGCACGGTTGGCGCGCTCTTTCGTGGTGAGGGGTAACGATTCTTGAAAGGGAGAACCATGCTGCCTTACGACCAAATACGAGCAATAAGCGAACAGAGAAGGGACCAATACCGGGCCGACGCAGAGCGTCATCGACTTGTCGAACGGCCCCGGCAAAGCAGAGAGAACTTGTTAGCTGCGGTGGAAACCGCACTGGATCGCTCCGGTCTACGCAGGGTTGGAGAGGTTCTCTCCGGAAAGCAAAACTCGCCGATCCAACCAGCGATCTGAATCCTCCTTCGATCGCTGATGTGATCTGGAGCGACAATAGAATGAGCCCCGGTACCCGGGGCTCATTCTGTTCTATCTAGGACCTTTAGAGGGTGGCGACCCTGCGCGGCTAGACGATCAGCCCCGGAGTGTCGGCGTACCTCACGTTGTGGTCGGCCCACCAGACGAGGTCGGCATGATCCTCCATCGGTCGCTTGCTCACATAGGATGCGGTTGCGACCGCAGTAGCAAACGACGATCCGCTCCATTTCACCCATTCACTCTTGGTCCTACCGCTCGGGCTTACGAGGTTGGATCCCGGGGCGACGTCTGTGATCCAAGGGCGGTCCGGGGCGGTGTCCGATCCTGATCCAGAAGACTTTCGGTCCCACACCACCTGTTCGCCGCCCTCTTTGGCAGCGGCTACTGCTCGGACATCATCGAATGCGCCCGGGTAGACCTCGAAAACATCGGGAGTGTTGCCCCCGGCGGCGAAGATCGGGACCTTCGGGAACGAGTTCTGCCAGAGGTCGAGAGCGATGCGCAAGGTTACGAACCCAGGGTCGTGATCGTCGCAGCTACCGCCAAGCGACAGGTTGAGGGCTGCGACGTCGCGACGGTCTCTACCTCCGAGCCGATTGACCAATCTGATCATCGCTTCGAGGACATGCAATTCGGTCGAGGGGTCGTCGGCGTCGTAATGGGATGCGTCCAGCTTCGGCTCTAGTTTCTCCGCGTCCCAGCGGCGGGCTCTTGCCATAGAGATCGTGTGCTCGGGTGCGATGCGTCGGATGAGGCCGGCAACGAATGTCCCGTGACTTGCCTTGTTCTTACCGCTCAGGGTCTCAAGGTCAGCCTCGTCGTATTCGAGTCCCGAGGCGAGCCAGATGGGGAGGCTTTTGGTCACTCCGGTGTCGATTACTGCCACAACTCGAGCCGGACTCGACGCTGCGATCACCGGTATGTTCTTGACAATCTTCGCCTGAGGGTCGGTTCCGGTCATCCCTTGGATGTGATTGAGACTGCCCAGAGCGTGGATAGGCGAGACGTCGATGCCGGCTCTCTCTCGCAATTCTCTCGCCACATCATGTGGGTCTCCCTGGACCCGGAATACCGCGATCGAATCTTGAATCTGACTCATGGTTTGCTTGTCGGTCTTACCCATCAACCTCCCCATTTGGGCGGCGTCTAGCCGTTTGAACTCCGAGGAGCCCATTTCGGACTTGGAGGAGCCCTTCTTGGACTTTGAGCCCTTCTTGGACTTGGACGAGTCCTTCTTGGACTTTGAGCGTTTCTTGGAGTTGGAGGAGCCCTTCTTGGGCTCGAGGAATTTCTGTAACTCTTTGGCGTGGTCAGCCCGGAGGGCAATTACATTCCTCATGTAGTGACACGCCCCGGTTCCGGTCGAGTTGGAGGCCATTTTCCGTCCTTACGTAGGATTCGATGGGGACACCCAGCCCCACCGTGGGAGTATAGGGAACCGAAGATGGTGCCTGCATGCCTGCGAACGACGTGAACGCCTCCGACTTCGCCCGTCACCTCTTTGACCGGGCTAGATCAGAGCCGTCAAAAGTGCTCGAGGAAGGGCCAGAAATGCTCGACACTCGGCTAGACGCAGATTCGCGTTCAGTGATCTACCGGGCCATGAGCATTGCTGCTCGCAACGCGGCCACGCTCGAAGAGTCGATCGAATATGCGAGGATCGCAGCTGAGCTCGCCGATGACTCGACTTTGCGTCGTGAAGCATTGGGCACGATGGCTTGGTCCATGGCGAATGCCGGGGACGTGGGAGGGGCGCTCCGCGTCCTTGAGGTGGCTACCGAAGGTGCCTCCGGGTTGATCGCCGCCCAACTCCGGTTCCAACGAGGTGGTGTCTTCACCTTGACTGGCGATTACGAGTCCGCCCTGGCTGCCTATGAAGCGTCCCTTCCGATATTTCGCAAGCACGAAAGGCTCGATTATGTGGCGATGGTTCTTCACAACCAGGGTTTCATATACACCCATACCGGTCGCCTGAATGAGGCTGAGGCTGTTCTGACCGAGGCACGAGACCTCGAGGAGGCGGCGGGACGGCTCCAGGCGGTGTCGGGTGTGGACCACAATCTGGGGCTTCTTGCATCATTCCGGGGTGATGTTCCCGAGGCGTTGCGGCGACTGATGATGAGTGACGAGGCATACATGCGACAGACCGGTGACGAGGTTCCCCAGCATGTCAGTCGCTGCGACATCTTGCTTTCCGTTGGTCTTTTCCATGAAGCTCTGGACCTGGCGAAACGGATTGCAGCGGGCGCCAGAAACAAGGGTAGGGCCGAAGACGAAGCGGATGCCCTTCTCGTCGCGGCTCGCGCCGCTCTCCTTTCCGACGACCCGGATCAATCGCTCAAATTGGCAACGGCGGCCAGAGTCAGATTCGAGAGACAGCAGCGGGAGATCTGGGCGACCCAGGCCCATCTTGCTGTCGTCGAGGCGACCTATGCAAGCCGGGGTCCATCGGCCGAACTCAGAGATCTCATCCGCGAGTTGGCTGAGCACTTGGAAGAACGGGGATTCGTCGTAGCGGCATCACGGGCCAGGATCCTCGCCGGGCGTATCGCGATCGACATCGGTGACTTCACATCGGCGGAAGGGGACTTGACGGCTGTCGGCAAACCTCGCTCTGGGCCGGTGGAAGTGCGAATCCAACGCTGGCAGGCGGAGGTGCTGCTCCGCCTCGCGCGGGGTAACGCCCGAGGCGCTGATGCTGCCGCGCGTGCCGGCCTGGATCTCCTCGACGACTACCAGGCAGGTCTGGGTGCAAGCGATCTGAGGTTCGGAATTGAACGCCAAGGAGCCGATCTCGGGATGATAGGACTCCGGCTGGCGGTGGACTCGGGCAACCCTCGCCGCGTGTTCCGCTGGATGGAGCGGACCCGCGCCCGTGCCCTCCGCTATCCGCCGGTTCTGCCTGACGAAGGCGATCCCGAGCAGGATGTTCTCGCCGAACTCCGTCGGGTGAGTGCCGAGCTGCGTGATCCGGAGAAGCGTGACGACCGGGTTCTGGTGCGCCAGCAGCGGCGCCTCCAGGAGCAACTTCGCGGTTCCAATCGCGTCCGCCGTTCCGCGACAACTTTTGATTCAGACTTTTCGATCGGACCTATGTTGGATTCGCTCGGCGACCGGACTCTTATCGAACTCGGAGCTGTCGACGGCCGTCTCATCGCGGTGCGGGTGCGGAAGCGGAGGTTCACCCTCCACGAGATCGGCAGTGCCATCACGATCGAACGAGAGTTGGCCCGGCTCCGTTCGACCCTCCGTCGTACGGCGCGAATGCGTCGTGATTCCGATCTCATCAGGGACAGCGTCGAGCGGTTCGACCAGATGGTGTTGGGAAGCATGGGTCTAGATGTCGATGAGGTGGTGCTGGTCCCGTCGGGTCCGTTGATGGCTGTTCCCTGGGCAGTGCTCCCCAGTTTCATCGGAGCCATCGTGACTGTGGCACCGTCGACAGAGATGTGGTGGCGGGCGTTCTCGCGACAGCTGTTTGGTGAGGGTGTAGTGCTCGCTGCTGGTCCCGACCTGGAGAACGCAACCCGTGAAGTCGCAGACCTGAAGGCGCTCTACAGGAAGGCATTGGTGCTGGACCCTTCGGACACGGCCGAACGCTTCGGTGCCGCGGTCCGGGGTGCAGCGGTCGCCCATGCCGCCTGTCATGCGACTTTCGAGGTGGAGAACCCGATGTTCTCCTCGCTCCGACTCGGTGACGGCGACTTCAACATCTACGACCTGGAGCGGCTCCATCATCCGCCTGATCTGATGGTGTTGTCGGCGTGTGACTCCGGTTATACCGACACCCGCGCCGGCGACGAACTGACCGGCCTGACCTCGGCGTTGCTAAGCATGGGATCGAAGGCGGTGGTGGCCAGTGTCGGCTTGGTCCCTGACTCGACAGCGACGTCCGATCTCATGGTCCGCTTCCACCAAGGTCTCCGCTCAGGTCTTTCCCCAGCGCACGCACTCTCCGCCGCCCAGACCGACTCCCAGGACACGCCTGATGGCTACCTAGCGGCAGCCTCGTTCCTCTGCATCGGCGGCTAAACGCCGTTCCTGAGGCTGTAGGGCTCATATCTGATTCCCTGGGCGCACAGTTCCCTCAAACCGACCGTGGTGCGCTGCTTCCGGTCGGTACGCTTCAATTCATCGAAGAGGCAACCCATGGTGAATTGTTGGTGCGAGCTGCCGCCGGTGAGCGGGAGGCCTGGGACGCGCTCGTCGACAGATTCGGACAGATGGTTTGGTCGGTGGCCCGCAGCTACCGGCTCGACGATGCCGCCGCATCCGATGTCGCCCAGA
>JBGTCK010000040.1:0-3653 GCA_041748855.1 Acidimicrobiia bacterium
CACCACCTACCTACACCACTACAACTGGGAACGACCCCACAGAGGAAAATGGAACCAAGGAAAAACCCCCGCACAAATCATCCAACCCAAAACCAACATCACACCATGACCGTCGCACCCCAACCGCGACAGTGCATCCGCTCGCGGAGGGAGTACCGGCGACGTAGGAGCCGGGGAGGGTGGGGCGTTCCCATCAACGGAGAGCTGACGCGACCACTCTCCCAGCCCGAGAGGACCTCTCCCTCCTACCTCCACCCTCCTTCGTCGGGTGCAGGAACCTTCCTCCCGCAAGCGGGAGGACAACTACGCGGCCGCTACCACCACACCCTCACCCACCAACAAGACGCCACCCAAAGACTCGGACAAGCCCTCCAGGAACAGCCCGCCACCACGGGCCGCCCCAAACCCTGGGGAGAACCCTCCCCCATCCCCCAGCAGCCTGCAGCCGACACCCAAAGATCATCAACACACGCGGAAGTTCCCCACCGATCCCACCCGGGACCGGAAGGGAACCTCCTAGATCACCTTGACTAGAGAGTCTCGAGCAGTGCGTCCAGCTTCTCGTATCCCTCGTTGATACCCACTTCCATCCCGCTGGCCACGAAGGCATCGCGGTCGGCGAAGGAGTCGACCAGCGACGTCCCCACCAACCGGGTCCGACCCCCCGGCAGCTCTTCGAATCGGAGCTTCTCGAGGGCTACGGCGTCGGGCATTCCCTCGAATGTGAAGGTCTGAACGATGAGCTCACCGGGCCGGACTTCATGGAAGGACCCGTAGAACACGTACTCCTCCCCGTCGGCGACAGATGCATAGCGGTACTTGCCACCGCTGGTGCAGTCGAATTCATCGACACGTGTTTGGAGGTAGTTCGGGCCCATCCACTTGGCGAAGAGCTCGGGGTCGGTATGGGCGCGGAACACCTTCTCCACTGGCGCGTCGAATTCCCGGATTATGTGGACCATCGGCACCTCGGTGTCGATTTTGATTTCTGTCTCGTGTTTGGTCACAGTCACTTTCTTTCTCCTGTCGTTTCGTCTTTCGGGGCCGGTTCATCGGGCATCGTCTCGAGCAGCGCATCGAGCCGGCGGTATCTCTCCTCCGCCTGCTGGCGGTAGCGCTCTATCCACTTGGGCATGAGGTCGAACACTTCCGCGTCCAGATGGGCGGGACGGCGCTGGCCCTCCCGGCTCCTGGTGACAACGCCGGCGTCCTCGAGCACTTTGAGATGCTTGGAGACGGCCTGGAGGGTCACGTCGTACGGCTCGGCCAACTCATTCACCGTGGCGTCCCCGACAGCAAGCCGGGCGACGATGTCACGACGGGTCGGATCGGCCAATGCCGAAAACACCTGACTCAGCGGATCTGCGCTCACAAAGCTCCTCTCTAGATACTCAACGCAACGGTTGAATACGAACCTACCGACACGCAATAAGTTTGTCAACCAGTTGGTTGAATATAGGCCAGCACACCGGCTTGGAGCTCAGCTGCGCAGGGTGGTGCCGCCCTTCCAGGAGACACCTACCTTGTGGTAGTACCCACCGATCATTTCGGCTTCCCGGAGGAGTGCCAGGTCTTCGGTTGGGGAGTTGTACAGCTCGATCTCGGCGTCGCCCGACCAGATGTCGGCGACTTCCCCGTCGTAGCCGCGCATCGTGACCAACTCGTCCATCGAGTTGGTTCCGTCGGACTCGATCGCCGGCCAGGCGCGATTGTGGAGCATTGGATGACCGTTGACAAAGCCCGGGCTGTCAGCGGGCTCCGTCAGAGTCACGACGGCTTCGGCGAGTCTCCGGCCACTGGCGGACAGCGTGGCTCCGAACTGACCGCCCGCTTCCAGTCGCGGACCGGCGCGTCCCACCGTCACCGGCCGGGTCATCCAGATCTCCCCCAGTTTCTTCGGGTAGCCCTGGTGGTAGCCCCGGACGAGGGCGAAGTCCTTGTCGACCCAGATGTAGGCGCAGCGACTCCAGGTCTGGTCCTCCCAATGGCCCCGGATCACCACGAAACACTCCTTGTACTGGGCACGGACCGGGTCGAGGACTTCGGCGAAGTCATCACCGCAGCTTTGCCAGTCGGCCCAGATCAGCGCCACGGCTCCCGGGTCATCCGGCGCAAGTTCCACCCCGTCGGGAAGCAACTCGGCGACCCGGTCGGGGTCGGTGCGGTATTCGACTGTGATCATCTCCCCCGAGTAGTGCCATGGCGGCGGCGGGATCAGCGAGGCGTTGCCCGTCGGCGACTTCGGAAAGAGAAAGCCCTCCATCAGAGGAAGGGGAGATACTCCGACATCTCCCAATCGGTCGTCCAGCTGTTATAACGCTCCCACTCGGCGCGCTTCACGGTCAGATATCCGTCGACGAAAGCCGGCGACAGCGCCTCCACCAGGTCGGTGTCGGCCTCGAGGGCATCGAGGGCGTCGCTAAGCGTCGGCGGGATCACCACATCGGTCGAGGCGTTCTCGATGCAATCGAGCGTCTCGGCTTCCGGAAGCTCGTAGCCCTTCTCAAATCCGAGACGGGCCGCGGTGAGGATCGTCGCTACCGCCTGGTGCGGGGTCACCGAACCGTCCCCGACCCGGTGCTCGAGCCGGGTCGCACTGCCCCGGGCCGGGGGCACCCGGACGGTGACGCCGCGGTGGTCGTAGCCCCAGTTGGCCCAGTATCCGCACAGCGAGCCCGGCTTGAGGCGCTTGTAGGCATTGACTGTGGGAGCGAGGAGTCCGGCCATCCCGACATGGTGCTTGAGCATCCCTGCGATGAGGGACCGCGCCAGATCACTCAGGCCGTCGTCGGCCTCCGCGTCGACGAGGAGATTGTTCCCTTTCTCGTCTGCCATCGAAAGGTTGATGTGCAGTCCGCTTCCCCCGCGCCCGTTGATTGGCTTGCCCATGAATGTGAGCAGGAAGCCCATTCGGGCGGCGACTTCCTTTGCCATGACCTTGAAAAGGAAAGCGTCGTCAGCAGCAGCCAGTGCGTTGGTGTACGAGAGGGTCAGTTCGAACTGGCCATTGTCGTACTCGCTGTTCACCGTCTCCAGGGGCAGACCGGCCTCGTGTGCCTTGTGCATGATGGCATCGATGATCCCGTGCGGGTCGACGGCCGTGCCCGTCCCGTAGACGTAGGCGCCCGGTGTGGAGATCGGCTGCCAGCCGCCTGCCCCGTCCGGCTCGAAAAGGAACGCCTCGGTCTCGATGCCGACCATCGGGGTGACGCCGTGCGGTTCCCAAGCCTCGATCGCAGACTTGAGCAGGTTGCGCGGGGCGAGGGGCACCGGCTTGCCCTCCCGGGTGATCTCCGGAATGAGAACCTTGGTATTCGGCTCCCAGCCGGGCCGGGCGTTCTCCCATTCGAATTCGGCCTCCAGGTCGGGAAGGCCCTTCCAGAACATCCCGCCGTCATGGGGTGTCATCTCCCGGTCGAAGCCGAGTGTGAACAAGGCGAGGCAATGGCCGGTCTGGGTCCGGGAGTCTCTCGGGAGGTACTTGCCCCGGGCGAGACCGAGATGATCGGGCCACAACAGTCGCAAACGTTCGTAGTCTTGGGGCACTTTCCTCCTCACTTGGCGCCACAGATCGTAGAGGCTTTCCCGGTTGAGCGTGGTTGCCCGAAATCGCTATCTTGACCGTATGTCGATACCTCTGGAGCCGGACGCCG
>JBGTCK010000041.1:0-52703 GCA_041748855.1 Acidimicrobiia bacterium
GCTCACCGGCTACTCCTACGCCACTTCGGCTGAGATCGCCGGGGTCACCGGCCCGTTCCCCCGCTATGAGGAGAACCGGGAGGCGATGCTGCGGGTTATCCGCAACCACCGCCGCGCCGCGCACAACCAGACCGACTTCGAGGGCGTCAGCTCGAGCGTGATGACAATCGACCCCGACCACTGCCCCGAAGATCTGCTCGCTGCAGCGCGGTCCTCATGGGACCTCGCCCTCGAGCGTGGTGAGAAGGACGGCTACCGCAATGCTCAGGCAACGGTGCTCGCACCGACCGGGACGATCGGGCTGTTGATGGACTGTGACACCACCGGTGTCGAGCCCGACTTCTCCCTGGTCAAGTTCAAGAAGCTGGCCGGCGGCGGTTACTTCAAGATCGTCAACCAGTCGGTGGCACCCGCCCTCGACCGCCTCGGCTACAGCGAGTCCCAGATCAAGGAGATGGTGCAGTCCATCGTCGGCACCTCCTCGATCGACGGCGCCCCGCACATCAACCGGGAGACGCTGCTCGATGAGGGGTTCACCGACGAAGACCTGACCAAGCTGGAAGCGGCACTCCCTGCCGTCTTCGAGTTGAAGCATGCCTTCAACGTCTTCACCTTCGGCGAGGACACGATGACCCGGCTCGGGTTCGGTCCGGACGACTACGCGTCGTTCGACTTCAACCTGCTCCGTGCCCTCGGTTTCACCCAGAAGCAGATCTCCGAGGCCAACGACCACATCTGCGGCCGTCAAACCATCGAAGGTGCCCCCCACCTCGCCGACGAGCACCTCAGCGTGTTCGACACCGCCAACAGAAACGGCAAGTACGGCGAGCGGTTCATCCACCACATCGGCCACATCAAGATGATGGCGGCGGCCCAGCCGTTCATCTCCGGGGCGATCTCCAAGACGATCAACATGCCCCAGGAAGTGACCACCGACGACATCGAAGAGGCCTACCAGCTCTCCTGGGAGCTCGGCCTCAAGGCGATGGCGCTGTATCGGGACGGTTCGAAGGCGGCCCAGCCGCTCAACTCGACCTCCGATGAGGGTGAGGACAACGAGGACGAAGATGCCGCGATCACCGCAGCTGTCGAAGCGGAGAAGGCGATCCACTGGGGCAACCTCCCGGCGGGCATCTCCCCCTCGCAGGCCTATGCCCGTGGGATGAAGCCGCCCAGGTTCCTGCTCCCGTCACGGCGGGCCGGATACAACCAGGAGGCTCGGATCGGCGGGCACAAGGTGTTCCTCCGCACCGGCGAGTACGACGACGGAACCCTCGGCGAGATCTTTATCGACCTGGCCAAGGAGGGTGCGACCCTCAAGGGAATCCTGAGCTGTTTCGCCATCGCCGTCTCCAAGGGTCTCCAGTACGGGGTGCCGCTGGAGGAGTACGTCGACACGTTCACCTTCCAGACCTTCGAGCCCAGGGGCATGGTCGAGGGACATCCCAATATCAAGATGGCCAACTCCATCGTCGACTATGTGTTCCGAGCCCTCGGGGTCGAGTATCTCGAGCGTGACGAGCTTGCCCAGGTTCCCCCGAACCGGGAAGGCGAGCTCCCCGAGCCGGCTGCGGGCCTGGCTGCCGAAGCGGGCTACCAGCTCGACCTGGCGGATGCCGTCGCCGAAGACGACGTCGATGTCGTCCGCAAGGCCGCCGAGTACGCCGACTCCCCCAACGGCTCCAGTGCGGACGTCACCATGGTGACTGTCGTCGAGAAGGAGAAGGTCGCAGTCGTCGCCGCCGGCTCAGCCGGCGCAGTCGACATGGCCCTCTCCGACAACATGGGCGACGCCCCCGCATGCTCCAACTGCGGTCACATGACCATCAGAAACGGAAGCTGCTACGTCTGCCTGACGTGTGGGGACACGACAGGGTGTAGCTAGTGAAGATGGGCTGAGGCTCAGAAGAACAAGACCAAGAAAGAGCGAAGAGGCGGCCGGATAGGTCGCCTCTTTGCGTCCACTCTTGCCACCGGGCGCGGGCCGAGCGTCGACACCGTCCTCACGTTTTCGACTGTCCTCCCGCTGGCGCCGAGGTTGGTCCCTGCGCCCGACGAAGGAGTGCGGAGGTAGGAGGGAGAGATCCCCGCCTGCTGGGAGATCGAGCATCGTTGGCGGGAACGCCCCACCCTCCCCTCCGACCTTGCGGTCGGAGGTACTCCCTCCGCAAGCGGAGGGAGTAGTTGCAGGCGGAGGGAGACGCCTCAGCTACGAACTCTCCTGGTCGGTCTCATGTTCGAGGAACTCCAGGCGATTGCCGAAAGGGTCGGCCGAATAGAATCGATCGAATCCGTCGATTTGGGTGTCGATATCAACCTCGTACCCAGCTTCCGCAAGCCGCTCGTCGACTTGGTCCAGGCTGTCCACGATGAAGGCAGGGTGTGCCTTAGTTGCCGGGCGGAAGTCAGGATCGACCCCCAGATGAACCTCAACAGTGGACGACCGAAACCAACATCCGCCACGTGATTGAAGATCAGCGGGCTTGTTGACCTCCTGCAGGCCAAGGACACCGCCGTAGAAATCTCGTGCCTCATCCTCAGCGCCTTCGGGTATCGCTAGTTGGATATGATGGAGTCCGGTTATCAATTCATCACCTGGGTTCGAAGCGACAATTGTCCGGACCGATTGTGGCCCGCTTCTCTGGCGACCGACAACTCGAAACTGCGGTGCTCACCAGCAGTTGGCTCAGGTGCAGAGGCCGTCCGCGACACCTCGTCCGCACAGCAGCGTGACTTCGACGGTACGCAGTTCGAAGCCGTTGCTGGACTTCTCGGCGAAGATGTGGAGGCGGAAGCCACGGACCGCGTCGTCTCCGAGGCCGATCACGTCGTAGGTGACCTCGACGAGATCGCCTTCGGCTACTTCGGTCACCTGGACGATGTCGGACTCCGGCTCCTCGTCGGAGGCGAAGACGCCGGCCACCACCTCAGCGAGGTCGGTCATCGTGGCCTCTACCGGGCGTTCTCCGAGCTCATCGATCACCGCGGCGGTCTCGTCGGTGACATCACCTGCGAAGGCGATGTAGGCGAGGTTGACCCAGCCGATGGTGCCGTCGTAGTCGACTTCGATCCAGAAACCAGGCGAGAGATCGCGGGTGTTCCCCTGCGCGATCAGCTCGGCGAATGTGGGTGGGATCTCGTCGCCGATCGGCTGGTCGGCTCCGGGGGCGGCTCTCAGGTTGAGCACATCGTCGTATTCGACTCCAACGACGGTCACTACGTCATCGGCGGCCGGCCCGAACTCGATCGGTTCACCGGCGAGGGTGGTGGTCGTAGTGGTATCCGGCGGGGTGGTCGTGGTCGTGGTGGTGGCCTCGACCGTGGTAGTCGTCGTCGAAGGAGCCGTGGTCGTGGTGCTTTCGCTGACATCCGCCCCGCACGCGGCGAGCAGCAGGGCAAAAACGGCTAGAAGTCCTGTTGTTGATCGTCTCATACCCCTTAGACGGTGCAGAGACCGGAAACGGGTGACGCTGTTCCCAAATTTCTCCACGTGTCTCGGCCTTACCCTGGGACGCGGAGGTCAAACACGCCTGACCCATCAGGGGCGAAGGGCATCCACCTTTCAGGCCGGGTGGCTCCCTACAGCATCGAACAACTGGCTGATGGCCTGTACTGCTGCGCCCTCCGACACCTCGGCCCGGATCTCCTGGCCCAGTGCAGTCGCCTTGGTGGTGAAGGCCTCATCGGCGAGGATGCGACGGAGCGCTTCGGCGACCTCGGCCGATGACGCGCCGGAACCGACCCGCAACCCAACTCCGTGGTGAGTCACCCGGGCGGCGTTGTCACCCTGGTCCCTGCCCATCGGACGCACCACCAGCGGCACACCGGCCATGAGCGACTTCATCACCGTGCCATGACCGCCGTGGCTGACTACCGCAGACGCCTGGTCGAGGATGGCGCTGTGGGGTGCCGACTTGACCACCTGCACCGACGGTGGAGCAACGAGCTCGTCGGGATCGATGTCCTGACCGGTGGTGACTACGCCGCGCACGGGAAGACTGGCCAGGGCATCGATCACGATCTGGAGGTCGTCGAGCTGATTCTGATATCCGGAGGTCAGCGCACCCAGGACCAGCGGATCGTCGCCCGGCGGCGCCACCCACTCTCGAGTCCATGACGGATCGCTCACAGCCGGACCGATATATCGAACGTTCTCCGGCGGATCGAACGGGAAGTCGAAGGCCTTCGCCGACTGCACCAGCACGAGATCGAGATGGTCGATGCTGTCCCAGAGGCTTTGCAACGGTGGCAAGCCGCGCTCGGTCCGGACTTCGTTGAATCCGTCGAGGCCCCGGTCCCAGAGCTTCGTCACTACCGATCTCCCCAGCGCATTTCGTATCTGTCCAAGTGGCGATCTGGCTGCCGACCAGCCCGTGCCGAACGGCGGAAGATCAGGGTGCGGGAAGACCCATATGTTTGGCACCAGCCCCACACATGGCACACCGATCTCCTGGGCCCCGATCTGGGCTCCGAGAAGGATGTAGTCGGCTACGACCACGTCGACCGGGTCCTCGCGATGCAGGGCAACCAACTCGTCGGCGTAAAGCCCCGCAGGCCCCATAACCAGGTTCTCTTTGCCCCGTTTCATCATCGCCAACGGGTTCGACTCGACCCAGTCACGATTTGGGATCTCATCGAAGGGGAGGTCGCCCCGCACCGGGGGACTCTGCCAGGCAACCACCGAGGCTCCGGTTGCTGCGGCCTCGGGAACATTGTGTGGATCGCACATGACCGTCACCCGGTAGCCGGCGGCCAACAACTCGGAGGCGACGGTGAGTTGGGTCGAGACCGCGCCATCGGATGCCCAGATCGCAAGAACTGCGTGCTGAGGTTTCATATCTTCTCTCCTCCTTTGGGGGTCGTGACCGGTTGGGTTTGAAATGCCCCGCGAACGAGGCTGTTGAGGATGGCGACGACCGTGTCTGCCGGGAGACTGCGATCACGCCGCAAGACCTTCCAGACGTGGACATCGAGCGCGGCGGCCACGGCATGCACCACGATGGTCCGGTCGGGGTCTCCGGGCAGGTCCTGGGAGAAAGCTTCCTCGACCCACCGTGTGTGGTTGGCGCGACCCTCGTTGAGAAAAGGGACAAGATCGTCGACACGATGCTCCACCGAGAGCAACCGCACGAGGGTGTCCCCGTAGACCTCGTATTCGTCGACCAGGAACTCGACTGCATCCTCGACGCTGGAGCCGTCGTACTCGGCCCGGAATGGACCGGTCGACTCGGCTGCGGCCAGGAATAGCTCCCCTTTCGACCCGAAGTGGTTGAGCACAGTCTGTTTGGTGACACCGGCATCGTCCGCCACATCGTTGAGGGTCACGTCCTCGTAGGACTCCGAGAGGAACCGGGAACGGGCGGCAGCGAGGATTTGCTCCTTGGTGCCGGACATCGCCAGGCGTCTCTGAGTGAGGTCGTATTTCCGGCGAGCACCAGGTGCAGAGTTGGCCACGAGAGAACTCTAGTTGATCGTTTTACCGTGAGTCAAACGAAATGGTTGGACTCACGGCAATGATTGCGTCGTTGTCCTAACGAGACGATCCCCGCATCTCACGCACACTGGCGTCGCCGCACCTCGCCTCGAGGGTGCCTGGAATCTCTTCGGCGTCCGTCGTCAGCTTGTCATCGAACAAACCCTCGGCGAAGAGGTCGTAGCCGTCGAGCTGGATCCCAGCCGCGGAGTTGAACTCGAAGTGGATACTGGGATTGTCGAAATCTGAAACGTCCTGGATGTAGACCTGGTGCACCAAGTCCGCTCCTTCGAATCGCCCTTCGCCGGAGTCGTCGCGAATGTTCGCTTGGACCTGCACCTGTGCCCCCTCATGTTCACCCCTGGTGTCCGAACTGAAGGAAAAAACGTCGCTCTGAGTGGCGTCGTGGCCAAAGGCACACACAAAACTGTCGAACTCCCACGTCTGCTCGCCGATCGTGAGGGTTGCATGGCCGGGATTCATGCGAGACCCGATCAGTTCGAGGGTCTCGGCGTCGAGGTTGGCCACCGTGGGATTCCCCTCGACAGCGGCAAAGTCGACCTGGCTCAAGTCGATCGTCGCCCAATCGATCGTCGTCAGATCCACGGTCGCCCAATCGATTCCGGACACGTCTTGTGAGGGCTCCGGCGAATCATCGGCATCGGTTGGCTCGGCCTGCGTTGTTGTGGTCGTCTCGGCGACGGTCGTACCGGTCCCGTCAGTCGCTTCAACTTCGGAGGTGGTGTCATCGGACCCGCAGGCTCCGAGACCAACCACCAGTCCGACTGCCAGCAACATCACTCGAACACGCTTCATAATTTGTCCTCCCTTGACTCGCGGCTCCATCGCCAGGTCATGGAAACCGTGCGTTACGGCCCAAAAACCAATGCTTCAGCGGTTGCAGCCATGTCAACACCGTACACGGGGCGACCATTTCGCGCACGCTCCACCCGTCGCGCACGCTCACCGCCAGTGACCTAGACACATGCCGGGTCGACTTCAGGCGACACGTTCGAACATCTGGTCGGCGAGTTCCACCAGTCGCTCGCCGCCTTCCACTCCCGTCCACACTTCAGGGATGGCCGTCGCCCCGTACCGGGCTCCCGCAAGTGCGCCCGCCATGGCGGCGATGGTGTCGGTGTCGCCGCCGATCCTGACCGCACGGATCACGGTCTCCTTGAAGCCCTCGGACGCCAGGAAGCAGTAGAGGGCGGTGACTACCGAATTCCCGGCGCTGACTCCGTTCCCGAGGTGGAGCCGGGCGTAGTCGTCGTCAGAACTCTCGATCGCCCTCGGGAGTACCTCTAGTTTGCTCCGGAAGATCTGAGACTTCACCAGTCCGCGCAGAGCCCCGAGCAGCACGTCGCGGTCGAAGTCATCGCGCAGGGCGTGGCCCGCGGCCGTGGCCTGGATCACCGCACCCTCGACTCCCACCGGGTGGGTGTGGGTCACCTCGGCAGTCTGCCGCGCCAATCGAACCGTCTCATCGATATCCGGGAACTTCCACAACGCCACCGGTGCCACCCGCATCGCCGCGCCGTTGCCGTACGACCCGGTCCCGCCGAACTGGGAGCGCGCCGTCTCCTTCCAGTTGAAGCCCCGGAGGACACGCGAGAACACATCGACCACGTTGGCCCCGAATCCGCGGAACGGCTCCCGTTGATATCCCTCGGCGAACCGCATCGACATGTCCGCACCGTCGAAACCGCCTGCGGCGAGCAGCGACTCGGCCAGCCATATGGTCATCGCCGTGTCGTCGGTGTAGATCATCGACCTGGGCCCGGACACTATCTCCTCTATATACGACGGGCTCACCTGCTGAAGTCCCTCGATGGGCCGCCCCAGGGCATCACCCACGGCAGTGCCCAGCATCAAACCCCGAAACCGGTCACGTGTCGTCATCGTCGAGTAGATGACTCCTCTGAAAAAGATGACGGCTCGAAGACACGTGACATCAGCCGGTGGACTCGCTGATCTCCCAGAGATGGCCATCGGGATCGGGGAAAAAGCAACGGATCTCACCACCCCGGTCATGCGGCGGCGTGAGAAACTGCGCACCCCGGGACCTCAGGACCTCGTAGCTCGCCCGACAGTCCGCTACTCGGATCGTGAAGGCGTGACTCACCTGTGCAGGGTCGGGCGGCGCCATCGTCACATCCGGCTTGTCGGTCGTCGGCCCTCCCCCGAGGACGAGGAGCAGCCAGCTCCCGTTGAAGGAGAGGACGACAGAATCCCCGTACTCCCGGTACAAGCCGGCTCCGAGGACGTCTAGATACCATTCTTTCGACCGTCCCGTGTCGGACACCACGAGGATGTGGGTGAGGGCCATGTCAGGTGTCGGGAAGATGTCGGGCATGGAGATGAGACTAGGGATTGGCATGGTTCGGAGTGGACGTAGGAGCCGGGGAGGGTGGGGCGTATCCAGCAACAACACGTGCTCTCCCAGCCCGAGGGGACCTCTCCCTCCCACCTCCGCCCTCCTTCGTCGGGCGCAGGAACCAACCTCGGCGCAAGCGGGAGGACAGTCGAAAAGGGAGTACCACAACACGCGTCTCCCTCCGCATGAAATAGAACCGACGACCGCGACACGCGCCTCTCCCTCCGCACGAAATTGAACCGACGACCGCGATACGCGTCTCTCCCTCCGTTCACGGAGGGAGTACCGGCGACGAAGGAGCCGGGGAGGGTGGGGCGTACCCAGCAACGCCGCTCAAGACTCGCACCCGACCCGACCACTCTCCCAGCCCGAGTGGACCTCTCCCTCCTACCTCCGCCCTCCTTCGTCGGGCGCAGGAACCTTCCTCCCGCAAGCGGGAGGACAGTCGAAAAGGAAGTACCGCAACACGCGTCTCTCCCTCCGTTCACGGTGAGGGCGATCCCACCAACGGCACTCGAGCTCTCGGCCCGAGGGGACCTCTCCCTCCTACCTCCGCCCTCCTTCGTCGGGCGCAGGAACCAACCTCGGCACAAGCGGGAGGACAGTCGAAAAGGGAGTACCACAACACGCGTCTCCCTCCACATGAAATAGAACCGACGACCGCGACACGCATCTCTCCCTCCGTTCACGGAGGGAGTACCGGCGACGAAGGAGCCGGGGAGGGTGGGGCGTACCCTTCAACGCCGCTCAAATCCTGATCACGATCTTTCCCAACGAGCGGTTCTCGCCGAGATGTCGCATCGCTTCAGACGCCTCGTCGAGGCCATAGACCTCGTCGATAACCGGTTTGATCCGTCCGGCCATCACTTCAACTGCCAGGTCTTCCAGATCTGCAGGGTTGGGCCGGGCCATGAGAACGCCAAGGTGCTTGCTTCCCAGCTTCGAGATCAGCCCTCCGACCAGGAGTACCTGGATCAGCCGGCGGGCCGGCCCGCCCACCACCTGGTAGACACCTCCGTCCGCCAGAACTCGTCTGTTGGCGAATACAGAGCGGTTTCCGACGAAGTCGAGGATGCGATCGTATCTGTCGGCACCTTTCGTGTAATCGTCGACGGCGTAGTCGATGACTACGTCGGCACCGACCGACCGCATCAGGTCGAGCTTGATGGCGCTGTCCACACCCGTCACCCTCGCACCGAGCAACTTGGCCACCTGCAGCGAGAAGGTCCCGCCCCCTCCCCCACCCCCGTTGACCAAGACCTTCTGCCCGGGTTGGGCCCCACCCTTCGAGCGCATCCCCTGAACGGCCAGTAGGCCCGCCTGCGGCAGTGACGCGGCCGTCTCGAAGGTCATGCCGGCAGGCTTCAGCGCCAGCGGTGCCGTCTCGGGAACCGAGACATACTCTCCCAGCCCGCCGCTTCCGGCGTAGAGGATGTCGCCGAACACTTCATCGCCGACTTTGAAACCGGTGACGTCTTTGCCCACTTCTTCCACAGTGCCGGCGACGTCGGATCCGAGGGTGGTGGTCGACGGTTTGAACAAACCGCCGAAGCGGACGTATGCCGGGCTGCCGACCAGACTCTCCCAATCGGAGCGGTTCAGCGATGCAGCATGAACCCGGATGAGCAGGCCATTGTCTTTGAGCGCCGGCCTGTCGACTTCCGTGAGTCTGAGGTTCTCCGCCCCGCCGTAGCGATCGTAAATGACCGCTTTCATGCCGGCTGGCTCGAGTCGGAAATCGGATATCGATGGCCGGGATGAATCGATATCGCAGTGCGAGGTCTCATCTGCTCCGAACAGTAGGACGGTGGTGTATTTCTAGAGTGGCCGGATGACATCGAATCTCGACTACGACTCCGGCGACTACCCCCCGTTCGCCGTCACCGCCGATACCGCAGTCTTCACCCGAAGGGACGGCCGCCTCTGCGTCTTGCTGATCGAGCGGGGCAGCGAGCCGCACCGGGGGCAGTGGGCACTCCCGGGAGGGTTTGTCGGCATCGATGAAGACCTGCCCGATGCCGCGGTGCGTGAGCTCGCCGAGGAGACCGGCATTGACGCCGTCGACCTCAGACAGCTGGGTGCTTACGGTACCCCCGGTCGTGACCCGCGGATGCGGGTGGTCTCGATCGTCTTCTGGACGTTCCTCACCGACCTTGGAGAGCCCACTGGTGGCGACGACGCTGCACACGCCTTCGTGGTGCCGGTCGATGAGGCGCTCGCCGTCCCCGCCCGCCTCGCCTTCGACCATCACAAGGTGCTCACAGACGCTGTGGAACGGGTCGAAACCGAGCTGGCCTGACCGGCAAAAACGGACTCCGAAATTATTTCCGGTTTTCGCGGACAAGGGTCTGGAATCTGTCTCAGCAGCCTTGTATCTTCAGAACATATGTTCGATTCTGAGATTTTCGAAGCCCCACCTGTGAGCTACGACCAGCTCGACCTCACCGAGGCGGAGTGGGCGCTGTTGGACCTTCCGGTCGAGACCGGCCGGCCGGGAATCCCCGCAGGGTTGGAAAGTCTCGAGCCGGGTCCGGCCCTGGGTGCGATCCTTTCCACCATCGACGTTTCGGCTGTGTCCGGCCCGGCCCGGGTCGCGGTGTTGCGTGCCCACCAACGCCAAGTCTCCCACTACCAGGCGGCGGTGCATCACGACATGACCGCGATTTCCGACTTCATGGCCGAACTCGACGACGACCTACCCGACGCTGAGGAGGCTGCCACTTTCGAGATACGTGCCGCCCTAAGAATGACCCGACGTGCCGCCGAGACCCAACTCGGACTGGCCCAAGAATTCAGACACCGACTCTCTGCAGTCGGTGAGGCATTGGCCAAAGGCGACATCGATGTCCGCCGCGCCCGGACGGTCGCCTATGGAACCGCGCACCTCTCCGACGACGACGCTCGCAAGGTGGTGGACCGCATCATCGAACGGGCACCACAGCTCACCACCGGACAGCTCGGAGCGATGATCCGCGAACTCTGCTTCACGGTCGATCCCGAAGAGTCGAAGTCCCGCTACCACCAGGCGCTCGAAGAACGCCGGGTGTATCGGGAGGCCACCGAAGCGGGGACAGCCAACCTGATGATCCTCAATGCCGCGCCCGACCGAGCCGCCGAAGCGTCCAACCTCATCAACAAAATCGCATTAGACCTTAAAACCGCAGAGGAGACACGCACCCTCGACCAGCTCCGCACCGACATCGCCCTTGACCTCCTCTGCGGACGCGGAAACACCACCCCAACCGGCAACGGGACCATTGACATCTGTGTCGACCTCGCCACCCTCGCCGAGCTCTCCGACAACCCCGGAGAACTCGCCGGGTTCGGGCCGGTCATTGCCGACATCGCCCGCCAGGTCACAGAACGCCAACAACAGGCCGAATGGCGGTACACCATCACCGACCCCGAAACCGGGCTGGTCGTCGACAACGGAACCACCAAACGGCGACCCAAAACCACCCAAAAACGACACGTCCACGCCAGAAACCGGACCTGTATCACCCCCGGATGCCGGATGCCAGCAGTCGAATGCGACCTCGACCACACCATCCCCTACACCCAAACCGGTCACACCAAAGTCGAAGAACTCGCCCCACTCTGCCGACACGACCACTGCAGCCGACACAAATTCGGATGGACCTACATTCCGATCCCCGGCGGCGACTATCTATGGACGAGCCGCCTCGGCCTCAAATACACCACGAGCGGACGCCCACCTCCCTAGCGTTCCCGATCTTCCGCCCGGTCCCTGGTTGAATGATCCGATGTCCCGGCATCCCCACCGCCCCTGGTTCGTTTCAGGAACATGAGCGAATTCATCGATGTCCACGAAGTAGTCCTTCTCGTCCTCGGCCTGGCAGCCTTCGGGGTCGTTGGCCTCCCCCACGTCCTGAGCCGCCAGCCCCTCTCCTATCCGATAATCTTCGTGGCCGGCGGGGCGATCCTCTTTTCCCTTCCCCTCGGCCTTCCCGACGCCGACCCGATCGAATACTCAGAGACAGCCGAGATCCTCACCGAGATCGGGGTGATCACCGCGCTGATGGGTGCCGGCCTCGCCATCAACCGTGTCCCCGGCTGGAAGACGTGGAGTTCGACGGTGAAGTTGCTGGTGATCACCATGCCACTGACCATCGCTGCAATCGCCGCGCTCGGATGGTGGGTGCTCGGCCTCACCCCGGCGGCGGCCGTGCTGCTCGGTGCTGTGCTCGCCCCCACCGACCCGGTTCTGGCCAGCGACGTCCAGGTTTCCGGTCCCGACGAGGATGAAGAAGACGAAGTGCGGTTTGCCCTGACTTCGGAAGCGGGCTTGAACGACGGCCTCGCCTTCCCGTTCACCAACCTCGCCGTGTTGATCGCTCTCGAGGGCATTTCGGCCTCAGCGTGGCTCCAAGATTTCCTCGTCATCGAACTGGCGTACAAGGTCGTGGTCGGTTTCCTCGGAGGACTGCTCGTCGGGAGGGCACTCGCCTGGACGATCTTCGGCCGGAAGTCGCCCTTGCCCCAGCTCCGGGACGGGATGATCGCCCTGGCGGCAACGTTTATCGCCTACGCCGGGACCGAGATGATCGGCGGCTATGGGTTCCTCGCCGTCTTCGTCGCGGCGGTGGTGATCCGCAATCAGGAACGCAAACACTCTTATCTCGAGGTGATGCACCGGTTTTCCGATCAGATCGAGCGACTGCTCAGTGCAATCGTCCTGATTCTGTTCGGGGGAGCCCTCGTCAGCGGGATCCTCCGGTTCCTCGACTGGCGGGGCATCCTCGTTGCGATTGCGATCGTGCTCTTGATCCGCCCGGCCGCCGGGATGGTGGGGTTGGCCCGGACCAAGATGTCCGGCCCGGAACGTGGAGCCGTTGCCTTCTTCGGGATCAGAGGCGTCGGCTCGTTCTACTACCTCGCCTACGCCTCGAACCAGGTCGAGTTCATTCAGGTGGAACAGGTTTGGGCGATCACCGCCCTGGTGGTGACGATCTCGATCGTGGTTCACGGTGTCACGGCAACTCCAGCCATGGCCTACATCGACCGCAAAGCGGGGAATGACCGATGAGCGCGACGATCACTGGTTAATCGTCAACGGGTATTCCACGACGGGCGCTGAGACCCGTCGCTTCGAAGACGATTATCGACGCGATCCCGGATGAGGAAGGTCGGGTATTTCGATGCTGAGTTCGAACTCGTCCCATCGCCGGCGAGCGTGGTGAGGTCGCCTTCGGCGACTATCACGCCATCGGCATCGACTACGACATCTCGATCAAGCCCGAGTCGGTGATTGCAGAACCGGACAGAGATACCGGCGACACGACCGAAGGTGAAGTTTGGCTTTCGAATGCTCGACCCGGCCGGTTCCGCGCCGTGTTTTGCCACCTTCCAGAAAAAAGTGGAGGGCCCATGGGCTGTCAATGCCCGCTTGGTCCCCACCGGGTGGGCATACATCCACGCACCACCCTTTCACTAGGCAGGGTCAGTTAGCGGGCTCAAAGAAGAGGAGTCGCTAGGCCTATTTAGTTCCTAAAGCCGCTGGCGCAGCGACCGATAACTTCGTGAAGTAGAGCCTGGGAAAGACCTGTGAATTTTTGATTACTCCAAACCCGCCTTCTCGATCCTCATCATTGCTCTGGCTCGGCATCGCCGCCGGGGCGGTGCTCCTGGCACTAGCGATTTTGACGCAGGGTGAAGCCCTTGGGGAAGATCACGAGCCTTTAGTCATCGAGGCCGAGGACGCACATCTGACCGGCGGGATGCAAGTAAAGCAGGCACCGGATGCGTCGGGCGGAGAGTATGTACAGCTGTCGGGTCGGGCGCAGTCAACAGTTGCTGGCCAAGTCGCGATTAGTGACGCAACGTTCTGTGTCGTCATTCCTGAGGACGGCCATTTCACCTTTACTGCCCGGATCCAGACCGGCAACTCATCTACCTCCTATCTACTTCGTCTCGACTTCCATGAACCCTGGATATGGCAAGTCCAGCCAAGCAAATCCTTCCAAGACATCGAGATTCGGTTCCCGGATCAAACGAGTGAGATGTTCCTCGAGGAGGGCGAGCACGTGATCAGTTTCGCTCCCCGCAAGTCGAGCTCTCGATTGGACCGCCTGATGGTGACGCCCGAACAAGGGTCCAAATCCCCTAAAGTCTGCAACAGTCAAAACCAAGCATCTGCCCCCACTTCTGCGACCACGACAGCGGTGGGCGGTAGCGACCAGAGCACGACGACATCGACCACCGGCTCTCTACATTCGACAATTATCACGTCAACGGATCCGGCGCCCACCACCACAGCCCCCACGCCTACTACTCCTGTAACCGAGTCGACAACGACAACTTCTGCTGGCGCTCCCGCAGCCACCACCACGACTACGGCCGGTTTGTCCGTCTCTGGTCAGGTGGTGGTCAACGGGGAGAGTGGCGTGGTGATTCAAGGTTTGAAGATCTCGAACCTTGATGGGCCTTGTGTGCTGATACTGGCATCGAGCGAAGTAGTGTTCCGCGACTCCGAGATCGGCCCTTGCGGCGGTAAGGCAATCGAGATCAGGGGCTCCTCGACGGTCACCCTGGAGAGACTAACGGTCCATGATTCGGGTTCGGGAGTCTATGCGCTCACCAGTGAACACGTGGCGGTCGTCGGAAACACGTTCACCAACGCCGGAAGAAACTTCGTCCAATTCGACAAAGTGACCGGAACCGGCAACGTGATCTCGGGAAACTCTGGCGCGAACATCCTTGGGGGTAGCATCGCCGAAGACTTCATCAGCATCTACAAATCGAGTGGAACTTCGGAAAGCCCCATCACGGTCACCAACAACTCCTTTCGTAACGGTGGGCCCAGCGTCTCCGGCTCGGGGATCATGGTCGGAGACAACGGAGGCTCTCACATTCTCGTCCAGGCCAACACCCTGACTAACCCTGGACAGGTCGGCATTGGCGTTGCGGGGGGGACCAGTATCCGGGTTCTCGACAACATCGTCTACTCGGCGACCCAGCCTTGGTCCAATGTAGGCATTTACGTATGGAACCAGTCAGGCGGGCCCTGTGGCTCCATCGAGGTCAGCAGCAACCAGGTCGAGTGGTACAACGCCGACGGAGCAGAAAACCCGCGGTGGGACGGCGGCAACTGCGGCACCATCGCCGAATGGGACAACAACAACTGGCACGCCGACCTGGGCATCGACTGAGCCAAACCACGTGGTCCGCTATGCGGCGGTGGTTGGCGGAAGCGTCGTAGTAGTCGGCGATGTGGTTGTGGTTATGGTAGATGGTCGCCGTGGTGGTTATGGTAGCCGCCGGCTCAGTCGTGGACGTGACAGTCGTCGACACCTCCGAAACCGCCGCATCCGCCGGCGAGCGGGGCTCGCACCAGGAACATTGATTTGGTTCGTAGCCTACGCAACAACATCGACCTCTCGCCTTGCACCACCATCATCGACCGGGCATATGTTCGATAGAGGAAAAAGTCACGTCGCGTCGCTCGAAGAAATCCCTCGTCAGAGCGGTTTGGGACAGTTCATCGACGGGTAAGAGGTCTTTGTCTATCAAACCACCGAAAGGAGAGGCCATGCAAAACCAAGGACTCATCTGGACGATCGTGGGCATCTTGCTCATTATCGCCCTCCTCATTTGGATTTTCTAAGAACGACGAAACACAGCGAAACCGCTCCATCCGGGGCGGTTTCGTCGCGTAGTGGCGAAACCGCGGGACTGCCTCGGCTTACAGCGGCTAATCCACGGCGAAGACGCACAGGCGACACCCAATCGCGCACCCGACGGCCTATCACCGGAAGGAGGAGCGGGTCAGACGACTACTTTCGACTACGTTCTCCACCACCCCATCAGTAGCCTATCTTCGAACGCCCAGAAGTAACCGTGTCCGATTACAGCCGGCTGAGGGACTCTTCACCCGCGACGCTGGTATGACCAACGCTCCAGCCGGCCTTGTGTACGCAAGCGCGCCTTTTGGCGAGGTTTGCGGCGGGCGTCGCCGCAACGCGGCTCCTCGACAGCTCCGAGCTCGGAGGACGCAGTGTCGCCAATCTTCCGGAGCCGATTAACCCTCTTTTGCTGGTGGTGCCTAAGCTTTCGAGCTGCCGGGACTCGTCGCTTTGAGTATCGCAGCGGCGCCGTTCAATGGGGTGGTGCCCTCCAACGCGCCTAACTGATAGCGCTGGATGAGACCGCTTCTCATTCCATCGCCGAGGCCGCAGCCTCGTCGGCAGGGTGGCTCTGGCGATTCCAGGGTGCCCGCCGCACATCCCTGTATTTCGTTCTTGGGCGATCCCCTCTTGGACGCGTCGTCGGTGGCTGACTTCGAGGATCTCCTTCTCCAGATATCTGAGAACGAATTACCACGTCCCGCCCGTACGGAGGATAACGGTTGAGCCAACGGCAGTCCATGATCGGAACTTGTCGAGCCCGTCGAGTCGGTGGAGGGGTTGACCAACGTCTGATATGGGAACGGCCTAACCGTCCCGGAACTCTCAACCGGGGTTCAGCGGCCTGGGCAATCTGGATCGATCATGAGAGAAGGAGCGGATACCAAGCTTCTCAAGAACGACTGAAATCATGAAGGCTGGGTTTAGCCTAAAATAGCGACCCGCGAGCCTCCTAGGTTCTTGCATCAACCGATAAACCCACTCGAGCCCTGCCCTCCCCATCCACCTCGGTGAACGTTTGAGCAAGCCGGCGTGGTAGTCGAATGCGGCTCCCACAGCCAACACCGGCATCGACAGGTCATGATGGTTCTCGTAGGTCCAAATTTCCTGGCGCGGACAACCAAGCCCGACAAAGACGATAGAAGCACCACTTGTCAAGATTATCTTCCTATCGGCTTCCCTCTCCTTGTCCGTCGTAGTTCTGAAGCGCGACGCCTGTATGCCATCGATACGTAGCCCCGGAACTTTTCGACGCAATCCCGATTTAAGCCTCAATAGCGTGTCGTCTGTGCTTCCGAACAGGAAAATACCGAGGCCTTCTCGCGCCGCGGCCTGGCAGACTTCAAACATCAGATCGGGTCCTGGGACACGATCGGGGATCTGGACACCACTGAGCCACCTCAGTGCCCAACGAACAGGTTGCCCATCAGGCAACACCAGATCAAGTTCGTTGAGCCGATAGTGGAAATCCGAATCTTTGACCGCCTCCATCAGGCCATGAACCGCCAATGCAGACACTCCCAATGGTTGTCTGTTTTTCGCTGCAACAATCACCGCATCGACGGCTGATTCCAAGTCGGCCCCAGCGATAGATACGCCCAACACATCCCCAAAGGCGACCTTCTCACTCATCGCGCCTCAGCCTCCCATCGAGCTTTGTTGACTTCGAATATCTCTTCGAGAATGCCGGAGATGTCGTACGTAAGTGACCAATCCGGATAGTCCTGACGGAACCTCGTCAGATCACTGATCCACCACATGTGGTCACCGACCCGATTCTCCGATGAGTAGTGCCAGTCGAGATCTTTACCTGCGATCTCAGTGCCTAATTGAATGGCCTCAAGCATCGAACAATTGCTCGCTCTTCCGCCGCCAATGTTGTACACGGCTGCAGTTCGCGGGGATTCCAGATAATGCTCAATCGCGGTGATCAGATCGGAGCTATGAATGTTGTCTCGCACCTGTTTACCGCCATAGCCGTAGACCGTGTAGGGACGTCCGGTGATTATGCACTTCATCAGGTAGGCCAGGAATCCATGGAGCTCGGTGCCCGCATGTCCAGGGCCAGTCAGGCAACCGCCTCGGAAGCAGACGGTTGACATCCCAAAATATCTCCCGTACTCCTGGACAAGAAGGTCGGCACTGGCCTTAGAAACCCCGAATAGGGAGTGTGTACTTTGGTCGATCGGAAAATCCTCAGGAATCCCCTCGTAATACTGGTGATTCCCATCGAGCTCAAAACGGAAGTCCTCCTCTGTGAAAGGCAGGCTGTTGGACGCATCGCCATATACTTTGTTGGTGGAAAGAAACACAAAACTCGCTCCTGCACAGTTGTTACGCACCGCTTCCAGCAGGTTCAGAGTTCCAACGGCGTTCACTGAGAAGTCGGTGTGTGGTTGGCTTGCCGCCCAGTCGTGCGACGGTTGAGCAGCGGTGTGAATGACTGCCTCAATATCGCGCGCACCGTCTGAGAAGATCTCGCCGACGGCGGCAACATCCCTTATGTCCGCGTCGAAGTGGCGGTATTTGGGTAATTCTGATTCCAATTGACTCCGCATCGGTGCGGTGGAGGCCTCCACCCCGAAGAAGACCGAGCGCATGTCGTTATCGATACCCCAAACGTCGAAACCCCTGTCATGGAATCGTCGGGCAGCTTCCGAACCGATCAAGCCAGCCGATCCCGTAACGAGCACAATGCTCATACACAATCTCCCTTGCCCCAAAGAATCACAGAAAGGCAAGTCTAGGGTTTGTGGCCTTGATGACAACGGCAGATCACAGTCGACGTCTTGCGGGGCGACTCGACGACCCAACCAGCGACTGGTCCAGAGCTCGGACGGCAGTTCGGATGAGGTCCACCACTGCCCTTCGTGTGATCCTTCGTGTGAACTGGTAGAAGATGGTTGGCCAGGACACTCGCGTTTCGACTAAACAGAAACCCAAAGACGTATTCACCGGCTGAGGTATCGCTATTAGTTCGTCCCAAGATATTTCTCGATTCTGGCCCCTTCTACCCGTTGGTCCGGTTGCCTTTGCGATCAGATTTGCTCACGATCCTCAAACCTGGATTCTGGCTTCGGTCGCCCTGGGGCTTCTGTTCCAAATCGCGCGACGGTGGGGGGAACTCACTGTATCTCGTGAACTGGTATTGATCACCGGCTTTGTGATCTGGGCAACAATTTCATTGACCTGGTCGCCCGATGTTCAGCGTGGATGGCGGCTGGTCTTTGCGGTTGCGGTCGTGTTTCTGGCCTACTTGTGGGGAAGGACGTCGGGGCGTCCTAGCGGTAGCTCCCGCTTTTGGATGGCCGGTCTTACAGGCCTTGGACTCGCGGGGGCGGGACTTATCGCCATTCCTGACTCGGAAGCCATCGATGCGCTCAGTCCGGACCGCATGCTGGGCATGGGAGTCATCGCGCTGTTGGTCGCCGCCTGGTACGGGCCCAGGAGCCGCACTTACGTGATGCTCGTGGGACTTGCCGCCCTAGGCCTGGCGATCGTCTCAGGTTCTCGGATGGCTTCATTTGTGGTCCTCCTATTGCTCCTAACGGCTCCGGGGCTGCGACTGCCGAAAGCAGGACGCGCGCTAGTCGCGATCTTTTTCGTCTTCGCATTCGTATTGGTGTCGACTACAACTTCTTTTCAGGACCGCTGGTCTGAGTCCGACGAGGGCGGCATCCTCGAGGTGATCACCTTTCAAGATCTCAACTCCTCAGGGCGGTTCAGCGTCTGGCCCCAGTTGGTAGGGGAATGCGGAGCCACGATTCTGGGCAATGGCGCAGGGGCAGCGGACTCATACTCGCGAAGCATCAACCCAGGCTTCCCTGAGCCGCACAACGAATACATCAGGGTGTGGTGTGACACCGGGTTTCCAGGCACTCTGCTGCTGTGGGGGTTCTTGGTTTCAGTCGCAGCTGGAGCTGTGACCGGGCTGCGCGCCAGAGGGGTTTGCAACTGGGCGCATGTGGCGGCTCTCCAAATGGCGGCAGCCCTTGTGCTCATGTCGCTTACCGACAATCCACTAACAACTTCCGTTCTGTTCATGATCCCGGCAGCCCTGGTCTTCGGTTGGTCGCGCCCAGTTCACGACCAACAGGAATCGAGCCGCTCGCGTCAGCGGTTGCCACAATGGCCGCGTGATCACACATCCGATAACCGTTAGACTCGCATTGGACGAGGAAGGAGGCCGGTGTGGACGACGCCTCGCCATTTGAGCCCACTGTCCTGGGAGCGATGTGGAAGTACAAGTGGGTCACCCTCCTCATCGTCCTCGCCACGACCGGGCTGGCTCTCACGTATGCTTACCTCAGCCCCGTCTCCCACCAGGCCGTTTCCACGTTGGTTATCGAAGACCCTCGAGCTACTTCGCTGTTTGACATCGGCAATGTTCAGAGCCCACAGCGATACGTTGCCGACCAGGCTGCGATTCTCGGTGCAGGGGCGGTCGCCGAACGGGCAGCTGAGAGTGATGCGAGTTTCGAGGGACCCGAAGCAATACTCGACGGTCTGGACGTGATCTGGGACACGAATTCGAACGTGATCGCTGTCGTGTTCACGGCCGCCACCGCCGAAGACGCCGTGGCGGGCGCCAACTCGGTCACATCCGCCTACGCAGGGATACGCACCGAAAATGCTTCGGCTTCGTTCACCGCCGCCCTCGACCAGCTAGACAACTCGATCACCGACGTCGAAGCCCAGATCGACGACCTTCAGACCCTCATCAGAGCGGCGCTCGCCGAAGACACGCCGACCGATGCACTCAATACGCAAATGTCGCAGTCTCTAGAGCGTCTCGTTCTTCTTCAGGACGATCTTCCCGATGCGACGGGAACTCAGCTCGATGAGATCCGTGGGGAGATAGATGATGTCTTTCAACAATTGCAAACATCTCTCACCCTGGCGAACCTCCAACAGCAGAACCCCGAACTGACCCTCTTGTTCGAAGAGCAGCGACAAACGGTGTTTCGCAAAGCAGACCTACTGCAAAGGAGAGATGAACTGGGTGTCGAATCCCAGCTCGCGAGCAACGGCATCGTATTGGCGTCTGACGCGACGTTTGCCGAGGAAGTCGGTGCCGATCCGAGCCGACTAGGCGCGGTCGGAGTCATGCTTGGGGTGCTGCTCGCAGCAGCGGCAACCTACCTCCTGGCGTTGCGAAGGCGAACCTTCGCCGACCGGGCCCAACCTCAACTGGTACTCAGGGTCCCGCTTCTAGCCGAAGTCCCCGATTTCAGATCGGAACGGATCAAGGGAGAGTTGCCGGTTGACTCAGAGCCGACATCTGTCGCGGCTGAATCATTCCGGTTCATCGCCGCGGCACTCGATGTCGAAGCGGAACCAGAGCTGACGGACGCGAGGGGAAACCACGTAGCAGACCCCCTTGTCCCCACGATTCGTATCTTCGCGATCGTCTCACCTGGCCTCGCCGACGGAAAGACGACAATCACTGCCAATACCGGTCTCGCTCTGGCACGTCAGGGAAAGCGGGTGCTGGCAATCGACGCCGACTTCGGACATCAGAAGCTGAGCAATCTGCTGACCGGCGGGCGGCCGCACGAGGTCGGTCTTACCGAATTGGTGGAGGACGAATTGCCCTTCGAATACATCGTCCAGCGCATTCCGATGGGAGACCGTGCCGTACTGGACTTGGTCGGGAGGGGCCAGGCACAGGTCTCCGCTCCAGATTTCTTCCGCTCGGCCGGTGTGCGGGAATTCTTCGAGGGCATTCACGATGAATACGACATCGTTCTCATTGATACTCCACCGCTTCTCCATGTTGCCTACGCAAGCCAATTGGTACGCTATGCCGACCGTGTGGTGATCATCGTTGGCCATAGCCAGAACGTCGCCCCGACCGAGGAACTGGCCAATCGCCTCGCTTTCCTCGAGACGGAGGTCGTTGGTTACGTATACAACCGAGCCCCTCTTCGTGCGGCTATGTCAGGCTCGGAAGGCTCTCTAAGGGATGTTCTCGGCGAAGCCCGCTCGACCTCGGGACGCTGAATGGTGCGGATTCTGCAGGTACACACCAGATACCGGAAACCCCGGGGCGAGGACATCGGGGTCGGTGCCGAGGCCCGGGTCCTCAGGGAGGCAAGCCATGAGGTGCGCCAGGTCATCGAGATAAATCCCGACATGGATGCTCATACGACGGCCAATCTTCTTCTCAGCCTGTGGAGCCGCTATCCGCGCGGAGAGGAGTGGGCATTCGAGTCCTGTAACCCAAGATTTGTTACTGCGGCCCTCAAGAGGTACAGGGACGGCGAGTGGTGTGACCTCTCCCGCACGCGCCGGACGCTCAAATGTAGTTCTGACGAGTCATCGGCGCCTGATTGCCCCGGCGCTATCCACGATCTTTGCGGTGTTGCAGGTTTCCGCGGGCACAGCGAGACCGATCCGTGAAACGTTACAAAGTCGTTCCATCGTTGACTACAAAGTCTCGCGTTCAGGTCACCATTTCGGTCGATCCTGATGTCGCGGAGAACGATCCCCGGAGATACCCAGGTACGGCCTCGGCTGGGACACGCCTTCCCCAGATAACGACGAGATGGTTCATCAGGGCTGCCATCGTCATCTTGTTGGGCTACGTTTTTTTCGACAGGGCTTTTGCATGGATCCATGTGCCCGGGGTTCCTCTGTTTGCAGGCGAGGTTCTGTTGTTTCTTGCGATCCTTTACCTCGTATCTCATCAGAGAGAAACGGTCTCCCTCCTACGAAACACCCCAATCCTTCAAATTGCCGGTCTCTTGTTCGTGTGGGGCCTTGTCCGTCTTGCTTTCGATGTCCCGGTGTGGGGTATAGACGCGCTCCGTGATAGTGCTCAGACGAACTACATTTTAATTGGTCTGGCGGTAGCTGGAGTTGTCGCCAGTTCGGATGCTTCGGCCCGACGGAATGGCAAAATCAGAACCGCGGTTCCCCTCCTGATTGTCGTCTGGGCACCCATCGCGATCACGATTTCACGGCTCTATTCAGACTCCGCTCCATTTATTCCGGGAAGTGCGACCTCAGTCTTGAGCTTCAAACCGGGTGATTACGAACTTTTCGCTGCCGCTGTCGTAGCTTACGTCTGGGCGAATGGCGACCGATACTCACCCCGTAGCAAGCACATAATCACCGCCTTCGGGTTAGTCGGCGTCTTGGTTGGATCTACATTGAATCGAGGGGGTATGTTGGGGGCGATCGCTATCCTGGTGATCGCCAGTTTGTTTTTCGCGCAAGAGACGCGTCGACGTTATTTTGCAGTACTCTTCTCTATCGTCGCAGGATTGATTCTGACACTTGCGGTATCTGGTATTGCCGTCAGCCTTGGGTCGCGTGAATTGTCCTTGAACCAATTGATCATGAACGTAGCGAGCATCACTGGGGAGTCAGAAGTCGGATCGCTTCAGGGAACTGTCAATTGGCGCATTGAAAACTGGCAAGCCATCCTCGAAGGAACTGCCAGCGGCGATGAATGGCTGATGGGTCTCGGATACGGGCCCAACATTGCGGATGAGTATGGATTCCAGGCAGTGCCCCGTCCATCGCAGCCCTTACGCAACGCCCACAACTCGCACCTCACGCTTGTCGCCAGACTCGGCTTGATTGGAACGGCGATCTGGTTCGTATTCTTGCTTCAGCTAGCCCTCTCGGTCAATAGTCACGCGCGACGCCGAGCGCAACCGACTGAAGGGTGGATTGTGGCTGTCTTAATCGGAACTTGTATCGCCGCCATTTTTGATCCGGTCTTGGAGGGGCCGCAAATTGCTATACCTTTCTGGGTCTTGGTGGGTGCTTTGGGAGGACTGAGATACCGGAGGACCCTAAAGCGGAGCCAATTGGCAACTTCACGACTCGAGCCGGGTCAACTCGCGGTAGGTGGATAACGTATGCTGCGCGGTGGCCAATGTTGAATATCGACCATGAAGCAATGTCCCGAAGACTGCCGACTCATCGCTATTCATTGCCAACGCTGTATCCATGGCATCGTCGAAGGATTCCTGGATCTCCGGATCGAAATCCGTCGGAATACCTCCCATGACTTCTCGACTAACACCTGTTTGTGCGAAAACGCACGGCGTACCTAAGACATAGGATTCGACAGGGGGAAGGCCGAAGCCCTCGTATTCAGATGGGAATACCAATGCCAAGGCGCCGGCGAGATACCGATGTACTTGTTCTCTTGGGATGCCGACCCCCAACCCCACCACTCGGCTCGCCAAAGCAGTCGAAATGTCCGGCACGTCGCCAATGATGTGAATCTTGAGGTCAAGTCTTCGCTTCCGAAGGTACTCGGCTGCCAGCTGAATTCCCAGGGCTGTTCGCTTGTGAGGGAGACTGGAACCGAAGAGCAGTATGTACCGCTCCTTGACAGTGCTTTCGATATACGGTTTCCGCACGCCGGGATAGACCACATCGATCTCTGGCGCTGTTATTCCCCACTTGTCGCACCAGCCTAACAACTGCGTCCGGGAGAATTCAGATACGGTGATAATTCGGTCGCTATTGGAAAGAGACCTCCGAATCGACCATTCGAGATATTTCCATTTCGCCAGACGGGTCCTCCTCCACCGTCCATGGGCGTATTGGATCGGGATGTCGTCGTGAACAGTTGCAATTCGGAGATGACGCCCGAACCGAAGGGCCGACACAAACCCTCGTGGATAGTGAAGTACATCCAAGGCTTGGGATGCAGCTATCCGCTCAGCCTTGAAGTTGTCCGAGTAGATCCGACTCGCCCCGGATCTCGGGGTACGCAATAACCGCATCTGAACTGAGTCGTTCAGCCCTTGAAGCAACTCCTCTACGATTGGGTTCCCGATAACGACGAGGCGATCGCCTTCAAGGCAATCGGCCATATCCCGAATCAGGTCGGTCGTGTAGTTCGTAATGCCATGCGAACTCGTCTTTGAAGGAACGATATCTGCTGCGTACAAACCGAAAGTGTGTTCATTTGAAGTGCCACCCATCAGACGCCAGATTAATTGCACCAAGAACGCAGCCTGGCTGAGAATGTCCAATCCGCAGTCTGACTTCACCCGTCTCCTCGGATTGCATCGAAGACGCCTGGTCGGAATGCCCAATTTAAAAGGATCAATTGCAGGAGGCGTTACCGTCTTCGAGCGATTGAGCGAAAAGGAGAGAGCCAGAGATCCGCGTCTCGCGTTGGCCTCTCGCCGACCCGGGTCATATGATGGTGCTTCTGCCGCAAACCTCTTGAAGGTCACAACTTTACCCTATGAACCGGAGAGGAGCGTACGACTTCATGCGCCGATGTCGAGAGCGGACGGTGACGGGCTTGTGCTCCAGGGCGAGAGCCAGTCGCGGTCGCCTGATCTACGACCTAAGATGGAGCCGTGCAATCCCTTAGGCTACTTCACCCTCTACACGCCGATTCTGAGGAGACTCAAATCCAGCAGATCAAGTATACCGACGAGCGCCCGACTCCGGGGAACTCACGGTCGCGCACTTGGGGATCGGGAGCCGCCTAATCGTCCAACGAAAGACCTCTATTTACTGCTGACCATCGAAGAACGAAGAATGGTCTGCCCCCTTATCGATGGTGTATATGTCCCGGCGGAATTTGGCGACGAATAACCACCGAACGAGGCCACCAACTAGGAAGCTAGCTGGGACTGTCCACTCTCGAAGATATGGCGCTGATAGTGAAAGAACAACCTGGCTGGAGGCTCCGGCACCCTCAGCATACGACAAGGGACGCACCCGATCAGTTGCGATCAATTCAGACTTGTAGAGAAGTATTGCACCATTAAAGAAGGCCGCTAACACACTTAGCTGTACAAGGCCAGTGACTGAAAAAGCGGTCGGTAAAAGCAAAGCCAAAGGATTTGTCGACTCGGGGAGAAAAGTCACGAGGCCGTACACTAAGCAACTCCCTCCCAAGACCTTCAGGAACCGGTTCGTGAGATCTGTTGCCTCGCGTCGTCTCCCTCTAATTGCCTCCTCCATCGAACTCGGCCGTAGCACGGCCATGAAGCCTAAAGCCAGCACCAGTATCGGCTGAGCAGCGACCCTCGCCGCTTCAGCCACACCCAGCGCGGTAGCGCCGGCCAAGTGAGCTACTGCAACGCTTACTATGAAGCCTGCTGCAGGAGCAAAACTTCCCCCGAGAAGAAGCCAACGCCCCGAAGGTACCAGCTGTCTCACGGAGTAAGGAGGCGAGTACTCGCCAACCCTAAATGAGATTGCAGTCACCGCTACTACAACCGCAAGGTCACCCAGAGCCAGAGCCCCAAACGGAAGAAGAGCTGTCGGGACGTTCGTTACCAAGCCGATAAGCATCGCAAGAGATGTTGTGAGCAGACGCAGCACAGAGACTGCGGCAGCCTGCCAGTGTCTACGCGCCAGGTGAAGCAACTGGCGCCCATGCTCCTGCAGAGGAACGAGCACTGCAACCGCTACCGCGGTACTAAGCAAGCTCATCGCCGTGTCGTTCGGCACTTCTTCGGGAATCAACAGACCGACTGACCACATGATCGCCATAACTAATCCCAAAAGCGGCAACGACAAACGAGCGTTGTGCCGAAAAGCTGCGATCCGCTCACGGTTCGACGCTTTGACCAACCGAGCCTCGGCGGGCACCAACACCAGACGCAACGGAAGCTTGGAGATGAACACCCAAGCTGAGAAGATCAATGCGTAGGCGCCTACCGCCGAGGGGGGCATTAATCTTATGGCGGCGACTCCAATTATGAACGTCGCCAGCGACGAAGCGCCGGCGTCGATGAGGCCCGGTAGTGTTTTGGCTACCTTCAATCTTGCCGCGGGTGCATCGCTATTAATGGAGATAAGCCTTGAAGCGGGGACCTGCATTCACCCGAAGCTGAAGACGCCATTGATTCATGTCCTCAGTCTCCAGAGCCGGCGTGCCGCAGCCTCGAGACCATGGCGTCGCTCCATCGCCTGATTGATTCACCTGGCAGCCGGAAATCGATATGGAGGTTCCCGACGATGGCCTCTCGCAACAAGTCATGGCCGGGCTCAATCGTCGGAAGACCAACACTTCTACCTAGCTCACGTGAGCGTCCATCACCAACATTGACGATTATGCTCCTAAGTCCATGGCGAAGGGACCAAATACCGCCGTGCAGACGGGTACCAACATAGTCGACCGAACCAAACTGAGCACGCGCCTCTTTAATGAAAAGATCGAGGTCACGACTAAGTATTCGACCCCGAAATCCTAAGGCACGCAGGTAGCGTTCGTCGCCAATTCCCTGAGGGAATGCCACAACATCACCGTATAATTCGTGTAATAGCCGGAGCATCTGTTGGTCACGGGCAGGGTCTCGGGCGTAATCCGTAACACAAGTAATAACGGCGTCCGATCGTTGGCGAGGTATCGCTTCGATCGTGCCCTGGTCAATCGACCAGAGGGACGGGCATGCTGTATACAGCACATTTGTAACATTCAGCTGTTTGAGGAGACTCTCGGTATATTCATCGCGCACCGAATGCACGTCCCGCGGAGATAGCATTCGCTTAACTCGACGCTTGGTTAGCAGATTCAATCGCTTCCCATGGACCGACCAACCAACTCCGCAAAGGACAAACGACATGCTTGTTCGACCAGGGGGCGGCTTCCACGCTGAACCTTTAGTGTGCGGAAGATAGGACCAGCCCAAAGCGTTCGAACCGCCAACTAGGTTTGTTTTGGGGGTTCCCTTCCAGTGCTCGAGCTGACTCGTGCTTGGTCGCGATTGCAAAGAGACAAATTCGATAGTCTGAGTGGATATCCCCAACGATGCGAGATGGTCCAGAATACCGCGCTCTATCACTTCGTCACCTAGGTTGGGAACGATCGGACGTCTACCTGCCTGCGTACCTGGTGTGAATAGGCGAATCACTTCTTAAACCCACCTCCAACCGCGCTTTTGATCTTGCCCCTGACGACCGTACCTGACCATCGATCGAGGTTCAATTCGCGTCCTCATAGACCTGGGCGTTGGTGAACCAGTCTGCATGGCACACATCATCCGTTGTTCCGGGACCGATTAGACCGAAACGGTTGGATTTTTGGTGGCACCCGCAGATTTGGCGTCGGTGAAGGTGGGTATCACATCGATCGAATCCGAGGGCTGCAGCGAGTCCGGGGCGCGTCGAGCCTGATCGAAATGTTGTGGCCGTCGCTGTCGGCGAGGTGACGGAGGCGGAGATGATGAGCGGTTTCACAGCCACCGATCGCCATCAACCAGTGGATGGGCGCGGACTGCCAGGCCTAGTCGCCAGAAAGCAGGATGTAAGAGATCAATGCTCGCAGCCAGTACTGCCAAGACGCAGGAGGCCGAGGTTCCTGCTGCCATGTTCTCGATTCTTTCCCACAGGCTGGCCATCGTCGGAGGGATGTTTCTCGAGAGTGTTCAGGGTTCCGAAATGCCGATGAAGTGGTAATAGCGTCCCGCTTCTCTGCCAGGTCGAGCATTGCCTTCAGAGTGGTCTTTACCATTCCCTCCCAACCAACCGGCACGATGAATCAACCGGGCCTGGAGCCACGTTCAGCCGTCAAGCTCTACGCGCCGTCGGTCCAACCTCTCTCATCCGATTCTTGATGCTTACCCCGAATCATCTGTCGCCTATCGACCCAACGTGAGGCGCGACCGCGCAAGAGACGTAGTAGGTACGGGCCCGGGTCGTCGGGGTAGTACGCGTCCAGCAGGTCGGGGGCTGGAAAGGCTGCGCGGAAATTGAATTGCACCGCCTCGGCCAGACGCCCGGGGGCCACCAAGGGAAGCAGGTTCTGGCGCCGATGTGCCCGAAGGTAACCCGCATCGCCATTGAGTCTGAGGTGGTCGCGCCACAAGAGGTCCCAAGCGGTCGCCCTCCAACCGGCCGCTCTTGGTAGAGGCGAGGACAAACATGCTCCTAATACAGACTCGACTGCGTCCATCGACTTCGACACCGGGACCATCAGCCCTTCGGAGTCGGCAATTCGCACCACCTCATCGAGATCAACGCCACCATTGAGGACTCTGTGTATATCGGCCATACCCAGGAGCCATGAGAAACGATCCTTGTTGAGATGCAGCAAGAACTGCACCAGAGACGCAGCCGGGCCGAGCAAGTCCAGTCCGGGGTCTGTCTTGACACGGTCTCCCCAGATTGCATCGAGACCCCTGATCGGAATGCCCAATTTGAACGGGTCGACATGGAAGTCGATCCAGACTCCATTCCATTCAACATCGATCGATTGGAGGTGACCATCACCGGTCAGCTTTTGCAGGTGCCCGGAGAGCGGATGATCCGGTTGCAGCAGGCGTACCGTCTCTTCGACACGATTGAGTTGAAATGGGGAAAGCCAGAGATCCACGTCTCGCGTCGGCCGCTCGCCGACCCGGTCATACCAACGCGCTTCTGCCGAAACCCCCTTGAATGTCGCAACCTCAATCCCGTGGCCGGAGAGGAGCGATACGACGTCATGCGTCGTTGTCGCGAACCGACGATGCCGGGCTTGGACTTCCAGGTCGAGAGCGGCCAGGCTCCTTTCGATATCGAGAGGCAGGTCGATCTCGTCCCTCATAACAGCTGACCAGAGCAGCCCGTGCATTCGGTGTTCGATGGCCGATGCAAGCAGACGCTCCGAGTCGTGCACACGCGGGGGTGGCGGCCGTCCGGCGGCGATCTCGATCAGGGCGGGGTGAGGGCGGGCCATCAAGAAGTACCGAGAGTGCCCATTACCCTTGCAAAGCGGAGTGCCCGTCGCAGAAGCCAGATTCCGATAGCAGCCAGCACGATGTCGAAGGCGGCGAGGATTGCGATCTCGTCGAGCAGCGATGCCCAACTCGCACCTGCGAGCATCAGTCCACGGAGAGCTTCGAAGCCGTAAAAGGTTGGCACCAGGTGGGACAGGGTTTGCAGCCAATCCGGCAGCACCGCGATCGGGAACACCGCACCCGCCAGCAGATTCGTCGCCTGTACGAACATCCCGCTGACTGGATCGCCACGTTGGGCAAACACCACGAACGCTGCCGACCACAACCCCATCGCGGCGAAAGCTCCCATGATCAGCAAGAGCACCGGGACGGCGCGAAGCCATGCGGAGGGACCGAGGGCTTCGGGTGCGAGAATCCAGCCGAAGATCGCATAGGCAACAGCCTGGATGCCAGCGAACCCCATCGGCACGACAAGGGACCCGCTCAGGAGTGCCCGCAATGACGTGGGTGAGGCAAGCAGCAGTTCAAGAGTTCCGTTCGCCTGCTCCCGTTGGATCGACGACCTGAACACGTCGAGGATGGAGAATGAAAGCCCCATCACCGTCACCCCGATTACGGCGAAGGCAAAGTACCCGCCTTCCAAACCGGACAACAGGTCGGTATCTCCGACCAGTCGGCCAATGAAATAGAACATGAATACGCTTATCGCAACGCCCCAGAGAGACGACAGCAGCTCAAATGGGTAGGACATCTGGAGCCGAAAGTCCCGCCGGGTGATGGCCCGCATCCGGTCGATCGTGGTTGCCACCATCAATCGTCCTCCACCAGTTCGACCAGCGGCCGCAGCATGCCACCGGCAGTTATCAGGTCGTCTGGAGAGCCGTCGTAATGAACCCGGCCATCGATCAGCAAAACGGCCCGGTCACAACCGGTAACCACTTCGTTCAGCCGGTGGCTGGCGATCAGGACGGCATGACCGACGTCCGCCAATCCCCGGATCGCATCGAGCACGTCGACGGAAGCCGATGGATCGAGGCTGCGGGTGGGTTCATCCAATAACAGGAGCCGGGGCTCAGCGATCAGTGCCCTGGCGAGAGCAAGACGGGCTCTCATCCCGGCCGAGTAGCCGAAAACCCGGCGATCCCGGTCGGCCAGCCCGAACTGGCTCATCAGCTCTTCGACCCGACTGCGGGATGCAGCCGGAGAAAGGCCAAGCATGACACCAAAGAACTCGAGGTTGTGGCGTCCTGTGAGACGTTGATAGAAGCCACGGTCTCCCTCGAGGAGGAGGCCGATCCATTGCCGAACCTCCTCAGGAGAGTTGATGACATCGTTGCCCCCGACAACGACTCTCCCTGCAGACGGTTCGAGGAGGGTTGCGATGATGCGAAAGAGGGTTGTCTTCCCGGCTCCGTTCGGGCCGACCAGGCCGACGACCTCGCCGGGCGCGACACTTAGGTCCACCTCGTCCAGTGCTGTGACCGGCTGGTCGCCGGCGGTGCGCATCACGGCGCGGAGAATGCCCGTCGCCGGGGGAAATATCTTGCTGACCCCGTCAACCTCGAGCATCGCTTCTCCTATTTGAATCTCGAACCACCTAGACCCTGGTCGCCTAGGTGACCAATCTAACGGGGATGTGCCAGTCTACGGCCGAGGCGAGGTGCAATCGCGTTGCGGCGATGTTCGCTCCGCGCGAGAATGGGAGGCGTGACCAGAGATTCAACAGAGGGTCAGGTGACCGCGCACCCGGAAGTGATGACCCAGAAGCTTCCGAAAGGTGACGCGGTTTTATTGCACATGGGCACGGAGATCTACTTCGCTCTCGATCCGGTTGGCGCAAAGATGTGGGAGGCCCTGATTGAGACCGGTGACGTTGAAGCGGCCGGAGCCCGACTAATCGAAGAGTTCGACGTCGAAGAAGGACGGCTGCTCTCCGACCTCAACGACCTCGTTGCAAAACTACGTGACGAGGGTCTTCTCCAGTAACGCAGAACTGATCGGCCGGATCTTCGGCGATCGTCATGATTCGTCACTAGGCGCGCATCGAATTCTCCCGTGCAGGATCAGATGACCCCTGCTAGTTTCATTCTGGTATTGGGCGGTAGCGGTCTGGGAGGATCCATGAACGCGGTTAATAGTGGCTGAGTACGTCGTCCTTCGCCGTCTGCCCGAGGACGAGGCCCTTCTGCCCGACGCACATGCCCCTCTTGTGCAGTCTCATAACGGCCTCGTCGTCGACCTCACCGGGGACAACGCTGTTGTCGCCATCCGGTCGACTCTCACATTGACCGACAAGGCCGCGCTCATAAACGCTCCTCGGTGGCAGATGGCGATCAAGAGGACCGTCGACATAGTCGGGGCGTCATTCGCGTTGGTCCTGTTGAGTCCGGTATTCCTGTTCACGGCAATCGCAATCAAGTTGACCAGTCCCGGACCGGTCTTCTTCGCACAATCCCGAATGGGCAAAGAGGGACGCGAGTTCATGTTCTACAAGTTCCGGTCGATGCAAGTGGGAGCCGACGAAGAACGGAACGATCTCATCGATCTGAATGAGATGAGCGGTCCCGTATTCAAGATCAAAGAAGACCCACGGTTGACGTCCATCGGCTGTTTCCTAAGGAAGACGAGCATCGACGAATTACCGCAACTCTGGCATGTGATAAGAGGCCACATGAGTCTCGTCGGCCCCAGGCCACTCCCCACTTTCGAAGCCCTCGATTGTTCCGACTGGGAATCCCAACGATTCGAAGCCAAGCCAGGCATCACCTGCATCTGGCAGGTATCGGGACGATCCGAACTCGACTTCGAGACCTGGGTACGGATGGACGTCCGGTACATCGAACGTTGGTCGCTGTGGCTCGACGTTAAGTTGTTGCTCAAGACCATTCCGGCTGTGATTTCCGGGAAGGGCGCCTACTGATCCGTCCTAGTAGAGGGTGTTTCTGAACGAGTAGAGTTTTGAACGAGTAGAGTCCGGGTAGAGCAAAGGATGATTCCGATCGAAGATGCTGTAGCCGGGAAGGGAGAAGAAAGGACACCGCGAGGATGGAAAAGAAAATAGAGAGAATCCCATACGAGGCTCCCAGAATCGAGCGCCTCGGCACCCTCACGGAGCTTACGAAAGCCGGGCAAACCCAACCCGGGCGAGACGCAGTTTTCGCGGGTTCGGTGAACATACCTCGCCCCCGCCGACCCCGATAGTTTTGAACGAGTAGAGTTTTGAACGAGTAGAGTACGCTTCTGAACGAAGACAGCCGAATACCGGGGAGAAGGAAAGGATACCGCGAAATGGAAAAGAAAATAGAGAGAATCCCATACGAGGCTCCAAAAATGGAGCGCCTCGGCACCCTCACGGAGCTTACGAAAGTCGGCGTTACGAACCCAGGCGGGGACGCCATTTTCGGTTCGGTAACTCCGTCAAACCAATAACTTCGGGCTCGCTCGCCTGATGGGTAGTGCCGGACTGCATGTGCAGTTTCCGGCCAATCTCACATCACTTGGGTTCGAGGAGATCCGTCGGGTCTTCTACGGGCTTTCGGCGCCGTTTGCCTTTGCTGAGGAGGCGGGCGGGCGCTGGGTCGCCCTCACCGACCATCTCGGATTAAAGCCACTCTTTTTTGCCCGCGTCAATGGCGCCTGGGTCGTAGCCGAGAAGACCGAAGAAATTTCACGGCTGCTTCCAGGTAGTCACCGGCAGCTCAACGAGTCGTCCGTCATTGGACACATTTCAGGTCCATATTCTCCAAGACGGGAAGACACCTTCTTTAGCGGTATCAGCTCGGTTCCTCCGGGGAGCATGGTGCAACTCGGACCCGACGGCGTTACGACAACACGACTATGGGATCCGTCCACGATTCCGGTCGACAGAACATTGACTTTGGCGGGGGCCGTTTCGAAGTTGCGTCACCTGCTGAGGGAGGTTGCCTCCGACTTTAGGGCCGACGGTCCAGGAGCGGTAACCCTCAGTTCGGGGATGGACTCGACCTCAGTCCTCGCTGCCCTCGTCGAGGCTGGAACTGACGTCTCGGCCGTCACCTGGGCGTCTGCCGAAATCCCCGAGTCCGACGAAACCCACTGGGCGCGCCTCACATGCGCAAAATTGGGTGTTCCCTTAGTCGAATTGCAGATAGATGCGAGCACCCTCCTCCCCGAAGAAGGAATCGTGACGCGTCGTTCCAGTCCGTTGTTCAACATGTTCGACCAGTTGTGGGATACAGCCGCAACCGAGACCGCAAGGCGGGGTTGCCGAACCATGTTCACGGGGTTCAGCGGCGATCACCTGTTCGGCGGATGGGTTTCACCTGCCGTCGACTCGTTACTCACTATGCGGCTCTTCAAGACCAGCAAGTATTTGAGCCGCCTGCGAACCAATCACCCGAGCTTTCTCCGAACTGTCCGATCTGAGATTCTCTCTCCCATCCTGCGTCAGACCTCACCTCGAGTCTGGGCACGACGTCAACAACCAGTCCCGTGGCTACGCGATGATTATCACGACTTGTGGCGGGAGAGACAGGTCGAAACAGTAGGTCGGGGCTTTCCGCCCGGGTGGTGCGTCAGGGTGTCCCGGTTTGACGAAGCGCTGATCTCCATGCTGTCAGAAGATCTGGATCACAGCACAGGAATACACGGCGTCAAGATCAGACATCCTCTCCTCGATCGTCGCTTGGTCGAATTTGCGATCTCGATGCCGACGGAGATGCTCAACGACGGTACGACCGATAAGTTGGTCTTGCGTCAAGCAATGAGAGGCATTCTCCCAAACGAGATCGTCGACCTGGGTAAAATCTCTCCAGGCCCGATTGCACAAAAGGCGATGCGTGCCCGGGAGGATCGCCTCGTCTCCCTCACAAAGGATATGCGCGCCGCTGACCTGGGTTTTGTGTCCGAACCGGCCATAGCGGAGAACGTTGCAGCATTCATGAGAGGCGAACACGACAAAATGGATTTCTGGCCGGCCCTGACGCTCGAAGACTGGCTCCGTCGATGGTGGTAGAAGGCTCCGACGAGATTGGACTGAGCGATCGCAACGAGAGCAGGCTTCAGTCCCTTGCGGCAATGCTTGCGAAGCCGACCTTCGAAGTGCACTACCACAGCTATGAGCAGGCGGAGGTTGCGGCCGAAGCTCTCGCCGCCCGTCTGCTCGAGCGCATCGACCGACGCGAGCTGGCAGAACACCTTTTCATGCCCGTTCCACGCGGTGGCTTCATCGTCTTGGGCATGCTCTCCTACCTACTCGACCTAGCCCCGGACCAACTTGTGCCCCACCCTTCGGACGATCGTCCCGTGGTGCTTGTCGACGACATGGCACTCACAGGGGCACGCCTTCGCGAGATCATTGACACGCTCGACAAGACCGACGTCGTTGTAGCCCACCTGTGCTCTCATCCGGGGTTGCGCCACCAAGTCGAACTCGATAGCCGGGTCAGAGCGTGCATCGCCGGATTCGACCTGCCGGCCATGGATGACGAATTGCGGCCTGACGAGAAGGCAGCCGTTCGAGAAAATTGGAGCCAAAGACTTGAGGGTCGCTTCTGGTCTGAGCCAATAAAGCACGCTGCCTTCCCGTGGACAGAGCCGGAACAGATTCTCTGGGACAGCGATCGCGAAGCGGCGGAGGTGGGGTGGCGCATGGTTTCGCCCGAACATTGCCTGAAGAACCGGGGACTCCTCGGACCTCCAGCGGCCAACCGCAATGCCCGCCAATTTCGCTTTCCATCCGAGATGGCCTTCGGAACCTTCGACCAGGGCTATCTGGTCTGCCTGCTCGATAGCGAAGAGGTTTATCAGCTCGACGCGGTGTCCGGTGCCATCTGGGGCGCATTGGGGACGCTGGGGGATGTGGAGGACGCAGGTCGCTACCTCTCCACTTTGTTCGATACTGAGGAGTCCACCCTGACGAGTGATGCCGCCGCTCTGTCGAACCAGTTCCTGGAGACCGGTTTGCTGATACGGACGACAGCGGACCCGTGAGCGAGGGTGCCCGGTACCGTCTGTACGGGATCACGCTGGAGACCTCATGGGAGCTGAAAACGCCACTGCGAGAAGCAAGCGGCAAGCCTGACCTTCGATTTTCCGTTTCGTCCGCCGAGCCCGAGGCGGGGGTCTGGGTTCCTGAACCAGGATTCACCGACCCCGGAAACGACGGGAGCGGACCAGCGGTCGGAGGGATCGGCAGGCACATTGTTATCCGCTTTCCCCGGGTTGGTGATGCGTGGTTCGTAACCGACCACGAAATCGTGTTCCATCTCACCCACCTCGAACACAATTTTCAGGTGGAGGTGATCCTTCTCGGCATTCTGCTCGCCTACTGGCTGGAGCAGCGGGGGTACACAGCCCTGCACGCTTCAGCAGTAGCGCGAGAAGGTTGGGCCATCGCCATCATGGGACCGAACGGGGCGGGCAAGACTTCGCTATCCCTCGACCTGGTCGATCGTGGGTTCCATCTGATGACCGACGACCTACTGGCCGTCTCCGGTCAGAGCCAAGCCCCGACGGCACACCCGGGATTCCCACAAGTGCGCCTCTGGCCCGACGAGGCCGCGGAACGATTCGGCTCGATCGCCGGTTTGGAAAAGGCCCATCCATTGTATGAGAAGCTCAGAATCCCGTTGACCGCACGGTCATTCCCGACCGAACCAGCGAAGCTCGTGGGCCTGTACGTGAGAACTCCGACCCCAACCTCCAACATCGACATCACACCGGTCACCGGACCGGATGCTCTCTTCGACCTAATGTTCAACAGCTTTGCCGTCGGCTTCCTCGACGTGCCCCGGACCCGGAAAGACTGGATAAAGCGACTGGGAACCCTCCTCGGACAAGTGCCGGTCTTTTCGTTGCCGCGCACAGAACGGACCGAAATGTCAGCGCACGCCGATCTGGTCGCGGAGCACGCCTCGTCGCTCGCCGCTCAGTCGAACCTCCCCGGCTGAATCCCGCCGGGAGATCCTAGAGGCAGGAAAGTATCCAGATTCTCGGTGTAGAAGTCGAGAGCCACCCCGTCGGCTACCACCCAGGCGTGGAATCTCGGAGCCTCGCCCTCGCTTCCAGGGGCCACACCGAAGCGAATGACTGCATCGGGGGCTCCACCGAGCAACCACCACACCACCAGCGAACGATCCAGGCATGTCATCGGGAAGGGAAGCCGGTGCATTGCCGCCTCGGCGGCCCGTGCCCGACCTTCGCCGCCTTCCGGTGACGGAGGACGCTGAAACCTCCCGAGCAGTCGGACCGTGGCGGCGTAACCTCGGGTGCGCAGCGCCACCTTGACCAACGGACCTGCCGCCAACGCCCAGACGGCGGCGCGTTGCTCAGCTGCCGATCTGGCCCGAAAACGCTGCCACACACCCAATCGGTTCTCCGAATCACGAGGGAACCGAAGCGTATCCTCCCCGCCGCGCCTAACGTCTGACGGGCGTACTTTCGGTGAGCACAGTTCTCGCGCTTAGCCGAGACGAGCACGGATCAGCTGTATGGCTTTCGCGTCTCCCCTTGGAGCTGTCTAGCGACACCCTACGGGCGTCAGCGCATCCCCCCTCATACGAAGCACCGGGGGACGCGCCCGATGAACTCGAGCCAACGTTGTTAAACGATCCTGAATCTCTCGATAAGGCATGCACGGATCGGATCATCCGACCCGTGCATACCTGACCACAAGAGTCTGACCACCGGGCTTTAACCCTGGACCACCGGGTAGATGTCGTCAGCCACGAGGCCATGGGCCTCATGATGGACTGCTCGAGCAGTCTCGGCGTCAGGTGATTCGACTAGGCAGAATATCTTCCGATTCGTCTCGTCGAGCCAATAGCTGATGTATCGCGTGTTGTACTTGTCCTGAATCGCAAGATCCGCCATATGGGCGGACGCCACGGCGTCTGCGTCAGCTTCGTCGGGGATCCTGTCGTGCACATCCATGAACAGGGGCATCTCGTCTCCTTCGTCAGGGGAGCGTCTTTCGCTCCCACTTGACAAAGGTAAATCGCGTGGCGTTCCCCCGACGTTCCTCGATGAAGCCTCAGGCAAGCGACTCGGCAGCTTGGCGGCATCGGAGCGCCTCACGGGGTCGCGAACTGGTCTCGTAGCCAGTTGCCGCCTCGTAGAGCAAGCGGACGATCGTCCCGGTATCCCCCCCGTCGCTGGCAGCAATGGCAGCCCGCGCCTCGGCGATTGCAGCGTGCCAGGGCCCTGCCGACCACATCCGTGACACCCGTTCCGCGTCAGCGAGATATGACTTCGCCCTTTGCATCTCGCCGCTGGCGACACAGGCATGAATTGCTCCGACACGGAAGGGCATCGAGCACGGATCGCAGATGTCGAGGTCGGCGATTGCCTCCTCGGCCTCATCGACCGCCAGCAGGGCGCTCCCTTCATCCAAAACCCCCAGCAACCCTCCGTACACGAACGGAAGCAAATGCTTCTTCACTGCAGAGTCCTGGGCGAGTTCGAGGGCAGTCCTGAACCGACGTACAGCAGACGACTTATCGCCCGCCACCGCTTCTGTCTGGGCGATCCGGGCCAGCGCAAGCGTCTCCCCGGTCAGAGAGGTGGCTCCGGCATGGAGACGGGCCGCCTCGTTCAGGTATTCGAGGGCGAGTGACGGATCACCACCTCCCAGTAGGGCGACTTCGCCCCGCAACAGTAATCCAAGAGCAGCCCCTTGCTCTGACTCCACGTCCCGGGACGCCGCAAGGATGGTTTCGGCCAGATTCCCTACCTCTCGGAGACCGTCAACTTCAGACAGAGCAAACTCGCTCATGCACATGTGGGCATCGAAGAGAAACTCGGCCATGGTCGGGGTTTTACGAATGCTCTCGATGAATTCGCGGCCGAACACCTCGCGCCATCTTCCCTGTGCGTAGGCGATGAGCCCGAGCAACTCACTGGCTTCGGCTAGCTCACGGCCCAGCCCGGCGTCGATGGCCAACGCCCGAGCCGCGGTCGCCGTCCGTTTTGCCTCCTCGATGTCGTGGCGCTCCCAATGAACGACGCCCCACGCCAGCAATGCTCGTGCACGCTCCGCCGGGGTAGGCGTGTCAGGAGCATCGAGCGCCAGGGCATCTTCGTATAGACCGGTGCTCACTCCGTCCGGGACCACCCCTAGCTCGTCGCGAAGGGCGACTCTCAGCTCTTCGAATTGCCTCAGGGCGGCGACACGGTCGCGCTTCTCCAGATATCCGGCAATGATTTTCTGGTGGGCTCGTTCGTGAGTCGGCTCCACCTCCACGATGCGACCCCACAGCTCACCGCGCTCGAGAACCCGAAGGTAGAGGTTGGCCAGCAGGTCTCTCTCCCGTGAGCACCACGAAGCATACCGATCGTCGGGGAGAAGTTCACCGCTGTAGAGCGTCGTCGCATGCCGGGATGCAACCCTGTCACCATTCACCAGCGCAGACTGCGCGACGCGAACAAACTCGTCTGCATCGGTCACAATGTCGAGACCCCGTCCGAGCACGACGACCTCACCAACGTGGACCACACCTTCGGGCAGCCCAAGAGCCTGCCGCGCGTGAAATCCGGCCTTTCTCAGGTTGGCAGCCGCGCTGTTTGGCTCCAGATCGGGCCAGAATGATTCCATCACCTGTTCGCGGGTGAGACGATGATGGGGAGCTAGAGCCAGCAGTTTGACCAGGTCGGCCGCTCGGCGACGGCGCCAGGAGGTTTCCGGAATTGGGCGGCCGTCGATCGAGACCTCAAATCGGCCGAGCATCCGTATTTCAATCCTGCGACCCGCCATGTTGCCCCTGACCATAGATATACCTCTGAAGTGTTGGACTGTCCCGGCGCCAAGCGCTGTGCCCTCGATCTCTTCGCCCGCATGCTTTCCGACCGGCTAGCCGAGGAAATCGAGTAGAGCTGCGACTATCGCGTCCGCTATCGCCTGCTGGAATTCGGGGTTTTCCAGGAGTTCGAGGTCGGACGGGTTCCGCATGTTGCCGGCCTCCAGGAAGACGACCGGCGAATCGGATAGCGTCAGGCCGCCGAGGTCGTCTCGCACCGAGAAGCCATCGGTCCCGATGTAGTCAGCCACCGGCATCCCCGTCTCCAGGTAAGCGGTATGGAGAGCTACGGCGAGCCGTTCCGACGACTCTGCGATGTCATCCGTGTAACCGGGCACCACTTTCGGATAGATGACGTGAAAGCCGCGCCCTGTCTCCGGGCCACCGTCGGCGTGTATCGAGATCACGGCGTCGGTTCCCATTGCGTTTCCGATTGCAGCCCGTTCGGTGATGCACGGCCCCCACCCCTCGTTGTCTTCACGGGTCAGGGTCACGTTCGCTCCGAGACGCTCGAGTTCGGCTTTGGCGAGGAGAGCCACAGCCCAGTTGAAATCAGCCTCCGCATAACCGTCGACCGACGACGTGCCCGTGGTGTTGCAAGCTTTGGTCCCGGTCCCGATGTCGACGATCTGATTGATCTCCTCGGGGTGCGCCCAGTTCATCCCGTTGTGGCCCGGGTCGAGGACGATCATCCGACCGGACAATGGAGACACCTCGGTCGTCGTTGTTGTCGGTGCCGTTGTCGTGGTGGTGGGCGCCGAGGTTGTGGGGATGGGAGCCGGAGACGTGGAAGTCGAGGTATCCACCGCCGGGAGGCTCGACGTCACTGCCGGGTCTCCTGTGGCTGAGCAGGCCGAGACAACAAGGACCAAGGCAATAAGTCTCGTCTTCATCGGCGGGAAGATAGGCATGAGGTCGATCGAAACGTAAGACCGGTTACTGAGGGCGATTCGCCGACCAGACCCCACGCCGGACACGCCACGGGCATACCGGGCAAAGACCCGCTCCTGTTAGGTTTTCTCGAGACGTACTCAGGAGTATTTATGGCGGCGGTTCGGATCGGAATCAACGGGTTCGGACGTATCGGGCGCTGCACCTTCAGGCAGGCCTTCGACGACGACAGGTTCGAGATCGCCGGGATCAACGACCTCGCCGATCACGGGGACCTGGCCTATCTGCTCAAGTACGACTCGGTCCACGGGCCCTATTCGCGCGATGTCTCCACTACCGACGAGAACCTCGTCGTCGATGGTCAACAGATCAGATTCACCAACGAGCGGGATCCGTCACAGCTGCCCTGGGGCGAACTGGATGTCGACGTGGTCATCGAATCGACCGGAGCCCTCCGCTCCCGTGAGGACGCCGAGGGTCACATCCAAGCCGGGGCGAGCCGTGTCATCATCTCGGCCCCGTCAGATGACGTCGACGCCACCTTTGTGATGGGGGTCAATGCAGACGAGTTCGACCCGGAGCGGCACTTCGTCATCAGCAACGCTTCTTGCACCACCAACTGTCTCGCCCCCGTCGCCAAAGTTCTGCACGACAGTTTCGGAGTGGAGCATCTGATGATGACCACCATCCACGCCTACACGAGCAGCCAATCGCTGATGGACATGCCCACCCGCAAGCGCCGGCGGGGGCGTGCTGCGGCCCTCTCCATCGTTCCCACCACCACCGGCGCAGCCAAAGCCACCTCCCTGGTGATCCCTGAGCTCGAAGGCAGGGTGGACGGGATGGCGTTCCGGGTGCCGGTCGAAGACGGCTCAGTTGTCGACCTGACTGCCACCCTCAATCGAGATGTGACTGTCGATGAGATCCACAGCGCATTCGAGGAGGCCGCATCGGGACCGATGAAAGGGGTGTTGGGGATAACCGACGATGCTCTGGTTTCCCGCGACATCATCGGAAACCCACACTCGTCGATTGTCGACGCCGGTTCGACCATGATCCTGCGGGACAATGTCGTCAAGGTCGTCTCCTGGTACGACAACGAATGGGGCTACTCAGCCCGCCTCCTCGACCTGGCGGCCCTGGTCGGTTGAACCGAGCCGGACCGTTTTTTCCTGGCAGCCCTGGCCGGTTGAACCGAGCCCGGACCCTCTAGTGGTCCATTTTTGGTTCGATTAGCCCGTAGTGGCCGTCGTAACGTCGGTAGAGGACGTTGGCAACACCGGTCTCCTTATTGCGGTAGAAGACGAACTCTGCGTCGGTGGCATCGAGCCAATCGCGGGCTTCGTCGACTGCCAGTTCAGGCGCCGGCGTCGGGTTGACCATGTCGGCAGAACCGGCGGAATCGCCTTCCGGCGACCCGCCTGACAGGCGGCGCAACATCACCTTGTCGTCCTCCTCGTAGACGAGTGACATCTCGCCATCCGCCGCGTCTGTGAAAAGGAAGAATCTGTGATCGAGAATGTCGAGGTCGTAGATCGCCTCTGGCACCGAGACCATCGCGTCCGGGGCGAATGTCTTGCGCCGGACGACACGCCGCTCTTCCCTCGGCCGTTCGTAGAAGTCGGGTCGCGCTGTCGGGAGATCACCGCTCCGCCAGGTTCCCTCGGGAGTGGCCGGGGGCCGTCGTCTCGTGTCGCGGCGACGTTCGGCCAGTTTGCGGAGGCGTCTTTCCATCCGATCGGTAAGCGTGTTGAGGGCGTCGGCTGGAGTGGGAGCCGAAACCTGGGCCCGGATGAGCTCACCGGATACATCCATCACTACCTGAATGACCGCACGTTCGTCGGTCGGGCGGTCCATATCCACCAGGATCTTGACCCGGCTGAATATGACGGGGCGTTGTGCCCGCTCCGACAAGGTGTGAATCATCTTCGTTGCCTGGTCGTGAGCCGACTCTGGCACCGGGCCGTCGGTCACGAAGACAATCTCGGGTGACTCAGCATCTGGTTGGAGGTTGCTTTCGTTGCCTTCGTTCATGTGCTCAACATACCCGGTGGTCGTTTCAACCCCCAAGGGACGGACGGGCTTCCGAGGGGTGATATGGTTTCCGGTAAGCAACGGAAAGCGGAGATATGCAGCCCGAGCATGACAATGATGTGGCAGTCGAGTACCGCGGCACGGGATTCTATGTGAGTCTCGCCGTCATCTTCCTCACCGCCCTCACCATTCTGATTCTTGCTGTCCAGAACACCAACGAGGTAACAATTGAATTCCTCGGGTTGGAATTCGCCCTTCCGCTGTTCGGCGTGATTCTGGGTACGGCCCTAATCACGGTGATCCTCGTCGAGTTGATCGGCGTGGTCTGGCGGCGACAGCAGCGCACCCGGTTGGAGGAGAGAGCCGAACTTCAGCGACTGCGTGCGGAGCGTAAGGGCCGAACCGACTCGGCGGCCGTGGCAGAAGAGGACGTCGAAGAAGTCGATCATCGAACCGGGGAAGCGGACCTCAATCCCCCGAATGAGCCACACGACCCGTTCCGACCCGAAGAGAACAGACCCCCGACCTGATCAGGATCGAGTGACCAAGCAGTGGGCCCGGGCTTTCCGCCCGGGCCCACTGCTTCCTCGTCCTCGACCTAAAGCTTCAGTTCGTCCCACTCCCCCGATTGCTTGGATCGGAACCTAGCAAAGTTGGCCTGCGCGCGCAGAGGAGAGTTCCACCATGAGGAGACGGCCCGGCCGAGTTAGGAAGTGACAGCGCGCAGGGTCAAACTGAAGATACTCAGCCCGTTTTCGTGGCGATAGTCGAGCGTCCCGCCCATGCGCTCGGCGAGCTGGCGGGAGATCGCAAGCCCGATGCCCACCGATTCCGGGCGGTTGCCCGACTCGTGAGCACGCTGGTAGGGCTCGAAGATCTTCTCCCATTGCCCGTTGGGAATCCCGGGGCCGTTGTCGGTCACCGCTACCACCACGGTCTCTTCGTCGGCGCTGATGCGGACCCGCACCTCCGGCCCCCCATAACGCTCGGCATTGGTCAGCAGGTTTCTCATGATCTGACGGATCCGAGCCGGGTCTCCACGAACTTCATGAATTTCCCCGTGAGTGGAGATCTCCACTTCGGTGGTGAACGATCCGCCGGCCTTGAGGGTCTGTCGCAGTTGGGCGACGAGGTCGACGTTGACCTCAGCAATCTCGATCTGTGCCAATTCGTTCCGGGCGACGACGAGCAGATCTTCAACGAGATTCGACACTTCCTCGGCCTGTTGGGCGATCGAAGAGATCATCAAACGGCGGTCTTCGTCCTCCAGCCCGGCTTCTTCATCACCGAGCAGCTGGGAAAAGCCGACTATCGCCGTCAGCGGAGTCCTGATCTCGTGGCTTACCGACGCCAGGAAAGAGTTCTTCGCCTCCATCAGATCGAGCATCCGCCGTTCCTCGTTGCGATGATCCGTCACGTCGATGATGGTGAACACGGCACGCGAAAAGTCGGGGACGCCGTCCACCAGCGGGGCCGAGAGGATCGACTCCGCGTCATACTCCTTCCCGGCCCTTGTCGCGGCTTTGAAAGTCGCGCGGGAAACGGGGACCCGGTTCCACACAGCACTGAGTTGCGAAACCCAGCCGGGAACGGACCCTTCATTCACAATCCTGGGGTCGATCGGACCTTTGAGCTCCGAGAGCGGGATTCCCACTGCCTCTATTGCAGCCGGATTGGCCGCCACGAACGTGATCTTCGGCACCAAGGCGCGGATTGCCTCGACGTCTTCGCCCAAGAAGTCAACGATGTCACGGATCCCCTCTTCTCGAAGCGAATCCATCCATTTCTCCAGTTGGGAGTAGTCCTGTTGCATCAGCGGAATCGGTGACATCTGAAATAGGTTCTCGAACGCCGACCACCCGATGGAGAGTTGGGCCAGATCCTCGCCCGGGTTGTCGATCTCCCGGTAGCTCCGGTCGATCGCGTTGAGGAACATCCGCCACGAATCGAGATCGGGGGTGCCGTCGGCGGTGAAAGTGAGTTCCGACAACAGACCACTCAAATGGGGATGCATCGAGGCATCCATGCTGAGGGGATTCAATTTCTTGAGCAGGCGCGATGACTCAGTCATTAAGGAACTCGGTCAGACATAAGAGAGTGTCGGCACATTACCGGGCTGAGTTGAGGACGAAGAAGCCAACCCGATTGTCGCTGGGTGGTTGCAAGCCCGGTAGACCCTCCGGGTATTCTCATTTGATTCTCCGGTTGATCGCACTGAAGTCATTGTACGTCGGCGGTTCCCCACCCGAATCGCACCAAGGACAAGCCGAAACCCCGAAACCATCCCGGCGATAGAAGTGGCATCGCCCCTGATCCCAACATCCCCAATTCCCAGGTCGTGGCAATAGGATGGACCGACATTTGAGAGGAGCCGCAGGATTCCATGACGAAAATAACCAAGACCTCGCTGCCCGGCGTCGGCGTGAGACACGAGTTCTCGACAGAGGACGGGAGAAGGGTCGGTGTTATTCACCACCGGACGGGTAAACGTGAGCTGTTCGTATGCGAGGCTGACGACCCCGACGTCGTGATGCTCAACGTGAACCTCAGCGACGACGACAGCCATGCTTTATCGGATGCGCTCGGCGGGTCGGAAGTCGTGGAAAACCTCTCGCACCTTCAGCAGCATGTGGAAGGCCTGTCCATCGGTTGGCTCCCGGTCGAGCCGGATTCGGTATACGCCAACCGGACTATCGGTGACGCCCGAATCCGGAGGCGCACCGGCGTGTCGGTAGTGGCAATCATCAGAGGTGAGACAGGCTTTCCGGCGCCCGAGCCCGGGTTTGAGATGCTCCCGGGTGACACCCTGGTGGTGGTAGGTACTTCGGAAGGAATCGAACAGGTCGAAGACATTCTGAGCGTGGGATAACCATGAACCACGTCGCGCAGCTCCTGGTCGAGCTGGGGGCTGTTGTCCTCGGACTCGGGCTGGTCGCGCGACTGGCCAGCAGGTGGTCGATCTCGCCGATTCCGCTTTTCCTGATCGCAGGGCTCGCACTCGGTAAAGGTGGCCTGATCCCGATAGTGACCTCCGAGGAGTTCATCGAGGTTGGTGCCGAGATCGGCGTCATCTTCCTCCTGCTGATGCTCGGGCTCGAATACTCGGCTGACGAACTTGTCACCGGGATGCGCAGCGTCGCCCCCGCCGGGTTTGTCGACCTCGTCTTCAACTTCCTGCCCGGTTTCGCCGCCGGGCTCCTGCTCGGGTGGCCGGTGGTTCCGGCGTTGTTCCTCGGGGGTGTCACCTATATCTCGTCGAGCGGCGTCGTCGCAAAACTGCTCAGCGACATGGGTTGGACTGGAAACCGGGAGACCCCCACCGTTCTGTCCCTCCTCGTGTTCGAAGACCTGGTGATGGCGATCCTCCTGCCGATTCTCGGCGTGCTCGCCCTCGGAGGGACTTTTGGAGGTGCGGTGCTCGCCATCTCAGTCGCACTCACGGTGATGATCGGGACCATCGCCTTTGCCTACCGACAGGGCGACAAGGTGGGCTCGTTCATCTTCCATACCTCCGACGAAGTGAGCCTTCTCACCGTCTTCGGCCTCACCCTGGTGGTGGCGGGACTCGCTGAAGGGGTCGGTATTTCGGCTGCGGTCGGGGCGTTCCTCGTCGGCATCAGTGTCTCCGGCCACGCCGCCGACCGGGCCCGTGCCCTGCTCACCCCGCTGCGCGACCTCTTCGCCGCGGTCTTCTTCCTCTTCTTCGGGCTCTCGACCGATCCCGGAAACATCCCAGGAGTGCTGTTCGCCGCCCTCGCCCTCGGGGCCGTGACCGCCGTCACAAAATTCGCTTCCGGAAGCTGGGCGGCGCACCGCGCCGGCAGTAGCGAGCGGGGGCGGGTGAGGGCAGGCCTCGTCCTGATCCCGAGAGGTGAGTTCTCGATCATCATCGCCGGCCTGGGCGCCGGCCTTGCCGGTGGGGCCGAACTTCCGGCGCTGGCCGCGGTCTACGTGCTCCTGATGGCGGTCGCAGGGCCCCTTATCGTTCGACTTCACCAGGCCTGGGTCACAGCACCAGTACCCGCAGCCCCCTAGTGGTGTGCACCGAACAAAATCCCTGATCCGTCCGACATCGCCCGCTTGCAGCAATTAGTTTCGTGGCGCCACCTATTGGGAGGAAGCAACAACATGGCGACAACAAAATCGCCACCCGAAGCGAGAGGGTCCAGCGGGCTCGATCGCTTCTTCATGATCAGCGAACGCGGATCGACCGTCGGGACGGAGATCCGGGCCGGGGTAACCACATTCCTGGCGATGGCCTACATCATCTTCGTCAATCCGGCGATCCTGTCGAACGCCATCGATTTCGACGGCGCCTTCCCACAACTCCTCACGGTTACCGCCCTCGCGGCCGGTATCGGAACCCTGATCATGGGGCTCTGGGCGAAACTGCCGTTCGCCCTGGCGCCGGGGATGGGACTCAACGCCTACTTCACCTTCACCGTGGTCCTGACACTGGGTATTCCCTGGGAGACCGCGCTCGGTGCAGTGTTCATCTCCGGAATCCTGTTTGCGATCATCGCTTTCACCGGTTTGCGCGAGTTGATCCTGAACGCGATCCCGCTCCACCTCAAGCACGCGATCACTGCCGGTATCGGAGCGTTCCTGGCGATCATCGGCTTCGTCGGTGCCGGCTGGATCGGTGACAACCCGGCCACATTCGTCCAGGTCGGCGACTTCACCAGCGTCCTTCCCTGGGTAGCGCTCGGAGGCGTGATCCTCACCGCGGCATTGCTGGTGAACAGGGTAAAAGGCGCGATCCTCATCGGCATCGTCGCAACGACAATCATTGCGATCATCTTCGACCTCGATGCCTACAACTACGGAGGTGAAGGCCTCGAGGGATTCCTCGGGTTCGGCGACGGGATCTTCGGATTCACCAATCCCAGCGATCTGGTGTTCGCCATGGACCTCGGTGCCGCTCTCGCCCTCGGTGTGATCAGCGTCGTGTTCACCTTCCTCTTCGTCGACTTCTTCGACACGGCCGGAACCCTGATCGGGCTCACCGACAAGGCCGGCATGTTGAACGAAGACGGCGACATCGAAGCCCCCCGGGCAGCTTTCACCACCGACGGTATCGCCACCTCTGTCGGTGCTGCGCTCGGAACATCGAGCACCACCACCTACATCGAGTCGGCAGCGGGTGTCGAGGAAGGCGGAAGGACGGGACTCACCGCGGTGACGGTTGCAGTGCTCTTCTTCATATCGATCTTCCTGTCACCACTGGCCCAGGCAATTCCGACAGTCGCCACTTCGGCGGCGTTGATCATCATCGGGGCGATGATGATGACGGGTGCGGCCAAGGTCGACTGGTCCGACTACCGCAAGGCGATCCCGGCGTTCCTGGCGATCGTCGGCATGCCCTTCACCTACTCGATCACCTTCGGCATCGCCCTCGGCATCGTTGCCCACACCTTGATCATGGCGGTCTCGGGCAAGTTCCGGGAGATCCACGCGGTGATGTGGATCCTCACGTTGCTGATCGTGCTCAACGAGGCAGGATTCATCGACAGAATGTTCGGCTAGACCAACACTTAGCCGAGTAGCGGGCGGAGTTGAAAGGGAGGTCTTCGGGCCTCCCTTTCTTGTGGCCTTTGGGCCCTAGAACCAGACCCGCATCACCCAGAAGACCGTCATCCCGGCTGCGACCACGTAGATCAGGTTCCTCCACTTCCACCCGGCCAACCCGCCCGCAACAAGAGCGGCAGCCTCGGGGACGCCAATCGCCACCGTTCCCGAGTCGTCGATCATCAGTGCGACCACAAGGGCGGAGAGGACGGCGGGCCCGACGAACTCCAGAGCGCGGACCACTCGCTCGGGGATGGTGCGATCGGCGAGGGCGAGGATGAAGATCGAGCGGCTCAGATAGGTGCCGACGCCCACGACGAGGATGGCGAGGAAGGCTGTCATCTGCCGCTCCCCCTATCGGCGAGGACACCGGCAATGATTCCCACCAGAGCGCCGACCAGCAGGCCCGACCGGTTGGGCAGGCCGGCGAACAGATATGAGGTAGCAGCCCCGACCACCGCGGCGACCGCTTTGGGATAGCGGTCGATGGACATGACCACGATCCCCACGAACATCACCGGGACGACGAACCCGAGTTGCCACGTCTCGGGAACCACCGGGCCGACGAGGAGGCCGAGGGCAACCATGATGTTCCAGAAGATGAAGAAGATGGCAGCCGCCGTCAGGTAGTAGGAGCGGAAGTCGTCGGGTTCGTCGTCCTTGCGCAGGATGACGATGGCAAACATCTGATCGAGCAGTGCGTATGGGCCGAGCCAACGGAACCACCTCGGCTGCTTCTGGAAGGTTGGGGCCAGGGCCGCCGAATACATCATGTGACGGGCGTTGATCACCAACGCAGCACTCACCGCGGCAACCACTGCGGTGCCGGTGCCGAGCAGTGTGACCAAGGTGAGATGGGCGGCACCGGCGAAGATGAGCGGCGCCCCGGTCCACCCGATGAGGCTCCCGATTCCCGACTCGGTTATCGCCAACCCGACAACCAGGGCAAACGGAATCGCGGACACGATAAGAGGCATCGCATCGATAAAGGCGCGACGCCGCATCGACGTGTCGGCGGTTTGTGAGAGGGAGATAAGAGAGGCTCCGGGTGTCCGTACTGGTCTATTGAAGCTACGCACCTTACAGGCTATCGAAGCACATCGCCAACCGAAGCGCTCCCGCTTCCTCCGCTCGCGGAGAGACGCGGGTTGCGATCCTCGCTCAGTTCGGCTGTCCTCCCGCTTACACCGAGGAAGGTTCCTGCGCCCGACGAAGGAGGGCGGAGGTAGGAGGGAGAGGTCTCCTCGGGCTGGGAGCTCGAGCACCGTTGGTGGGATCGCCCCACCCTCCCCTTCGACCTCAGAGGTCGAAGGTACTCCCTCCGCAAGCGGAAGGAGAGAAGGTTCCGCACCGCTCCCATCGCCATCGCATCGTCTGGTGCTATCTGCGGTGGCTGCTCGTACCGGCACGGGTGCTTTCTGGTTGACTGCGCCCATGAGCACATTCCGACACATCATGTTGATGCACTTCAAGGAGGGGTCCACCCCGAACGAGATAGATGCCGCACTCGAAGGCTTGGGGACCATGCCGGAGAAGGTTCCGGGGATCCTTCGCTACGAGTTCGGGACCGACCTCGGGCTCGGCGACGGCAACCCCGACCTGGCGCTGGTCGCCGACTTCGCCTCCGAAGAGGATTGGCGGGCGTATCTCACCCATCCCGAACATGTGGCCATGATCGAAGCAGTGTTTGCTCCGATCAGGAAGACGACGACCCGGGTGCAGTATCTGGTGGAGTGATGCAACGCTGAGCGGGTCTGGAGCGTGATATGGGTGTGACCGATCGCGAGGTTTACGAGGAGATCGTTCCTGACCTTATGAGATACGCAACCGCCCTGGTAGGACCGGACCAAGCTCCGGACGTCGTTTCCACCGTGGTCACCCGCGCCCTGCACCGGTCCGGTGGGCTGGCTGGCCTCGACACGCCGAAGACCTACCTGATGAAGGCCGTGCTCAATGAGGCGACCGGGCTGAAACGACAGCGTGCCCGGCGTCAGACTTATCCAATGGCTACCGTCCCCGAAATCGGCGTGCCCGACGTCGAGGTCGGCAACCTCGACGACCTGGTCATGGAACTGCCCCCGCAGCAGCGGGCTGCCGCCTATCTGGTCTTCTTCCTCGAGTACTCCCCCACCGAGGCTGCCGTGCTGATGGGCAAGCGCCCCGGGACCGTCCGGCGCTATCTCCACCTGGCACGCCGGAAGATGGAGGACCAAATCAATGAGGCAGCTCGGTGAGTGAGGAACGCTTCAAGGAAGTCTTCCGCAGGCTGACTGCCGAAACGCCCGACCCGCCGGCATTCTCCGACCTGGAAACCCAGCGGGCAAAGCCTGCCGCCCCGATCAGGCTAAAGCCCTGGATGGCAGCGGTTGGTGCTGCTGTTGTGGTGCTGGTGGTCGTGGGCGCCTTCGGCCTGCTCGGCGGTGGCGGCCCCGACCTCGCCGCACCCGACGAGGACACGATCAACTACGTCAAGCTGGAGTACACATCAACGGTCAACCCGGTCTGCGAGGGCGGCGAGATCATTGACAACGGCGGCTTCGACCAAGCCACCATCGAAGTCTGGGGACCCAATAGCGACGACCTGACGCTGATGGTGGTCACTTTCCCTGATGGTTCGACGGAACGGACGATGGTCGAAGGCAAGCCGGGCAACCCGGACTACATCTGGGTGGAGGGAGACCCGATGGCCTACCCATCCAACACCAAGCTCCGGGTGGTCCAATGTGAGGGCACTGTGGGCAGTCCCGGTCTCCTCGATGCCTTCTCCCCGGGTAGTGCGGAAGGGATAGTCCCGTTTCACATGCTGGGGCCACCGCCAGGATTTGAAGGCTTCGCGGAGTCGTTCCCGGGGCAGGAGCCGACACCAACCGAATGGAACGAAAATTCGGTGCTCCTGTATGAGTTCAGGAGAGACGAGGAAGCCGGGTCAATCGCTTTCGACCTATATGTGACCGAAGATGATCGTCGGGCGCTCCGGTTCCACGCCGAACAGAGTTTTCCCGGTGTCGGCAACACAGTGGTCGACTACTCAGTGGTTGAGGAAGATGAGGTCCCCGCTGACTCCGTCTCGTTCGCCAAGTCCGGACTGACCGCCATCAGCCAGGTGTTTTTCGGAGAACTCGGTCCTGAGGCATGCCCGGTAACGATCCCCAGCCAGGGTTTCACCCCACCGGCCGACTATAAGGCAACACCCTCTGACCCCAACTTGGTGTGGTTCGGGAAGGATGAGCTGTGGACGGTCCTTTCGACGGACGGCTCCTATCAACCCCGCAAGAGTGTCTGGTGGAGTGTGAACTTCCCGGGTGGTCAGGAAGAAGAGGTTCCACCGATCGCGGTCACATACCGACTTCTCAACGCTGATAGTGACTTCACAATCGAATCGACGGAAGGGACAAACGCGTACACCGACGCCGACGGTTGGTTCATGATCGCCACCATCGATCCGCAAGCGAGCGGATGCTGGGAGGTAACGGCTGTCTACAAAGACGCCAGCCTCACCTACATCTACTACAACCCAGAAGGCCAAGATCCGCCGACTCCGACGGCCGTTGTCCCCGATGTCGTCGGGATGACTGTCGACAATGCCAGACGCGCTATCACCGGCAAAGGGTTCAAACCCTTCTTCGTCGACTCCGACGAGGACCTGTACGAGGTATGCGCCCAAGACCCGGCTGTCGGGTCGGTAGTTGGCTTTGGCGGCGCCGTCGAAATGCGCACCGCACCTCCAGGGGGATGTGAAGTGACGGATGCGTTGCTCGATCCGAATCCGCTTTACGACACGTATCAGGACCAATTCGGAAATGTCTGGTACGCGACCTCCTGTCCCGAAGCCGATGTACTGATCACCGGTGGGGAGAACGGCCTCCCCCGACTCGGGCAAACTACGAAAGATCGTGTCGAACAGGTGATCCTCGTCGAAGAAGTGGAGGCGGAACTGGCTGAAGCCGACTTCTTCTTGGGCAACCCCGGAGTGGCTGCATTGTCGGCCGTACCGCGCAACGGAGAGGTTTGGGATCGTGACGACAACAATGATGTCGTCGTGACTCATGTGGCCGACTACATGATCGAGGCAATCATCGACGACGAGTCAGCTTGCCCGTCGGCTCCCGGCTCCTGGAACGGTATCCCGATCGCATACTTTAAGATCGATTCGAACTAGCCACGCGTCGCCTCCCGATTTTGAGTGTCCTCCCGCTTACGGGAGGAAGGAGGGAGAGATCCCCACGGGCCGGGAGCTCAATCAGCGTTGGTGAGAACGCCCCACCCTCCCCTCCGACCTAGGAGGTCGGAGGTACTCCCTCCGCCAGCGGAGGGAGAGACGCGTGGCGAGGTCCTCGCTCAGTTCGGCTGTCCTCCCGCTTGCACCGAGGTTGGTTCCTGCGCCCGACGAAGGAGGGCGGAGGAAGCAGGGAGAGGTATCTCGGGCTGGGAGCGCAAGCAGCGTTGGCGGTACGCCCCACCCTCCCCTCCGACCTAGGAGGTCGGAGGTACTCCCTCCGCCAGCGAGGGAGAGACGCCAGTTGCGGTCCTCGCTCGGTTCGGCTGTCCTCCCGCTTGCGGGAGGAAGGTTCCTGCGCCCGACGAAGGAGGGCGGAGGTAGGAGGGAGAGATCCCTCGAGCCGGGAGATTGAGCAGCGTCAAGGGCCGCCCGCAATGGCGTCGCGACTCATGAGTCTGTCGATGGTTGCACCGATAGTGGCGAGCACCGCCTCGTTGTCCCGGTAGATGTCCCAACTCCAGAATCGAAGAACTGTCCAACCACGCTCCCGAAGGAAATCGTCGCGGAGCCGGTCGAGGTCTCGATCGTGCTGGGAGCCATCGACCTCGATATTGAGCTTGAGCGAGAGACAGGCAAAGTCCATGATGCGACCGTAGACGGGATGTTGACGACGGAACCGTACTTCGAACTGCCTCCGTCGGATATGCCACCAGAGTCGAGTTTCAGCATGGTTCATCTCACGGCGGTTGGCGCGGGCTTGATCCCGAAGGGGTCGCTCGATCCGACTCATGCTCCTTTCGTACAGGACGCGCCGAGGACGATCAATGGCTCCGTTGGTTGGAACGCCCCACCCTCCCCGGCTCCTTCGTCGCCAGTACTCCCTCCGCAAGCGAAGGGAGAGAATGAGTTCGTCGCCGGTACTCCCTCCGCAAGCGGATGTCGCATTTCGCGATAGCTGCGACGCATGAGTTAGGTCAGCGGTGCATCCTTGGGTTTGTTACGAACCGGAAGGAGCACCGCTGATGAACCCTCATGATGCCTCGAAAGCGTATTTGAAGCGACTGGTCGAGCTG
>JBGTCK010000042.1:0-2865 GCA_041748855.1 Acidimicrobiia bacterium
CGCGAAGGCTTCAGCGATGGTGGAGAGGGGCGGTGGCTGTCGATAAGCGAGGCCGCCGAACTCACAGGTAGACATCGCAACACCATTCGCAACTGGGTTCGTGAGGGTCGTCTCGAACACGTTCGCGAGGAGCCGTACCCGGGCGGAACTCGTTACCTGGTCTTGGAGGATGAGATGCAGTCGATGATTGCGATCCCGGTACGGTCGAATGCCCTTCCCACGACGCGTGGGGGATGGGATCGGCTGCTGGCGCAGGTGAGGGGTTTGGCCGAGCTGGCGGGGGAGGGAGCCGAGGTGCAGCGTCGCCTCGCGGAAGCTGAGGCACAGGTGGAGAGGCTGGAGGCGGAGAACCGGGAGTTGCGGGAGCGGCTGGAGGGCCTGGGGTAGAGCTAGCCCAAATCCATACTCAACTGGGCACCGTCCTCAGCATCCATCGCGGCCATCTTGGCGGCAGCCCCCTCAGAGGTCAGCCCCACCAGGGCGGCAAAGCGCTTGTTGTACCTCTCTGCCACAGCATCCCGGACCTCTTCGTCGCCGCACGGCCAGTTGGCGAAGTCGCTCACCTCTGCCTGGCCGTACCCGCGGCAGGTTCGCCACCATTCGAGCGTGGCCCAGGATGCCCGGATGAACTCTCGGTCGAAGACCGGGGGTGGCCCGATGGCGTAGTCCTTTGGGTCTTTCCTTCCCATGGGCAAAATGGTACGCCGCTGGCGTCCGGCAAGGGGTGCCGGGGGTTTGCAGAAATTGCCCAACGAATGGGTCCCATCTGCGGCCTGCATTGGTGGCTGCACGGGATAGCGAAGTGCGAAGGGGGACTCAGCGCCCCCCGCAGCCCGTACCCGTTTCTGGGCCACCCACCAGCTACCAGTTTGGATCAGCCTTCCGGTCTTGGCCACCTTTCGACCCGGTGGAGTAGATCAACTACGTCGGGGCCGACCGGGGGGCAGTAAAGGGACCGGCTGCGCTGGGCGTAATCCTTGGCAGCGGGTTTGTGGCTAAGGCAGCCTGTAGCCCACTCCACGATTCGCGACAGGACGCGTAAGGACACAACGCAAGCGCCGTCGATCTCTGCATGAGTGGTTCGTAGACGCCATGGTGAGCCGCTAATCCGGTGGGCACCAGCGACGGGCATGAAGCTGGCGCTGATAGCGAGTCGGGTGATCGGCGGAGAGCCATCGCAGGAACCCTAGGCGTTTCGAGGGGCCGGTTCGTGCTTGACCGCTGCGACGAGGTGCAGGTCGGCAGTCGGCTGGTTCGATCGGTTCTTGTTTAGGTCCTTCCGGACCTGGGTAGTACTAGGCCGGGAGCGGAACGTCTATCCACTTAGGAGAACAACGATGAGAAAGACCATCACCATTTTCGCAGCATTGAGCCTCATGCTTTTAGCGCTTCCGGCTGCTGCTCACCGAGGAGCAATGCCTGCTCACGATGAAAGAGGTATGCAGTCAGAGAGAGTCCGTACTTTTCAGTACTCACTTGATCCCATTGCGAATAACAACGTCAACCCAACGGGTGGCACAGTCACGCTGAGGGCTCTACCCAACGGACAAATCCAGGTCAAAATCCACGCGTGGGGACTAGCCCCTGACCTTGTCCACCCCTTGCACATACACGCCATCGCAGACGGAGACGGGGGTTTTGTTGCCGGGACTTGTCCGACCATTGAGGCAGATGGGACCCTCGGTCGCCCGGTCGACGGGCTCATCGACACAGTTGAGGGGATTCCAAGCTATGGGGTAGTTGTTCAGTCGCTGACTACTGTTGGCGATACGAGCGCAGACTCGGGCCTTGCCGCCGATCGGTTCCCTGTAGCTGATTCGAAGGGAATGCTCCGTTACAACCGGACCTTCACTCCCACCGATTCGGCGATATGGGAGGACCTTGGTGATGTCCAGGTCGTAGTCCATGGCATTGACCTAAACCAAAACGGTGTTTACGACTTCGAAGCTGGAGTGTCGGCTCTCGATCCCAGTCTCCCGCTGGAACTCACCATCCCCGCCTTGTGCGCCAGCCCCAATAGCTGACCGGCCTGTTCCGGGCTGTCCTCCGCTTTCGAGTCCGGTAGAGAGTCGCCCCTTCGGGGGCGACTCTTTTTATGGGACGGCCCTTGGATGCCGCCCCATGAGGACGACCTGCTCGCGTTGGTCGGCGAGTTCGCGGATGAGTGGGTCTATCGCCGCGATCCCACCGTGGTTCGTCGGTGGGAGGAGGCCGTTCTGGAAGCCCCGTCGGGCATTCCGTATCTGGCACCGGAACTTCAGCTTCTCTTCAAGAGCGAACGCATCCGATCCAAGGATCACCATGATGCAAGAACCGTTATCCCGGCAATGGGACATCACAGACGGGTCTGGTTGTCCAGTCGCCTAAGCCCCACTCACCCTTGGCAGGACATGATCCTTGGGGTCAACGGCTCCTAGCGCAGGTGCGATAATCACTCGATGACCGTCATCGGCCTCCATCATGTTCAACTGGCAATGCCATCAGGGGGAGAGAGCAGGGCGACGGACTTCTGTGAACGGCTCTTGGGCATCAATCGAGTGGCCAAACCTCCCCACTTAGAGGCGCGGGGCGGTGGCTGGTTCGAGACTCAGACCGTCCGAGTCCACCTCGGTGTTGAAGGAGAGCTTCAGACCTGCGACGAAAGCCCACCCAGCTTTTCTCGTCGATGACATCGAGTCGGTGAGACAGCATCTTATGGATGAGGGTGTGGAAGTGGTCGATGATCAGCCGCTCCCGGGATACAACCGTTTCTATGCCTTTGACCCGTTCGGGAATCGCATCGAGCTGCTCTCACCTGTGGGTTGATGGTCAGCCGCAGCCGGGTGGACGGGGCACGCGACCGCTTGGCACTCTCGCCTGGGCATC
>JBGTCK010000043.1:0-7059 GCA_041748855.1 Acidimicrobiia bacterium
CCGCGGGCCGACGTCTCCAACCGACGACTCTCACGACATTGCACGTCCCAACGGCGGGATTACCCTCAACCCGACGCCGGTTTACCTTTCCGTTAGGAGTTGTCAACCGCGTTTTCAACCCATCCCGCCCTCGTAGCTCAGGGGATAGAGCACGGGTTTCCTAAGCTAGGCGTAAATAGCTCTGACCAGGGATAACGCTCGAATCTTCCCATAGTTATTCCCACAGATATTCTCTGATTTCTTGACTGCCGGGCTTTTCGCCAGGGCACCATTGGTACGTTTATGCAACTCATTCACACGATCCAAAATCTGCAGCAACCGTCAATCAGCGGGGTTTCGTATATCAAAAGTGGCCTTCGGCAAACTAACGGGAGAAGGCGCCGAGAATGCCGGATCCCGGACGCTGGTGGGCGCGCGGTATCGCTCGTGGTGGTCGGTGATGTGTGCGGAACCTTGCGACCAGACCTGTTTCGGCACCGTTCGTTCGACCCAGGTTTGACACGAATCCAGTAGCACTCGACCCACAGCTGCGAGAAACGGCTGCGCATGGTGCACGGTAGTCTGCCTTCATGGCTCTTCCCGTCGGCGTCGTTACCTTCTTATTCACCGATGTGGAGGGCAGCACGCGTTTATGGGAGGAATCGCCCGAGTCGATGATGGAAGCTATCCGCCAGCACGACGAGGCGATCGAGAGCGCCGCGGAAAACCACGGAGGGGTCCCGGTGAAACCGAGGGGTGAAGGCGACAGCAGGTTCGTGGTCTTCTCCAGCGCTTCGGACGCAGTTAAAGCGGCGGCTGAAATGCAACGGCTCCTCGACGCCGTCGAGTGGGTTACGCCGAGGCCGCTGCTGGTGCGAATGGCCCTGCACACGGGTGAGGCAGATTTGCGGCTCGGGGACTATTACGGCGCGGCGGTGAACCGGGCGGCCCGGCTGCGGGCGATCGCTCACGGCGGCCAAACGATCATGTCGGCCTCGACGTGGGAACTGGTTCAAGATGACCTACCGGCGGAGGTCACCATTCGGGACATGGGTGAACACGGCTTGAAGGATCTTACTCGTCCCGAGCGCGTGTATCAGATCGACATTTTCGGACTCGCCGACTCCTTTCCTCCGCTGGCGTCCCTGGATGCGGTTCCCAACAATCTCCCGGTCCAGCTGACCGAGTTCGTTGGTCGGCGGCGCGAGCTGGCAAATGCCCAAACAACAATTGCTGAAACACGGTTGCTCACGATCCTTGCGCCGGGTGGTGCCGGTAAGACCCGGTTGGCCATCCAGGTCGCGGCTGAGCTCACGTCGGAGTTCCCCGATGGGGTCTTCTTCATTGACCTGGCTCCCATCCAATCGCCGGACGACATCATTCAGACAGCCGCCGAGTCGATTGGAATAGCGCTTTCTACTGAGGAGGACCTCCAGAGCCAGCTAATTGCGTATGTCGCGAGCAAGATCCAACTGCTGGTCTTTGACAACTTCGAACATGTGGCCGCCGGCTCTGACATCGTCACCGAGATACTGAAGAGTGCCCCGAGGGTCAAGGTGATCGTTACCTCTCGCTCGAAGCTCAACATAAAAGGGGAGACCGTGATGCCCGTGTCGGGGTTGGAGACGACCTGGGAGACATCGGAGGAGGCGTTCACAGCCAGCGGTGTCAGGCTCTTTGCCTATGCCGCGAAACGAGCGGATGCCTCGTTCTCCCTTTCTCCTGACGAACTCGAGCCCCTCAGTCAAATCCTGGGTTTCGTAGGTGGTATGCCGTTGGGGATCCAGTTAGCGGCGGCCTGGGTTGATGTGATGCAGATACAGGAGATCGCCAACGAGATATCGAAGAGTCTGGACTTCCTCGACAGCGAGCTGGAGGGCGTCCCCGAGCGCCATCGCAGCGTTCGAGCGGTGTTCGACTATTCGTGGTCGATGCTCAGAGAGGACGAGGCCGGGACATTCGCGGCTCTGTCGGTCTTTCGCGGGGGTTTCACGCGGGAAGCTGGCGAGGCCGTGGCGGGTGCTTCGATGCGGAACCTTGCAAGTCTGGTCAGCAAATCATTCCTGGCCTACGATCGGGAGTCTGGCCGGTACACCGTCCACGAGCTATTACGACAGTACGCTGAGGAGTCGTTGAGGGAAGACGCCCGCCTTTACGAAACAACGGTGGCAGCCCATACAGACTTCTATGCGGGTCTGGCCGCCGATGCTGAGGAAGTGATGTTGCGTGACCAGATACAACTCATAGACATCGTCGAAGGGGACCTCGACAACATCAGATTGGCTTGGCGCCAGGCTCTAGCCAGCAGCGACGTGGCAGCAGTCCGGAGGTTCGTGTTCGCACTGTGGACGCTTCACGAGATTAGGGGGTGGCATCAGACGGCGGCCAACTTGTTTGGGGAAGCGCTCGATGCACTTGACGCGCGCTCCAGCGACGAGGCCACCGAGATTGCTCGTGCGTCGGCGGCCGCCGGGCAAGCGTGGTTTTGGGCACACCTGGGGAAGCACGAGGTTGCTGCAGACCAGGCCGCCGATGCAGTTGCCCAACTGTCGGTGCTTCCCGATCGCTCGGCTCACCTGCTGACCATCCATTCCGAGATAGCTTGTTTGACCTACCTGAATCGTTTAGAGGAAGCGCGGGAAGCAGGCGCAAACGCAGTCCGATTCGCAGACGAGCTCGGCGACGACGAGAAGTCCGCGTTGCTCAAGGCCTGGCTTGGGTTATCGGAACTCCAACTGGGCAACATCGACACCGCCGCCAGGGTCTACGACGAAAGCGAACGGGTGTTGTCGGGAGGTAGGGAATACTGGGCAAGATCCTGGAACGCCGTCGGCATGGCAGTGATCGCCTCGATGCAGGATCGGCCTCACGATGGGATCGACATCCTCAAGAGACTCGTATCGCGAGCGAAGGAGATCGGGTATCGCCGAGCGATACAAACGGGACTGCAGATCCTTGGAGAGGCGCAGCTGAGCGTCGACGATTTCGACTCCGCCGACGCCTCCTTTCTGGAGAGTCTCGCCATGTCCGAAGAGATGGGGCAGACGGTCGAAAAGGTGGGCCTACTCACCAGGGTCGCCCAAGTCCGGGCGAAGGTGGGCAAGACGGAAGAAGCGGTGACGATTCTGGCCAGCGTGCTTGGCGACCCGATCAGCGACCAATCGCTGCTGGTCGACAACATTTCGATAACCGAGATGACCACGACGCTTTTGAAGATCCTGGAGAAGGAACTCGGACAGGAGGACTACGCGGCGGCTTACGCCCGGGGAAATACCAGAACCGTTGAAGTCACCGCCAAAGAGCTGCTAGCGAACTGAGCAGCAGCCACCATCCACAGTTGGTTATCCGAGAACAGATCGACCAGTCTGTGCGATATCGCCCAGTTCGCCCCCTGCTCTCTATCGGCACCTCGGCGTGCGGGTCAGACTGCCGGTTATGGGCGGTTGCTTCTCCGACGATTCCGGGTTGGCCTTACCCGGTTTCGCCCGTACCGATGCGGTGTTCGCTTCGGCCGCAACCCCCGTTGCTCGGTGTAGATATGTCCGGAAGCGGCGGCGGGTTACTAAAAACATTGCGTTACCGTTTTGCTCGACCGGAAACTCTATTGATGTGGCGAAACAGAAAGCAACAGGTTGACTCAGAGCGAGGCGGCATCGTTCCGCCACCTTTACGAGTCGTACTACCGCCATGTGTTCGCTTATTGCCATCGGCGAGCCAACGCAGATTCGGTGGACGATCTTGTCGCCGACGTGTTTTTGACGGTTTGGCGTCGCATCGGAGACGCTCCAACTGGTGAGGCGGAACTCGGCTGGCTGTACCGGATTGCGTATCACCACGCTGGGAACCTTTGGCGTGGGGCGAGCCGTCAGAAAAAGCTTGGGGAAAGGCTTGAGTCGATCGGAATCCAAGCTGTCGCACTCGTCCAGGACCAAGTAGTTATCCGCGAAGAAGTGCGCGAAGTTCTGGTCGCAGCGCAGAACCTACGAGAACGAGACGTCGAGATTCTTCGCCTTTCGTTGTGGGAGCACCTGTCTTCTGAGGACATCGCCGGTGTTCTTGATATCACACCCAACGCTGCGAAGCAGCGTCTGCACAGAGCAAGAAAGAACCTGGTCCGTGAATTCGAGCGGACCAACCGATCAGTTACCCCCGCTGTTCAGAAAGGAGGTGGACAGTGACCACCGAAACCGAACTTTTCGCATTGTTCGAGGAAGGCAACTCGATCCCCGACCTGAATGGTCTGGGTTCGGTCGATCTCGATGCCGCTGCCTACCTCGCAACCCTTGAACAGAGGAGCAGCGAAGTGACCCAACTAGAAACAAAACAGACAGAAACAAAAACTAGGAAGTCGACTGTGCCTTGGCTGATAGCCGCCGGAGTAGCCGCCGTTATAGGAGTGGCGGTAATTGTTGCCGCTCAGAACACTGAGCAAGCACCGGTTGCTGGTCAGCCAACACTCACAGCGGGACCGGTCACCATCAAGACCGACATCGATCGAAGCGTATCGCCTCTTTCCGGGACTTTCGAGGTCACTGTCGGCGCTGATGTCCTTGGGTGTTCGGCCGGAACCTTGGTGTCGATGAACTCGGAAACCTCCTTGAAGGACGAACATGTCATGACATGTGAATCCGGCCCAAACACGGGGACTTTCACCATCATCTATGACCCCACTGAAACTTCGAGATGGAATGTTCTGGAAAGCTCTGATGATTTCGCCGGTTTACAAGGCGAAGGGCGCATCTCTTTCGTCCTCGGCCGAAGTTCGGTCGCCGAGACGTTCACCGGCGACATCGAATACACGTCGTGACCTGGAGGAGGATTTGATCATGGGTTCATCAGCTGTTCAGGGTGAGCTGTGGGGTCGTGCTGTAGACGATTGGGCTGATCTGCAGGAAGCTCAACATGCGCCTTTGTTCGAAGCGATGCTGGATGCTGTGGGCGTCGGTGATCAGACCAGGGTCTTAGATGCTGGCTGCGGGGGCGGCAGCGCAAGCGTTCTGGCGGGTGGCCGAGGGGCGATCGTCAGTGGGCTAGATGCGTCTGCTCCACTAATTTGATTTGCTCGTAATACGCCAAGAACACTGCGGCTCGTTGCCGTTGTGGGAGGAGCATGATCTGATCGAGCACATGATCGTGTTGGCTCGGTTGCTCAGCAGGTGCGCCAACTTTGAGCAAAGCTCGGGACTGTCGCACCGATGAGCGATGCCTCATCCGAGCCTCATTGAGCACTGATTTCATCAAGTACGGCTTCGGATCGTCAAGGCCGGCCAGACCACCATCTCGCGCCAGAACCCTGGCTACAACCGCCGAAACCAGATCACCAGCATCGACGACACCAACAAGAGCCGTGGCATAACGCATTAGATCAAATCGAACCGCTGCGTAAATCTCGGCGTCTTTCACAAGTAGTCCATGCCGCACACATCCTCAGCGTTGCATAACTGCCAGAGGAATACTCGGTCCACCTCGGTGAAGAGAGTGATCACAAGACTGTGTGTCGGGAGCAGTGTCGGTGGTGAACGTGCTGTTAAGGGCCGCGAAGCGACCACCTACATAGCAACAATTCTGGGCGGATAACGAGCGTTTCACGAGGTGGGCGCTATCGGCACGTCGGCGTGCGGTTCAGAGCTGCCGGAAATCGAGCGGGGTCAGTCCCTGGGCGGGACCTCTCCAGCCTCTGCATTTCGGAGCGTGTTCCCATCTATTGCCACATCCGCTCCCTGACATACCGGTGCGCAAAGTCCGCCGTTGGGGCGATAGCTATCGAGGTCGATCGTTCCGGTCGCCGTTCGACTGCCCGTGTCTGTGGTTACAGTTACTTCTACGTCCGCTGAACCCGAGGATTCTGGGTCGAGAGGCATCCCAAAGTATGCAGATCCCAGGGCATCTCCGACCTGGAGGGTCTCGCAGTCACCTTCAACGCAGACCTCCAACAAGAACTCTTCTGCATCGGCCCAGACTGAGAGCATCTGAGCACCGAATCGCAGATCGTTTCCGCATCCTTCCGCTGTGCATCCACAGGCCACCAACAGCAATGCCATCAGACAGATCAAGGCGTGTCTCATGCCCATGGTTCGACCCTCCGAGTCGCGTGCCGCGATCGTACTCCGACGGCGAATCCACCCGCACCAGTTGGGTACCTATGGGTGCGTCGGCGGATTGTCCAACAAGAGCCTCTGCCATGGATGCTCGGGCGACAGGTGGTCTGCGAGGAAGCGGTGTGCCTCGCCGTCGAGGGTGGGGATCATGTGCTGGGCGTCGACGTGGTCTTTGGGACGAGGGTGCTTGGCCTTGAACAGCAACTGGAGGTCGGGAGCCAGGTAGGGGAGACCTGACGATGACTTCAGTATCGCCCGATTCCACGGTCGGGTTACGGACCGATCCCGTCGGTACACCCACCTCCGAGGATTGCCCTCCCCCACAGTGAGATCGAACCGCCAGGGGCAACCCTCAGACTCGCGAGCCCAGACGTTGTTCTCGGACCGGGCGGCAACTAGTGGTCGACCGTCCCACGGTGTGAGGCGACCTGCGGCAGCTAGGTGCAGGTCCCAGTCAACCAGCCAGGCGTAGGCTTCCGCCGCCTGCGACCTGCAGACCCCGACGTCGAGATCGTCGTGGCTGCGCCATGAATCTCCAGTGTGAAGCTCAAGCGCATGTCCCCCGCTGATCCACCACCGGAACGGTGCATCGGCGAACAGCAGCCCAGCCTCTTCGACGGACCATGGCTCCCATCGTTCGCGGGCAATATCCACACCGGGATGCTACGCCCCCGATCAACCGATCCGGGGCGATACCACCTGCACGTGGCTACCGAGCAGAACGGCACTTCTGAGAGCGGTCGCGAATCCCTGATGACCAAGCGATCGTCAGCCTTCCGGCCGGTAGGACCAGAGCCAGGATCCCATTCCGTTTGGTGCGTTTGGGTCACCTGGTGGGAGCCCTGACGAGAAGAAGAGCGCCTCATCTCCGGTCCACGCCGAAGGGTTCATGGGTCCGAGTTCGTCTGTTGCGTTAGGTGTGGTCTGCCAGGTGTTCGACTCTTCGGAAAGGATGGCCATAAAGCTTTCCGTGGTCATGGTG
>JBGTCK010000044.1:0-9706 GCA_041748855.1 Acidimicrobiia bacterium
CTCGGATAATCCGACTGCTCTGATCACCTATGAGGTGACAGTTAGCAACAACGGGCCTGAGCTGGCTGAGAACGTGGTTGTGACCGACACCCTGCCTGCGACGCTGACCTACGTGTCGTCGTCGCCGGGAGTCGGCACCTGCGCTCATGCGGCTGGTGTGGTGACCTGTGAGCTCGGCGACCTTGCGGTCGGCGACTCGGTGAAGATCACGATTGTGGTCGAGACCGAAGCGGTTGGTGAGGTCACTGATTTCAGCCCGGTCAACGTGGTTGAGGTGTCCTCGGATACCGAGGAGACAAACCTCGAGAACAACGTCGACGATGAAGTGACCGACATCATCGAAGTGCTCTCTCTCGGATTCACCGATCTCGAGGTCACCAAGATCGACCTCGTCGATCCGGTTGTGGTCAACTCGGATAAACCGACTGCTCTGATCACCTATGAGGTGACCGTTAGCAACAACGGGCCTGAGCTGGCTGAGAACGTGGTTGTGACCGACACCCTGCCTGCGACGCTGACCTACGTGTCCTCGTCGCCGGGAGTCGGCACCTGCGGCCATGCGGCTGGTGTGGTGACCTGTGAGCTCGGCGACCTTGCGGTCGGCGACTCGGTGAAGATCACGATTGTGGTCGAGACCGAAGCGGTTGGTGAGATCACAGATCCGAGCCCGGTCAACGTTGTTGAGGTGTCTTCGGACACAGAAGAGGTGAACCTCGGGAACAACGTTGACAGCGAAGGGACGAATATCGTCGAAGTGCTCGACCTGGTTGTGCTTCCGTTCACCGGGATCGACGCACCGTTCATGCTGGCCGGGGCGGTCATGTTGTTTGGTGCTGGACTTACCTTGGTCTTTGTCTCACGGAGACGTGAGTTCGAGATCTAAGCCACCTAGGAACTAAAGGAACAGCCCCGGGGGTAACCTCCCGGGGCTTCCTTTTATGAACTACGAAGAATCCATCGCCTATCTCGACAGCCATGTCAACCTCGGGGTCAAACCCGGTCTCGATCGGATCCGCACCTTGCTCGAGGCAATGGGGTCGCCGCATCTCGGGTACCCGGTTGTGCACATCGCCGGGACGAACGGAAAGACATCGACTGCGCGGATGACCACGGCGCTTCTGCTCGCCCGGGGCCTGGACACAGGCACTTACACATCGCCTCATCTCGAGCGTGTGGAGGAGAGATTCTCAGCGTACGGCGAATATGCGACCCCCGTTGAGTTCGCCCTGGCGATGACCGATGTCGCAGTTTTTGCTGATGTGCTGGTTGCCGGGGGTTCGGAGCCCAACACCTACTTCGAGCTCACCACCGCCGCCGCGTTTGCGTTCTTCGCCGAGAAGGCGGTGAATGCGGCGGTGATCGAAGTCGGGCTCGGCGGCCGTCTCGATGCAACCAACGTGATCGACGGGGAGGTCTGTGTCGTTACCGGGATTGGTGTCGAACACACCGAGTTTCTCGGCCATGACGTCGCCACTATCGCCGGCGAGAAATTGGGCATCGTCAGCCCGGGCACGATCCTTGTCACCGGCGACTTGCCGGAGGCGGCATTGGAAGTAGCCAATATCAAAGCCAAGGAGATGGGCATCCAGCACCGTGTCTTCGGACGGGATTTCACCGTTGCCGAAGCCGAGCGAGGAATCCGCGGATGGCATACAACGATCCAGGGTGCGGAAGAGACCTACGAGGACATCTTCCTGCCGGTACACGGTCGCCATCAGCTTCATAACCTCGCTGTGGCCGTTGCGGCTACAGAAGCCCTGGTCGGGAGCCGGCTCGACCCGGATTCAATCCGGGAAGCAATGCAGGCACTCACCATTCCTGGGCGCATGGAGCCGATCGCAACCAGCCCTCTCGTCCTCATTGACGGAGCACACAACGCTGACGGAGTAGCGACTCTCGTCGACTCCTTGGGCGAGGAGTATCCGACCGTGAAGTGGCACGTCGTTCTCGGAATCATGGGGGACAAGAACATCGATGCGATGATCGAAGAGTTGGCACCTATCGCAGCAGGTTTCGTCGTAACTGCGGCGCGCTCGGAGCGGGCAACACCGCCCCTCGAACTTGCGAAGCGGGTCGAGGCTGTCGTCGACGTCCCGGTCCTCGTTGCCGAAGAGGCAGACTACGCCGTCGACATGGCCCGAGCCGAGGCAGGCGCCGACGGGCATGTGCTGGTGGCCGGTTCCCTCTACCTCGTGGGAGAGGTGCGCAGCCACCTCAAATAACGCCAAAGCTCTCCACGCGGTACCCTTGCCCTCAATATGTCCCAAGAGCACACTTTCATCATGGTCAAGCCCGATGGCGTCCAGCGTGGACTGGTCGGTGAGATCATCTCGCGATTCGAACGTAAAGGCCTCAGCCTGGAGAAGATCAGGAAACTCGTTATCGACGAGGACCTGGCTCGGCGCCACTACGCCGAGCATGTCGAGCGGCCGTTCTTCCCCGAACTTCTCGAGTTCATTACCTCGGGGCCGGTCGTCGCCATGGAGTGGTCCGGAGACTCGGCTGTGGCAGTTTCACGCTCGATGATGGGTGCGACGGACCCGAAACAGGCGGGGCCGGGGACTGTCCGGGGTGACCTCGGGCTCGCGGTCACGCATAACCTCGTTCACGGTTCGGACAGTGTCGAGAGCGCCGAACGTGAATTGGGAATCTTTTTCGGCTGAAAACAGCCTGAGAACGGCTCGCGACGCCATTTGCGACATGGCAGAAGGTTGCCGGCCACTCTACACTCAGAGAGTCCGCCAAGGAGTCCTTTCGATCTATGGCTGAAACCCTTCTTTCATTCGCCGGCCAGGACATGGCCATCGATCTCGGCACCGCCAATACGCTGGTGTACGTCCGGGGTGGTGGCATCGTGCTCAACGAGCCATCGGTGGTGGCGATCAACTCGATCACCGGTAAGGCACTCGCGGTCGGCATGGAAGCGAAGAGGATGATCGGGCGCACCCCGGCGTCGATCACCGCGATCCGCCCGCTACGCGACGGTGTCATTGCGGACTTCGACATCACCGAGAAGATGCTTCGCTATTTCATTCAGAAGGTTCACAAGCGGAAGTGGGCGCGTCCCCGGATCGTCGTTTGTGTTCCCTCCGGTATTACCCCTGTCGAGCGCAGAGCAGTCGAAGAGGCCGCCTACCACGCAGGTGCCCGGCGTGCCTATACGATCGAGGAGCCGATGGCGGCTGCGATCGGTTCGGGCCTTCCCATCGGAGAGCCCGCCGGATCGATGGTCGTCGACATCGGCGGAGGGACTACCGAGGTCGCAGTCATCTCACTGGGCGGCATCGTCGTCTCCCGCAGCATCAGGGTCGGTGGCGACGAGTTGGACACCGCGATCATCGACTGGATCAAGAAGGAGTACAACGTTCTCGTCGGTGAGCGGACGGCCGAACAACTGAAGATGGCGGTCGGGTCGGCGTGGCCGTATGCGGATGAGCCTTCGGCCGAAGTCCGAGGGCGCGACCTCGTCACCGGACTTCCCAAGACGATTTTGCTGTCCAGCCCCGAAATCCGTGAGGCGATCGAAGAGCCCACGCAAGCAATCGTCGATGCTGTGAAATATACGCTGGACAAGACTCCCCCTGAGTTGGCGGCGGATGTGGTCGAGCGCGGAATCGTGCTTACCGGTGGGGGAGCGTTGCTGGTCGGGCTGGACCACCGTCTTGCTCACGAGACCGGTATGCCGATCGTGACTGCGGCCAGACCTTTGCAGTCTGTGGTGATTGGTTCGGGGAAATGCCTGGAGGAGTTCGACACGCTGCAGAGTGTGTTGGTGTCGTCGTCCCGGCCATGATCCCCTCGAACCAACCCACAGCATGCTGACGAGGGAACGCCAACCACGCTCTGACCGCGCCTTCCCCACCTTTGTCACCCTGTTGGTGCTGGGGATTCTCCTCATGACTTTTCACGTGCGCCTCGAGGGCGGCGGTATCGTCGGTGTCCTGCGGACAGGAACCCAGGCGGTGATCTCACCCTTGCAGCGCGGTGTGGCCTACGTGGTGACTCCTGTAGTCGAAGCAGCGGAGGGCCTCGGTGACATCGCCGGGCTTCGCGAGGAGAATCGGGCGCTCAAAGCGGCCCTAGAAGAGTCCCAGGCACAGCTGATCGCAGTCCAGGACCAGATGGCAAGGCTCGATCTGTTCGAATCGCTCTACGGTCTGGATGAATTGGAAGGCGATCTGGGTCGTACGGTTGCCAACGTCATCGGCCGGCCCGACCCGCTCGACGCCGGCTTGATCATCGACCGCGGCACCTCGCACGGGATTGCCGTGGGCCAACCGGTCATCGACACCAACGGTTTCGTGGTTGGCTCGGTGTCGAGCGTGACCGATATCAGCGCAACAATTGTGCCGATCACGGGGTCCCGGGAGGCGCTGGCGGTTCTGGTCGGGAGCCAGATCGGGGGTCTCACCTCTCAGGTTGGTTCTGCAGAGATGGTTCTGACGATACCCGACGCCAAAGAGCCGGTCCTGGCCGGAACCCGGGTACTGACATCGGCGCAGAGCATCCTCTTCCCGGCAGGGTTCCCGGTCGGAGTAGTGCTTGAAGACGCAGCTCTGGTGACCTCCGCGGTAAACACGACAGTTCTGCCTTTCGTGGAAATCGACACACTGCGAATCGTCGTGGTCCTTGCCTGGCCCACCGATCCTCTGTCAGCGTCGGGCCAGGACGAGATCCAGAATGAAGCAACGACTACAACCCTGGGGGAGACGACCACTACCGGGGAGGGCACAACTACGACTGAGGGCGGATCATGAAATTCCGCACACCGGCTTTGGTCTTTCTCATCCTGGTCGCAGCGGTGGTAATCCAGACGACGTTCTTCGGGACCATTCGCATCATCACTCCCGACCTGGTGCTTCTCGTCTCCATCCTGCTCGCGCTCACCCGGATCAAGCCCGAGTTCATCCTCGCCATCACCTTTGCGGCCGGGCTGATGGTGGATCTCATCGGTTCTTCGCTTCTCGGCTTGCGGGCGATCGTCTTCATGTCGGCCGCTTACATCGCTCTGCGCACCCGGGAGCGGGCGGATATCGGGAGGGTCGCAACTGCGCTCTGGGCAGGTGCGCTGACGTTTATCGGCGTGTTGCTCCTAGTGTTGCTGGGGACACTGTTCGGACAGTCGATGATCCTGGGTCAACATGTATTCAGCCGTCTCTTCACCGTTCCGCTGGCGAATATGCTCCTTGCCTTCTTGATCGCCCCGATCCTGGTCAGGATCGTCGACCACGATCCGGCAGCCTTGAGATACTGATGAAGTTTGCACTCCGCCTCACGACCCTCGGCATCGCCTTCATGGTGATGTTCTCGATCGTGGGTTTGCGGTTGTGGTTCGTGCAGGTCGCCGAAGGTCCCGCCTTTGCCATGGCTGCAGAGGAGCTCACCTGGATCGCCCGCAACTCCTACGCCCCGCGCGGTGACATATACGATCGGAATGGGACGCTTCTCGCCACGAGCCGGCTGGTCCCGGCGGTCGTCGTCGACCGGACTTTCATACAACCCGACGAGCGTGAAGACCTGGTCCAGACGCTGTCGGCACTGCTCGGAATGGAACCCTCTGTTCTCGACGCCATGTATGAGGAGGCCGGAATCAACGCACGCTTCCAGGTGGCCACGGTCAAGCCCGAAACCTCGCTCCGGGTAAGCGAGAAGCTGGACGTCCTGCCCGGAGTTGAGATCGTGAACGTGCCTGAGCGCGTCTACCTTTCCGGACCGACCCTGGCCCATGTGGTCGGCCACCTCGGCCTTCCCGAGCAAGCCGACCTCGACGCCCGCCCCGACCTCGATCCGAGTATCCGGATCGGCAAGCTGGGAGTGGAGCGGATCTACGACGAGTTTCTCGAAGGCACACCGGGTCAGGTGGAGTATCGGGTTCGGGCTGGGGAGATCATCGCCGAAAGGCAGGGTCGTGACCCCGAGCCCGGAGACTCGCTGGTGCTCACCGTGGACTTCGAACTCCAGGAGCTCGTGGAGAGGGCACTCGAAGAGGCCGTCGGTCTCTCCAACGATGTCAAAGACGAACTGCGGGATTCCGGTCAGGAAGTATTCAATGAGACCCAACGAGCTGCTGCAGTCGTTCTCGATGCCAAAACGTTCGAGGTGCTATCGCTAGCTTCGTACCCGGACTTCAACCCTCAGCTCTTCGTTGCTGGCCTCGACCCGGAGACTTTCGCCAATCTGCAGACAACGCAGGCATTCAACAATCTCGCCATCGCGGGCCAGTACCCGCCTGCTTCGACCTTCAAAGCAATCACCTATCTGGTCAAGGAAGAAGAGAACCTCCCTCTGCCGGAAGACGTGGAGGGTGTAGACATCCCCAACCAGCTGATTCATTGCGACGGGACACTCTTTCTCGATGACGAGCCCGGCACGGCGAACTTCAAGAACGACTGGTATTCACCAAGGAATCTCGGTTGGCTGGACATTCACGGGGCCCTGGAGAACTCGTGCAATATTTTCTTCTGGAACGTTGCCCTGGGCACCCACCGTCACCACCCGAACGAGAACGTGATCCAGGAGTGGGCGCAGGAACTCGGTTACGGGTCACAGACAGGGATCGACCTCTCCGGCGAGGCGGCCGGGATCGTTCCGACCCGGGCCCTCTTCGAGGAGTGGGCTGCCCACCAGATCGAGCATCCCGATGAGCCCCCGCGACTGGACCGGAGCCGGCTGGAATTCGCGAGCCCCTGGCTCGGTGGCGACCTCCTCGACTTCGCCATCGGGCAGGGCGCGTTCGTGGCGACCCCGTTGCAGGTTGCAGTTTCTTACGCCTCGATGTTCAACGGCGGAATCGTGATGGAGCCGCGGGTCGTGAAGGAGACTGTGACTCCCGAAGGTGACGTCACCCCTGTGGAGTCGTCAGTGGTCCGCGAACTCGAAATCTCCGACCAGGTGCGTCAGGCACTGCTCACCGACCTGAACCGGGTGGTGACCACGGGGACGGCAAGCACTGCCTTCGCAGACTTCGGGGAAGGACTCGAGTTGGTTGGCGGAAAGACCGGTACCGGTGAGTCGTCACAGAGTCGGGACGACCACGCCTGGTTCGCTGCTGTTGCCCCCATCGATGACCCGCAATACGTGGTTGTGGTGCTCATCGACGAAGGTGGTTCGGGTAGCCGGATCGCAGCTCCGGTTGTCCGGCACATACTCCAATATCTGATGGGTAACGTACCGACACCAATCGTCGAAGGGGCGGACGCGGACTGATGGCCGTTCTCACCAGAATTCGCGAAGTTGCAGTGGTCCGGCGTAACAACAGGTCGGACAAGATCCTGTTGGGGACAATGCTGCTCCTCTCCGCTTTTGGGCTGTTGATGATCTACTCGGCCACCCAGAGCACCGGAACGTTTTCGATGGAGCGGCAGATGATCTTTGTCGCCGCCGGTGTCATCGTGTATTTCGTCGCCTCCAACATCGACTACCGCGAGTACCGGTTGTGGGTTCCGATCGCGTCGCTGATCATTCTGGTCCTGCTCGTTGCCGTCTTCTTCTTCGAACCGGTAAACGGGGCACAACGTTGGATCGAACTCGGCTTCTTCAAGCTGCAGCCGGCCGAGTTCGCCAAGGTGGTTGTAATCGTCGCCCTCGCCAGCATCCTGGCGCCCCCGGTGCGAGGCGACAACGAACGGCGGCCGCTGCCATGGGCGAAGATCGGCCAGTCCTTGTTGGTCGTGGCCGTCCCCGCAATCCTGATTCTGCGCGAACCCGACCTCGGCACCACTCTCGTTTTCGGGTTCATCGTCTATGTGATGATCTTTGCTGCCGGGGCGACCTGGCGTCAGATGGTGGCCCTGAGCTTGGCCGGCGCCATCGCTTCGTTCGCGATCTGGACCCTGGGGTTGCTCGAGGAATATCAACTCAACCGCATCAGGATCTTGTTCAACCCAACAATTGATCCCCAGGGAATCGGATACAACCTGGCACAGTCGAAACTTGCGATCGGTTCCGGCCAGCTCTTCGGTTCCGGTCTGTTCGCCGGAACCCAGACCAACTTCGAGTACGTGCCGGAGCAGGAGACCGACTTCATCTTCACCGCAGTGGGGGAGCAGCTCGGTTTCGTCGGCGGGTTGTTGGTACTCCTCGCGTTCGCCGTGATCATCTGGCGCCTTCTGGTTATCGCGGCCAACGCCCGCGACCGGTTCGGTGCCCTTATCGGGGTCGGCATCGCCGCGATGATGGTTTTCCACGTGTTCGTCAACGTCGGGATGACCATCGGGATCATGCCGGTCACCGGCCTACCGCTTCCCTTCCTCTCCCAGGGTGGCTCCTTCTACATATCGATGACCCTCGCACTGGGAATCGCCAACTCGATCTGGCTGATGCGCACCCCGGTCCCCGGAGAAAACCAACTTACGTGATTTCAATTCTCCCTCCGCTCGCGGAGGGAGTACCGGCGACGGAGTCGCCGGGGAGGGTGGGGCGTTCTCACCAACGGCACTCGAGCTCCCGGCTCGGGGGATCTCTCCCTCCTACCTCCGCCCTCCTTCGTCTGGCGCAGGGACCAACCTCGGCGCAAGCGGGAGGACAGTGTGAATTCGGGAGTACATCGAAACGCGAACTCTCCCTCCGCTTGCGGAGGGAGTACCGGCGACGGAGTCGCCGGGGAGGGTGGGGCGTTCCCACCAACGGCACTCAAGCTCCCAGCACGCGGGGACCTCTCCCTCCTACCTCCAGTCGCCTATTCGGCGGCTGCAGGAACCTTCCTCCCGCTAGCGGGAGGACAGTAACGAGGGGGCAGCTACGCTCGTGGTCGATGTTTCGTCGCAATCATGAGGGATGGGTCGAGGTCATCTGCGGGCCGATGTTCTCGGGGAAGAGCGAAGAACTGATCCGTCGGGTCACCCGGTCCCGGATCGCCCGGATCCCGGTCCAGACCTTCAAACCTCAGATTGACAACCGTTATGCTGAAGCAGAGGTGGTCAGTCACTCCCAGATGAGTGTCAGCGCGATTCCGGTCGAGACGGCTGCCGCCCTGCTGAGAAGGGTCGAAGACGTGACCGAGGTCATTGGCATCGACGAAGGCCAGTTCTTCGACCTGGAACTGGTCGATGTCGTAGAACAGCTGGCGTCGGCGGGCAAACAGGTGATCGTTGCCGGCCTCGACACCGACTATCTGAGAAGGCCGTTCGAGCCGATCCCTTCCCTCTGCGATCGTGCTGAGTACGTGACGAAAGTGCTCGCGGTGTGTCACAAGTGCGGTGGCCCAGGCATGTATACCCAGCGGATCGTCACCTCCGACGACCTCGTTGTCCTTGGAGCCGAAGGGGCTTATGAGGCGAGATGCAGGCGCTGTTACGACCCGACCGAACCGGAGCAATTGGCTCTACCGTCCGAGTGACCGCAGGCGGGGGAGCGGTGGGTGCCGGATAGCGGGGAGGGGCGTGTTATCCTTTAGACACCAGATCGGTGTTTCCCATGGGGAGTTTTTCCGGTGATTTCCATCGCCACCCGACCGCTCTCAGCGGTCAATCCACAACTGAACGGCACCCGCCCTTACGCAGGTGTTTTCGTTTCCGGCCTGGTTTCGTCTTTCAACGCAGTTCATTCCACCAGGAAACGGAATGTCACCTGCGCATCCACACCAACTTCTCAGAGGAGTGAGATTCATGGCTCTGTTTCGCCGCAAGAGCCCTCAGATTGTTCGGCGGTCCTCAGATCAGGGGACAGTCGAAGAGCGGAAAACCGTAACGGTCAAAGGGCACAAGGT
>JBGTCK010000045.1:0-3520 GCA_041748855.1 Acidimicrobiia bacterium
AGGATGCGGCCTGCTCTGATCCTCGCGTGTTGTGCTACCGCACTTGCATCATGCACGTCGTCCGGGTCGGGATCCGCCCCGGTTCCGGAGTTCCCAACAGTCACAGGCGACGCCTCGCCACAGACCTTCCTGGAGGATCAGATAGCAAGGCTGGGGACACCTTCCGAAGGAGGCACCTTGTTGACGTGGGTCGATGGCAACGGCGAGACCTTCTTCGTCTCCGCTGGCGAAACCCAAAGCCATCTGCTCAACCCCACTGACCCGATCCGGATAGCCAGCCTCACGAAGGCCTTTACCGCTGCTCTGATTTTGGATCTCGTCGAAGATGGCTTGGTAACGCTGGATGACTCGGCGGCAGACCATTTGTCGCGGATCGACGTGCCCCAGGAAGTGACGATTACGCACTTGCTCTCCCACCGGTCGGGCCTACCCGACTACCAACCTGACACCCCCTTGGTCGGGACACCCGAGGCTGAGCGAAAGGCATGGTCCCCGGAGGAGCTGTTCGCGTTGGTTGCCGACGAAGGCCTGGACTTCGAACCAGGCGCCCGGTTCGCCTATAACAACACCAACTTCCTCGTACTTGCTGTTGTTGCCGAGGAGGTCACTGGAGTTCCCTACCACGTCTCTTTGCGGGAGCGAATCCTCGAACCTTTGTCTTTGGACAACACCTACCTCGCCTATTACGAGACGGGTGAGGAGCCGGTTCCGGGTTTCAGCCAGGCCGGCCAAGCACCTGGTCGGGTGGCTTCGACCGCAGGCTGGAACCACACAGCACTCGAAACCGCGAGCTGGGCTTCGGCGGCTTTGGTCAGCACGGTCCAAGATGTGACCCGGTTCTTCGAAGCGTTGGGGTCGGCCGAGCTGTTCTCCGAGGAGCTGGTCTCAGCGATGCTCGACGCCGCCCTCATTCCGAACGGCGAGGACGGGCCGACGGATCGTTACGCCTACGGACTCGGGGTCGAGCTCTTCGACGCCCCGGAAACGGTATTCGGGATCAGAGGTGACTATCCGGGTTACGTAACCCTGGTGATGCACTCCCCCGACGACGCCGAGACATGGATGTTCGTGAGTACCAATGACAGCTTCCGCTACACGACAATTGTGCCACAAGCTGCGCAACGGATTGCCGGTTGAAAACCGGCATCGTCCTCATTGGAAGGCCACCGTGCCGGGTTCACAGCCCGTTCCACGGAGGCTAAACCTAGCCCTCAAACTCACATGTCGTATGGGACGGCGCGGGTCTTTGAACAACCGCTTTTAGTGACGGCTCGAGCCGCTACTGCTCCAGTTCGACGATCGATTCGGCCAGCGCAAGGACCGCGCCGCCGAGGACTGCAAGGGTGTCGGGGGTGGGACCACCGAATCCGAGAACTGCGTAAACGTTGTCGCCCGTCCTAAAGATCAGGTCGCGGACGCCATGGTCACCGGGATGGAAACCCTCCGCGCCCAAGACGTCGACCTCGGTGATCCCACCCCGGGATTCGTCGTACTCCGATTTGATCTGATCCCATTCGTCGGCCGGCCCGATCCAAAGAACGTCGACCCACTGAGTAGAAAGGCCCACCAGCCCGTACCGGCAAGTCACACCGATTCGCATTTCCCCAAGCGTCTCGGCTCCGAACGCGTCCTCGACCATTCCCGGCTCTGCTATCCGGCACGGATCATCGGATGGGTGTCCCTCTCCAACCGTGGTCGTGGTCTCCAGCGCTGCCGTCGTGGATGAATCGGTGCCCACCGTTGTCGTCGGGTCGGTAGGTAACGACTGCTCTGCGCCGCTATCTTCGCCTCCGCAGGAAACTGAAAGCACAGCCGCGATCAGGCATATCGCCAGCCTGTGGCGCCCTCCATTCCGCTCCCGGATCAGCATTCTTCGGAGCCTACTCCCCTCATGACTCCGGGTGTCTCGAGAAGAAGGGGAGGGGCGACCATCCGGAGATCGCCGCCTCCTGCCCTTGAGCTGGCCCGGCCCGAACGGGAAAGTGGTCTGATGGAACAGGCGTTGCCGCGGGTAGGTGCGATGCGTATGAGCCACCTTCCATCGCTCGCAACCATGCCCGAGCGTTAAACTGCTCCAAGCGGACCTCCGGGCCGGTCGGGCTAGTTGACCGCGTCGTAGTGCCAACGTCGAGGAGTCCTAGCCTGGAATTAGGTTGAGCGACATCGGGAACGGCAGCTCCTGAAGGGCGGATTCGGAGCCGCCGACCACGATGCCAAACCGGTATCAAACCATCGACCCCATGGAAGATTGCTACCCCATGGGAGACCCACCGTCTTCGTCGCCAAGCGACCGTCGCTCAGCGACCGTCGCGAGAGGGTTGGAATCCCCCATACATGCTGCGATAATGGGGGGGTACCTGAGCGCCAATAAGAGCGCCTCCCAACTACGGAGGTTGCCCAAAATGGCGATTTCAAAGAAGAGCGGCCGGGAATATCAAAGCCGGCGAGACCGCGGATACGGACCAGCTAAGCGCCGGTACAAGGCCCAGAAATACCAGAAGGGTCTCGACCGGCTGGGTCAGCCGAACACATGCGGTGTTTTAGACCCGGCGACGGGTGACGAGTGCCCGCGACCGATTGCGGACACCTGGGCTCGTTGCGCATATCACCAAAGTCTTTGGGAACAAGCGCAGTCTGCGGGTCCGGATCTGCCATCTGCCGGCCCGGCCGAGGAGGATGTGACGGAATGAAGACCGTTCCTGACTCCACCGGGGAGATTGCCGAGGACAAGCCTCGAGAGTGGCGTTCTCCACAACCCTCTCGGTACTACCCGGCACTCATCGAAAACGAACTGAGCTCAACCGAACGCGAATGGGCAGCGAAGCCCCCTCCCGGCATGGAGTCCGAGCGTTTCACCGAGGAAACAATCAGGCGAGACCTCGGCTGACGTTCCCGGTTCTACGCAGCTGAGATGTCGTCGAGGTGAATAGCCCTGGCGATCCGGTCGGCGGCATCTCGCTGCATGCCGGGCATGACGTGTGCATAGCGATGGAGAGTGAATTCGGGGCTGGCATGGCCGAGCCGCTCGCTGATGACGCCGATTGGGACACCGGCCTTGACTGCTATCGAAGCGTGGCTGTGCCGGAGGTCATGCAGCCGGATTCGGGGCAGGTCAGACTGATCGGCAACCCACCGAAACGCGGCCGATAGAGAACGGGGATCGATCAGGGATCCATCCCGAGCCCTGAACACGAAACCCTCACCACCCGGGCGATTCAGGAACCTCTCACCTCGGGCGAGCTGACGATCCCGGTGCCGGCGAAGCACCTCGACCGTTCCCCGGTCGAGGTCTACGGTGCGACCCCGGTTGCTCTTCGGTGACGAGACGTAGACCTGGCCCCCGACCGCGTTCAGGCTCTGACGAATGGTGATCCGGGCACCCTCGAGATCGACGTCGATCCACCGGAGGCCGGCGATCTCACCCCGGCGAGCACCCGTCATGGCCAGGAGGTGAAGCGCAGCTTGAAGTCGGTGCCCATCGATGAGTTCGAGAAACTGCTTGAGCTCGGGCGGGGTCCAA
>JBGTCK010000046.1:0-19932 GCA_041748855.1 Acidimicrobiia bacterium
GGTCAGAAACCGAACGCCGACAAGCCCTCAACAACTACCTTCACTACTACAACCACCACCGACCCCACACCGCCATCAACAACCAACCACCCATCACCCGCGTAAACAACCTCCCCGATCAGCACAGGTAGGAGGGAGAGATCTCTCGGGCTGGGAGATCAACCTCCGTTGCGTACATGCCCCGCCCTCTCCTCGACCGTCGAACCCTCTCTCTTGCCGCTGCAAATAGTGCTGAAGATTTTTCGCACTATTGACGAAGGGAGGTCATGGAAAAGGGACAGCGGGAGACCCACGACGACTTGACCGACGTGACGGGTCCGACCGCGACCAAGGCGGCTCACCAACGGTCGGGGGCGTCCGGGGAGGAGCGGGTGGGTCGATTTCTCGATTCCCTCCAGCGCTCTGGAGTACGGACTCTCCATGACCGGAGACTTCCCGGATCCACGGCGAATGTTCACCATGTCGTCGTCGCTCCAACCGGAGTCTTCACTATCGAAACCAAGAGTTACACCGGCAGGCTGGCAGTGCGTGGTGAGGGAACCGAGCTCTGGGTCAAGGGCCGAAATCATTCGTCGGACCTCGACCAGGCTCGGCGCCAGGCTCGCGTGGTCGAGGCCCTTCTCGCCGGGGCCGGCATCGACATCCCAACCCAGCCCGTCCTCTGTTTCGTCGGCACCTCCGTCCCCGTGTTTTCCCCGAAGCAGGTCGGTGGGGTCGTCATCTGCACTCCCAACAGCATCGCCAGAACCATCCGTAGATTTCCGCGGCTCGCTCTCTTGAACGAGGACCTCACGGCAATTCTCGAGGAACTCGAGGCTCGCCTTCCCTGAGTTGTTCGACCCGGTAGCCAATCCCTATCCGGCTGCAACTATTGAGCTCCGCTCAAAACTGGCGTCGGCGCTCGACGCGGCAGTCCAGGTGGCCTGGGTGTCAGTATTGAACAGCGGCCCTAGGTCGTACCCTCGTAGAGACCCATCTGGTTGCCCTCAGTGTCGGTGAAGGTGGCATACCAGCTCGTGTCGCTGATCGGTGTCTTCTCCATGACCACGTTCCCGCCCGACTCGGTCACCTTGCTGAGAATGTCGTCGATGGAGTCGACCTCGACATAGTTGCGTATGGTCTGAAGGCCCTCATCCCGTGCAACGAACCCACCCCCGCTGATCTCATTGGGTGCTCGCCACATGGGATAGCCTTCGAATCCGGGCGCCTCGGCGGCTTGCCACCCGAGCACTTTGTTGTAGAAGTCGGTGGCCCGATCCATGTCGTCGACCGGAATCTCGATGTGGGTAATGTCGCCGTGTGCCATTTTCGTCTTCGTTCTTCGAGTTGCCGCGATGTTATCCGATCGTCAGTTGAACGATCCCGAACGGGCGACGGACGTAGCCAGGGCGCTGGATAGAATTGGCGTCTGAGTCAGGCACTATCGGATCTCGCCGCAGCCCTCGAACGACGAGCCGGGACGGCTCCCGAAGCGGGGCGGATCGAGCGGGCGGAAACGCTCCGCAGACACGTCGCCGAATACTTGATCCCGAGGGCATCAGACCTCTCGGCCCCGCTGTTGGTAGTGATTTTGGGCTCCACGGGCGTCGGAAAGTCGAGTCTGTTCAATGCCATCGCCGGCGCTCCGCTATCCGAATCCGGTCTGATCCGCCCCACCACCCGCCATCCGGTGGCCCTGGTCCACCCTGACGACGCCCCTTCTGGCGGGGAGGGGCCACTCGCCGGGTTCGAACAGATCGACATCAAACTCGACCCCGGAGTCCCGCCCGGTGTGATGTTGGTCGACGCTCCCGACTTCGACAGCGTGGAACAGGCCAACCGCGAGCTCGCGGTGGAGTTGTTGGAGAGGGCAGACCTGGTGGTCTTCGTCACCACCGTCACCCGCTATGCCGACCAGGTCCCTTGGGACATCCTCGCCCGCGTCCGCCAACGTGGCGTGCCGCTCCTCGCGGTGATCAACCGCATGCCCATCGACGAGTCCGACGAGGCGGCGGTGATGGCCGACTACCGGGGACTGATCGAAAGAGGCGAGATCGACCTGCAGGGAGCATTCGGTGACCTCGAGGTGCTCTCGGTCCCCGAGGGTGCGCTCGACCCTGCTCTCGACGGTCTCCGTCGGGAGGCGGTCACTCCCATCCTCGATGGTATCGAGCGACTGCGCCGCCACGACGAGGAGAGAAAGTCGATTGCTCGTCGCAGCCTCCAAGGCGCCCTCGCCGGCCTGCCGGAGGCGGTGGAGAAAATCGCCGACGAGGTGGAGACCGAACAGGAGGAGGCTGCTTCCCTGCGCGACTCACTCGCATCGAACTACGCGGCTGCGCTCCGGCAACTGGGCGCCGAGATCGAGCGCGGCACCTTTCTCCGCAGCGAGGTCTTGCGGCAGTGGCTCGACTTCGTCAACGCCGGACCACTGGCCCGATTCCTGTCCGAGGGCGTGGGCCGGGTGGCCGCCACCATCCGCAACCTGTTTCGGACCTCACCCGTCCCGCCGGCGCCTCCGGTGCGGGAGGCCGCATTCTCCGACCTGGTGACCGCGGTGGTCCAACACGCCGACACCGCCGCATCGCGCACTGCCACGGCATGGGCCGAGACACGCCACGGGGCGACGGCGCTTGCTGACCACGCTGCGTTGTGGGGGGCGAGGCCGGAGCTGGCGTCCCGTCTCGAAGAGGCGCTGGCCGAGTGGATGGAGGAGGTGGCCGACGAGATCCAGGCGATCGGCGCCGACCGCAAACAGATGGCTCAGGTGGCCAGCATCGGGCTCAACGTGCTCGGAACGAGCGCCATCCTGGCAGTGTTCGCCCACACTGGAGGGCTCACTGGAGCCGAGATCGGGATTGGTGCCGGCACCGCCGTGCTCAACCAGAAACTGTTGGAGGCGATCTTTGGTGAGGGCAACGTCTCTGCATTCGTCAACCGGGCCCGGGCTCGTCTCGATGAAATCCTCGCCGCGGTCTTCGAAACAGAGCAGCAGCGATTCCTCGACGCCCTCGGGCCCCTGGCCGAGGAGTCCGACCTGGCTGCGGAGCTGCGTCAGGCGGCTCACGCCGCCGCCCGGGTCGACACCGAATGATCGCAATCGAGAGATTGCGGGAAGCGGCGGCCGCAGCGGCCGATCTCGGCCTGGCCGAGCATGCCCGGTCGGCGGAGACGTTGGCAGAGGAGAGCGAGCGGCGTCTCGGCTTTCCCGGCGAGATCTACGTGATGGCGTTGGTCGGTGGGACCGGAGTGGGTAAATCCTCGGTGCTCAACGCCCTCGCTGGTGAAGAAGTCAGCCTGGCACGGGCGCTCCGCCCCACCACCGAACAGCCGATCGCCTGGGTGGCCAACGAATCGCGGGACGAGATCCGCCCGTTGTTGGATTGGCTGGGGGTGGAGCGAGTGGCGGGACACGACCGCCCGGATCTGTCCGGGGTGGCCATCCTCGATCTCCCCGATGTCGACAGTGTCCGCACCGAGCACCGGGCCACGGTCGACGCCCTCCTCCCCCGAGTTGACGCCGTCGCCTGGGTGGTCGACCTGGAGAAGTACGACGACGAGCGGATTCACTCCTATCTCCGTCGATTGGCACCCCATGCAGATCGGATGCGATTCATCTTCAACAAGGCCGACCGGATCGAGCCCGATAAGAGGAAGATGCTCGCCGACGATCTCCGGCGTCAGCTGGCCGCCGACGGGATTTCCCAGGCCAGGGTCGATTTGGTGTCGGCCCGGGACGGCACCGGCATCGGCGAGCTTCGAACCGCACTCGCCCAAGCTGCCGACGCCAAGGCGATAGTCGCGGCGAGAGTGGCCACCGACGCCGCGTCACGGACCGAGGAACTGGCCCGGGCGGCCGGGTTGGACCCTGACCGTCCCCACACCCCGTTGCTGGCGCCCGCAGAAAGGGAGACGGCGGTCACCGACGCGGTGCAAGGGGCGATGGCGGTTGTCGACCTCGACGGTGTTTCCCGACAGATGCAGGAAGCGGTCATGCACCGCGCCCAACGCCGGGGCGGGTCGCTTCTGGCCCGGGTGCTGAGCCTCCTGTCGCTGATCACAGGGAGGAAGTCGCGAAAGGCCGATCCTGCTGCCTACCTCGTCGACTGGCGGCGCCGGGGAAGCCTGGGCCATGTGCTCAACCCGGTCCGAGCGGCACTCGTCAAGGCTGTCGGGTCACTGCCCGCCCAAACGCGACTCGCGATCCTCGAGAACCTGGGGGCGGAGGAGGTGGAGACCGCGGTCACCCGGGCGCTGGACCGCTCCACCCGCCAGGCTGCAGGGGAGATGACCGTGCCCAGCTCGATCATGTGGCCCGTGGTTGGCTTCTTTCAGCTGTGCTTCGGCGCGGTGTTGTTGTTCGCCGCCGCCTGGTACCTAGTACTGCTCTTCGGCCCGAGTCAGCTCGCCGTCGCCACCATGGATCTCCCCTATCTCGGCCCGGTGCCCACACCACTGATTCTGCTCACCGGCTCACTCGCCCTGAGCATCCTCCTCGGGTTCCTGCTCAAACTCCACGCCGCCCGGATCGGCCGCCGCATCGGTCGGGAGGCAGCGGCCCGGGTGAGAGAATCGGTCGCACAGGCAGTCACAACAGCCGGCTTCGCCGGCCTCGATCGGGTCGAAGATGCCCGCCGCCGCCTCGCCGCCCTATCAAACGACAGGTTTCCAAACAGCCAGCAGAGGTGAGATCGGGCTGATCCAGTACGCGCTAGGGGTAGACGCTGGATGCCTGAGATGCTAGTTATCGCACTATGAGGCGTATTTGTATCGGAGAACTGCGTCGGAAGGCTGGCGAGTTTCTGCGACGGGTTGAGGCGGGAGAGACTTTTGAAGTTACCTACCGCGGTCGTCCGATTGCCCTGCTGACTCCGATCCCTTCGGCGCCGCCCACGAAAGGCTTCGGGCATCAGGAGGCTTCGAGGGTGGATCGGAAGAGTGGGACGATCTGCCACCACCGTTGAAGTTGGATCGAGGCCAGGAGGCGCCGTCCGCCGTCCTGGCGAGGATGCGCTCATAGGAAGGCTGGGGACGGCGTTTCCACGACAAGAGTCTGATCATGCTCAATCTTGATGTATCATGATGGAATGACATTGCAGAAGTTCTCTTCGCAGGCAAGGCCCGATCTGCTCGAGGAAGTGCGTGCTCTGGCCGCTGAAGAAGGTCGGCAGTTTCAAGCAGTTCTCGACGAAGCGTTGGCCGAATGGGTGGCCAAGAAGAAGGGTGAAGCGCCGAGACCGGAGGTCCTCGGTCATCTCAAGGCTTCGATCGCCCGGCATCGCAAGCTCTACGAAGAGCTGGCCAAGTAGTTGTCCGACTACCTGCGGGTTGTCGAGGTACTCGCTCTCCACGACATCCTCATCGACCAGTTCGGCGGAACGGATGGCGTACGGGATCTGGGTGCCCTGGAGTCAGCGGTGTTCAGGCCCCAGACGGGTTACTACGACGACCCGATTGCCGAGGCGGCCGCCCTGCTCGAAAGTCTCATTCAGAACCATCCATTTCTGGATGGCAACAAACGAACCGCGGTTGCGGCCGCAGACGTCCATCTCCGGATGCACGGATTCGAGTTGGGCGGAGACTCGACAGGGCACCATCGTCACCTCATCACGTTGATGGAAAAGGGCGATCTCGACTGGAGGACGATCGACTCCTGGTTACGGGACAACGTCGAAGAGTCCTAGGTGGCAAGTGCTCAAGACTGGCACACATCCGCGGTCTCAGGATGAGGCTCCGAGAATCAGTTTCACCACCGCGTGTAGCTCAAGACAAGTAGAGTCGGGAGGGGGAAATGGAGCAAGGAGCAACTATGCCGCTCTTTCTAATCGAGCGAAACTACGCCGCAGAGATCGATGCTGCGATGGTCGATATCGACGGGCTCAACGCGGTCAACGAAGAAGTAGGCGTCGAGTGGATCTATTCCTTCCTTTCCGCCGACAAACGAAAGACCTACTGTCTCTATGAGGCACCGTCGGCCGAGGCGATCATGGCCGCGGCGGTAAAGGCAGGGATTCCCGCTGATTCGATCGTTGAGGTGTCCCAGCACGCAATGCCCGACGGGAGCCTGCGTCCGATTCCCGTCAGTTAGCCGAGCAAACCGTTCTCGGCAGCGAATATCGCCGCTTTGGTCCGGTTCGGGGCCTGGGTCTTGGTCAGAATACTTCGCACATGGTTGGCCGCGGTGTTCTGGCTTATGAACAGGCGTTCGGCGATGTCGTTGTTGGAAAGACCTTCGGCGATAAGTCGTAGCACTTCGATCTCGCGTGGCGTCAACCCAGCGGGTCGATCACTCCGGACGGTGGTCGATGCGTCGAGACGTCGGAGTTGTCGAACCAGCCCTTTTCGCTCAGCAAGAGACCTGGCCCTCTGGCGGTACTCGGTGGCCCGAGCAAGATGTCGATGATCCGTCGAGCGCTCGAGATAGGCGGCGTACGCGATGAGGGTCTCGACCTCGTGGAGAGTTGCTCCCATGCGCCGGTCCATTTCCAAAGCCGTTTGGAAGTGGTGCTCTGCTGAGGGCAACCCAAGAATTGCGTCGAGTTGAGCGAGGTAGCGGTCGGCGGCACCGAAGGCGGCCACCATTGCTGCTGACATCAGATTCAATCCCGAGTAGAGGAGCAGCTCGGGCCGCACGATCCCAGCACCTACGTGGTGGTTCAACGAGATGACGGCTTCCGCTATTAGGGCCAATCCCGCCGGCCAGAGAGCGGGATCTCGTCTTGTGTCGAGTGGCTGCTCGATAAAGGATTCGAGCGCCTCTTTGGCCCGGACGGGAAGATCGAGCTCTATGTACATGGCGATCAGCCCCGGTTCCCACAAACTCGAGGAGGTCTCGATGGCCTCGGCAACAGTGCGGACCGCCTCGAGCCGACCTGCCTCCCTTTCGATCAGGAACATCTGAAGCCCGAATGGGCCTTCGTCGAATCTAACGCCCGCACGCTTGCCCTTCCGTCGGGTCTCGATCGCAACGGCCCTGGCCAGCTCGAGTTCGCCTCGTTGAAAGTGGTCAGAGCAGGTCATGCAGGAGACCACCGCCGACCAGAACGTAAAGTCCGTCAGAGCCGATATCCGCAACGAGGTATCGCGGGCTTCGGCGTATGTCCCGGGGTCGCCCTTGAAGTAGGCCAGAGCTGCGAGCACTGTTGCGGCATTGATGATCTCCGATCGAGTGCCTGACCCGACAGCCCAGTCGAAGGCTCTGCGCAGACTCTCGCCGTGTTCGTGGCTGTGGCCGGGTAGCAGCGAATTGTTGATGGAGGCTATCCAGGTCGCGAAAAGGAGTCTCTCGTTTCCGATGGTGACTGCCATGTCTATCGCTTTGTCCACTACGGCGGTGGCGCCAGGGTCACCCGCGAAGAACAGAGCCCGTCCCTTTCTCGCAAGAAGAAGAACGTACCCCGGGTCGTGTGGGTCGGGGGAAATCCGCTCCAGTGCTCTATCGATGACCATGGTGGCCTCGTGTCCGTCCAGTCCTTCGAAGAAGCATGCCTCTTCAAAACCCAAAGCTGCACGCGCAACCAACTTCTCGTCGGGAGAGTCGAGGAGGTTCCGGAAGAGATTCCGGCCGGTCCCGAAATCGCCGGAATTCACGAGATTGGAGGCAGCGGCCAACAACCATTCATCGCGGCGTGGTTCGTCAGCCTCGGCCGCCCTCCGATACCAGTAGGCCGCTTCCTCATACGCCAGACTCTCCTCGGCGTATCTCGCCGCCTCCGCCGCTTCTTCGGTGGCCCGCTTCGGGTTGTTGGCCAACCGGTAATGATGTGCGAGCTCGGCGTGGCGTTGGCCGCTTGGGGACGTCGTCCTCTCGATGGCCTCAGCCACCGCAGCGTGGGCTCTGGCGCGACGTGCAGATGTCATCCGCTCGATGACGGCCTGGCGCGTGAGTGAGTGCGTGAACTGAAAGAGCGATCCATCTCCGGGCCGTTTCACGATCAGACCAGATTGGATGGCTTCATCCAAGCCATCGAGGACGTCGTTTTCCTGATCGGATGCGGCGCTCAGGGTGAGGCTGTCGAACTCATCGCCAAGCACGCCTGCCAACTCGACTGCTCGGGTTGCCGCGGCACTCAGGGTCGCAAGGCGAGCATCCAGCGCATCGATGATGGTGGCCGGCCGATCGGGGCCGCTCACGCCATGAGATATCAGTTCGCACACGAAGAACGGGTTGCCGCCGGTCTGATCGTGAAGCAGCACCGCAGAGCTCAGGCGTTCTCCTCTGCTGAAGTTCCCTGAAGCCCCGATCAGGATGGCGATGTCAGTCACTTCGAGTCCGGCCAAATCGATTCGCTTCACGCCGGGAAGGCGATAGAGGTCGGCGATCATTTTCGTCAGCGAGAGCTCACGGTCCGGCGCCGTCGTCCGGAACGTGCCGATGATCAGGAGTCGCTCCTCGGAAATCGTCTGGATGAGATGGGTTAGCAACTGGCGGGTCGGCTCTTGAGCCCAATGAAGATCCTCGAGCACCAACGCGAGCGGGCGCGGTTCGGCCAAGACTCCGACGAGCTCGGCGAAAGCACCGAACAAGTCTCGTCTCTCGTCCTCCCGGTCGCTGGGTCGTAAGTCGGGCCGGTGCTCCGCGATTCGAGGTATCAGTCGCAGGAGGTGGCGGGCTGAATCCGGGATGGAGTTCCAAACCGACTTTCCGGCTGAATCGAAGACCCTGTCGAGTATTTCAACGAACGGTTGATACGGGACCGAATAGTCGGCGAACGATGACCCGAAGAGGACTGTCGCCCCGTCGGCGTGGAGTGCGGCTGCCGTCTCAGTTACGAGGCGGGTCTTCCCGGCCCCAGGCTCACCTCCAACGAAGACGACCTGGCGCCGACCTTCCTTGACGACGTCCCATGCGGTCTCGATCGTCTCCAATTCGTCGCGTCTGCCGACGAAAGGATGTTCGCCTTCGATGTAGAGCCGACCCGGAAGGGGTGGCAGAGGCCAATCCATTACCCCAACGTACTCTTCGCCGACCTAGGGCACATGGGTGAATCTGATCATTTTGGGTTGCAACTGGTGCCCGTCCATTTACCTGAATGGCGCGATCTGGTCATGCGGCATCGGATCGCGTCTCATACGTTCGAAGGACACGGCCGGACGGCCCCGCAGAGCGGGTCGATTCACAGAGTGTGCGGCTGAAGAAATTGGAGAAACGATGAATCAATTGGATCCGAATGCCGGAGCGAACGCTCGCTATCGGATGACCACCCGAGCCGAGGAGGCGCGGCGCAAGAGAATAATCCACGTTCCTGAGGGATCGGGTGAGAACTCGTCAACTGTCGGCCGAGTGCCCCGGAGCTGGAAAGCTCTTGTCACGCGGTCCACCACAAGGCTGCTAGGGCGCAGGCCGCTGGGGACGATGAGGGCAGGGGCCCTAGAAAGCGACGTCGGGGTCGAAAGGCCCCGGCGTCCTGGCTCCGTCGCTGTTGGTACCGATGGGATGCCACCGCAGGAACTTGCCATTCAGCTTGTTGACCCGGAGCAAAGGTCAAAGGTCGAGTTGGAGGCTGACTTCGAAATAGCGCGATCTGGTCATGGCGTGGTGGCGAACAAGCTGTAGGTTCCGAGTAGGCCCTCTGAGACGAAAGCGAGCACCATGACTGTCAGCGCTATGACATTGCAAGAGCGGGTGAACGGAGAGGTCCTCACCGCGGGGTCGGATGGCTACGACGAGGCACGGAAGCTCTACAACGCCAGCTTCGACCGCCGCCCCGAGGTCATACTGAGGCCCCAAGATGTGCGAGACGTGGTCGCCGCCGTCGAGATCGCAAGAAGTGAGAGCGTCGACCTTGCGATCCGATGCGGCGGACACAATGCGGCGGGCCTCGGCTCGGTGGATGGCGGCCTCGTCCTCGACATGAGGTCGATGAACACTGTCGAGGTGGCCGAAGACGGATCCACCGTCCGGGTCGGAGGCGGTTGTATCTGGAGCGAGGTGGACGCTGCGACCTATCCTCGCGGCGGGTCTGTTCCCAGTGGAATCGTTTCGTCTACAGGCGTAGGGGGCCTGACACTGGGCGGGGGGATCGGCCATCTCAGCCGCGCTTATGGCCTGACCATCGACAGCATTCTCGAGGCGACGGTCGTGCTCGCAGACGGACGGGTGGTCACAACGTCGGAAAGAGAGCACCCGGACCTGTTTTGGGCGATTCGGGGTGGTGGGGGGAACTTCGGTGTGGTCACCGATTTCACCTTCCTCGTGAAGCCCGTAAGCGACATCATCGGGGGGCCGACTTTCTGGGAGATCGGTCGGGCCAAGGAGATCCTCCACTGGTATCAGGATCTGGTTCAGGACCTGGACGAGCGGCTCAACGGTTTCTATGCGGCGATGCGAGTGCCGCCCGGCCCGCCCTTCCCCGAGAGCCTTTGGGGCGAACATGTTGCCGGTGCGGTGTGGTGCTTCACCGGGACACCCGAGGATGCCGACGAGGTGCTCGCCCCAATTCGTGAGACGGAACCCATCATGGACGGGATCCAGCCGATGCCGCTGCCCGCCCTGAACGGCGCCTTCAACGAACTGTATCCGTCCGGGTTGTATTGGTACTGGAAGGCCGACTTTGTAGACCGATTGTCCGACGACGTTGTTGCCCAGCACGTTGATTTCGGTTCCGACATTCCGACGGCGTTCTCGACGATGCATCTCTACCCCATCAATGGTGCGGTTCATCGTGTGGACGCAGAGGCAACTGCGTTCGCACACCGCAATTCGACGTGGGCGGAGGTCATCGTCGGGGTCGACCCCGATCCGAACGCTTTCGAACATGCCAGGAGCTGGGCACAGCGGTACTGGGAGGCGACCCGCCCGGAGGAGGCAGCCGGCGGATACGTCAACTTCATGATGGAAGAGGGCCCGGACCGGATCCAAGCGACTTACGGGACCAACTATCAGAGGCTGAGTCAGATCACGGCCGAGTACGACCCCCAGAACGTCTTCCACGTGAACCAAAACATCCCGCCTGCGCGCTAGTCGGGCCCAATCTGAGCGCGAGGTGGTCCTCATGCTCACCTCAGCTGAGGAACCAAATCAGCTTGGAACCACGTCGCGTATGGGCTTGTCATCCGCTCCCGAATGTGATGCGTTGATGGAGCCATTCCGCAGTCCAGGCTTCATCGACTTCGCCGGCTGCGATAGCCAGCATTGCTTGCTCGGCTTCGTCGACCTCTGGAGGGTCGGGCTCCCAGGTTCCACCATTGAGGTCAACGAACATGACCAGAGCGGCCCAGGCTGCTCGCTTGTTGCCGTCAAGGAGAGGATGGTTCCAGGCGAGCCGGCAGACGAGGACGGCTGCTTTGTCGTAGAGATCAGGGTAGAACTCCTCCTCGCCAAACCCCGCCCGTGGCGCGTGGAGGGCCGAGTCAGCCAGGTCGGATCTCGATGCCTTGAGGAGGACCCCGGCGTCAGTCCCGGTGACCTTTTCGGCCAGCCAGAAGTACTCCGCCAGCGTCAGATAGCGTGTCACCTAGCGAGGCGCTCTAGGAGTTCCTTGTCCCGCTCTAGGAGTTCCATTGCCCTACTGGTGAAGCCTTCATCGCTGCGTACCCGTTCGAGTTCACTCTTTAGGGCCTCCACGATTACGGAGTTCACGCTTGTCCCCTTGACACGAGCGACAGCTTCGAGGTTGTTGGCCAAATCTTCAGGAAGTCGCACAGTTGTTTGCTTTGTCATGAAATCATGATATCGCGATTACGTGACTGCACAAGGGAGAAGGGAAATGCTCCGGTGCATCGCGGGTAAAGCTGGGTGCGATACCACCGTACGACCTCGGGAAACTGTCGCGATCACTTTTAGACGTCTCCGGCAGGAGCGTCGTTGACCACTCGATTCGTATCGGTGGATGAATAGGTGGTCCTCAGCCCGACACCGCCTCGACCTACCTCTATATGATTCCCGCCTGTTCTACCAGGGAAAGTTTATGAGTTCGGTACCGACGGCCAATTTTGTCAACGGGGAGTATCGGGAGACCATCGACGGGGAAATGATGGCCCTCATCGACCCCGTGACCGAGGCCGAGTACGCCGAAGTCCCACGGTCCGGGCCAGCCGATATCGATGCTGCCTGCCGTGCCGCCGAGGCAGCCTTTCCCGGTTGGCGTGATTCCACTCCCTCCGAGCGAAGCCTGGCTCTGCTTCGTCTCGCTGACGCACTGGAGGACAGGGCCGAGGATTTCGCCCGGGTCGAAGTGGAGAACACCGGCAAGCCCTATCAGACCACCTTGAACGACGAGGTGGGCCCTTGTGCGGACCAGGTCCGTTTCTTCGCCGGAGCCGCCCGCCATCTCGAAGGTCTATCCGCCGGCGAATACCTGACCGATCACACCTCCATCATCCGACGGGAGCCGATCGGGGTCTGTGCCCAGGTGACCCCGTGGAACTACCCGCTGATGATGGCGATATGGAAGATCGCCCCTGCCCTGGCGGCAGGCAACACGGTGGTCCTGAAGCCTTCCGACACCACCCCGGCCTCGACCCTGCTCTTGGCCGAAGTGGCCGCCGAGTTCTTCCCCGCAGGTGTCTTCAATGTGGTCACCGGCGACCGGGACACCGGCCGCGCCCTTGTGTCCCACGCCATCCCCGCCCTGGTCTCGATCACCGGGAGTGTCCGGGCCGGCAAGGAGATCGCCAAGGCTGCCTCGGCAGACCTCAAACGTCTCCACCTGGAACTCGGGGGAAAGGCCCCGGTGATCGTCTTCGACGACGCCGATGTCGAGGCTGCAGCCTCCGGTATCGCCGGCGCCGGATACTTCAACGCCGGACAGGACTGCACCGCCGCCACCCGGGTCCTCGCCGGTGCCGGTGTCCACGACGATCTGATCGCCGCACTGGCCGAACAGGCCGAGGGCACCACTACCGGGGACCCATACGCTGAGGGGACCGACTATGGGCCGCTCAACAACGCCAACCAGCTGGCACGGGTGAGCGGCTTCCTGGAGCGGGCCCCCGGTCATGTCGAAGTGGTGACCGGCGGCTCACGTCTCGACCGGACCGGCTGGTTCTTCCCGGCAACTGTGCTCAGCGGGCTGCTCCAGGACGACGAGATGAGCCAGGACGAGATCTTCGGCCCGGTGATCACGGTGCAGCGTTTCGACGACGAGGACGTAGCCCTGGAATGGGCCAACGGGGTCAAGTACGGGCTGGCATCGAGTGTCTGGACGAAGGACCACGGGAGGGCGATGCGGATGGCGAAACACCTCGACTACGGGGCGGTCTGGATCAACACCCACATCCCGTTGGTCGCCGAGATGCCCCACGGCGGCTTCAAGCAGTCCGGCTACGGCAAGGACCTCTCCATCTACGCAATGAACGACTACACCCGGATCAAGCACGTCATGTCCTACATCGGGACCTGAGCCACACCCACTAGAGAGGAGAACAGACAATGGTCAACTTCAGCTACATGCACTTGCCTGCATACCCGCTGACGGAGTCGATCGAACTGATCAAGAAGGCCGACCGTCTCGGCTTCTACGGCGCCTACTCGGTGGACGAGACCTGGTGGAAGGACATGTGGCTCCTCTTCGCCGCGGCCGCCGCCGAGACCACCCAGATCAAGATGGGCCCGAGCGTCACCCACGTGATCCTCAAAGACCCCACCCTCATCGTCCAGCAGCTAGCCACCCTCGACGAACTGTCCGAGGGAAGGGCCGACATGGTGGTCAGCTTCGGCAACATCTCCCTCCTCGCCCAGTACAATGAGCCGTGGGAGGGGACCAGGCCGTTGTCCAGGGTCAAGGAGGCGCACACCGTGATGCGGTCGCTGCTCGACACGGGTGCGGTGACCTTTGACGGCGAGTTCTTCGACTACACCGGTCTGTGGACAATGTCACGCCCGGTGCAGGAGCGGATGCCCATCAAGTTGGGCGCTATGGGTGGGCCCAAGTCCTTCCAGGTGGCCGGGGAGATGTTCGACGGGATGCATCACGCCCTCGGGTACTCGAGGGAGAACTACGAGTACGTGATGGAGCATGTGAAGGCGGGTGCAGACAAGGCCGGTAGGGACTGGCAGGAGATGGACCTGGCCGCCTGGGTGGTCTGGGTGTGTGGTGAGGACTCGGCTGCGGCGAAGGAGACCGCCCGGATCATGGTCGCCTTCTACCTTTCGGCGATGCCCGAGTCCCAGCTAAACCGGCACGGGATCACCCCGGCGGACCTGGCCCCCATCTTCGATGCGTTCGCCGCTGGCGACGTGGCCAAGGCGGTCGAGCTGACCAGCCCCGAACTCGGTGAGAAGCTGTCGATCTCGGGGACTCCGGAGGAGTGTGTCGCCAAACTCAAGGCCGACATCTTGCCCACCGGGATCAACCATGTGGTGGCGGCCCTCACCGACCCCTATCTGGTGAACGCTTTCACCGGGATCACCATCGACAACTGTCCCGATGCGTCGGGCCAGCTCGACCTGATCGCAGAGCGGGTGATCCCGGCCCTCAACTGAACCGACCTCGCCCGGGAGGTGTTGGGCTCAGTTGGCGGCGTCCTCCGCTTCGAGCTGAGCCCAGGTCTCTTCGCCGTCGATCACCGAGTCGGCGAAGTGGTCGTGCATCCAGTCGAGGTAGTCCCAGCGGGCGGTGAAGATCCGCATGGTGTCCCATTTCGGGATGTCCTGTTGGGGGAAGATCTGCATCAGGTCGGGATCGACCTCGTAGAGGTGGTCGTATCTCTTGATCACCCCTTCGGTCACCGGGGTCGCCTCCGGCGGCTTCTGAGCTTTGAGCGTGAATCCGAACATCAGTCCTCCTCGTAAGCCATGTCCAACAAGTTCTTCCCCGGGTTCATGATGTTGTTGGGGTCCAGGGCCTTCTTGATCTTCAACATCACGTCGAACCCGCCTCCCATCTCGGTGGGAACGAACTCGTAGTCGCCCTCCCGGGTCGACCCGTGGCAGGCGGTGATCGAGCCGCCGTACTTGAGGGTGACCTCGGTGATCTCCCGTTTGCACTGCACGAAGGCCTGCCAACCCTCCTCGTCGAGCTTCTGCTCCCAGATGCCGATGTCGATCTCGACCAGGTAGTCGCCCCACGGCTTGTAGGCGCCGTTGGTGTAACAGAACATGCCCCAGTCGTCGAAGATCCCGTAACGCTCGATGTACTTCTCGGCTATGGCGTGCCACTCCAGGCGGACCTGGGGGAGGACGCTGTAGTTGAGGGCAGCGTCCTCACAGTGCCAGCTCATCGGCACCACCTGGCCGTCGGGAGTCCGGCCGTGGAGGGGTATCGCATAACGGTCGTGCCGGGAGGCCCAGTCGCCCTGGGAGATCTCGTCGCCCAGGTAGTTGGCGCCGGTGTCCTTGGCGATCCGCATCATCCGTTTCGACGCCGGCACCACTTCGTCGTTGGTCCCGTACATCGCCGCCGCCACCACACAGCGGAGGTCTCCGGGTTGGGGGATGTAGGCCTCGTCGTCCCGTCGCAGGTATTCGATCTTCTTCTCGTCGAAGAGCACCACTCCTGCGAGGGTGGCCAGCCCGGACTTGGCGATGGCGCCGGCGCTCTTCCAGGCGCTGTCATAATCGGGGTATCCGAAGAAGGCGGCGAATTCGGCTTCGGCGCGGGGGACCAGCTCGAGGGTGGCTTCGGTGACGATGCCGAGGGTTCCCTGGTGACCCATGAACAGGTGTTTGAGCTGATATCCGGTCGACGACTTGCGCAGCTTGCGTCCACCACCGTCTCCGACTTCGATGATCTCCCCGGTTGGCAGCACCATCTCGAAGCTGATCACCAGATCCCGGGTGTGCCCGTAGCGTCCGCCGATCAGCGACCAGCCGCTGGTCCCGATCCGGCCACCGACGATCGACACCGGGTAGGAGGCGGGGTTGTCCGGGTAGAACACCCCGTACTTGCGGAGCTCCTCGTTGAGCTTGAGCATGTTGATCCCGGGTTGGACGGTGACCGTCCGGTCGACCATGTCGACCTCGAGGATCTTGTTCATCAGTTTGACGTCGACGATGATCCCCCGCCGGTCGGGGACCGCCCCGTCGGCGAGCCCGGTGCCTCCGGCCCGTCCCACGATGGGGATCCGATGATGGTTGGCCAGTTTGACCACTTCGGAGATCTGCTCCGCCGAAGTGGGCAGGACCACGGCGTCGGGGACCAGTTCAGCCCAGCGGTGCACCGGGAACGGCGACGGAACTCTGGTCCGGGCGTAGCGCGACGACTTGCCGGTGAGGAGATTGTCGTCGCCGACGATGTTCCTCAGCTCGTCGAGGATGGGGTCGGCGAGCCCGGTGGCGCTGGTGGTCATACGGAGATCCCCCCGTAGTCCAGGCCCGCGGCTTCGGCGACCATCTCCATCAGGTCGACGACGTCGATGCGTGGCTCCATCTCCCGACCCTGTTCGGTGAGCGGGCGCTCCGACCAGACACAGGCGCTGACCAGGGTGTCGACCTGGAGTTCGGCGGCTTTGGCCATCCGGCGGCGGCTGATCTCTGCTGTCAACTCCGGATGCTCGATCCCCAGACCCGCTCCGGCGCCCGAGCAGTAGGACCACTGGGTGACCCGGTCGACGTCTTTGAAGGTGATCCCGGGGACGGCGGCGAGGATCTTGCGTGGCGACTCGTAGATCCCTTTCCTCTTGTTGAGCCGGCACGGGTCGTGGTAGGTGACGACACGGTCGATCGGGTGGGTCAGGGTGAGCCGGCCTTCTTCGATCAGCGAGGCGACCAGTTCGGTTATGTAGATGATCTCGAAGTCGTAGTCGTCGCCGAAGTACTCCGGGTAGTCCTCGGTGAAGGCGATGTAGTCGTGGGGGTCGATGACGATGATCCGCTTGGCCCCGACCGCCCGCCAGTCAGCGACGTTGTGCTCGGCGAAACGGCGGGCCTGGTCGCGGTAGCCCATCTCGGCGGCGGGACTCCCGCAGCACCACTGTTCCCGCATCAGCCCGAACTCGACGCCGGCGGCCTTGAGGACCATAGCCGTGGCCCGTGACATGGAGGTCCGGTAGAAGGCGGCCTCACAATCGCAGAAGAGGATGGTCTCCCCGCCGACGGGCAGGTCGAGCCCGGCCGCCCAGTTGGCCACGTTGGCCTGGCTGACCACCTTCCCGTTGAGGACCGGCTCGCTCTTGGCCTGGTCGGTGGCCTGGTTCCATCGCGCCCAGTTCGGTTGCTCTATGCCCACGTCGACGGCGAGGGCCCGCATCGCCTTGACCACCTTCACCGTCTGGGTGCGGTGGCGATAGAAGTCGCCGGTCATCAGGGTGTTGGGGCAGCGCAGCTCGCAGGCCCCGCACATGGTGCAGTGGGTGAAGTCTTCGATGACGTCGGCTACGTCGATGTTGCCCTGCTCCATTGCAACGATGGAGGCGTGGAACCAGGTGGGGGTGTGGTTCTCGTTGCGGGTGACCTGCATCACCGGGCAGACTTCCCGGCAGAACTTGTGCCCTGAGCTGAAACACCCGAAGGCGTTGTCCCGCCACTTGTCGGCGAACTGCTCCTGGAGCCCGTTGTTCGTCGTGACCATGGATCATGCCTTTCGATCGCCTAGCTGGGGGAATATACCTTCAGGCCTTCCGGCGCGTCGGCCCGGTTGCTGACAGCGGGGACGCGGCTTGTCTCGGACAGACCTGCTGGAGGAGCGAGCCGGCATTGTCCGTCGATATGCTGTGGCGCGGGAGCAGCAACCAAACATCCCCCCAGCGCCCTAATCCCTCCAAATGAAGCTTGGTGTTACGAGTTCGCATGCATTCGGCTCGGCCCGCTTCGTCTGTGAATGCAGGTCTACCTGGGTCGTCGAAATGGTGGTTCGATTCGCTGGGCCGGTCCGGATCGATACAGCTCTGGTGGGCGGCCTTGTCCGCCGCTCCGTCGGTTTCCTGTCGGCTCGACGAAGCCTTCGATCTCCAGAACCTTCTTCTGGAAGTTGCCCTGATCGAGTTCGGCCCCCCACACCGTTTCGTAGACATTGCGTAGGTCGCTGATCGAGAACTCGTCGCCACAGAAATCGGTAGCGACAGTCGAATCTTCGAGTGCTCGTCTCGCATGCTCCAAGGCGTCCTGCAGGATCTGGTGGTGGTCGAATGCGAGGATTCGAGGGGTGGCGAGTGCGTCAACAACCGGGAGGATGCTTGCGGTCGCTGCGTCTGTGCCTCCGACTGGCTCGGGGAGGTCCGGGACTATTGCCCAGTAGGCGACGGAGACGATCCTCATCCGCGGGTCACGGTTCGGGTCGCCATACGCTCCGAATTGCTGAAGGTGAACGGGGACTTCGAGACTCGTCTCCTCGTGCAGTTCCCTAGCCGCCGCCTCCAGGAGCGTCTCGTCTGGGCGGATGAACCCGCCGGGTAGGGCGAGTTGACCCTTGTGCGGGTCTTCGCCCCGCTCGATCAATGCAACCCGGAGCACCCCTTGCTCAAGGGTGAATACGACGATGTCGACTGTTACTGCGACAGGTGGAAATGCTCGGGGGTCGTATCCAGATTCGGTGCTCACATCCGCAGGCTACAGAATAATTGTGATCTTGACAATAAAAGAGACCGAAGTTATTGTATGAATCACATGAAAGATGGGAAGATTGATGAGGACGAAGGTGGTGGGGCTCGCTCCTCGGTGGGGCGGTGGCGATGCTTTGGGCCTTCCTATCGAGTTCTCGAGCATGGATCAGATCCACAGGCTCTTCGGAGCTCGTGGTGTAGCTGGCTATCCCACCGAGTCGACTCAGCGCGCGACGTTCAGCGACCACACTCAAATGACGTTTTGGACTTCGGAGGTTCTGATACGAGAGCGGCAGCGTCAGCGCAAGTCGACCAGCAATGACTGGGGGAGTGTGGTGAAGTGCGCACTCTTCGGGTGACGTCGTCGATCTTGACATTGGCATCCCGTAGTCGCTAAGCAGGTCTTCTGCGACGTGCCCCCCTCGACCACCCCGTCCGAAGCGCCGAGTTCTTGCGTTGGTCCTCGATATCAACTGAGGGTCGCGTCAAACCTGTAACTAGGTGCGGTTGCAGGAAACCCCCGTGGATCCTGGGCCTCGGTCGAGCAAGGAGTCGCGCACCCTCACGCCTCGCGAACCACCATGGCCAGCAGGACGATCGTGTCGTCGTCGAGATAGTCCCAGTACATAGAGCCGTCCATCGACGTTGACCGGAGGCTGACGATCCACGAACCGCCTAGCTCGCCGTCAATCCGCCCCTGCCGCGCCCATCCGCCGGAGTGCTCTCGGATCAGCCTTCGGATCCCATCGTCTACGACGGCGACGTGATCGTCGCTGAACGATTCGTATGTCGTATAGAAGGATTTGGTGAACACGAAGTCCATCACCGAACGATACCTGGGTGATCGCCCACAACCGGTAAATGCCCAAAATGGGCCGGTTGCCTGTAAGACTGGCTTACACTGATTGAGTGCACATGAGAAGGAGCACCAAGTGACAGACCGCCGCACCATCGTTGACGTCGACGCACGAGGTCGTGTGTCATTGGCTCGATTCGGAATCAAAGATACCCAAGTCGTTGTTGACCAACTCCCTGATGGGGGCTTGGCGGTACACCGAGCAATTGCTCTGACGCCTGCAGAAGCGAGCCACTACAACGATCCGACGGCGCAAGCAGCGCTTGAGCGTGGGCTCAAAGACGCTCGAGCGGGCAGAGTCCGCAAAGCAGAACTCCGATCGGAATCCCTGACGTAGGCTGACACCGAGCAAACAGGATCGTCGCCCGGTCAAACGCGCGCCCTGGAACTACGTCGCCTTTGGTGGTTGCGATTGGCTCCTGAAGGTGATTCGTCGACGAAGCCATTCGGCAATCCAGGCTGCATCGACCTTGCCCCCTTGCGATCGCCACCCGTACCGCGTCGTGTCCCGCTCAGTGGCCATTGATATGCTCGGAAGGATGCGGCCTGCTCTGATCCTCGCGTGTTGTGCTACCGCACTTGCATCATGCACGTCGTCCGGGTCGGGATCCGCCCCGGTTCCGGAGTTCCCAACAGTCACAGGCGACGCCTCGCCACAGACCTTCCTGGAGGATCAG
>JBGTCK010000047.1:0-39169 GCA_041748855.1 Acidimicrobiia bacterium
ACCCTCGTAATCGCAGCAGTCAACGTCGTCTTCCCATGATCAATATGACCCATAGTCCCAACATTCACATGCGGCTTATTCCGCTCAAACTTCGCCTTAGCCATTGGTCTGGCTCCTTTTCGTTTACTCGGCCTCCCCGACTCTACGCCGGGCTTGTGATGTAGCGGCGGGCAGACTCGAACTGCCGACCTCTCGATTATGAGTCGAGCGCTCTCACCAACTGAGCTACGCCGCCTCTGCGGCTTGCTACGCAAGCCGTTGGCAGTTGGCGGAGCCAACTGCAACCTCTCGCCTTTGGCGAGAGGCAGAGCCTCCTACCGGAATTGAACCGATGACCTCTTCCTTACCATGGAAGCGCTCTACCGACTGAGCTAAGGAGGCTAGATTGTCGTTCTTATTCTCGCATCGTGCCGGGAGAAGGATTCGAACCTCCGTAGGCGTAAGCCGGCAGATTTACAGTCTGCTTCCTTTGGCCGCTCGGACATCCCGGCATGCCGTCGTCGCACAGCAAAACGCCGCACGACGCGGGAGGCGGAATCTTAGCGAAATCGCAGGAGAATCGTTACTCCGCAGGCTGTCGATCAGCGTAGTCCCTGGGCCATCTCCGTCAGTCGGCGGATCCTCTCCTCGGCCGGGGGGTGGGTGGCGAGCATATTCATCATCCCCTTGCCACGCACTGCCTTGAGCGGGTTCTCGATGAAGAGTTGGCTCGTGGCCGGATTGACAGCCATCGGAATCCGCTCGGTTCCGGCAGAGATCTTCTGCAACGCCGAGGCCAGGTGCAAAGGACTCCCGGTGATCTCGGCTCCGGTGTGGTCAGCCTGGAACTCCCTGGTTCGGGAGATGGCAGTGCGGATGAGCATGGCAGCGATCGGGGCGAGTATCAGCGACAGAATCGCGATGATGGCACCCAGCGGATTCTCACGGCCTCGTCCTCCTCCGCCACCGAAAAAGAAGGCCATCCGGGCGAAGATGGTCAGGGCACCGGCCATCATCGCCGCGATCGAGCTGATGAGGATGTCGCGATTCGAGACGTGGGCCAGCTCGTGGGCGAGGACCCCCTCGAGCTCGTTGTTGTCGAGTATCTGCAGGATTCCCGTCGTGACCGCCACGGCGGCGTTCTTTGGGTTGCGGCCGGTGGCGAACGCATTCGGCTGGGGCGAGTCGATCACATAGATCCGGGGCATAGGCATGCCGGTGCGGGCGGTCAGGTTGCTCACGATGGAGTAGACCTGGGGCAGTTCGTGCTCGGCCACCGGCTTGGCCTTGGTGGCAGCGATGGCCATCTTGTCGGAAAAGAAGTACGCCACGAAGTTGAGCCCGACCACAAAGAGCATTGGAATCACAAACCCATCGCTGAATTGCATGGCGATCAGCGCAACCAGGGCACTCATGAAGCCGAGAAGGCCCACCGTCTTGAGGTTGTTCATACCCCGATTTTAGATCTCATCCGGCGGCTATCGGCTCCCGAGATGGAACCGAACCACTGTCTCCTTTCGTCCAATAGTCAGGAGATGAGGCCAAACTATGAGTATGAGATTTCTGGCGATTGTGGGTCTGCTTGCACTCGCGGTAGTCGCCTGCGGCGACGGCGACGGCACCGGAACAACACAGTCTGACTCCATCGCTACAACCACCACCGAACCAGGTGGAGAAACGAGCACAAGCGTGGAACCACCACCCCGAGCCCCCGAAATCGACCTCAGTGAGATACCCGACTGGTTCCAGAATGACGACGCCGCACCCGAAAGCCTCGTAATGGTCATCGGCGCCGAACTGGACGCGGAATACGTAGGCTCGATGCCGGTCCAGTGGCCGACCGGCGGACTCGGCTGCGGTTCCGGCGGAAACGAACTCCAGGTAGTTACGCCCGGTTATGTCATCTTCTTCGACTCCGGCGACAGGTTGGTCCGGGTCCACACCTCGGAGACCGGGCTGTGGAAGGAATGCGACCTGGGCCGCCCCCTCGACGGCACCCCGGTTCTCACCTCATGACGGGGTGAGCCCCCCGGGTTCGGGGGGCTCACCTCTCGATCGCTCGCTCTTCGGTTACCAGGGCAACCTGAGGAAATCGAGGTCCCTGACCCGGATGATCTGGGACTGATTCCCCTGCTCGTTGTTGGGGAACAACCAGAGCATCTTCCCGCTACCGGTTGCCTCGATGGCCACGTTGGTTCCGGCCCCTACGACCACTGAGGGAACCTCGACCGACGGGCCTGCGCCCAGATCGACGTCACCGACGAGGAAGTCGATACCGGAGGTGTAGTAGTCGAAGCTGACTGCCTGGTATGAGAACACGCCATCACCGTTGTACGGGAACACGAGGCTGTAGTCGTCGGTGAGAACACCGACACCATCGTTGTAGTCCATCCCTGCGAAGAAATCGAGGGGGAATGTCCCGGTGCACAGGTTGAACACCGCGGTCACCACGGTACCGGTCGGGTTGATGCCCTGGAGCAATCCAAGGTCAGCGGCCACGATCACTGTCTCATGGCCGAAGCCGTCACAGTCGGTATCCGGGTCGTCATCGATGTAGATGTTGATCTCATACGGCGAGAACGTGGGCCACGGGGACCCTGTCTCGAACCCGAACTCCACCACGGGGAACCCGTAGAGGTCGTGAGTGCGAGCGCCAAGCTTCGAAAGGCTGTACGGCTCCGTGCCGGCGCCTTGTCCGACCAGGGCGAACCCTTCGGCGACACCGTCAGTACCAGCATGGTTGCTGAGAACGACGTTGTTGAGGGCCGAAGTTGCCTTGACACCGGCACCCGGGTCAACTGCGGCCAGATAACCGACCCGCAACTCATCGGACGAACCGGTGAGCACGAACCAACCGTCTACCTCACGCTGGCTGAAGAAGTTGTCATCAGCCGTCATGCGGTCCGGGTTGACATTCATCTGCACCCGCACGGTCCTGGTCGCTCCAGCCGGCACTGTGACCGAGTTGTCCTGGGACGAAACAGTCACACCAACCACTTCGTGGAGTGGCTGGTGGGTGATCCGGTAGGTCTGGGACGAGCCGGACATGTTGGTCACAGCTATATCCCGGGATACCGACGTAGGTGTCCTCGAATCGACATGGCCGAAGCTGACACCACCTGGCATCGCGTAGGAACCCAGTTCAATGGCCGCCAGAGCGTCCACGATTCCCGTCCCCTGGCGTGCCAGCGGGTAGTCGTCAGCTGCGGGCGACGTCGAGTTCATGATCAGCGCCTTCACTGCCCCTGGAGACAGGGACGAGTCCTTGTCGAGCAACAGTGCGGCCATTCCTGCGACATGAGGCGCTGCCATCGAAGTGCCGCTGCTGACCGAACCGAGGGTTCCCGTGCCCACTCCTGAGGAGAGGATCGAGAATCCCGGCGCTGCCACATCGGGCTTGAACGTGTTGCCGTACCCGGGCCCACGCGATGTGAAATCGGCGAGCAGGTCGGCCAGTTCAGGCTTTGGAATGACCGTATCGGCGGACAGGGTCACATTGACTGTGCTCCCGCTTTCGACAGCGGCCTGGATCGTTTGTCCGTCGGCGAGGCTGACCATGACAGCAGGAATACCGAAGGTTCCGCTCCCGCCCATCACGAACGGGTCACCGGCGAGGTTGTTGTAGACCACAACGCCTGCCGCTCCAGCCGCCTCGGCGTTGGCGATCTTGTCAACAAAGACACAGCCGCCCCGGGAGATAAGGACGATCGAACCGGCAGGCACCGGATCGATAGGTCCGCAGGCGAGGAGGTCGCTCGCGACGACCACATCACCGCTAACCGGACCGACTACCGCCAGCGGGGGCGTGAACGCAGCCTCTGCGGCTTCTACCACTACCGGGTCTCCGCCATCAACGGTGTACTCGATACCGAGGACCGAGAGCCCCCCGTCGATCGAGGCTGCAACCGAAATGGCGTCAGCGTTCACCGCTGGTGAGCCAGTCACATATGGTGCGCGTCCTGAGTTGCCTGCCGAGGCGACAACCACGATTCCAGCAGCTACTGCGTTGCCCGTGGCAATTGCCGACGGATCGTCGGGCGAACCGAACTCCGAACCGAGGCTCATGTTGATCACATCGAGGTGATCGTCCATTGATCCGTCACCGTTGGGGTCCATTGCCCACTCCAGGGCGAGGGAGACCAGAGCGGTCGAACCACCACAGCCGAAGACACGCAGAGCGTAGAGCAGCGCGTCCGGAGCAACTCCGGGGCCGATGATCCCGTCTACACCCAGACCTGCTGCAGATCCGGCTACGTGGGTCCCGTGACCGTGACAGTCGAGCGGGTCAGGGTCAGGGGAAGGCACCGGGTTGTAGTTTGGAGACGTCGGGTCGGCGTTGTAGTCATCGCCGGCGAAGTCCCAACCACCAACGACCTTTGCGTTGGGGAAGTTCCCGTCCGAAAGGTCCAGTCCGTCGTCGGCGGCAAAGTCTGCCGGATCGCCGGAGCCGCCAAGATTGGCGTGGTAGTAGTCGATACCGGTATCGATGATTCCGATAGTGATTCCTTCACCTGTGTAACCGAGTTCCCACACCTCAGGGGCGTTGATCCACGGGACACTGGTCTCGTTGCTCGGCTCGAATAGCGTGACCCGGGCGACCGACTTGACGCCAGAAACCGCTTCGAGCGCGGGAATATCACGGATTCGGGCATCGACGTGGAAACCATTGGCCCCCACAACCAATGACGCTCCGACAGTTGCCCCGGCCGCTTCAATTGATCCGCGCGTTTGAGCCTGTTGGGCCTTGACTCTCTCTGCCTGGGAACGCTGCGCATTCGCCGAAGGCTCGCTCGAGCTTCCTGCAACGAACTCGGAAACCGATGGCTCGTCCAACTGGACGAAGAGGCGTACCTCTTGGTCCAGATCGACCGGTCCACCGACGGCCGTCCCGGATACCCCCTGAGGAGTACGGGCCGGTTCATCCGACTGTCCGGCTGCAGGAAGGGTCATGGCGAATGCAGTCACAAAGGCCATGACAAGTATTAGGAGTCTCTTCACTCCATTCCTCCCTTGTCCTGTTTGCTGTTCGGCTATCACCGACATGTAGAAAAACAACCCTAGCCCACGAGTCTCACCTCGCGTCGGGTGCTGTCCAACTACTCAGGGTGTGGAAGAAATGCGGTTCTCGCCGCCACGCCGAGTGGCAAATGTGTATGCTCCGCGCGATGTGGAGGGCCGCGGCGTGACTTTGTCGCCGGGCGGCGTAAGGAAAACCATGGAGGATGTGTGAGAAGAAAATTTGTTGCGTTGTTCGCCGCTCTGGCGACCGCGCTTGCACTCGCGGTTCCGGCCGGCGCCGAAGAGGCGCCAGCCCTGGCTCCTGCTGAGGTCAACTCAGTAGTCGAGGGTGAATACGACAGTTACATCGTCGTGCTGAGAGCCGACCCTCTGGTCGTAACCGAAGGTCGTGACAACCTCAACACAACACGGGCCCGTAACAAAGGCCAGGCGCTTGCCAAAGGTCACGACAGGATCCTCGAGGAGAGCGGCGTCGATGCCCGCGACAAGGTTCACAGCTATGTGAACGCGATCAACGGCTTCTCAGCTCTGGTCACCTACCAGGAAGCCCAGGAGCTCGCCACCCACAAGGAAGTGGCAGCCGTCTATCCCGACGAGCTCAGACAGCCTACGACCGAGACCAGCCCTGACTTTCTGGGATTGACCGGACCTGCCAGCCCTTGGAGTACCGGTTACCTCGGCAAGGGTGTCGTGGTCGGCATCATCGACAGCGGAATCTGGCCCGAGCATCCCAGCTTTGCAGGAGCCGGTTTCCCGACGCCACCGGTGAGCGGGATCCCTTGTGAGTTCGGCAATACCGCACACAATCCGAATGACGCTCCGTTCAGCTGTAATAACAAGTTGATCGGCGCCCGCCAGGTCCTGCCCACGTACCGGGCGCTCATCGGGGCCGAACCGTTCGAGTTCGATTCGGCCCGTGACGACAACGGACATGGAACGCACACCGCGTCCACTGCTGCGGGGAACTCCGGCGTCAATGCCTCGGTCCTCGGGGTCGAAAGAGGCGTCGTCAGTGGTATCGCACCCCGTGCCCACATCATCGCCTACAAGGGACTCGGCACCCTCGGCGGTTTCGGCTCCGACCTCGCAGCGGCAATCGATTTCGCCGTGGCGGATGGCGTCGACGTCATCAACTACTCGATCGGAAGCAGCAGCTTCGCGATCGGGCCCGATGACATCGCCTTCCTGTTCGCCGCAGATGCCGGCGTTTTCGTCGCAACATCGAACGGCAACTCGGGGCCGGGCGCTGCCACTACGGGCAGCCCGTCGAGCATTCCGTGGTTGACGTCGGTAGGTGCCAGCACCCACGACCGGACCTTCGAAGGGTCGGCCTCATCGAGTGACGGGTGGGAGTTCTTCGGAGCTTCGATCACCGCCGGGACCGAGGAGCTTCCCCTGGTCGACTCAGTCGCTGCAGGCGACGAGTTGTGTACCCCGGGAGCCCTGGATTCGAGCGTGGTCGAAGGCAAGATCGTCCTGTGTAAACGTGGCGTGTTCGCACGTGTCCTCAAGAGCTATGCGGTGCATCTCGCCGGTGGTGCGGGCATGATCCTGTACAACGAGAACGACACTCAGAGTGAGGTCACCGACACCCACTGGGTTCCATCGGTGCACATCAACAACACCGACGGGCTCGTGATCAAGGACTACATCGCCGCAACCGCGGAGCCGGTCGCCCAGATCAATGGCGGAGAGGCCACGCCGTGGCCGGGGTCGGTAATGGCGGACTTCTCGTCACGCGGCCCGAACCGCCTGTCGGCTGATATCATCAAACCGGATGTAACCGCTCCTGGGGTCAATATCCTCGCTGGAGCATCACCGTTCCCGGAACCTGGTTTCGTTCCCGGTGAGCTGTTCCAGTCGATCAGCGGCACCTCGATGTCCAGCCCGCACGTGGCAGGCATCTTTGCGTTGATCAAACAGGCACACCCGAAGTGGACGCCGGCAATGGCCAAATCCGCCATCATGACGAGCTCTCGTCAGGACGTGCTCAAGGAAGACGGATCGACACCGGCTGACCCCTTCGACATGGGGGCAGGCCACATCGATCCCGGCTCGGCAGTTCATAAGGGCTCGGCGTTCCAGCCTGGCCTGGTATATGACGCCGGCCTGTTCGAGTACGCCGCCTTCACCTGTGGCGCCGACCTTGCAGTGTTCACGTCGGGGACTTGTGATTTCCTCGATGGCCTCGGTATTCCCATGGATCCGAGCGATCTGAACCTGCCCTCGATCGGTGTGGCTGACCTTGCAGGCAGCCAGACGGTGACGAGAACTGTCACCAGCGTCGCCAGTGATGCTGGCTGGCACACGTACCGGGCAGTCGTGGATGCACCCGCCGGCTACACGGTCAGCGTCAGCCCCGAGCAGATCCGGTTGAAGCGAGGCCAATCGGCCACCTTCGAAGTGACCATCACCAACGTGTCGGCACCCGTCGACGTCTGGCGGTTCGGATCATTGACCTGGACGAGCAACAGGGCCGACGTGTATAGCCCGATAGCAGTTAAAGCGTCCCTGTTCAACGCAACGGACCTGGTGACCGGTAGCGGTGAGACGGGCACGGCGAGCTTCGACGTGACCTTCGGCTACAACGGGGACTACACAGCTGCAGCGCACGGCTTAGAGCCGGCGACGGTAACGTCGGGCACCGTCGCACAGGATCCGGATCAGTCATTCGACCCGAATGACGGGTTCTCGAACGCCCACACGTTCGACCTGAGCGGTGCCGCTCTGCTGAGGTTCGCGATGCCTCCGGAGGCAGCCGACGCAGGCGCCGACATCGACCTGTTCCTCTACAACCCGAGCGGCACCCTGGTGGCGGCCTCGACGAACGGAGGAACTGACGAGCTGATCGACATAGCCAACCCGGCGGACGGGACGTGGACACTGTATGTTCACGGATGGCTTGCGCCGGGCGGACAGTCGGACTACGACCTCTACAGCTGGGTGGTTTCGGCCACCCCTGGCGGGAATTTGAGCATCAACAGTGCTCCGACGTCAGCCACACTCGGAGCCACCGAGACAATCGAAGTGGGATGGACCGGCGCTAGCACCGGGCAGTGGCATCTCGGCGCCGTCTCGCACAGTAACGCGAGTGGAGTAATGGGGACCACCCTGGTCGAGGTCGACAACCGCTAGAGAACCGATCGATAGAGATGATGAGAGGCGCCCGGAAACGGGCGCCTCTCTCTATTGGGCTGAGAAGACGCTATTCGTCGAAACCAGGAGACGGGACGAAGTCGTATCCGCCATCCTTCTCCCCTGACTCACAGAGGAAGGGCTCTCCGTCGGGGCCGGCGTGGTAGGCGTACAGGCGGCCATCGGTCTCGAGCAGGACCCGCGAACCGTCGACAAGTGCCTGCGTGTACGACATTCCCGGCTGAGGGCAGCCAAGGCTTCCGTCGGGCCAGGTCTTCGATTCGGCGGCCACGACCGTGATGGTCTCCGGTGAGGCAGCGGTCCGGTCCACCAGATCGAGGACGGCCTTTTCCACCACAGTTTCGGGGGCGGTTTCGGGGTTCGATTGGGGGATTTCGGGCATGGTGCTCTCCACGGTCGGAGTTGTGGTCGATGTTGTCAGATCCGATGTTGTGGTCACATCGGGAAGGGTGGTGCCGGCTAGTTCTCCCGGCTCACCACACGCGCTCAGTGTCATTGCGCCGATCGCCAGGATAAGTATCGTCTTTCGGGCCATTGAATTCACCTCATACTTGAGACGTTCCGGACACTCTTCGGGTTCCCGGGATTCGGCTGTTTCATATTGTCACCACCAAAACCCTGAAGTCGCCCAGGCCGCGCGGGTGGAGCAGGGTCTCGACTTCGGTCCTTGTCGACCTGATCGCGAGCCGCTCCAATTCGTTCCCTCCGCGCATCGCCTCGAGCTCTTCGTGGCGGAGACCGGACAGTCGATCGCGCAGCCCCAGTTCACCGAGAAAGTCATCCTGCCGCACCAGACGGAAAGTCGCGCCGGCGCTTTCGGATACTGCTTGGAGAGCGGTGAAGTCTACGTCGGCGGTGATATCTGTCTTGCCGGGCTCGTCGAGCGGGTGCGGGCCAAGATGATGGGCCCGGTAGGTACGCAAGGTGCCATCGGCGCGCCGAGGCAGCAAACCTTCAGCGGTGTCTCCGTAGTCGATGATCACAATGGAGCCGGACTCGAGCGACTCGATGGTTTCGAGCAGCCAGTGGCCGGCCTGCATCTGGACTTCGACCCAGCCCCCGTCGGCGACCTCGCCAGCGTACGCTTCGAGCCATTCCGCCACCTCGCGCCGGGGCTCCGCGTCGACAAACACGAGGTCATCTCCAGCGACGCCGACCCAGCGCTCCCGCCACTGTCCGTCGACCCTTTGAGCCACCGCCATCGGGAGGTTGTCGACGAGTTCGTTGGCGAGCACGACGCCCCGCAGCGGCTTGGGGACATCCTGGAGGGTGTCGTGGATCCGGTCGGGCGGGAGAGTCGTCTCCAACGACTGGCGCGCCGCCGGAGATGCCTCGATGGCATGGGCACCGACCTCGTAGGCCTCGAGCAAGGGCCGGAGCAATGATCCCGAGCCCGCCCCCACCTCGTACAACGCAAACGGATCACCGATGCGCCGATGCTCCGCGGCAACATAGCCGGAGAGTGTCTGGCCAAAAAGTGGGCTGACCTCCGGGGAGGTCAAGAAATCCCCGGCCTTCTCCGAACGCAAGGTCTTCCCACCGAAGAACCCATCAGGGTGATAGAGCGCCAGGGCCATGAACTCGTCGAACGGCAATGGGCCGGCGTCGACGATCTTCATTCGAATGTGTTCTTTGAGTGACATGCGATAGCTTTGTGGGATGGACTTTGGAGTTTTCATCTTCCCGACCGATACCGCAATTCGACCCGACGATCTCGCCCGGGAGGTCGAGAAGCGCGGTTTTGAATCACTCTGGTTCCCGGAGCACTCCCATATCCCCTCGGCGAGAACGACTCCCTGGGGCGGAATGGAGGGAGCACCTCCCCTTCCCGAGCAGTACTGGCATAGCTACGACCAGTTTGTGGCACTCTCCTATGCGGCTGCGGTCACCGAGAACCTCAAGCTGGGCACCGGGATCACCCTCCTCGCCCAGCGCGACCCGATATGGACAGCCAAGGAGATTGCATCGCTCGACCACCTGTCAGCGGGGCGGGTGATCGTGGGCGTCGGGTACGGCTGGAACAAAGAGGAGATGGCCCACCACGGGGTGAGCTACGGAGAGCGGCGGGAACTGCTCCGCGAGAAGGTACTGATGATGAAGGCGCTCTGGACCAAAGAAGAGGCCACCTTCGAGGGCAATCATCTCCATCTCGATCCTTCCTGGGCCTGGCCCAAGCCGGCCCAGGACCCTCACCCACCGATCCTCATGGGTGCGGACGCAGGGCCGAAGACCATCGAGCACATGGTTGAATTCTGTGACGGGTGGATTCCCATCGGCGGGCGACACGATATCGCGGGCAAGGTCACCGAAGTGCGACAGGCGGTAGAGAAGGCGGGACGAGACCCGGAAGCCTTCACGGTGAGCGCCTCAGGCGTGAAGTTGGAGCATCTCGACGACCTACGGAAGGCGGGAGTAGACCGGGCACTCTTCAACCTTCCTCCCTTGGGAAGCGACGTCGTGCTCCCCCGCCTGGACAAGCTCGCGGCAGCAGCAGGTCTCGTTTAACTGATCAGACCGGGAGGACCCGTGGCGAGAGTCCCATCGCCTCGAGGGACCTGCCTATCTCTTCGACGTAGGCGACGTTCATCGGAATCACCAGCTGGGGGTCGAGGCCGGGAAGCGCATCGGCGCTCTCCACCTCGATGCCGAGGGTCGGTAACCACTTCCCCTGCTTGTGTGGATTGATGTCGACCACGGTCACAGGCCCCACGTCGAGTGTGGTGAGGAAGGCAACGGCCTTCGAGCCTCCTCCCCATACAGCAACTGTCCTTCCGGCGACCAGCTCCTGACCAACGGTGTCACGCCAGAAGGAGATGCGGTCTGCCGATCTCGACGAGAAACGAGCAGCGGAAGCGGAGACACTCGCCGGATCATCGAGTCCCGGCAAGGGTTGACCCGTCCCGGGCCGTGCCGTGGCCAACAGATACTGGTCCTCGAAACCCTTCCTGACATCGGTCACGTCGAGGCCGGCCGAAGCCAAGGCACGGTTCAGCGATCCGGCGGTGAAATACGAGCAGTGCTCGTAGTAGACGTCCCAAAAGGCGCCTTCTTCCAAGACCCGGAACGTGTCCGGGACCTCGGTGAAAAGGGCCGCCCCCGGCGTTCGTTCCGTGGATGCCGCCAGCCAGCGCAGGAATTCGCCCACGTTGGGGACATGCTCCATCAAATGGCGGCTTAGGACCAGGTCGGCCGTCATCTCGGTGGAACGGACGTCGTACCAATCTCTGATGAACTCGATCCGACCGGCCAGGGTTTCGGGGCGATTGGCCAGGTATCCCGGGTCGATTCCCAAACCGTGGCCGATGCCGTAATCCGCCAACAGGAACAGGAAGTCCCCCTTCCCGCACCCCACCTCGAGAACCGATTTGCCTGCCAAGTCGTGGATGTCCACCAAATCGCGCGCCAGCTCACGGGCGAAGGCCTGGAATTTGCCGCTGAACGCCTGGCTCTCCTCAGTCGGCTGGGAGTAGTCGACGAGGCCTGAGTCGTAGGCCAGGTTCTGGATGAACCCGCAATGGGGACAGCAGCCGAGGCGCAGGTCCCCGGTCGGGTACCGCTCGGCCTCTTCCCTGGTGTCGAGGAGGACACAGGTCTGAGTGGGCAGGCCGGTCGCCTCGTAGAAGACCTCCAACTCGGCCCCGCCGCATGCTGCACACCTCGGCCCAGCTGCCATCAATGGACGGTTGGTGCGGGGATCGGGATCACGAACCGGCCCCCATGCTCGGAGAACGCTGCCTGCTGCCCCATGATCTCGTCCTTGAAGTTCCAGGCGAGGATGAGCAGGTAGTCGGGAGGATCCTCCACGAGATGCGGCGGGCCAACAATCGGGATCGACGCTCCGGGCATCTCCAAACCTTGCTTGTGGTCGTTGCGGTCCACGACGTACTCGATGCGGTCCCCGATACCGCAAGAGTTGACCAGGATCGCCCCCTTGGCCGCTGCACCGTAAGCGGCCAGTCGCGCCCCACCTTCGAGGAGCGAGTCCAACAACTCGACCAGATCTGAACGGATGTCCTCGACGGCCCGCGCGAAGTCGCGGTAGTAGTCGAAGTGGTGCATTCCGGATTCGGCCTCCATCTCCAGGATTCGACCGACGTCTGGATCCGGGTCGCCGTGCCTGCTGAAGTGGACCCGCAACGAGCCGCCGTGGATATCGTGATGCTCGACCCGGATCAGCTCCAACCCGTGGCGTCGAAAGAGGCCCTGTACCGACCCAACCGAGAAATAGCAGTGGTGCTCGTGATAGATCGTGTCGAACTCGCGCTGTTCGATCAGGTCCCGAACATAGGGGAACTCCATGACGATCGTCCCGTCCTCAGCGAGCAGTTCCGCCATCGCAGCGACAAAGCCATTGAGATCCGGGACATGGGCCAGGACGTTGTTGCCGATTATCACGTCAGCAGCTTTTTTCTCGCCGCGTATCCGCTTGGCGAGAGCGAGGTCGAAGAATTGGTTCAGAGTGGGTATTCCTCGGGCCGAAGCGGCCGCCGCAGGGCCCGGGGCCGGGTCCACCCCGAGGACGGGGACCCCGGCCTTGACAAACCACTGAAGCAGGTACCCGTCATTGGAGGCGATCTCCACGACCAATGACGACCCGTCCACCCCGGTCAACTCCATGATCCCCTCCACGTTTTGCCGAGCGTGTTCGACGAGACGGTCGGAGAAGGACGAGTAGTAGGGATAGTCGGCCCCGAACAGGACTCTCGCGTCAACTGTCTCCAGGATCTGGAGCAACGAGCAGTCCTCGCAGAAAACAACGCTGAGGGGGTACTTCGGCTCGCGGCTTCGATCCGATCCGGGAGCGACCAGGGCGTCGGAAAGAGGCATCGGACCGAGATCGATCACCGGTGAGAGACGGGGGCTGCCGCATGACCGACAGGCCGAGATCAGGGTGTAGTTGCCACCGAAGGTCTCAGGCATCGGCGCTCACGACGACGCGCAGGTCCTCATCGAGCCGACCTGCCTCCCTCTCGGCGCCGATGTGCCCGATCCTGAGCAGGGTGCGCAAGAACTGCTCTTCGGTGAGCCCGTATCTGTTGAAAGCGGCATAGAGCTCGGCGGCCCCTCGGGCCACCGTCCATTTCGTCTTAAATGCAGGCAGCACCGAGGCGATCTTCGAGCAATCGACCCTGTAGTCGCGAATGTCAGGGCCTGCCTCCGCTGCCATCTCAAAATGGGCTCCGGGCACCGCTTCCTCGACAATGGAGGCGACGTCTCGGATCTGATAGTTCTCATTGGTCGACCCGACGTTGAGCACTTGATTGTGAACCGCTTCTCGGGGCGCTTCGATGGCGGCGAGAAAGGCACGCGAGATGTCCTCGATGTGTATCAGGGGCCGCCAGGGTGATCCGTCGGACTTCATCAGCACCCTCCCCTGGGTAACTCCGTATCCGACCATGTTGTTCACTACGAGGTCGGTGCGGAGTCGGGGCGAGACCCCGTAGGCAGTGGCGTTGCGAAGGAACACAGGGGAGAAGTCATCGGAGGCCAGTTGGGCCACATCCATCTCGACCAGGATCTTGGACCACCCGTATGGGGTAACCGGATTAGTCGGTGACTCCTCGTCCACCCATCCTCTTGGGCTGGCACCGTAGATGCTGCAAGAGGAGGAGAAGACGAACCTGCCCACTCCAGCTGCCACTGCGTTCTCAGCGAGCCGCACTGACGCGAGGTGGTTGATCTCATGGGTGAGCTCGGGCCGGAGGTCGCCCACAGGGTCATTGCTGATGCCGGCCAGGTGGCAGATGGCGTCGAAGCCGTCCAGATCGGTTACCGCAACATCGCGAATGTCCTTGCGGATGAACGGTACCGTGTCGGCGGGCTCACCGAACAGACACCCCTCGAACATGTAGTTGTCGAGACCGACCACATCGTGGCCGGCGTCGGAGAGCACTCGGGTCATTATCGAACCGATGTAGCCGTCGTGGCCGGTGACGAGAACCCTCACCACTCAGTCCCAGACTCGCCACGGTGGCGAGCCCTCGTCCCACAGCGCTTGGAGGCGAACCTTGTCCCTGAGCGTGTCCATCGGCTGCCAGAAGCCATCGTGGCGAAACGCCATCAGCTCCCCTTTGGCAGCCAGCGTCTCCATGGGCTCCTTCTCCCACTGCGTCTCGTCGCCCTCGATGAAGTCGAAGACCTCAGGCTCGCACACGAAGAAGGCACCGTTGATCCACCCCGAGTCGATCGGCTTCTCCGTGAAGTCGATGACAGAGCCCCCTTCTTCCAGCACCAGCTGCCCGAACCGCGGAGGGGGATGCACCGCGGTGACGGTTGCCAGCTTCCCGTGCGAGCGATGAAAGTCGAGGAGCTTGTGCAAATCGATATCAGAGACCCCGTCACCCCAGGTCAAAAAGAAGGTGTCGTCGCCGAGGAACCTGGCCAACCGCTTGATCCGACCACCGGTGTTGGTCCAATGGCCGGTCTCGACCAGGTCCACCGTCCAGTCTTCGGTCGAAACGTCGTCATGCGTTTCCACATATCCGGTACCGAGGCTGACCCGCACGCTGCGCACCGAACGGTGATACTCGGTGAAGTACCTCTTGATGTGATCTCCCTTGTAGCCGAGGGCGATCACGAAATCGCGAAACCCGTAGTGATCGTACTGGCGCATGATGTGCCAGAGGATGGGTCGTCCTCCGATTTCGACCATTGGCTTCGGCCGGACCTCGGTCTCCTCGGCGAGCCGCGTCCCCATTCCCCCAGCGAGAATCGCTACCTTCAACAGGCCCCTCCCAACTTGTGTTCCACTCCTTCGGAATATTATATGGCCGGAATCGGGTTTTGCTAGGCCCGGCGGGGTCGATGACATCTATTGAGCGCACACCACTGATAACGATTGGCATGCCTGTCTACCAGGGCGAGAACTACCTGCGGGAAGCACTGGACAGCCTGCTTGCCCAAACCTTCGAGGATTTCGAGATCGTCATATCGGACAACGCCTCCACGGACGCGACCTTTGCCATATGCCAGGAGTACGCGGGGCGGGACCCGAGGATTCGATACCACCGCCAGAATGAGAACATCGGTGCCGTCAAGAACTACAACCTGGTCTTCGACATGGCGAGGGGGAGGTACTTCAAGTGGGCGGCTCATGACGACGTCTGCCTCCCGCGGTTTCTGGAAGAATGCCTCCAGCGACTCGAAGCCGACCCTCCCTCCGTGGTGGCGTACACGCTCCATGAGATCATCGATTCCGACGGCAAGGCATTGGCCCTGGGCGGCGACTCACCTGACACCGCATCCACCTCGCCTTCCGTCAGGATGCGCGCCATCCTCACCGACAAGGCCAGAGGTGAGCCGCCATGGGCGGTCTTCGGGCTGATTCGCCGCAGTGCATTGGAAACGACCCGCCGACACGGCTCGTACACGGGTAGCGACCGCACCCTCATGGTGGAGCTGGCCTTGCGCGGGCCATTCGTACAGGTCGATGAGATCCTGTTCCGCAACCGGGAACATCCGGAGCGATCCATAAGGATGCCGGACCAGAAGAGGATCTTCCATCGTCGAGAGGTGTGGTTCGCCCCGGAGCATGCCGGCAAGGTCGTGTTCCCCAATTGGCGTCGCCTGCAACAACTGGCCACAGCCGTGTCGAAGGCCCCTCTGACCACTGCGGAACGGCTGAGATGCGCCGGCGTGCTATTGGCATGGGTAGCATCCGACAACTGGAAGCGGCTGGCACGCGACCTGGCGGTGGCGATGGTGATGATGGTTCGCCCTGGTCTCAGGCCCAGATGACTCGGGCCAGCCTTGGGGAGCGACGTCGTGCTCCCCCGCCAGGACAAGCTCGCAACCGGCCTCGGGTTGTAGTCAAGGCCGGCCTCAGGGCCAGCGGGTATCCTCCGGCCCGGAATGATCGAGCAGTTGAGGGCATTCGACACTTCTGACCTCGTCAAGAAGCATCTTCCGCCAGTGTTGTCAGCTCCCGCGTCGACCCCGGGGGTGCTAACCGGTTTCGTCTTCGCCGCCCTGACCAGCCTCCCGTCGATGATTCCCAAGAATGGATTGGTTCAGGGGGTGGTGCTCGGCATTACCTTCATGGTTGGCTACGGATTCGGTGCAGCATTGCAATGGCTTTGGCGTTTCCTCGAACTGCCCTCACCCAGGAGTCGGGTCTGGCGCGTCGTGGCCTGGGTCTGGTACATCGTTGTCACCGCCCTGTTGCTTTTCAGCGCCTGGCACTTCGTCGGCTGGCAGAACACCGCCCGGGCAGCATTCGGGATGGATGCCATCACCCCGCTTGTGTGGCTCTCAGTCGTGCCGGTAGCGGCCATTGTCGCCGTCCTGATTCTTGTCGTCGCTCGTTCGCTCCGGAAGCTCTTCAATTTCATCGTCCACTGGCTCGATCAACACCTACCGCGACGTCTCGCCCTGCTGGTGGGTGGAGTTGCCTTCGTCGCACTGCTCTGGGGGCTGTGGAGCGGCGTCCTCGTCGACGGATTTTTTGCCGGTGCCAACCAGATACTCGCTCCGCTCGACGCTTCAACAGACGAAGGAATCAGCCAGCCGGGATCTGCCAACCGATCGGGCAGCCCAAATTCTCTCGTCGACTGGGATACTTTGGGACGTCAAGGGCGCAACTTCGTTGCCACCGGCCCAACCACGTTGGAACTGAACCAGTTTCATGGCGGCGGTGCCCTCGAGCCGATCCGGATCTACGTCGGCCTCAAGTCTGCGGAAACCCTCGAGGATCGTGCCCTGCTGGTCCTCGAGGAGTTGATCAGGACCGACGCCTTCGAAAGGGATGTACTCGTGGTGGCCACCACCACCGGGACCGGCAAAGTCGAGTCGAATGCGATTGACGCACTCGAGTATGTGACCAACGGCGATGTCGCTGTAGCTGGCGTCCAGTACTCGTATCTGTCAAGCGTGCTCTCGCTTCTCGCGGATGCCGATGAGGTGAGGCAGACTTCCAGGGTCGTGTTCGACACCATCCACGACCATTGGTCCCGTCTCCCCGAGGATTCCCGACCGGAGCTTTACCTCTACGGGCTCTCGCTCGGTTCGTATGGCGTGGAGTCGATCCTCACATCGATCGAGATCATCAACGCCCCGATCGACGGCGCCCTCATGGTCGGGCCGCCGTTCATCAGTGGCTTGTGGACCCAGCTCGTCGCCGACCGGGATCCTGGCAGCACTCCAGCAACACCTGTATACAAACAAGGCCGTACCGTCAGGTTCACCAACGAGACAAGCGCTATCTCCATACCAACCGGTGAGTGGGGTGATACCCGCGTCCTGTATCTCCAGAACGCCTCCGACCCGGTTGTCTTCTTCACACCGAGCCTTCTCCTCGACCAGCCCGACTGGCTGCGCGAGGGCCAGCGCAGCCCGGATATCGTCGAAGGCTTCGTCTGGATCCCGCTGGTGACGATGTGGCAGGTCCTCATGGATGCTGCTGCTGCAGGATCAGTCCCCGAGGGGTACGGCCACCTCTACAGCAAACAGGCAAACGCCGACGCCTGGATGGCCGTGATCGACCCCGACGGATGGTCCGACGCCGACACCAATCGCCTCAAGCGGTATCTGGCCGACCTGGGGGCCGCGGAGTAGACGCATGGAATCGCGTTCCTAAGGCGTGACGTATCAAATGTGATTCGTAGCCGGGAGAGAACAACCCCCTTCACAGGGAGCCGGGAGTTTGCCATTGTCTTTCCATGGCACAAGGCGAGGCCAGGCTTCTCAGATTCCTGGCCGACAACAGCGGTGTGATTACGAGGTCCGACGCGCTCGCTCTGGGCATGAAGCCGGCGACCCTCACTCGGCGTGTCCAAACCGGACATCTGATTCCCGTCGCTAAAGGACTCTATGTCCAGCCAGGTGTAATGGAGGCGGAGCGAACGACTCTTCTCGCCGCCACCCACGCACTCGACGCCGTAGCTTCTCACCATTCCGCAGCGCGACTCCATGGCCTCGATGGACTCAGCCCGGAGATCGTGGCCGTAACCGTCCCTACCCGCAAGAGCAACCGATTCGGCCCGGTCGTGGTCCATCAGGTGACGGATCTCAGCGAGACAGATGTCGTGAAGATCAAAGGGATCCCGACAACGGACGCAACGCGAACCATCGTCGACCTGGCCGGTGTGATCGGCAAGAAGCGGCTCGCTTCCATCCTCGATGATGCGAAGCGACGAGGGATGACCAGCTACGAAGAGGTCTCCTCCCGACTCGAGTCGCTGGCTCGAAGGGGCAAGCCGGGAGTAACTAAGCTGAGAACCGTACTGCATCCGAGACTGGGTGGATATGTCGTCTCCGAAAGCACACTCGAAACACGGCTGCACGACCTGATTTCGACAGCCGGACTCCCCCTACCCACCTCGCAGTACCGGCCACCGTGGCTGAAGTCGACGAACGGCCGTGTCGACATCGCATACATAGACGAAAGGCTGATCGTCGAAGGCGACAGTCAGCAATGGCACGGAGCGCCCGAAGCCTTCCAGGCCGACCGTCACCGGGACAACCTGGCACAACTTGCGGGCTGGCGCATCCTCCGTTTCACCTGGGAGGACATCACCCGCCAGCCCAGCTATGTGGTCGAATCCATCAGGCGGGCGCTTTCTGTTTCGCCCAGCGATCAAATATGAGACGCTGCGCCTTAGGAACGCGAAAGGGGCCACCGAAGGTGGCCCCTTTCTCATAGATTCGAGGGTGGTTGCCCTAGAAGTCCATTCCGTGGTCTCCACCGCCGCCGGCTGGCATCGAGGGATGATCTTCCTTCTTCTCAGCGACAAGCGCCTCGGTCGTGAGCAGCAGAGCTGCAATCGAGGCCGCGTTCTGCAGCGTCGACCGGGTTACCTTTGCCGGGTCGGGGATACCGGCCGCGATCAGGTCCTCGAACTTGCCCGTGGCGGCGTTGAACCCGAAGGACCCCTCACCGTTGCGGACCGTCTCGACTACCACGCCGCCTTCGAAACCGGCGTTGAAGGCAATCTGGCGAAGCGGCTCTTCCATCGAACGGCGGACGATCTGGCGACCGGCCTTCTCATCCGTGGTTCCGCCGCGCACCTTGTCGATGGCTTCCTGGGCCCTGAGCAGGGCTACGCCACCACCGGGGACGACTCCCTCTTCGACCGCAGCACGTGCGGCAGAGACGGCATCCTCGATGCGGTGCTTCTTCTCCTTGAGCTCGACTTCAGTGGCAGCGCCGACCTTGATCACGACAACACCACCGGACAGCTTGGCAAGACGCTCGTTGAGCTTCTCACGATCCCAGTCCGAGTCGGTTGCTTCGATTTCGCGCTCGATCTGCTTGATCCGAGCTTTGACATCGGCCTCGGTGCCACCACCATCGACGATGGTTGTGTCGTCCTTGGTGATGACCACCTTGCGGGCACGGCCCAGCATGTCGAGGGTGACGTTCTCCAGCTTGAGACCGACTTCCTCGGAGATGACCGTTCCACCGGTGAGGATCGCAATGTCCTGCAACATGGCCTTGCGGCGCTCGCCGAACCCGGGGGCCTTGACGGCGACGGAGGAGAAGGTGCCGCGGATCTTGTTGACGACGAGTGTGGCAAGTGCCTCACCTTCGACGTCCTCAGAGATGATGAGCACGCTCTTTCCGGTCGACATGACCTTTTCGAGTACCGGGACCAGATCGTTAACCGATGTGACCTTCTGGTTGGCGATCAGGATGTACGGGTCCTCGAGGACTGCTTCCTGACGGTCGGGATCGGTGATGAAGTACGCAGAGCTGTAGCCCTTGTCGAACTGCATACCCTCGGTGAACTCGAGCTCGAGCCCGAAGGTGTGGCCTTCTTCGACCGTAATGACCCCGTCCTTGCCGACCTTGTCCATCGCGTCAGCGATGACCTTGCCGATCGAGTCGTCGTTGTTGGCCGAAATGGCAGCAACATGGGCGATCTCCTCGGTGGTCTCGATGTCGCGGGCCATCTCGCCAATCGCCTTGACGGCAGCTTCGACGGCGGATTCGATACCGCGCTTCAGCTCCATCGGATTGGCGCCAGCGGCTACCTGTCGCAGACCCTCTTTGACCATTGACTGGGCAAGGACAGTTGCGGTTGTGGTGCCGTCACCGGCGACGTTGTCTGTCTTGTTGGCGACTTCATAGGCGAGCTTTGCGCCCATGTTCTCCCACGGATCTTCGAGCTCGATTTCTTTGGCAATGGTTACACCGTCGTTGGTGATGGTGGGCGAGCCCCACTTCTTCTCGAGGACGACGTTGCGACCCTTGGGGCCGAGTGTGACTTTTACGGTGTCAGCGAGCTTGTCAACACCCGCCTGCAGACCCTTGCGGGCTTCTTCGTTAAAGCGAAGTTCTTTAGCTGGCATTATTCGGCTCCTCTACTTGACAATGGCCAGAAGGTCACGCTCGGATAGGACGAGATACTCGTCGCTATCCAGCTTGACTTCTGTGCCTGCGAATTTGGAATAGAGAACCTTGTCCCCGACGGATACTTCCATCGGAATCCGATCTCCGTCATCGTCACGGGCACCCGGGCCCACGGCTACGACTTCGCCGGTTTGCGGCTTCTCTTTGGCGGTGTCGGGGATCACAAGTCCTGACGCGGTCGTTGTCTCCGCATCGTCGTTGGACTTGACGACCACTCGATCACCAAGCGGTTGAAGCTTCATTGGCTCCTCCTTGAGCAATTAGCTGCATTTCATCTGAGAAAATCGATCGCATGCCTGGCTGAGAAACCGCCCGGCCACGAACTTTCCCGGTTAGCACTCTCACGTGGTGAGTGCCAGCCAACACTAGCACTCGACCGGGGTGAGTGCTAAATCGAGGTTGAGCGCGTCCGGCTCGGATCGGGCGCGCAGTCGTGTTCAGCCGTCAATTGTCGTTGAAAGGACCCCGGCGATACCAGCAACACACGACTCGTCGGTCTGGATCTGGTCCGGGAGCGGTCCCCTCTCCCACTCTCCCCTGCTCCACTCGTCGAAGCGACGTTGCAGGACGGCGGGGATCGCTCCCAGGTCGTTAGGGGAGACCACATCAGATCGAGAATGCGACTCCAACAGGTCGGTCGTGTCACCCGGCGGGACAACGGAAAGGATGGTGTGTGCGTGCCTCAGATATTCGAATGCCTTCCGACCGATCCACCAGTCGTCGTCGTCGGCGAGAATCACCGCGACATCGGCGGCGGCGGTCTCGGCCAGTGCCACCTCCCGGTCGACCAGGCCCACGAACTCGGTCACGCCATTGGGGTCGAGCTTCTTCAGGTTCTTCTTCTGTTGGCCCGACACGCTTCCGACGATGCGAAGGCTCACTTTCTCCGCCGGCAGGGCAGTGAGCCCCTCCATCAGCACCGCAGGAGTGAACACGCTCGACTCTCTGGCCTTGACGCTCCCCTGGAAGGTGCCGACATAGGTGACGGTGAACTTGTCGGGGTCTCGTCCGGCGAGCGTCGGATCGACGTCGATGTCGGGATAGCCGTTGGTGACGACATGCATCCTGTCCGGGTCGAGGCCAGGATGAAGGTCGAGCAGGCGGAGTCTGGTTCGCGGGGTGACGGTGATGATCTGGTTCGCCCGGCTCAGGTACCGCCGCTCGAAGCGCACCATCCGCCAGATATAGAAGCGGCTACGCCGGCGGAGGGCGCGATGGAAACTAGGCGGATCGCGCAGTTCCTGAACACAAGGAACACCGAGTGCGTCTGCAAGACGTTGCGCGGCGACGATGCCGCTGTAAGGCGGAGAGGTGCCGTACACGAGGTCGATTCCCTCGAGTTCCCGGGCCATCTTGCGGGCTGCGGCACGTGCCCAGAGGGCGAGAAGATCGGGGACCAGGATCGCCCGCTGCAGCCAATTCAGGTAGCGCACTGTCGAGAGATAGCGGATGAAACGATCGGTGGCGCCTTCCGGCTGGTGGGCATCGACGGCAATCCCGGCGAGTTCCTGGCGGGATTGGTACTCCATCCATTCGGTGGGGAGAGTGACCACCTCGATCTCGAAACCGTGTCGGGGGAGGAACTCCATGACTGCCTCGACCCGGTATGTCCCGGATGTGCGCATCGGCGGATACCTGGCGGTGACGAACGCGATACGGCGGGGTGCACCGTCAGCCAAGGGCTGATCCCAAAACCCGGCCGGGATCGACGTTTTCAGCCCAGTCGGTGATCCGTCCCCGCGACAGCCAGAATCCACCGGCAACACCGATCATCGCTGCGTTGTCGGTACACAGCAGCGGTGAGGGCAAACAGAGATTCAAGCCCCTTTTATCCGCCTCTTCGGCGAAACGTGCCCTGAGCCGGGTATTGGCAAGGACTCCCCCGCCGCCTCCTACCGTGGTCGCCCCCGTGTCATCGACCGCCTGGAAAGTCTTTGCGACCAGGACGTCGACGATCGCCTCCTGGACGGAGGCCGCGACATCTTCGATCGGGGGAAGCTCACCAGATCTGGCGGCCTTATCGATGAACGTGGACACCGAGGTCTTGAGCCCGCTGAACGAGAAGTGGTAGGGCCGGTCGGGAAGGGCGCGGGGAAAGTTCACTGTCGATGAGTCGCCGTCGACAGCGATACGGTCGATGGCCGGGCCGCCGGGGAAGCCCAAGCCCATGAGCCTGGCCAACTTGTCGAAGGCCTCACCTGCGGCGTCGTCGATGGTGCTGCCGAGAACCTCGTACTCACCCCAGTCCCGCACGTGGACGATCTGGGAATGGCCGCCCGAGGCCAGCAATACCACTGCCGGTGGCTGGAAGCCCTCGTGTTCGATCCTGGGTGCCATCAGGTGGCCTTCCATGTGGTCGATGCCGACGAAGGGGAGCTGGCGCGCCCAAGCCGTCGCCTTGGCGAAGCTATGCCCGACCAACAACGCTCCGACCAGGCCCGGGCCCGCCGTAGCGGCGATCCCGTCGAGGTCATCGGGGTGGACGCCGGCCTCATTGAGGGCGTGGTGGGTCAGGGATCGGATCGATTCGACGTGGGCCCGGGCCGCGAGTTCAGGGACCACACCTCCGAACCGCTCGTGGAGGTCGACCTGTGAAGAGATCACGTTGGAGAGGGCTTCGGTGCCGCGGACGACTGCGACGGCAGTTTCGTCACAACTGGTCTCGAAGGCGAGGATCATGGGATTCATCGCAGGGAGTCCAGTTTCGCTCCATAGAGGGATGAGTCGATGTCGTGCACCCAGAGGATCAGGGCATCATCGTCGCCGTAGTACCCCTTCCTTAATCCAACCGGCGCCATCCCGAACCGCTGATACAGCCTGATCCCGGCCTGGTTGCGCGACCTGACTTCGAGAGTGAGGTGCCGGGCGCCCATATCGCGCGCAGCGTCGATCAGGCCCACCATCAACCTGCGGGCAAAACCTTTGCGTCGCTGGTCGGGAGCGACGAGCAGGTTGGTGATGTGGGCCTCGTCGCCGGAGAGGACCATCCCGCCGAAGCCGTACAGCGACTCACCGTTGACGACGCCGAGATACACCCGGCTGTCGGCCGTCAACTCGTCGTTGAACACACCTTCCGACCATGGGCGGGGCTGATTGGCCGACTCCATCGCCACCAGAGTGGCAACGTCCTCGGGGCTCAAGGGTCTGATCTCTGTCACTTTCGACCCCACGGGCCCTCCTGACGGACTTTCTCCCAGTTGATGGTCACGTCCGCGTCCCGCAGATACATGGGACGGATGTCGTCGGGCGCCGGGTAGTTCCCCTTTTCGAACCGTCCCCGGCCAACTTCGGCCAGGGCCACCGCGTACGGGTAGCGGGGCCGACCCACCTTGGCGCGATGGATTCCGTTGACGAAGCCATCGGGCAGTGCGTTGACGTCTCCGACAACCAGGCTCTGCTCCGGGCTCTCGACCAACCGGGCCCGCAGCACTTCGGTGCTGACCAGACCCACGGACCCTTCCTTGACGACACCTCCGGGAACCGGTCGGTAGCAGGCCAGTGCAAACTCGTCGCGGCGCACATCGACAACTGCCCAAATGAGCCTGTGACCGGTCCGGGCCTCGAGGGCGATGGCGTCGAGTGAATTGGCTGGAACCAGAGGTATGCCGAAGGCAGCGGCGAGGCCCTGGGCAGTGGCCAGCCCGACCCGGATCCCGGTGTAGAGGCCGGGGCCGATGTCTACGATCACGGCGTCGAGGTCGGATGGCGACCAGCCGACCTGGTCGAAGCAGAAATCGATTGCGGGGACGAGAAAGGTGGCGTGCCCGACACGGTCGACCCTCGAGGCCGTGGCCAACGTCGTCCCGTCCTCGACCACGGCAACGGAAGCCCCGGGGGTGGCCGTCTCAATAGCGAGATACTTCATATCACAGACTCCCAGTCCCGGTCCGGCCAGGAGCCAAAGGGCTCGAAGGTGATGACCCGGATATCTTCGTCGGTGACGTCGATCCGCACCCGCAGATGGTCGGTGGGAAGGGTGGCCTCGATCGCATCGCCCCACTCGATCACGAGGACCCCGTCGCGGGCGATTTCGAAGACATCGAGATCCTCGAACTCGTTGATGCTGCTCAATCGGTAGATGTCGGCGTGGATGAAAGGGAGAAAGCCGCTCTGATACTGCCTGACCAGGACAAAGGACGGGCTCACCACATCCTCTTCGACGCCGAGCCCCGATGCCAGACCCCCGGCGAACAAGGTCTTACCTGCACCGAGCGAGCCGGCAAGGACAATCAGATCACCGGGACGGACCAGGGGTGCGACCCGGCTGGCGAGAGCAAGGGTATGTTCGGGGTCGGGGCATGAGACTTCGATCATTTAAGAATACAAGGATAGGGAGTCATCAATTTGCCCCGCGAACGGCCAATTCAATCGCCGCCGCTGTTGCCCCGAATGCGGCCTCCGAGACCTCGTCGACACCGGACTCTACCTCACCGCATGACACTGCAAAGGCCACGTCCCCGTCGTACCTGGTGTGCGCGGGCCGGACACAAACTGCGAGAGCATCGTGGGTTCGCACCAGAACCCTGGTGAGCTCGACCCGGGTCAAACGGGCATCAGTGGCGACGACGATCAAGGTGCTATTGGTCAGGGGCGGTGGCGAGAAGTCCATCGGCCCGGGCTCGTGCCGGCCCCCGGTCAGCGACCGGCCGTCGACGGTGAACACGTCGCCCAACGGGTTGGCAACGACGAGGACTCCGACGGTCGCAGCGCCAGCCGTCCTCGTTGCGCTACCGACACCTCCCGGCACCCTGTGCTGCAAGCCGCGCCATTTGGCCGCCGTGGCCCCGGTACCGGCTCCGACCCGCCCCATCGGGACAGGCCCGTCGGAGCGAGCCTCATAGGCGGCCCGGCCCTCCTCTGGACCGGGTCGCCGGGTTGGGCTATCAACAGATAGGTCGTAGATGACGGCTGCCGGCACGATCGGGACCCTGGCAGCCGGGGTCTCGTACCCGCGCCCGTCGGTCTCGAGTGCCGAAACGACACCGTCGGCTGCGGACAATCCGAACGCACTGCCGCCGGTGAGCAGGATGGCCTGGCACTGCTCAACCCGCATCCCGGGCTGAAGCAGCGCCGTTTCCCTGGTTCCGGGGGCTGCTCCGCGGACCTCACTGGCAACGACATTGGGCTCTGGCAGCGTGATGACCGTACACCCGGTACCAGATACAGAATCGGTCCAGTGCCCGACTTCGATACCGGCGACTGCCGTGATCGTTTCATTCACGAGAGGTACCGGCGGGGCACACGGGGCCCGATGGAACAGACAACCTCATAGGAGATGGTCCCCAACCGATCCGCCCATTCGTCCGCTGAAATCGAAGAAGACCCTTGCTGGCCGATCAGCACCGCCTCGTCACCAACCGCTACCCCGGCATCACCGACCGCCACCATCGTCTGGTCCATAGTCACCGTTCCCGCAACTGGGTGGCTCTCGCCACCGATCAGCACCCGGCCACCGCGCGAAAGGTTCCTCCAGAAGCCGTCCGCGTAGCCGATCGGGATCGTGACCACCGTGGAGTCCTCCTTCAGCGGGGTGATCCGCCCGTAAGACGGCCTCGTTCCGGCAGAAAGCCTCTGGACGTGGGAGACCCGTGTGGTAATGGCCATGGCCGGTTCCAGGTTCACCACCTTCCTGGTGGCTTCACAGGGGTGGAGGCCATAGATTCCGATGCCGATCCTGGAGAAGCTGCGCCTCGACTCCGGAAACAGCAGGGCCCCAGGGGTATTGGCGAGGTGCGTCACCGGGACGTCGAAGTCAACGGTCTCATCGAAGCGCTCGATCTGGCCGCGGGTGAAATCGGGATCTTCGTCGGCAACAGCGAAGTGGGTGAAGACTCCCTCGATTTCGAGGCGATGCCGGCGCACCTGGCCGACGAGTGCGGGCAATTGCGTCGGACTGACGCCCACACGGTGCATGCCGGTGTCGATCTTGATGTGGACTCCGGATCCGAAACCGACAGATGACAGTGCGTCGGCAAAATCGGTGCTGTACACGGTCGGGGTGAGATCCCACCTGCCGAATTCTGCAGCAGCGTCCGGTGTTGGCTCCGACAGGACGAGGATCGGTCCCTCGACCCCGGCCTCGCGGAGCCGGATCCCCTCTTCGACCAGAGCGACGGCGAGACGGGTCGCTCCCGCCTCGAACGCGGCCATTGCCACCGGGGCATCCCCGTGGCCGTATCCGTCGGCCTTGACCACCGCGCAAACCTCCGACGGAGCAATTACCGCAGCGATAGCCCGGACGTTCCTCTGGATGGCACCGAGGTCCACAGTGGCGTAGGTGGGTCTCACCACGCGTAACTTCCCACGGCAGCTGCGAGGTCGGAAGCGGTAATCGGGCCTCCAGCACTGATCTTTGCACCTGCGATGCCGTGATAGTAGGCGGCGGTGACGGCGGCATCGCGGGGTTGGACACCCCGGGAGATCAAGGCCGCAATCATCCCCGTGAGGACATCACCGGTCCCGATCGTTGCCAGTTCGGGGCCACCGGTGGTCACCAGGACCGGGAGGCCTCCGTCGGAGATGCGTGTCGGGTTTCCCTTCAGCAGGACCACACCACCCAGGTTGTCGGCCAAGGCGCGAACCGAGAAGGTTCCCCCGCGGCGCCCGGTCAGCCTCTCGAATTCGCCAGCGTGTGGGGTCAGGACGAATTCGACCTCCCTGTCCTGCAACACAGCCAGAACCTCGGGCTCGAGTCCCCCTGCGTCGATAACAAGCGATGTCGCCGATTCGGCGACGGGCAGAGACTTGGGTAGGTCCTCGGCGGCCAGTCCGGGACCGAGCACGACGACATCGAAGCGGTCGAGTCGCTCCACCGCTTGGTCCAATTCGAAGGTGGGGAACTCGACCGTGTTGGAGACCACGGCCCGGCGGTCGGGGCTGGCGATTGCCACAGAACCGGCCCCGAAGTGGATCGCCCCACGCGCCGCAAGGACGGCGGCGCCACTGAGACCGGTCGATCCTCCGACCACAAGGACCGCTCCCGCCTTCCACTTGTACGTGTTCCGCTCTCTCACCGGCCGGACAGCGTCTTCTGCCGTTGCCACATACATCGAAGGGGTGCCTCCTTCGATACCGATGTCGGCGACAGTGACCTCACCACAGAGGTCCGGGCCCCGACCCAGGACGTGCCCGGTCTTCAGGGAGCCGAAGGTGACGGTCTCGACAGCCCGGAAGGCTTGCTCCTCGACTTTTCCGGAGTTGGGGTCGAGTCCGGTGGGAAAGTCGACGGCGACCACGGGTGCAGGTGTCTTGATCCAGGGGAGCACTTCACCCGGCAACCCGCCTCTGACGCCCCCGCCGAATAGCGCGTCGACTACTACGTCCTCGTCATCGGGCTCGACGAGTCCGGTGACCCGGACGCCGACAGATCGAGCCGACTCTGCCGCACGCTTCGCCTCCGGTGTCTTAGGCGGGCTCAGGGCAAGAACCGTCACGGCGACACCACGACCGTCCAGATAGCGCGCCGCCACATAGCCGTCGCCCCCGTTGTTCCCCGGCCCCGCAAGGACGGCGACCTTCTTCCCGTACCCGGCGCCGGCGCGTACCGCAGCCAGGGCCACCGCGTGTCCGGCCCGGTCCATTGCCGCGTCGAGGTCGCCCTCATAGGCGCGGTCTACCCTCCGGTACTCATCAGCGGTGACAACAGGTCTCACCGGGTAGAGGCTAACGCCGGTTCAGTCGTGGTCACCCACTGCCACGGCCATTACCAGCGCCGACGAATCGGTGTGCGTGATGGTCACCAGAACCTCGGTCACCCCCAGCATCCGGGCCCTCCGCTCGGCGCGCCCGAACATGTTCACCGTGGGCTTGCCCCCTCCGGTGATCTCGATTTCCTGCCAGCCGATCTGGCGAAATCCGAGGCCGAGGGACTTCATCACCGCTTCTTTTCCGGCGAACCTGGCGGCGAATCGGCGTGCCGGTTTTGCGAACCGGAACGCATACTCCCGCTCGTGCTCGGTGAAGCAGCGCTCGGCAAAGCGCGGGTACCTGTCGAGCACTCCTTCGACCCGGTCGATATCGGAGAGGTCGACCCCGAGGCCGAGGATCTTCATCTCAAGGGCTCATTTCCAAATACTCATTCAACGGTCACAGTCTTCGCCAGGTTGCGGGGTTTGTCGACGTCCAATCCCTTGGCTGTCGCGACATGATATGCAATCAGTTGCAGGGGGACGACAGCCGTCACGGTGCAGAGCAGGTCGGGCCCGGAAGGAACCCGGATCAGGTGATCGGCGACGGCACCAACGTCGTCTCCCTCTTCGGCGACGAGGACGATTGTCCCGCCCCGCGCCTTCATCTCCTCCATGTTGGCCAGCGTCTTCTTGGTGACGTGGCTGTCGGTGGCGACACCGATGACCACCACGCCTTCTTCGATGAGGGCGATCGGACCATGTTTCATCTCACCGGCGGCATACCCCTCAGCCCGCACGTAGGCGATTTCCTTGAGCTTCAACGCCCCCTCCATCGCCACCGGGAAATCCCCGGAGCGCCCCAGAAAGAAGTAGTCGCGGACGTCGGCCCAGTCGCGGGTCAACTCCTCGATGGCATCCGACTGCTCCAACACCGACTCGACCTGGGCGGGGAGGCGGTTGAGGTCGTGGACCAGCAATTCCACGGCACCGGGGTCCATCGCCCCACGGACCTGGGCGAGATAGAGGCCGAGCAGCTGCATTGCTACCAGCTGGGTGGTAAAAGTCTTGGTGGCGGCGACACCGATCTCGGGGCCGGCGCGGGTGTAGAGGACGGCGTCTGCTTCCCGGGCCAGCGCCGAATCGACCACGTTGGAAACCCCGATCACCGTCGACCCCTGAGCCTTGGCATACCGGATCGCGGCAAGCGTGTCGATGGTCTCCCCGGATTGGCTGATGCCGATCACCAGTGAGTGCGAGTTGAGCACCGGGTCGCGGTATCGGAACTCGGAGGCGATGTCGATCTCGACGGGCATACGGGTCCACCGCTCGATCGCGTACTTGGCCATCATCGCCGCGTGGTACGACGTGCCGCAGGCGACCACGAACACCTTGTCGGACTCACGGAGGATCTCGGGGTCGATCTTCAACTCACGCAGGATGACCCGCCCGTCTTCGACGCGGCCGGCAAGGGTGTCGGTGATTGCGTGAGGCTGTTCGTGGATCTCTTTGAGCATGAAGGTCGGATATCCGCCCTTCTCAGCCGCTTCCAGGTCCCACTCCACAACCCGCTCGTCGGGGACGACTGCGTTCCCCTCGAGGTCGGTGACCTTCACGGTGGTGGCGGTGACCTCGACCACCCTGTCGTCGTCGATAACGACCATGTTCCTCGTGTGCTCGAGGAAAGCCGGAATATCTGAGGCGAGGAAGTTCTCCCCTTCGCCGCGACCCACGACCAGCGGCGAACCACGCCGTGCTCCCACCAGAACACCGGGCTCGTCTGACCTGCTGACCGCAAGTGCGAGGGCGCCGTCGGCAATGTTCATCGCTGCGCGCACTGCGTCGACAAGCGGGAGGTCGGACATCGACTCAATCAGATGGGCCACGACCTCGGTGTCGGTGTCACTGCGAAAGGTGTGACCGTCGGCCTCTAGCTTCGCCTTGAGGTCGGCCCAGTTCTCGATGATCCCGTTGTGGACAACAACGACGCTCTCGTCGCAGTCGAAGTGGGGATGGGCATTGATCGAATTGGGCGCCCCGTGGGTGGCCCAGCGGGTGTGTCCGATTCCGGAGACTGCGGTCGGGGGCGGGTCGTCGGCGAGCAGCTTCTCCAGGTCGGCGATGCGACCGGCACCTTTGCGCACGGTCAGCTTGCCTTCGTAGTTGAGGGCGACTCCCGCCGAGTCGTACCCCCGATATTCCAGTCGGGCCAGGCCCGGCACCAGCACGTCTATTGGCTCACGCGGGCCAACGTATCCAACGATTCCACACATATCGATACACCTTTGCATTCATTGACAGGCGCGCCCGGGTTCGGGTGGCGCAGTCGAGGAGAAAATTACCTGAAAAAAGGGTGTGCGAAGTCAGGAACCTGACTTACCCGACCATCAGCTTCTGTGAACCGGAATCACTTCCGGGGTTTCATCTGATGGTTTACGACCGGGCCGGCCGGGAAGGCATCCGCCGAATGATTCGATGACCTTCCTCCTCGTCACCTCGCTGTACGCGAGGTCTGGCGCTATTGGTTTGTTACACCCAGTGTTGGTCTTGCCGCCTACACCTCTCTTCCGAGTACGTCTGCAGCTGTTGCTGCGAGACGGTCAGCGTAGTCGGTGGCTTGCTTTCCCGTAAGGGCTTCGACCATGACCCGCACCAAGGGCTCGGTCCCCGATGGCCGCACCAGGACTCTCCCGTCCTCCCCGAGAAGGGATTCGATGTCACCGACCTCATCCCAGAGCTCGCTGGCGCCTTCGATGTCGGCGCCGCGTCGGATCGGCACATTGACGAGCACCTGGGGGTATTCGGTGATTGCCCCGGCACGGAGATCGCGCAGCTCCTTGCCGGTGCCCGCAACGACGTTGAGCAGCCGCACCGCAGTCATCAGACCGTCGCCGGTGTTCCCGGTGTCGGTGAAGATGATATGACCTGACTGCTCCCCTCCCAGCAGTCCCCTCCGCTCCTCCAGTGCTTCCATCACGTAGCGGTCACCGACGCGGGTCGTGACCAGTTCGACTCCGACCTCTTTCATCGCCTTGTGCAATCCGAGGTTCGACATCACGGTGGCGACGAGCAGGTTGTTCTTCAACTGGTCCTGGGACTTGAGGTGCCGGGCAATGATCGCCATCACGACGTCTCCGTTGGCGACCTCACCGTTCTCGTCGACGACGATGAGGCGGTCGGCGTCACCGTCGAAGCTCAGTCCGATCTTCCCCCTGGCGGCTGTAGCCAGCGCCTCGGGGTGGGTCGCGCCGCAGTTGAGGTTGATATTGGTCCCGTCGGGGGCGTCGCTGAAACAGGCGATGTCCGCACCCAGCCGCGAGAACAATTCTGGCGCCGCCTTGTAGGCAGCGCCGTTGGCGCAGTCGATTGCAATCTGGACACCGGAGAGGTTGTACTTCGACGCCTTCACCAGGTGGTCGAGGTAGCGGTACATCGCATCCCGGTCCTCGTGGCCAGTGCCGATGCCATCGCCGATGGCGATCTTCGAGCCGGCGTCGCGCAGACGGTCCTGGATGTCGTGTTCGACGTGGTCGGGCAATTTCGAGCCGCGTGATGAGAGCAGCTTGATCCCGTTGTCTGCGGCATGGTTGTGCGACGCAGAGACCACTGCGCCCATCGTCGCGGCCGAGGTTGCTGTGAGCTGGCTGATGCCACCGCTCGGCATCACCCCGACATCGATGGTGTCGATGCCAACCGATTGGAAGCCGGCGCCGAGGGCTGCCGAGAGCATGGGTCCGGAGCGGCGGGTGTCGCGGCCAATGAGGACCGGACCGCCATTCAGGTAGGAGCCCGCAGCCTGACCGATTGCGAGTGCGAGTTCAACAGTGAGCTCGGACCCGGCGGCGCCGCGAACGCCGTCGGTTCCGAAAATGTTCTTTCCATCGTCGAGGAGACGACGGAGGTCGGCCATCAGGACTGGGCTTCCATTTACCGCTTGGTGTACTGCGGTGCCCTGCGGGCCTTGCGCAGACCGTACTTCTTGCTCTCAACCACGCGGGCGTCGCGGGTGAGGAGACCGGCCTTCTTCAGGATCGGGCGGAGAGATGGGTCGAGTTCGATCAGAGCCCGGGCAATGCCGAGACGGAGCGCATCGACCTGTCCGGTGGTTCCTCCACCTTCGAGCTTGGCGTGGATGTCAAAGCGACCCTGTGAGTCGGTGAGCTGCAGCGGCTCCATGACCCGCATCCGACCGGCCATGGTCGGGAAATAGTCTTCGAGGGTGCGACCGTTGAGGGTCACCGAGCCCGATCCGTCGTAGAAGCGAACACGGGCGACGGATGCCTTCCGGCGTCCCGTGGTCTGGGTCAAGGGCTTGGGCATCAGACTTCTACCTTTCGGATGTCGAATTCGAGGGGTTGGGGCTGCTGAGCCGAGTGCTCGTGCTCGCTACCGGCGTAAACCTTCAGTTTGCGGGCCATTTGCCGGCCCAACTTGGTCTTGGGCAGCATACCGACAACTGCACGTTCCACAATGGCCTCAGGGCGCCGTTCGAGCAGGCGCTCGAAGGTCTCAGCCTTGATCCCGCCGGGGTAACCGGAGTGCCGGTAGTAGATCTTCGACTGGCTCTTGTCCGAGGTGACCGCGATCCTTTCGGCGTTGATGACGACCACGAAGTCACCGCCATCGACGTGAGGTGCGTAGGTGGGCTTGTTCTTTCCGCGAAGAACCTGGGCAATCTCGGACGCGAGTCGACCCAGGGGAAGACCAGTCGCGTCGACGACCCACCAGGATCGTTGGACGTCTCCGGCCTTGGGCGAATAAGTCTTGTTTCTCTTCATTGAAAACTGCCTCCGCAGGTTGAATTCACCCTGAATTCTGCCGGGTGCGTTTGGGGAAACGGTTCCGCTGCGGGAACTCCCATATGGTAAACGCGGGGGAAGTCAAAGGGAAATCGCTGGATAGCTTACTTCCCACAGGGTCAGACCGTGTGGCGGTGCCACCGTTCCGAAGCTGGAACGATCCGCCCCGAGGATGATTTCTTCGACGCCATCCAGCGATTTATACCCCCGGGCGACGTCGTAACAGAGACCCACAAGGGACCGGACCATCTGGTGGCAGAAGGCGTTGGCGGTCACCCGGAACACCAGCAGGCCTGCGTCGAGCACTTCCCACCTCGCTTCCTCGACACGGCGGACATTGCTCTTGCCTTCGACCGATCTGCAGAAAGATGTGAAGTCCCTCTCCCCTACGTAGTGCTCAGCAACCCTCTCCAAGGAATCGGGGTCGATCTCTCCAGGGAGCCTCCAGATGTATCGCCGCCGGGTCGGGTCGACATAGGGGGCCATGCTTGCCGCGTACCGGTAGGTGCGGCTCGTCGCGGAGAACCTCGCATTGAAGCCGTCCGGAGCTGTAGAGCAACGGGTAATGACGATTTCCCCGCCCAGCATCGAGTTGAGTGACCTGGCGAGGCGGTCGACATCGAGGCCGTCCGCCTCGAAAGAGACCACCTGGCCGCGGGCGTGGACTCCGGCGTCGGTACGACCGGCAACCGCGGTCGAGGGAATGACTCCAAGGAACTTGCCCAAGGCCGCTTCCAGTTCGCCCTGGACCGTGCGCTGGCCGTCCTGGCGGGCGTAACCGCTGAAGTCGGTTCCGTCGTAAGACAGATCGAGCCGGTAGACGGGCATCAGAAAATGGAGGAAAACGCGGCGAAAGGCACCGCGAGCAGAGCACGAAAGAGGAAAGCCACAGCGAAACCGATCAACACCGACACTCCCGACTTCTTCAGGTCGAGATCCGTCACTTCCTGGGTAGCGACAACCAGAAGTGCCAGATACCAAACCAGACCGATGGCCCCGATGAGCTGATTGCCGCCTATATCGAGCAGAAGGGGAAGGACTGTCAGCCCGTGAACGCCGACCATCACCTGGGGCCGAGACATGCTTTCGAACATCCAGCGCGCCACTCCCCACGTGGCGAAGGCGAGGATGAGCCAGGAGACAACGGAGCCGATGACCACCGAAAGCAGAGTGCGGAAGTCGAACGCCGAGAACGACGACAGGATGAGGAGCTGACCCATGTAGATGAGCCCGCCGACGGTGGAGACCAGAATCGCCCCATCTGCCGATGAGTCGCTGTCGAAGTACGCCTGCTTGAAGGCATCGCGGTTGAACATGGTCGCCCTGAAGGCGCGGGACAAGATTTTGGTCACGGCGCAGCAGGTTAGCCAGTGGGGCTAGCGCCGGAGCCGAACTCTCGTAACGCTGTGATCGCTTGCCTTCTCCAGGATCAGGCCGGCCCGGTCACGGGTGGGCAGGATATTCTCGACGAGGTTCTTCAGGTTCACTTCCCGCCAGATGGAGGCGGCGATCTCCAGCGCCTGCTCATCGCTGAGGCCGGCGTACTTGCGGAAGTAGGCATCGGGTTGGGTGAAAGCAGTGTCCCTCAGGCTGAGAAATCGCTGTAGATACCACGACTCGATGTCTGTGGGATCGGCATCGACGAATATCGAGAAGTCGAAATAGTCGGAGACGAACGCACCCGATTCGCCAGCCTGGAGGACGTTGAGGCCCTCGACGATGAGGATGTCCGGCCTGCGGATGGTCCTGACCGCATCCGGGACGATGTCGTAGGCGACATGGGAGTAGACGGGGATCTCCAGCCCGTCCTCGCCGGCCGCGGAACGGGCGACGTACTCGAGGAGAGCTTTGCGGTCGTAGCTCTCCGGGAATCCCTTTCGGTCCATCAGCCCACGCGCATCGAGCTCGGCGTTGGGAAGGAGGAACCCATCGGTGGTCACGAGCTCTACGGCCGGGTGCTGTGGCCATCGCGCCAGCAGCGCCTGGAGGACCCTCGAAATCGTCGACTTGCCGACGGCAACCGACCCGGCGATACCGATGATGAAAGGGGTGGGTACCGGCGGAGCTCCGAGGAAGGTCTCCGTCACGGCCCCGAGGTGTGAGTTTGCCTGCACATAGAGGTTGAGCAGCCGCGACAGCGGAAGATAGGTCGCCTCCACCATCGCCATGTCGAGGTTGACGGTGATACCCCTGATGCTGTCGACATCCTCTTCGCTGAGAGTCAGCGGGGTGTTCGCCCGAAGGGCCGACCAGGATTCCTCGTCGAAATCACGATAGAAAGGAGAGGACACGGTCTAGGAGGATAGATGCCCGAAGTTCCGTACAATGCCCGGGTGAAAAAGGCACTCTCCTGGGTGATCACCATCCCGTTCGCGATCGGCTTCGGCCTCCTGCTGCTGGTGTTTGACATTGCCGGCCGCCTGGTCCGCCCGGTCTGGTTCCGGGGATTCGAATGGGTCATGGCCGGACTGCAGTGGTCGCTGTTACGGCTCTTTCAGATGTTCGGCACGAGCATCGAGGTGGAACGACCCGACGATCTCGTCCCGGGCACCGGATATGCGATCCTGTCGAACCATCAGAGTCTGCTCGACATAGTCATGATCGGGGGGATCCTCGTCTCCAACTTCCCCAAGTACGTGGCAAAGAAGGAGCTGAGCAATTGGATTCCGTCGATATCGCTCAACTTGAAATGGGGAGGCAACGCCCTCATCGACCGCGATGACCCGCGCCAGGCGATCAGGGCTATCAAGGACATGGCCAGGACCGCCCAAGAACGCGGGGTGTCGGCGGTCATCTTCCCCGAAGGGCACCGCTCCAGAGACGGGAACCTGCTTCCGTTCAAAATTGCAGGGGCCAAGTCGATGCTCAAGGCGGCAGACCGCCTGCCGGTGGTTCCGACGGTCATCTCGGGCTCCTGGCAGTTGAACCAGCTGTTCCCTTTCACACCGGGAGTGAAGGTGCGGATCGCGTTCGGAAGCCCGATCGATCGCCAGCCCGGCGACGAAGAGGAAGTGATCCGCCAGGTAGAGGCCTGGATGCAGGCAAAACTGGTCTCCGAATCGCACAAAAATTGAGCTAAATCCCCCGCAGATGTGTCCGATACTCAACATGTGACACAATTTCAGGCTTCACTAATTGCCGCTGGCGACCCTGACCCCTTGCCCACCATCGTCGAGTTGGACCAGGGCAACCTCGTGATTCAATCCAACGGACAGCCGCTGGGCAACTGGCCCGTTTCCGATCTCGAATTCGTCCGCATCGTCGGTGGATTCCGGGTCACCCTCGATGGAGAGGTGGCCGTACTGAAGCTGCCCGAGTCCGACCAGTTCAACGCCGAGCTCCGCCAGTTGAACGAGGGGACCGAAGTTCTCCCAGCGAAGAAACAGAAGAAGAAACGGGCCCGCAAGGAATCGAAGCCCGCGAAACCGGCCCACAACTCGGCACCGGTAGAAACGCCGACCGAAACCGGCGACGCCGAAACCGCAGCCGACGCCCCGAAAGAAGCCAGTGACCGGGCCGTTATCAACTGGCTCGACGCCAAACTCGACGTAGCCGCCAAACGGTTCGGCAAATACGTCCCAGAGTGGGTGTTCACCAGAGGCGGAGTGGTTGTTGGCTTCCTGCTGCTGATCGCCGTGGTCATATTCCACGGAGTGTTCTCAACGATCTTCCTGATCGTCGCCGCAATCGGGATGATCACCAGCGCCATCGCTCTCATGGACCAGGTGATCGCCACCAAGATCTTCAGAGGAGCCTTTACCCCGATTCACGGCCTGATCGGCTCACTCGCCCTCGTCCTCGTTGGCTTGGTCCTCGCCTCTCTGTGACAACCTCCCGGTAGACAAAGTCTCTGTGGGACAAAAGAACCGCCCCCTCGGGGGCGGTTCTTTACGTCAGTCCGTTCGGATCTAGACCAGTTCGATTATTGCTTCCTCGGTCGCATCGCCACGACGGGGGCCGAGTTTGGTGATCCGGGTGTAACCGCCGGCCCTATCCGCATAACGGGGTGCCACCTCGTCGAATAGCTTCACCACTGCCTCACGGTTGGTGATGTCCTTGAGCACCATCCGTTTGGCGTGAAGCTCGCCGGACCTCGCCTTGGTGATCATCTTCTCCGCGTATGGACGCACGGCTTTGGCCTTGGAGAAGGTTGTGATCACTTTGCCGTGGATGATCAGGTCGGACGTCAGATTGGCCAGGATCTTCCGCTCATGCGAAGGCGACCCGCCGAGACGGGGACCTTTGCGGGGCCGTGGCATCAGGAACCGCTTCCGGCGTCAGCCAGGCTGAGCCCGAGCTCGTCGAGCTTGGCGGCGACCTCGTCGAGGCTCTTCTGACCGAAGTTGGTGATGTTGAGCAGGTCGTCGGAGGTGCGCTCCACCAATTCGCCGACCGTCTTGATCTGAGCGCGACGCAGGCAGTTCCGAGGACGCTCCGAGAGGTCGAGGGCCTCGATGGGCAACTCGAGGTCGGGCGAACCCGAGCTCTCGATCTGAACCTCTCCCAGCTCCAGGCCCTGGCCTTCGCCGATGTCGGCAAAGAGACCCATCAGCTCGCCGAGGGTCTTGCCCGCCGAACTAACCGCCTCGGCCGGGTCGATGGCCCCGTTGGTCTCGACATCGAGCACGAGCCGGTCGAAGTTGGTCATCTGCCCCACCTGAGTGTTCTCCACGCGGTAGGACACCTTGCGCACCGGAGAGAAGATCGAGTCGACCGGGATCACCCCGATGGTCGCCGAGCCGCCCTTGTTCGAGTCCGCAGTGCGGTACCCGACGCCGGGGGCAACGGTCATTTCCATCTCGATGCGCCCCGAGGCGCTGAGGGTGGCGATGTGGGCGTCCGGGTTTACCACCTCGACTCCGGCCGGAAGCTTGAGATCTCCCGCGGTCACCTCACCTGCGCCCTTGGCGGACAGGTAGAGGGTCTCGGTGTCGTGGCCGTCCATGCGGATGACGATCCGCTTGATGTTGAGGATGATGTCGACGACGTCCTCGACCACACCGGCGATGGTGGAAAACTCATGCTCCACTCCCTCGATCTGGATCGTGGTGATGGCTGCGCCCGGAATCCGGGAGAGCAGGGTGCGGCGAAGGGTGTTACCGAGCGTGTACCCGAAACCTGGTTCGAGCGGTTCGACGATGATCCGCGACCGGACATCGGAAATCGCTTCTTCTTCTATTTGGGGACGCTGAACGATTAACAAGAGTTACCTCACTTAGAGTAGAGCTCGACGATCAACTGCTCGTTGATGGCCGTGTCTATTTGGTCCCGACGGGGATGGTCTTTTACGACCACCTTCCGCTCACCGGGATCAACCTGCATCCAGTCGGGAACGACTCGATCCTGGGTGTCCACCGCGTGCTGGACGACAATTATGTTCTGGCTCCGCTCCTTGACGGTGATCACGTCACCGGGGCGGACCTGATACGACGGGATATCGACCTTCTTGCCGTTGACGAGAAAGTGACCGTGGTTGACGAGCTGGCGGGCCTGAGGCCTGGTGGCGGTCAGACCGGAACGCCATACGACGTTGTCAAGTCGCTGCTCGAGCAGCAGGAGGAGGTTATCACCGGTGATCCCGGGCCTGCGGGCGGCCTCGTGGTAATACCGCACGAACTGACGCTCGAGGACTCCGTACATCATGCGCAGCTTCTGCTTCTCCCGCAGCTGGATGAGGTAGTCGCTCTCCCGGATTCGGCCCCGGCCGTGTTGGCCCGGCGGATAGGGACGACGATCGACGGGACACTTCTTCGACTGGCACAGCGGGGTGCGGGCGCGTCGGCAAGCCTTGTGGCGCGGGCCTGTGTAGCGGGCCATCAGCCACGCCTCCGCTTCTTGGGACGACAGCCGTTGTGAGGCAACGGGGTCACATCTTTGATGAAGGTGACTTCCATACCCATGTTCTGCAAGGTCCGCACCGCGGTGTCCCGGCCGGAGCCGGTGCCGCTGACGATTACGTCGAGCTTGCGGATGCCGTGCTCACCGGCCCGGCGTGCAGCCTCCTCGGCTGCAACCTGGGCGGCGTAAGGCGTCGACTTACGCGACCCCTTGTACCCCACCGAGCCTCCCGAAGTCCAGGCGACGGAGCCGCCGTTGAGATCGGTGATGTTGATGATCGTGTTGTTGAAACTTGCTTTGATGTGGGCCTGGCCGTGGGAGATGTTCTTCCTCTCACGCCGGCGTACCCGCTTGCTACCTGGTTGAGTCGCCACCGATTACTCCTACTTCGTGACCTTTTTCTT
>JBGTCK010000048.1:0-29593 GCA_041748855.1 Acidimicrobiia bacterium
GTGGCGACTTCTGGGGGAGTCGCCACTTCTCTTTTGTGGGGCTTTACTATCGGCTCCATGCTCCAAGGTGGCGAAGTCGTAATCATCCTGATTGTCGCCCTTATCGTGCTGGGCCCGGCCCGGCTTCCCGAATTGGCGCGCAAAGCCGGCGAATATGCAGCAGAACTGCGCAGGGCAGCCCGAGAGGTCCGGGAAGGCCTGGAGTCCGAGGTATCCGACCTGAAAGCTGCCGGTGATGAGCTCCGCTCGGTCAAGGACGAGATTCGCCGTCCGTTCGAGGAAACAGCGCAGGGTATCGACGAAGTCGGTCTGAGCAGGCTGGAGTGGAAGGGCCCCAAACCGCTTTCGGGACCTACTCCCGCCGACGCGATGGCTGATTTCGAGGAGATCGAGTCCCGTCAGAAGCTCCAGGAACAGAGCCCGGAAGACGATGAGGGTGATGAGGGCAAGGCGTGACCGCAGACCGCCCTCAAACGATTCTCAGCCATCTAGAGGAACTCCGGTGGCGCCTGGTGAAGATTGCGATCGCAGTTGTGGCCGCCGGGGCTGTGGCGATGGTATTCGCCGACCAGATCACCGATCTTCTCGAAGCTCCCTTCGATAAGGCGGCGCCAAATTCGAATCTGCAGACTCTTGCGGTCGGGGAGCAATGGGGCGTATTGATGCGGATCGGACTGTTTGGCGGGATCATCCTGGGAAGTCCGGTGGTCCTCTACCAGATCTGGGCCTTCGTCAACCCGGCTCTGACCACCAGGGAGAGAAAGTGGACCATTCCCATCGTGTCCGCTCTCGTGATCCTCTTTGTTGGTGGGGTTGCCTTCGGATACTGGGCTCTACCCAGAGGGCTGGAATTCCTTCTCGATATATTCCCCGGAGTGGAGACCGATCTCCAGATTGGCCAGTACTACTCGTTCACTCTCCGATTCCTTCTCGCATTCGGTCTGGCGTTCCTCTATCCCGTGTTCTTGTTTGCCGCTGCTGCCGCCCGTGTCGTATCTGCCGAGCAACTCGCCAATGGCCGTCGGTGGGCAGTCTTGATCATCGTCATCGGAGCTGCCCTCATCACCCCGAGTGGCGACGCTTTCACCCTGCTCGTTCTCTCTTTCCCGCTCTACCTCATGTATGAGGCGACTTACTGGCTGGTGCGATTGACACTGAGACGATGAGTGACCGACTGGCCGGGTTCTGGGAGAGCTTGACCCTGATACCCGATGAGTTCCAGATCGAGGCCGGCCAGGCGATGGAAGACGGGCATTCGGTGGTGGTTACCGCCCCAACCGGCTCGGGAAAGACTCTGGTGGCAGATGCTGCGATCTACCTGGCATTGCTCGACGGCAAGCGGGTGTTCTACACGACCCCGATCAAGGCTCTGTCGAATCAGAAATACGGCGACCTCGTCGAAATTCACGGCCCGGAGAACGTGGGCTTGCTGACCGGGGACAACGTCATCAACGGCGATGCAGACATCGTGGTGATGACCACTGAGGTACTCCGGAACATGATCTATGCCGACGCGTCTCGTTTGGATCGTGTTTCCTACGTCATCCTCGACGAAGTGCACTACCTACAGGACAGGATGCGAGGTGCGGTCTGGGAGGAGGTCATCGTCCATTGTCCGGATCACATTCGCCTGGTGTGCCTCTCCGCAACGGTCTCCAACAATGCGGAGTTCGCTGCGTGGGTTGGGGAGAGAAGAGGCTCGACCCGACTCATCTCGACCGAGCATCGACCGGTGCCGCTCGAGTCGATGTACATGGTCAAGGACAAGGTCGGCTCCCGAACCTTGCACCTGCTGCCCACCTTCGTGACCAGAGACGGACGCCGCCGCCCGAATGCCAGAGTCGAACACATGCTTGGCCTGGAACGGGGGAGGAGACAGCGGTTCACCACACCCAATCGGACCGAGACCATCGAGAGGCTCGCCCAGGAGCGGATGCTGCCCGCTATCTATTTCATATTCAGCCGCGCCGGATGTGACAGCGCGGCGCGCCGGCTTGCCGATGCCGGGGTTCGACTGACCGACTCCGACGAGCGGAAGGCAATCGTCGAGATCGCTGAGACACGCACCGCGCACCTCGAAGACGAGGACCTCAAGGTGCTCGGGTACAACGAGTGGGCGTATGCGCTCGAGCAGGGGATCGGTGCCCACCACGCCGGGCTGGTGCCGGCGTTCAAGGAAACGGTCGAGGAGCTTTTCGAAGCCGGGCTCCTGAAAGTCGTCTTCGCCACTGAGACACTGGCACTGGGCATCAACATGCCGGCTCGTAGCGTTGTCATCGAGAACCTGTCCCGGTTCAACGGGGAATCCCACGAACTGCTCAGGCCGGGTGATTACACCCAGCTCACGGGCCGTGCCGGGCGCCGCGGCATCGATGTCGAAGGCTTCGGCATTGTGCTGCACTCCCAATATGTCCGATTCTCCAATGTGACCGAGATCGCAGCAATCGGCAGCCATGAACTGACTTCCAGCTTCCGCCCCACTTACAACATGACGGCGAACCTGATCTCGAATTACGAGCAGAGAGAGGCCGAGGAGCTGCTTGCGTCTTCGTTCGCCGCCTACCAGCGAGAAGGCGCAAGGCATGAGGCATCGCGGACCATCGAGGCTCTCGAATCCCAACATGCGGACGAATTGGAGAGGGCGACCTGTGAGCGGGGCTCGGTCGAGGAGTACCTATCCCTCGTCGAGTCGGCCCGGCCGGCTCCGCATGCCGACAACATCGCATCCGGACTCGGAGAGGGCTCGGTTGTCGACGTCGCCGGCGGTGCCCGACAGGGACGGTATGTGGTGTTGAAGCGGCTTCCCCGCAAGGACGGTGCCCGCTACCTCGTGCTTTCGACCTCGGGGCGGGTTTCGACGATCGGCTACAAAGAGATCGTTGCCGGGAGCACGTATGCGTCCGAGCTCGACCTGCAGCGGCCGGTGCGGCCCCGCGACCGCAAATACATCCAGACCACTCTCCGCTCACTGCGGAAACTCCCCGCACCGGGTAAGCGGGAGACGGCGCGGACGGCTCCGGAGCGGGCTCACCCAGTGGCTTCGTGTCCCGACGCCTCCCGCCATCTGGCTGCGGCGCGTCGCGCCAAGAAGCTGGCCAGGAAGCTGGAGCAGTACCGCACCGCACGACGCTCGAGCGGGTTCGGGTTGGTGGAGGAGTTCCATTCGATCATCGCCCTGCTTCAGGACATGGGGTACGCCAAGGAATGGGATCTCACGGCGCGGGGTCAGCGGCTACGCGGTGTCTACAACGAGTCCGATCTGCTCCTCACCGAGTGCCTCGAGCAAGGGGTCTTCTATGCCCTCGACCATCGAGAGCTAGCCTCGTTGCTCTCTACATTCGTCTACGAGCCTCGCAGCGATCAGGTGTCGCCGGCCGACTTTCCAACCCCGGAGCTCACCGAGCGCTGGGATCGGATCGAAGCGATCTGGGCCGACCTGGTCGACCGGGAGCGGAAAGCCCGGCTGACTCCGACGCGCCGGCCCGATCCGGGATTCGCCGCCCAGGCTTACCGATGGGTCTCAGGGGAAGGCTTCGAGTCGATCTCGACCGGAGCGATGGCACCGGGAGACTTTGTAAGGGTGAGCCGACAGCTGGTCGACTTGCTGAAACAGGTCAGGGACATCGCACCCGATATGAACGAAGAGAGCCGGGAGGCCCTCAAGGCCCTGGACCGTGGAGTGGTCGCGGCGCAGGGTGCAGCATGAAACGGTGGCTGGTAGCGGTCAATCACAGGGCCGGGCGGAACAGCATCTCGCCACAGGTGGTGAGAGATGCGGTGACGGCCGCGGGTGTCGAGTTCGACATGATCACGCCGACCACGCCACTGGAGCTGGTCGAGATGATCCAATCGGAGGCTTACGACGGACGGACCCACTTCGCCCTGGTTGGTGGCGACGGGACGATCAGCCTTGCCATCGACACTCTTATGCGTATGGATCTCGGCCAACAGCCCGTCCTGTCGGTGCTGCCCGCGGGGACTGGCTGTGACCTGCTCCGCACTTTTGGGATCTCCCAGAACCTCGGCGAGGCGGCCCGACATCTGTCGGGGACTGAGATCTACGTGATCGATGTTCCTTATCTCGACGGGGACTGGGGGCGGCGATACTTCGTCAACGTCGCCCAGGCGGGGGTGGGCGCGGCGGCAGCCCAGACCGCACCACGGTTGAGCCGTCGCATGGGCTCGGCGAGATATCCGATTGCATTCGCCGGGAGGCTCGCTCGCTTCCCCAAAGCAGAGATCACACTGGTCACCGAGCGAAAAACCATTGAGAGCGAAGCCCTTGCCGTGATCCTGGCGAATGCCCAATTCTTCGCAGGGGGATGGAATGTGGCGCCCAAAGCGACTCTCATCGACGGGGTGCTCGACGTGCAGATCATCAACACGCCGAAACGCAGTGCTCCCACTTTGGTGCCGAAGGTGGTAAAAGGTACCCATCTCGGAGATAAGGCAGTGCGGAGACTCTCCGCCGCCGAGTTCGAGATGACGGTGAGCAGGGTGTGGCCGGTCGAGGCAGATGGCGACTACCTGGGGAATACCAATATCGCCGGTCGGGTTATCCCGGCTGCAATCAAACTCAAAATATGAATCTCGCACGTATACTCCCGGCGCCTTAAGAGGGGTAAAGCAAAATGGCAAAGAAGAAGACCGACACCAAGGTCGAAGAAGTCGAGTCGGTCGAGGACGATGATGTCGATCTCGACGACGCTGATGTCGAGCCCGACATCGATGCCGAGGACCTCGACGAAGACGACCTCGAAGTAGACATCGAGGCGGACATCGAAGATCCTGAACTGGACGACTTCGAGGACGATGTCGAGGCCGTTGGTTTCGACGACGACGACGACGATGACGAAGACGACGAGGAAGAGGACGAGGAGACCACCGAGGCCCTCGAAGAGCTCGAGAGCCAGGAACTGCAACTCCTCGACGAAGAGAAAGACGACAATCTCCTCGTCGACGAAGTCGAGGTTCTGCGGGCCATCCGCAGGGAGGAGCTGACGATGAACGTCGACGCGCAGCTGAAGCGGGCCGACGAGTTCGTATGCCAATCCTGTTACATGTTGAAACGCACCAGCCAGTTAGCAAACAAGCGAAAGCAGCTCTGCGCCGATTGTGCCGACTGAGCGGGTCACGGTTGTAATCCCGACGTACAACGAGAGAGAGAATCTCGCTCACATCGTCCCGGCTGTGACCCATCAGGGTTTCCGGGTCCTCGTCGTCGACGACAATTCGCCGGACGGCACGGCAGATCTCGCCCGACGGATCAGCGCTACCGACTCCCGGGTGTCCGTGCTGCAACGGCACGCCAAAGAGGGGCTGGGCCCTGCATATGCAGCGGGGTTCGATAGGGCCATCGCCGATGGTGCTGAGATCATCATCGAGATGGATGCAGATTTCTCCCACGATCCCGCAGACCTCCCGCGACTGGTCGCGGCAATCGACGACGGTGCCGACATCGCCATCGGGTCCCGCTATGTGCCGGGTGGCTCGACCCCGGATTGGCCCCTGCATCGCCAGATGATCTCGAAAGGCGGCAACATCTACGTACGGATCATGCTCGGTATCGGAATCCGGGATGCAACCGCCGGTTTCAGGGCATTCCGGGTGCCTGCCTTGCAAAGCCTCCCGTATGCAACCGCCGAGGCCTCCGGCTACGGGTTTCAGGTCGAGATGGCGTGGCGGGCAGCGCAGGCCGGGTTGAACATCGTCGAAGTGCCGATCGCGTTCCGTGACCGCGCTCACGGAACATCGAAGATGGGCCCGGACATAGTCCGTGAGGCGATGGCCCTGGTCACCAAGTGGGGTTATGACAGGTGGAAGCGTCGGTTAGCGTTCTGGAAGAGATGATCGAAGCACGCCTCGCAACTGACGACGACATCCCCGTACTCGTCGAGCTGTATCGGGACCTCGAAAAGGAGATGCTCGACCTCCACACCATGTGGCCCCTTGCCGATGGGCTTGCCGAGCCTGCCGACGGTGCCTTCGCCGACGCCCTCGAAGACGACGACACGCTCGTGGTGATTGGATCGGTTCTCGACTACCCGTTCGGGTTCCTCCTGGCACGGGTGGAGTCGATCCTTCCCCAGGCCGACGGGGAACAGATCGGCTCGATCCGGCTCGTCTTCGTCGAACTCGAGGCGCGCCAGGTCGCGGTCGGGGAAGCGATGCGGGACCTGGCGATGGACCTGCTCCGGGAGCGGGGCATTTCGAAGTTCGACGCTCACGTGCTCCCCGGGCATCGACTCGCCAAGAACTTCTTCGAGGCCGGCGGATTCAGCGCCCGGTCGATTGTGATGCACCATGACGACAATCGAGAATGACCGACCGGTGGTGGCCACCGGTGTTGCCATCGTCGAAGGTGACGAGATCTTGCTCATCAAGCGGGGAAACCACCCCCACCAGGGGCTCTGGGCCGTCCCGGGTGGAAAAGTCGACCGCGGCGAGTCACTGGCCGAGGCGGCGACCAGGGAGACACGCGAGGAGACAGGCCTGCTGGTCAAGCTGGATGAGGTGATCTGGGTCGGGGAATCGATCGCCGACGATCACCATTTGATACTCATCGACTTCCTGGGCCAGGCGATTGGCGGGGAGCTTGCTCCCTCCGACGACGCGCTCGAGGCGCGTTGGTTCACGATTGAGGAAGCATTCGAGCTCGACATGCCTGACACCATGTATGAGCTGCTCGATGTCCTACTCGAGATCAAGGACGAGGATGAGTCAGACAGTTGACCTGCTCCAGGCACTGATCCGGAACGAATGCGTCAACGACGGCACGCCGGAGAGTGGCCAGGAGTTGCGCTCGGTAGAGACACTTCAGGAGTTCTTCGGTGTCGACGGTGAAGTCTTTGAGCCAATTCCCGGTCGTCAGTCTCTGGTCTACCGCATTCCCGGATCCGACCCGGAGGCACCGTCGCTGGCCCTCGCCCCGCATCTCGATGTGGTCCCGGCCAACCCTTCGACCTGGTCGGTCGATCCCTTCGCCGCCAGCATCGTCGATGGGTGGGTCTACGGCCGTGGTGCTCTCGACATGCTCAATATCACGGCGGCGATGGCAGTGGCAGCCAGGCCGTACGTAAACGGCGAGTCCCGTCCGGCGGGTGACCTGGTATTCGCTGCCGTTGCCGACGAGGAGTCCGGGGGCAAATACGGAGCCCGTGCTCTCGTCGATGACCATTGGGACCTCGTGGGGGCGGACTATCTGCTTACCGAGGTTGCCTATCCGCCGCTCCCGGGGGCAGAAGGAGGAGAGCTGATCCCGGTGGCGACCGGTGAGAAGGGCCCCTTCTGGACCGTGCTCCATACTGCCGGCACGCCGGGCCACGGCTCGGCTCCCTACGGCGCCGACAATGCCCTGGAGAAGATGACTGCGGCCTTGCATGGCCTCTTTGAGTCGGACACACCGGTATCGATCACACCCGAGTGGCGAGACTTTGTGGCGTCCTTGCAGATCCCATCAGAACTCGCAGCAGACCTGACCGACCCGGAAAAAGTCGACGGTGCAATCGACCATCTCGCAGTCCAGGATCCCACTTTCGCCAGATATGCCCACGCCGCCACCCACCTCACGGTCTCGCCTAACCGGATGATGTCCGGTACCAAGGCGAACACCATCGCCGATGCTGCTCGGGCAGAGGTCGACATCCGCGCCCTCCCCGGCACCGGCCGCAACGACATCGATGTCTACCTGAACAAGGCAATGGGCTCGGCATCGGACCATGTCGAACTGGAACCGGTGATGGACTTCGAAGCGAACTTCTCACCCAGACAGTCAGACCTCTGGGATGTCATCGCCGACTCTGTCGAGGCAATCGAGGGACACCGCCGCCTGGTTCCGGCAATGATGACGGTGGTGACCGACGCCAGGCTCTGGAGGGCAAAGGGAACTATCGCGTACGGTGTGGGTTTGTTTGATGACCGGATGGCCTTCTCGGAGATGCTCGCTCTATTCCACGGCAATGATGAGAGAGTGTCGGTTGCCTCTCTGGAGAAGACCACCGCCCTTTACGTGGAGATCCTGGGCAGGTTCGGAAGGACGTGAGCCGAACCGTCATCTGTGACCTCGACGGGGTGGTCTACCGGGGGAGCGAGGCCCTGCCCGGTGCCGCGGACGCACTGGAACGTCTGGTGGCGTCGGGTTTCAGGGTCGTCTTCGTCACCAACAATTCGTCGCGAACCGAGACACAGGTCGCCGACAAATTGAAGAAGGTGGTGGGGTATCGCCCCGGTATCGATGACATCGTCACCTCGGCGCGGGCGGCCCTTGCCCTGGTGCCGGAGGGGGCGAGTTGTCTGGTCGTCGGTGGCGAGGGAATCCTTGAAGCAATTGAGTCGGCCGGGCTTTCGGTCACCGAAGATCCCGATGAGGCCGATTGTGTGATCGTTGGCCTCGACCGAGAATTCGATTATCAGCGGATGGACGTCGCATCCCGGGCGATCAGGTCGGGCGCTGTCTTCGTCGCGACCAACGTCGACCCCACCTTCCCCGCCGAGGACTCGATCATGCCCGGTGCCGGTGCAATCGTGGCGGCACTCGAAGCTGCTTCCGGAGTGAAACCCCTGGTCGCCGGGAAGCCGGAGAAACCGATCCGTGACCTGATCCGCAGCCGGGGCGTAGGAGATGCCTGGGTCATCGGTGACCGGATCGACACCGACATCGCCATGGCGCGGGCTGAGGATGGATGGGCTTCGGTCCTGGTCCTGACCGGGGTGACGCCTTCGGGAGGGGACACCGGTGGCGCCGATCATGTTGCCGCCGACCTCGCTGCCGCCGTTGATCTCGTAATCGCGAGTGACAATGAGCAATAATCAACAGATGGACATTCCCGACGAGACAATCTCCCGAATCGAGCAGAAGCTCAAGGAGATCGCCGACCTCGACCCGGCCGACCTGCCAAACCCTGCCGCGGAGTTGGCCGCGTTGTTGAGCGACCTCCTCGATGGCATGGACAGCAGTTGAAGGTTCGCCTCCATGTCCGCAGCGGCCGGCCCGAGACGAGTGAGTTCGCCGAACTTCTCGTCGATAGCTTCGCCGCCGGCGGCATCACCGTCCTCGAAGACGCAGCCGGAGCTGACATGGTCGTTGCCGTTGGAGGCGATGGAACGATGCTCTCCGCGGTCGCCACGGCGGTTGAACTCGACGTCCCGGTGATCGGCTTCAACCTCGGAACCATCGGTTTCTTGACTGTGGCCGACCGGAAAGACATGGCTGAGGTGGTCAGCCGTCTGGCCGCTGGCAAATACGGAGTGGAGACCAGGATGACTGTTGCCGCCACCGTCGGCGACCGCACGGTGCTCGGAGTCAACGACGTGGTGATCGAAAAAGTCGACAGCCAGAGACTCATCGAGTTGAACGTCGTGATCGGTTCGGTCGACTTCGTGAACTATCGGGCCGACGGGCTGATCGTCGCCACCCCGACCGGTTCCACTGCCTACTCCTTCTCGGCCGGGGGCCCACTGGTCTCGCCGGGCCTCGATGCTTTTGTCCTCACCCCGGTTGCTGCCCATTCCCTGTTCTCACGGTCGGTGGTCATCGAGCCTGACCAGGAGATCGTGGTGACGGTCACCCGTGACCGGGCGGTGAAGGTGAGTGTCGACAAGACCAATCTCGGCGAGATCGGGCCGGGCGACACGGTGATAATCCGCCAGGGGGACCGCCGGGCGCGTTTCGTGACCCTGGATCCACCGTCGTTTCCCGGCCTGGTCAAGTCCAAATTCGATCTGCCCTGATGCTCGAGCACCTGCGCGCACGCAACCTCGGCCTCATTCGCGATGCGGAGATCGACCCCGGACCGGGACTTACCGTCATCACCGGGGAGACCGGAGCCGGCAAGACCCTGCTCCTTGGGGCGCTGAGACTTCTCCTCGGCGAGACCTCTGATTCGGGGGTGGTGGGACCGTTCGACTCCGACGCCCAGGCAGATGGCCTCTTCGCGTCGGGTGATGAGGAGCTGGGGGTGACCAGAGTTGTTCCAGGCCGGGGTCGAAGCAGGTCGTATCTAGACGGTGCGGTGGCCTCGGCATCCGCGCTGGTGGAGCGGGTCGGGGAACTCGTCGAGATCGTCGGCCAGCACGACCAGCTCGAGTTGAGAAAGCCGCGACACACACTTTCGTTGCTCGACTCGAACCTAGATGGGGCCGGCCAACAGGTGCTCGAAGATTACCGGAGCGCCTGGCGCCACCTCCAGGAGAAGCTGGACGAAGCGGGCCGCCTGGGAGGGAGCGGACACGAACTTGCCCGCGAGCTCGATCTGCTCCAACACCAGCACCAGGAGATCACCGCAGCCGGTTTTGAGCCGGGTGACGATGTCGACCTCGAGCACAAAGAGAACCGCCTCCGCAACGCGTCCGGGATCAGGGAGCATCTGGGTGCGGCGCTCGATGCGGTCGCCATCATCGATGAGACGTCCAGCGAACTGGTGTCGAGGCTGCGCAAGGTTGAGGGACTCGATCCGGCAGCGTCCGGCCTCGCAGATGCGGCGGAGTCGTTGGCGATTTCGGCGACCGACCTTCACCGCGATCTTGCCAGCGGCATCGAAGATCTCGTCGACGACCCTGCCGCCCTGGCCGGGATCGAGGAGCGCCTCAACCTGCTGGGTGAGCTGAAGCGGAAGTACGGAAGGACTGTCGACGACATCGTCCTATTCGGAAAGCAGGCCGGAGAGAGAGCCCTGGAAGTGGAGCAACTCCTCGCCCGTGCATCCTCGATCGGCGAAGAGGTCGATGCGGCGATGCAATCGGTGGAGAAGGAGGGGGCCGCGCTCACAGCCATGCGTAAGGCATGTGCCGGTCGACTCTGTTCTGAGATGTCCACCCACCTGGCCGAAGTGGGGCTCGAGTTGTCGTCGGTGAGATTCCACTTCGGAGCGGTAGAGCCGGGAGCATCGGGGGCCGATCGGGTGGAGATCCACTTCGCTTCGCACACCGGGCTCCAGGCGGGCCCGCTGACCAAAGTCGCTTCCGGGGGAGAGCTCTCGAGGCTCATCCTTGCATTGAGCCTGTCCACTTCAACCTCGACGGATTCGACGCTCGTGTTCGACGAGGTCGATACGGGTGTGGGCGGTGCCACCGCGTTGGCCATGGGGAAGAAACTCGCCGATCTGGCGACGGAGCGTCAGGTTCTGTGCGTCACCCACCTGCCGCAGGTGGCGGCATTCGCCGACACCCACTACGTAATCAACCGCACCGAAAGCGAAGCCACGGTGACGCTGGTCTCCGGCGCCGCCCGACTCGAAGAGCTCTCCCGGATGATCGCCGGGCTTCCCGAGAGTGAGCGGGGCCAGCAGGCCGCCATCGAGCTCCTCGAGCTGAGCGGGAAATGACAAAGATCGCCACTAGCCCCACTCGTTGCTACGCTGGCATTCCGTCATGGACGGGTCACTTTTTTCTGAAGAATCGGCAGCTCCGATGACCGCCGAACATCAGCCCGCCGACACCAAATACATCTTCGTGACCGGTGGTGTTGTCTCCTCACTGGGCAAGGGAATTGCGGCATCGTCGCTGGGACGTCTGCTCAAGGCCCGCGGGCTGAGAGTGGTCAACCAGAAACTCGACCCCTATATCAACGTTGACCCCGGAACGATGAACCCGTTCCAGCATGGTGAAGTGTTCGTCACCGACGATGGCGGGGAAACCGACCTCGACCTTGGCCATTACGAAAGATTTACCGGCGAGAACCTCCGACGGACCTCCAACGTCACGTCGGGCTCCGTGTACATGAGCGTCATTCAGAAGGAGCGGCGCGGTGACTACCTGGGCGACACGGTCCAGGTGATTCCACACATCACCAACGAGATCAAAGACAGGATCCGGCGAGTCGGCGAGCAGGTGGGCGTCGATGTGGTGATCACCGAGGTCGGCGGGACGGTCGGAGACATCGAGAGCCTTCCCTTCCTCGAGGCGATCAGGCAGTACAGCAACGACGTCGGGCGTTCAAACGTGCTCTTCATCCACGTCACCCTCGTCCCATATATCCCGACTTCCGAGGAGCTCAAGACCAAGCCGACGCAGCACTCAGTTGCCGAGCTTCGGAGCAAGGGAATCCACCCCGACATCATCATCGTTCGTTCCGACCGGGAGATCGATGACAACGTGGTGAAGAAGATCAGCCTCTTCTGCGACGTAGACCCTCGGGCCGTGATCGCAGCACCCGATGCGTCTGACATCTATGAGGTCCCCCTCACCCTTCACGCCGGAGGCTTGGACGATGTGGTTTGCGAACGGCTCGGTCTGGTGACCGGGCCACCGAACCTGGAGAACTGGAAGGCGATGGTAGAGAAGGCGCGCGGGGCGACAGATGTGATCGCTGTTGGCATCGTTGGCAAATACGTCGATCTCCCTGACGCTTACCTGTCCGTGGCCGAGGCCCTGCGACATGGTGCCGCCTCCAACGGCTTGAAACTCGACCTGCGGTGGATTCCCTCAGATGAACTGACCGGACTGCTCGCGGAGTCCTACCTCGAGGACCTCGAAGGCATCGTGGTTCCGGGAGGGTTCGGATATCGGGGAGTTGAAGGGAAGATTCAAGCAATCCGCTACGCCAGGGAGAACAAGATCCCATTCCTTGGCCTTTGTCTCGGGTTGCAGTGTGCGGTGATCGAGTTCGCGCGAGGAGTGCTCGGACTCGTGGATGCAAACTCGACCGAGTTCGACGCGACGACACCACACCCGGTCATCGACTTGATGCAGAGCCAGGAGGAGGTCGAGGACATGGGCGGCACGATGAGGCTGGGCCTCTATGCGGCCAAACTCGCCGAAGGCTCCCTGGTCCGTGAGTTGTACGGCGATTCACTCGTCTACGAGCGCCATCGCCACCGCTGGGAAGTCAACAACCGCTACCGCAAAGACCTCGAATCTGCAGGATTGAGGCTTTCGGGTCTCTCCCCGGATGACAATCTCGTGGAGTACATCGAGTTGATCGATCACCCGTTTTTTGTAGCCACCCAGGCCCACCCTGAGTTTCGCTCCCGACCTGACGACGCCCACCCCCTGTTCTCCGGCCTGGCCCGGGCGGCCGCGAAGCTTGCAGCGGGCAAGTCCCGGTCCGCGGCGACGACGGAAGTCACGGTCGAATAGGCTCTGGGTCAGCCGGTAACCCGGCGCCGGAGTTTCCTGTCAAAGCAGGGTTGTAGAGAGAGGACCATTAATTGATTGTCGGAGTCCCCAAAGAGATCAAGACGGCCGAGCATCGCGTTGCGTTGACCCCCGTCGGAGCGCGCGAGCTCACCGAGCGGGGCCATCGGGTCCTGGTCGAGGCAGGCGCCGGTGAGGGCTCGACGATCTCCGACGACGAATTCCACGAGCAGGGTGCTGAAATCGTCGGTACCGCCGCTGATATCTTCTCGACCGCGGAGATGATCGTAAAGGTCAAAGAGCCCCAGGAGAGCGAGATCGACATGTTCCGGGCAGGTCAGGTGCTCTTCACCTACCTCCACCTCGCGGCGTATCCGGCGATGGCCCGTCGGCTCCGGGAGCGGGGCATCGTGGCGATTGCCTACGAGACAGTCCAGATGCCCGATCGGAGCCTGCCGCTTCTCGCTCCGATGTCGGAGATCGCGGGCCGGATGGCGACCCAGGCCGGTGCGTACTTCCTGGAGAAGGCCCACGGCGGTCGGGGGATCCTCCTCGGAGGCGTCGCCGGAGTGACTCCGGCAAAAGTCGTCGTGATCGGAGGCGGAATTGCCGGCTCCAACGCTGCAGTGATCGCAATGGGCATGCAGGCCGAGGTGATAGTCCTCGACAACGACCTCAACAAGTTGCGGCATCTCGATTCGTTATACCAGGGGAGGATCGTCACCGTTCACTCCAACAAGTTGAACCTCGAACAACAGGTCCTGAGCGCCGATCTGGTGATCGGCACGGTGCTCATTCCCGGTGCGTCCGCACCGAAGTTGGTAACTGCAGACATGGTCAGCGCCATGAAGAAGGGATCGGTCCTGGTAGACGTCGCAATCGATCAGGGCGGATGCTTCGAGACCTCCCGGGAGACCACCCACGCCGAGCCGACCTTCATGGTCGACGACGTCGTTCACTATGCGGTCGGGAACATCCCCGGCGCCGTCCCGCATACGTCGACCTACGCCCTCACCAATGCGACGCTTCGCTACGCCACGTCCCTTGCGGACAAAGGTGTCGAACAGGCATTGATCGATCACCCCGAGCTCGTGCCGGGGGTAAACCTCGTCGATGACATGGTGTGTCACGATGGAGTGGCGAGCAGCCTTGGTGCCGACTTCACACCGGTGAGCGAGGCCCTAGGAGCCCGTTGAACAAATGCATGTCACCCATCTTGACGACCAGGCATCACCACTCGCTGCGTTCTTGGCCCCGCCATTCCGGACCGAGGAGTGGCGAAACCTCGGCCTTGCGACTGGCGCGCCTGGCCGCCAATCTGGGCAACGGCATTATTCAACGGACTCCTGGTGGTGCGTCGCTGAAATGCTGACGGCGTCTCTCCGGCCCTCGACGCCCCTGGCTGCGTCATAAATGCTCGCAGAACGGCCCGGTGCTACTGCGCTTTTTTCCTTGCCAGATGACGCCGATGACTCGGAGACACGCGAACCATATTTCACCGACACACCACTGGCCCGCCAGTGAGCTCCGGGGCGGATATCGCCGCCTGCATCGAGGAGTATCTGGTGGCGCTGCGGGTGGAACGGGGGCTGGCTGCCAACACCATCGCCGCCTATGAGCGTGATCTCGGCCAATACCAGGGACATCTCGGCGACTCCGAGCCCACACCGGCTCTGGTCGAGGGATATGTCAGCTCGCTCCGGGATGAAGGTCTGGCGGCCACCACCATTGCTCGAAAGATTGCAGCGATCAGAGGATTGCACCGGTTCCTGGTAGCCGAGGAAATGCGCGAGGAAGATCCGACACTTCTCATCGAGACCCCCAAACAGGGCGATCCTCTGCCCAAAGCGCTCTCGGTCGATGAGGTCCTCGGACTCCTCGAATCGCCCGACCTGACGACTTTGAAGGGCAGGAGAGACTCTGCCCTCCTCGAGTTCCTCTACGGGACGGGGGCGCGCGTCTCCGAAGCAGTCGCTCTCGATGTCACCGGGGTGGACCTCGAAGATCGGGTGGCGATCGTCACCGGGAAGGGGAGTAAGCAGAGGTTGGTCCCGCTCGGGGGCCATGCGGTCAAAGCAATTACCGGATGGCTGCAGGACCGGAGTGAGGTGGTCAGCAGGCGACAGTCCGGAGACCCGTTGTTCACGAGTGTGCGGGGACGGCGGCTCAGCCGCCAGGCCGTCTTCGACATTGTCCGGGACGCGGCGATGGCAAGCGGAGTCCGCAAGGAAAAGGTGTCTCCACACGTGCTCCGCCACTCAGCCGCAACCCATATGGTGGAGAGGGGTGCAGACCTGAGAACCGTCCAAGAACTATTGGGCCACGCTACGATCAGTACCACCCAGATCTACACCAGAGTGAGTTCTACTCATCTCCTGGAGATCTACATGGAAGCCCACCCGAGGAGCCGATGAGCACCTTCGACACATCCCAAGCCAAAGCCGCCCTGATCGAGGAGCGCGGCCGACTCGTCCACCAGTTGGAAGAGCTCGGTGCTGCCGAATCCGGCGACCTGCGGTCTGATCTCGATTTCGGTGACAGCTTCGCCGATGCCGGTTCGGTCACAGCCGAGCGAACCGAGGTTCTCGGTCTCGTCGACTCGATCAAAGGCCAACTCGATGACGTCGACGCTGCTCTGGCCCGAATCGAAACGGGCAAATACGGCGAGTGTGAGAACTGTGGCAAGGACATCCCGGTCGCAAGGCTCGAGGCGCGTCCGGCATCGATTCTCTGTATCGACTGCAAAACAGCTTCGCGCTGAATGCCCGGATCGTTCGGTCACCTGTCATCCAGGTTCTTCGACTATCTGAGGGCGAAACCGCTCAGCGATGAGGACAGAGAAACCGTAACGACGATCCTGACCGCGGCCGAGGCACGCATCTTCTTCGAACAGAGCCAGAAGGACCAGGCGCACGGTTTCGATGCGGCGCTGGTTGTCCTCGCGTCAGGACAGAGCACCGAGGAGAGACTCCGGGCCGCCTTGCTTCACGACGTAGGGAAACGAAGTGCCGGCCTCGGTGTTCTCCGAAGAGTTGCGGCTTCGCTTCTGATCAAGATGGGTCTGCCCCTGACCTCGAAGATGAAGCTCTATCGAGACCACGGCCCGGTAGGTGCCGCCGAACTGGAGACGGCAGGGTCGCCGCCGCTGGTCGTCGAATTCGCACGCGCTCATCACGGTTCACGGCCCGCCGCTCTGAGCGAGGAAGACTGGGCTCTCCTCCAGTCCGCAGATGTTCCCTCAAACGCCAGGCTTGCGCGCAGGCGTCGATAACCTGTTGTCACAGATGACATACCACGTGAAGACCGCTGTGTTCGAGGGTCCCCTCGACTTGCTGCTCCAGCTCATCTCGAAGCACCAGCTGGAGATATCAGCAATCGGACTAACCGATGTCGTCAACGAATACCTCGCATTCATCGCGGAGATGAGCGAACTCGACCTCGAAGTGGCCTCAGAGTTCTTGCTGATTGCCGCCACGCTGGTCCAGCTCAAAGCCCACTCACTGCTGCCTTCCCGGGGGGAGCTCGACCTCGACGATGAGCTGGTTTTGCTCGAAGAGCGGGATCGCTTGCTGTCCCGGCTCCTTGCCTGTGTCACCTTCAAGGACGTAGCAGCGGTCCTCGCCCGACGCTTCCAGGATGGAAACCGCTACGTGCCCAGGATTTCGGGGATGGATCAGGTGATCGAGTCGAAGCCGGCGACAACAGAGCTACCGGTCGATGCGGGTGCACTTGGGGTGATTGCCGGGCGGGTGTTCACCAGGAAGCCCGACGAGCCCGACCTCGACCATCTCGATCTGGACCTGCCATCGGTGGAAGCAGCGATTGCCGAACTGAGGTCGAGGATCGCCGAGGCGACACTCTCCGACTTCGACTCCCTGACCGAGCACTGCGAGCGACCGGTCGAGGTGGCTGCCTACTTCCTCGCCCTGCTGGAGATGGCGCGATGGGGCCTGGTTGAGGTCCATCAGGAGGATTGGCTGTCCGAGATCCGGGTCCGCCATCTGGGGAATGAAGGAACCGACCTCACATCGGAGTGGGCCTCTTGAGCCCTCGATCGATCATCGAAGCAATCTTGTTCGTCACCGAGTCGCCGGTCCCGACCACCGAACTCGCCGAGATTCTCGAGATTCCGGCAGACCAGGTGGAAACAGTCATCGAGGAACTCCGATCCGATCTCGAGCAGCGGGGGAGCGGCCTGGTGGTGCGGGGCACGGCAGGAGGCTGGCGTCTGTACAGCCATCCCGAGGCCTACCCCTATCTCGAGCGTTTCAGTTCCACCGCGACTGCGCGCAAGCTCTCGGCTGCGGCCATCGAGACCCTGGCCGTGGTGGCATATCGCCAGCCGGTGGCCAGGAGCCAGATCGCCGAGATCCGGGGGGTCGACTCCGATTCGGCGGTGCGCACCCTGGAGCGTCTCGGATTCATAGAGGAGGTGGAGCGTTTGAACCTGCCGGGCAACCCGGCCGTCTACGGGACGACGACTCTCTTCCTCGAAAAGCTCGGCTTGAACTCTGTCGGTGAGCTTCCACCTCTCGCAGATCATGTTCCTCCGGCGCAAGCTCTCGAGGGCCTGGAGGATTCACTCCGGCCGGGTTTCTGAAACCCCATGTCAGAACGGGTCCGTTTGCAGAAGGCGATCGCACACGCCGGCCTGATGTCCCGGCGTGCCGCAGAGGAGGCTATTGCGTCGGGTCGGGTTGCTATCGACGGTCGCAGGGCGATTCTCGGCGACCGGGTCGATATCGCCATCGAGGTGGTGACTATCGACGGTGCTCCGATTCCATTGCGTCCTGAGACCGAGACCCACCTGCTCTACAAACCGGTCGGCGTGATCAGCACGGCGACCGATCCTCAGGGCAGACAGACGGTTGTCGACCTGGTCGACTCCGGGGCCCGCCTCTATCCGGTGGGCCGCCTCGACGCCGACTCCGAAGGACTGATCTTGATTTCGAACGACGGCGAGCTGACAGAGCGGGTTACCCACCCACGGTACGGCATCACCAAGAAATACCTGGCGGAAGTCAACGGAAGGGTCCGGGCCGGTGCGGTGAGAAGACTCGAATCGGGCGTTGACCTATCCGATGGCCCGGCCCGGGCAGTGAAAGCACGAATCGTCGACCAGCTGGGCGGCCGCACCCAGATCGAATTGATCATGGGAGAGGGTCGCAATCGCGAGGTGCGAAGAATGATCGAAGCAATTGGATATGAGACGACGCGACTGGTCCGAACTGCCATCGGCCCGCTCACGGACCCCAACTTGAGGCCGGGACAGTCACGGAGATTGACCAGCGGCGAGGTTGTCGACCTGATGAAATCCGCCACCCGATGAGCTCGATATCGATAAAACTCCCGCCCGGCCCTCCTTCCCGGATGACGATGCGCCCGCCCGGCTCGAAATCGCACACGATCCGAGCCCTCTTCGCCGCGGCCGGCGCGACCGGTGTCAGCACACTCTCCGGCGGGCTCGAATCCGACGACACCCGGCGGGCCCGGGAGTGTCTTACAGCCCTCGGGGCAGTGCTCGACGAATCAGACGGGGTCTGGTCGATAACCGGTGTCGGCTCCGGGTTCGCGGCTCCAGTAGGCTCCCTCGACGCAGGGGAGTCGGGTCTGACGTCGAGGTTCCTCATGGCACTGACCCCCTTCATCCCGGCACCGGTGGTGATTGAAGGGCGGGGCCGGCTTCCCGAGCGGCCCATGGACGCTCTATTGGACAACCTGGCCGCTCGGGGGGCGGAAGTCGGTGAGGGATTTCCCTGGAGGATCGACGCCACCGGGGCGGCCAAGGCGGGCAGGTTGTTTGTGGACGCCGCAACCAGTAGCCAGATGGTCTCCGCATTGATGCTCGCCGCCCCGCATGCCCAGGCACCCACTGAACTCATCGTGACCAACATGGATTCGTCGGCTCAATACGTGGATCTCACCATCGAAGTCATGGAGGCTTTCGGAGCGCAGGTGGATACCAAAGCGTCCGGGTATCGGATCGAGGGTGGTGGGTATGCTGCAGTCACCTACGAGGTGCCGATCGATGCCTCCTCTGCGGTGTATCCCGCGTGTGCCGCCGCCCTGACCGGGGGAACGGTGGAGATCCGTGGCGACATGGGCAATCACCCCGACCGACGCATAGTTGACGTCCTGGTTCGGATGGGCTGCACGGCTGAAACCACTCTCGACGGGATTGCGGTGCATGGCCCGGACCGGCTCGATCCGATCGATGTCGACATGTCGCCGGCGCCGGACGCCGCGGTTTGCCTGGCCGTTGTCTGCGCTCGCGCCGCCGGACCCAGCAGAATCGGCGGGCTGGAGAGCCTGAGACACAAAGAATCGGACCGTCTTTCGGCGCTGCAAACCGAACTGACGAGGTTTGGGGCCGGCGTCGTGACCGATGGCGATTCGATCGAGATCGTGCCCGGGAAGGGTGTGCCAGTCGAGTTCGAGGTCTACAACGACCACCGGATTGCGATGAGCCTTGCGTTGCTCGGCCTGGTGGTCGGAGGGGTCTCCGTAAGGGATCCCGAGGTGGTCAACAAGACCTGGCCCGGCTACTGGGAGTGGATGGCCTCGACCGGTGCGGTACTCACCAAATCTGAGTAGTCACTCACAAACGCGTGGGATTGACTGCGCATCCTGCAGAGATTTGCTATGTTTGTCGCCACGGAGAGGTTGTACCGGTCCATTGCCCCCATTGTCCAGACAACCCCCATCTAGGACGCCCCTGGGCCGGTCCCTCTCCCAAACTCCTGGTGACGTCTACTCTCGAACCCCGTGGAGCCCGCAATCATCACTATCGACGGTCCGGCGGGTACCGGAAAAAGCACCGTGTCACGGCTGGTGGCGCTCACTCTCGAGCTTCCCCATCTCGACACGGGCGCGTACTACCGGGCCGCCACCCTCTGCGGTCTGAGGAAGGGCGTCGACCTTCACGATGGGGAGGCGATGGCCGAACTCGTTGGGGCGTCGTCCTTCGATCAGGTGGGTGATCGCATGTATCTCGACGGTGATGACGTCACCGAGGCGATCCGGCTGCCCGACGTCACCAACACGGTTTCGATCGCTTCTGCCCATCCTGAGGTGAGAAGGGCACTTGTAGCCGAGCAGCGCCAGTGGGTGTCGTCTCATGAGGGACGCGCAGTTGTGGAAGGTCGCGACATCGGTTCGATCGTGTTTCCTGACGCAGGACTGAAGATCTACCTCGATGCATCGCCGGAAGTACGGGCCCAGAGACGCGCAGGCGAGACGGGTCAGGATGTGTCACGGGTGCTCCAGGAGCAGGAGCGACGAGACACGATCGATTCCACCCGGACCGCTTCTCCGCTAACCGTCCCGACTGACGCAGTTGTCATCGACACCAGCGATCTCACGATCTACGAGGTGGTGGCCAGGATCGTCGAACTGGCAGGCCAGACTTCGCCGGAATGACACCTACCATGGTGCGGGAATGACAGTTGAACGAGTCTTGCTTGCAGAACCCAGGGGATTCTGTGCGGGTGTCGAGATGGCCATCAAGGCCCTGACCTGGATGACCCGCATTTTTGAGCCCCCGGTCTACTGCTTCCACGAAATAGTCCATAACGAATGGGTAGTCCGCGCCTTCGAGAAGGTCGGGGTGATCTTTGTCGATGACATCACCGAGGTGCCCATCGGTGCGCCGGTGATGCTTTCGGCGCATGGGTCGGCCCCCGAAGTCGTCGCTGGTGCTGCCGATCGGGCAGCAGTCGTCATCGACGCCGTGTGCCCCCTGGTGACGAAAGTGCACCATGAGGTCAAGAAGATGTCGACGAAGGGCTACGAGATCCTCTACATCGGCCACGAGGGGCACGATGAGGCAGTGGGGACGGTCGCAGAGGCTCCTGATTCGATCACCCTGGTCGATCCGGATCAAGGTCTTGGCGACTTCGCACCCAAAGACGAATCCAAGGTCGCCCTCCTTGCCCAGACCACGCTGGGACTCTATGAGTGGCGCAAGGTGATGGATGATGCAAGCCGGCGTTTCCCGGAACTAGCCACCGCCAGGAAATCGGATCTGTGTTATGCGACCACCAATCGTCAGGAGGCAGTGAGCCAGCTGAGCGCTGAATGTGACCTGATCCTCGTCGTGGGCTCTCATAACTCGTCCAACACCCAGGCCCTCGTCCGTGTTGCTGAGGAGAACGGTGTCGATGCCCACCGCATCGATACATCCGCTGACATCGATCCGGCATGGCTGGAGGGCAAAAAGGTCGTCGGCCTCACCGCGGGGGCAAGCGCACCCGATCACCTCATCGAAGAAGTAATCGACTACATCGACCCCCAGCGCGGTTTTGAGTTGTGGCACGTGACCGAGGAAACGGAGTACTTCCCGCTCCCACCGCAGTTGCGGGCCTTTGTCACCACCCTGCAGCATCTGGTCGAGGCAGGGGTAACCGCCTCAGGCCCATCAGGGACCGGGTATCTCGAGCAGGATCGAACCTGGACAGCCTCTGAGGCCCTGAGATTGATCAGCGCCTAGGGAGCCTGATAAACATGATCCCGGTAGTCGCCATCGTCGGGCGGCCCAACGTAGGAAAATCGACCCTGGTCAACAGGATCATCGGGTCTCGTACCGCCGTCGTCGAGGAGCGGCCCGGCGCTACCCGGGATCGTCGCCAGTTCGACGCCGACTGGGCGGGGCGTCGATTCATCGTCGTCGATACCGGTGGCTGGGAACTGAAACCTGGCACGGGGATCGATGAATCGATCAAACAGCAGGCGGAGGCCGCCTTGAGTGGCGCTGATGTCGTGGTTTTCGTCGTGGACGCCACCACCGACCTCTCCGACGACGACACCGGAGTCATTTCGACTCTCCGCGGGACCGGAGTTCCGGTGGTGCTTGCCGCGAACAAGATCGACAGTGCAAAGGCCGAAACCGAAGTTGGGCGCCTTTGGTCTCTCGGCCTCGACGAGCCGTACCCGGTCAGCGCTTACCACGGCAGGGGAGTGGGTGAGCTGCTCGACCGCGTGGTTTCGCTCCTTCCTGAGGAAAGTGATGAACCTGAACCCCACCCTCGGCCCCGCCTCGCCATCGTGGGCAGGCCCAATGTCGGCAAGTCGACCCTGCTCAACAGATTGGTGGGTGAGCACCGGGTGATTGTCTCGGATGTACCCGGGACGACCCGGGACCCGATCGATGTCGAAGTGGAGATAGACGGGGTCGAATACACCCTGGTCGATACGGCCGGGATTCGCCGCAAACCGCAGATCACCGAGGATGCCGACTTCTATGCGGTAGTGAGGGCAAGGGAGGCTCTGAAGGAGGCCGATGTCGCAATCCTCATGATCGACGCCACCGACGGAGTCACCCATCAGGATCAACGCATCGCCAGTGAGATCGTCGAAGCCGGCGTCGGTCTGGTGATCCTGCTCAACAAGTGGGACGCCCTGGACGAGGAACAGCGGGAACTGACCGAACGATCGCTACCGGACCGGTTCGGCTTCGTCTCCTGGGCCCCGGTCCTGCGTCTATCGGCGGCAACGGGGGCCCGGCTCAATCGCCTGGGCGCAGCCGTCGCCACGGTTTTCGAAACCCGGGTGAACCGGGTCGGGACCGGCGAGCTCAACCGCCTGATCAGGGACTGGACCTCGTCGCACTTGCCGCCGGTGCGCAAGGGACGGCGCCCAAAAATCCACTACGCCGTCCAGGCGGGGACATCCCCTCCCACATTTGTCCTGTTCCATTCAGGTGGCGACCTGGGCGACGACTACCTGCGATTTCTCGAGAACCGGCTGCGAGACGCCTTCGACTTCACCGGGAATCCGATTCATATCGTCACCCGGAAACGGGAACGAAACGCGACAGAGAGATGACGCAACCTCCTGAGTCTCCGCGGGAGTCTCCGGAGGTCGAGGACCTGCCGGCCCCGTTCCTCTTCAAGGTAATGGTCGCTCTGGCAGTCCTCTATCTGGGGTGGAGGCTGGTCGAGGCTGTCATGTGGCTGATCCAGGTACTCGGCGGTTGAAGCCGAGCACCTGATCAGTCGGGCTGGGGAGATTTGAACTCCCGACCTCCGGTCCCCCAGACCGGCGCGCTAACCAAGCTGCGCCACAGCCCGGATAGCGGTTGATGCTAGTGGTTTTCGCGGGTCAATCCTCATCGTCAAGTTCGGCGGGTATGTGCCGATCCTATAGGTGGGAGGTTTCCGCAAATGCCCAATCAAATCCTCAGAGCCCTTGGTGCTGGCATCGTCGTACTCGGCGTTGCCGTCGCCGGCATAATCCAGATCGCCGAAACGAATGCAGCCAACGCTGTCGATATTGTCAGTGCTTCCGCTGCTGGTTCTCCGGCATCATCACTTACCGAATCCGACGTCGCCGCTCCCCTCGATGATCCGGGGGCAGTACCGGAGGCATTCACCTACAGGATCGGTCTGCTCGGTGCGCCCGAGAACCTGAACTTCTGGGCGTTCTACGGCTCTCCGCCGACAGTATGGGAGTCATATCTCCTCAGCCCGACCAAGGCCGGCCTGTACCGGCTCGAGACGGACACACTCACGCTTGCACCTGACCTTGCTGCCGGGATGGTGTCACCTACCTGGAACAAGGACGGATGGCGGGTAGTCGTGCCTCTCCGGAACGACAGCAAGTTCAGCGACGGAACAAAGCTAACCGCAGCCGATCTCGAATTCACGTTCGCAACGGTTCGCAAGTTCTCGCTCGAGGGCCAGTGGAAGGATGCCTTCCCCGACGAGGTCGCCTCCGTGAAGGCGCTCGATCCCGATACCTTCGAAGTCCGGTTCACGGGGCGACCCAGCCTGGAGGTCTGGCCCTTCGGAGTGGGTACAGCTCCGGTGATGTCCGCAGCGCACTGGTCGGAATCGACCGAAGATCTAGCCGACGCCGGAGACTTGTTCGGCTTGGACGCCGTTGGGGATCCCGCCAGCGGGCCCCTGGAGTTGGTCGAGGTGTCGGCAGACCGCGCTCTCAGCCGGCCCAACCCCGGCTATCCAGGCCAACAAGGGAAGGACATCGAATATCTGGTCTACGGCTCCTCAGCTGATGCCGTCGACGCCCTTGCTGCCGGGGAAATCCACACGATTCTCTCGCCAAGGGGCCTCACCGCAATTGAGGGCGAGACCCTGGAGGCGACCGACGGGGTCGAAACCGCCACCAGCCCCGCATTCGGAGTCCGATACCTGGCTTTCAATACACACCGCTTCCCGATGAGTGATCTGGCTTTCCGACGTGCGGTAGCGTTGCTCGTCGACAGGGAAGCCCTAGCTGTCTCAGTTGCCGGAGCCGAGGCCTCCCATACGATGCTGCCGGCCGCCAATACGACATGGTTCGACGAGAGTCGTGCCCCGGAAGCCCGGGGAACGACCGATGACGTCAGCCCCAGGCTCGCACTTGTAATCGAGGAATTAAAGGCTGCGGGTTACGCCTGGCAAACCGAGCCCGCTCTAGTAGACGGTTCCCTGGTCGCCGGGTCCGGGCTGACTGTCAATGGCCAGGAGCCGGCGACGTTGACGATTCTGACTTCGGGCGACGCATTCGACGCTGAGCGAGCCTCATATGCAGCTGAGGCGGCTGCAGCGATCGAAGTCATCGGATTTGAGGTCCTGCCGGTCACGACCGACTTCGACACGGTCATCGACCTGACTTTCACACCGGACGAGAGCGGGGCGCTCCAATACGACATGGCGCTGCTCGGCTGGTCTCTGGGTAATCCCGGGCTCCCTTCTTTCTACGCAGACCTCTTCGGATCCGATTCGCCTTCCAACAACACGGGATACTCGAGCACGGAGATGGACGACCTGATCCGCCGTTACCAGAACGCCCCCGATCTCACCACCGCCCGGGAATTGTTGTGGGAAATGGAGGAGTTGCAGGCGCGCGACCTTCCCTATCTACCGCTCTACTTCAGCCACATGGTCGAGGCCTACCGGTCGGATGCCATCGCCTTCTCTGCCATGCCCGGCCTCGGAGGGATCCAGGGAGCCCTGGGCGCATTCCACCTGGTCGGCCCGGTCGACTGAGCCGGGCACCGAAGTTCGGACTGCTTGGTTAGTGTGCTCGCCGTGGAGCGCACAGCATCCGATCGTATTGTCACGCTGCCGAACGCCGTTTCCTTTGTCAGGCTTCTCGGGGTCGGAGTCTTCTGGTGGGTGCTCGTCATCGATGACAATATCGCTCTCGCCGCCTGGCTGATCTTCATCATCGGTTGGACCGACTGGATCGACGGATACCTGGCGAGAAAGCTCGACCAGGTCACCAAACTGGGCAAGGCCCTGGACCCGGTGGCGGACCGGTTGATGATCGTGTCGGCGGTGGTTGGAGGGCTCATCGTCGGGGTTGTCCCGGCAATCATTGCCGTGCCCCTTCTGGTGAGAGAGGTGCTGGTGGGACTACTCACCGTCTATCTCGCGATGCGCGGAGGTGGGACGCTAGAGGTCCGCTACCTGGGCAAGGCCGCCACATTTGCCCTCTACGGAGCAATCCCTGCCTTCTATCTGGCCGCGGCCGGATTCCTCGAGGGTCTCATGCTGCCCCTGGCCTGGTTCTTCGGCCTTCTCGGACTGATTCTCTATTGGTATGTGCTCGTCGAATATGTAGGCGACGTCCGCTCGGCACTTCCCGATGTAAAGTCGTTACGCGAACCCGATGGACTCACCAAGGAGAATGATGCAGGTTCCTGAGGAACTCAAATACACCGACGAGCACGAATGGATCAGCGAGTTGGATGGCCGGCTCCGGATCGGGATCACCGATTACGCCCAGGACCAGCTCGGCGACATCGTCTACATCGAACTTCCTGAAGTGGGCAAGTCTGTAGCCAAAGAGGACATCCTGGTCGAGGTGGAATCGACGAAGTCGGTTGGTGAGGTGTATTCGCCGGTGACGGGCACGGTTGTCGCGGTCAACGGGGCAGTTTCGGACAATCCGGAGCTGGTGAATTCAAGTCCATACGACGAAGGCTGGCTCGTCGAAATCGAGCCGGACGGCAAATTTGAGCACCCGGGACTGCTCGATGCTGCCGGATATCGGGAGTTGACCGAGTAGTCATAACCGGCTGAAGTACAATTTCTCTCTATCATCGGGGGCAAGATGAACGAGGAAAGCCGGAAAGCCGGCGACGAAGAGCACCAGGTCGAGGTCGAGAACGACCCCACGGTTATCTATGTGCCCTTGAGCGATCGGGGCGAGCACCCACTCAGTAGAGACGAGGCCGCCCATGTCGGAGGTTTCGAGGGCTATGCACTTGTCGTCGAGCAGGGCCCGCGCGCCGGGCTCACATTTGTCCTGGGGGAAGGCAACACCACGGCCGGGAGGCACCCCGAGAGTGATATCTTCCTCAACGACGTCACGGTGTCCCGGCACCACTGCCGCTTTGTCCTCAACGGAGAAGACCTCAGTGTCGAAGACAGCGGTTCCACCAACGGGACCTACGTCAACGAAGCCCGTGTTGATGCTGCCTCGCTGAACCCCGGCGACGAGGTCCTGGTTGGCCGGTTCCACTTTGTCGTGGCTCACGGCGATGTCTGATGCCGATCTCCTCAGCATCGGCGAGGTGATCAACGAGCTGAGGGACGAATTTCCCGACGTCTCCGTGTCCAAGATCCGGTTTCTCGAATCGCAGGGACTGGTCGACCCGCATCGGACCTCCTCGGGGTACCGCCAGTTTGGCTCCGACGAGATGGCGCGAATCAGATTCATCCTCCAGCAACAACGCGACCATTTCCTTCCTTTGAAGGTCATCAAGTCGAAGCTGACACTGTGGGAACGCGGGGAGGACATTTCGGCGGCTACCGACCACGGGGACGTCATCGAGCCGGGTGGGGAGCCGCTGAGTCGCACCGACCTCCTAAAACGTTCTTCACTCGACGAAAAGGAGCTCGACGAGTTGATCGCAGCGCGGATCATCAACCCGATCGACGGGTCAGATGTCTTCCCTCCCGAAGCGGGGATAATCGGTTCGGAGGTGCGGCGCCTCCTTGACATGGGCCTGGAGCCCCGACATCTCCGTGCGGTGAAGCTTGCCGTGGAAAAGGAGAGCGAGTTGCTTCTCCGATTGGTGGATCCTCTCGCTCGGGCCAATAACGCAGAGGCTCAGGAAAGAGCTCGCGATGTGCTGTCGGCATCGAACGACTCGGTCCAAGCGATGCATCGGGCAATGCTCAACGGGGAGTTGCGGCGCTATCTGAGTTCATGAGGATTCTGATCCGCCTGATGGTCGCCATGCTGGTGATGACAGGGCTGCACGCGCCGCAGGCGCTCGCAGCACCGCTGACCTACCCGATCCAGGTTGCTGAGCCATGGCCCGTGCCCGATGCGCCATTCCCAACCGCTCCGAGCTGGGTGCTCTACGACGTCGGCGCCGGGGTCACACTCGCCTCTCGCTCCGCCGACGAGGTGAGGGCGATGGCGTCGGTGACCAAGATCATGACTGGCCTTCTGGTGGTCGAACGCGCCGATTTCACTGACGAGGTCACTGTCTCGGCAACCGCTGCCGCAACCGGTGAAAAAGAGATCGACCTGGTGGCGGGGGAGACCGTCACCGTGGAAGACTTGTTCAAAGCATTGATGGTGCATTCGGCGAACGATGCCGCGACGGCCCTCGCCGAGCACGTCGCCGGCTCGCTCGCAGGCTTCGTGGACCTGATGAACCAGAGGGCCGCCTCGATGGGCCTGGTCGACACGCGCTTCGCCAATCCCCACGGGCTGGACGCCACCAATCACTACACCACAGCGAACGAACTGCTGATGCTGACCAAAGAAGCCATGCAGCACGAGGAGTTTGCCGAAGCGGTGCGACTGCAGTCATTCGCATTCCCACCCGACCCAGAAGGAAACCCCCGGATCGCCCAGACGACAAACCTGATGCTCGCCGACTATCCCGGCATGATCGGAGTCAAGACGGGTTTCACCAACCGCGCCCTGCTCACATTCGTCGCCTCCGCCGAGCGCGACGGTCGGCAGGTTATAGCAGTGGTCCTCGGTTCCGACGGCCAACGGGCGCACTTCGCCGATGCCCGCCTGCTGCTCGACTATGCCTTCTCCTCGATGCCCTATTACGCGATGCTGAGCAGCGGTAACCCCTATGTCTCGGCCACACCTCGGGTCGATCCGGCCCCGCTGAGCGTATCTCGCGATGCCGAGGCGTATCTTCACCTCGCGGCTCAGGGCGTGTTCCTCGATCCGCCTTCTTCGGTGCGATCATCGGACACACCCGAACCTCCGCCGATCGTGGAGAAAGTGATCCGTCCCAGCGCCGGCCCGCAGACTCTGTGGGAGTCGCTGACCTTTTGGTTCAGCGCTTCCACTCAGTGATGAGAAGCTTCGATTTCGCAACAGAAGTCATCAGCACCGATGAGATCCAATCTCGCGTGTCTGAGCTCGGCAAGGCGATCTCGGAGGACTACCAGGGGCGCGATCCGATATTCGTTTCGGTGCTGACCGGTTCGGTTTTGTTCTCCGCAGATCTGATCCGGAGTGTCTCGCTCCCAGGCGAGATCGACTTTCTCGCGCTCAACCGATTCGGAGAGAGCGGGCGAATCTCGGTCTCGATGGACACATCTGGCCCGTTGTTCGATCGCGATGTGATCATCGTCGAAGAACTGGTCGACACCGGTCTCACCCTCAAGGTGCTCCGTCAGATGGTCCTCGACCGGGGGGCGCGCTCGGTAGCGACGGTGGGTCTGCTCGATAAGGCGAGGAGAAGGGTCGCCGATGTCCCCATCGAGTACCGGGGCTTCGAAGTGGGTGATGAATTCCTGGTTGGCTACGGCCTCGATTGGGAAGGTCTGTACCGCAACCTCCCCTCGATGTGGGCGATCATGGACATCGACGCCTTCGTCACCGACCGCTTCCGACTTGCCCGGAAACTTTTCGGCACGGGGGGCGGCGTGGGCTGAGTTCGGGTCAGTGATAACCTCTGCACATGGCTGAAGAGCGCAAGCTGATCGAAATGGAGATCGTCGGGGTGCGCGTCGAGCTCCCGTCCAACCAGCCGATAGTCCTGCTCAAGGAGTCGGACGGAGCCCGCTACCTACCGATTTGGATTGGCGGCAACGAAGCGACGGCGATCGCAACCGCACTGGAAGGCGTGGTACCGCCACGGCCGCAAACTCACGATCTTCTTCGTTCGATTCTCGATGCGGTTGGTGCACTTGCCACGAGGGTCACCATCACCGAGATGCGGGATTCGGTCTACTTCGCCGACCTTCAACTCGACGCCGGCGGTCGTGAAGTCCACATATCGTCACGGCCCTCGGACGCCATTGCCCTCGCCGCGCGCACCGGCACTCCAGTTTTTGCCCTCGGCTCGGTGATGGACGATGCAGGAGTCGAGTTCGAAGAAGACGACGACGAAACCGAGGTGAGCCGTTTCCGGGAGCTTCTCGAAGAAGTGACCGTCGAGGATTTTCTCGGCGACGAGCCCTCTTGAATAGAAGCCGGTGAACTGACACTTTCCTGAGTTTTCCACAGGAAGACGTTGACCCGGGAAGCGGAAACAGGTAGCTTTCTCACAACGGCGAAATTACGCACTTGTAAGCCGGAGGAGTCTCATGAC
>JBGTCK010000049.1:0-17007 GCA_041748855.1 Acidimicrobiia bacterium
CCGTTGCGGTCGCCGCCACGTCCACGGTCTCCGCCGCCGCCTCCGCTGCCGCCACCACTGGAGGGTGCCTCGGCATCGGGAAGCGTCGCACCCGGAAGGGCGTCGACGAGCTCGAGGCTCACCTTGCCCTTCTCGAGGTCACGGACACGTACCTTGAGCACGTCACCGTCGCTGAGATAGTCCTCGACGTTCTCGACACGAGTCGAGCCGTCGATCCTCGAGATATGGAGCAAGCCATCGCGGCCAGGCAGGATGTTGATGAATGCACCGAACTTGGTGATCCCAACGACTTTGCCTTCGTACTCCTCACCGATCTCGGCTTCCGGCGGGAAGGCGATCTGGTTGACCCTCTCCATGGCAGCGGCGAGAGCCGCTCCGTCGGAGGAGGCAATCCGGACGATGCCCTTGCCATCAGCCTCTTCGATCTCGATGCTGGCACCCGTCTGCTCTTCGAGCTCACGTATGACCGCTCCCTTGGGACCGATGATCTCACCGATCTTGTCCTTGGGAATCTCGACCGACTCGATCCGCGGAGTCCACTCGTTCATCTCGGTCCTCGGTTCGGAGATAGCCTCTGCCATCTTCTCGAGGATGTGGAGACGGGCGACCCGGGCCTGGTCGAGCGCTTCGGTGAGCACCTCGGACGGCAGGCCTTCGATCTTGGTGTCGAGCTGCAACGCGGTGATCACATCTGCAGTTCCGGCGACTTTGAAGTCCATGTCACCAAGGGCGTCTTCGGCACCGAGGATGTCGGTGAGTGTCACGAAGTTCCCGTCCTTGTGGATGAGACCCATGGCAACTCCGGCGACCGCATCGGTGATCGGGACGCCTGCGTCCATCAGAGACAGCGACGATCCACAGACCGACGCCATCGACGACGAACCGTTGGATGCCATTACCTCGGAGACGAGACGCAAGGCGTAGGGGAATGCCTCGGAGTCGGGGACAACCGGGAGCACTGCCTTCTCGGCGAGCGCACCGTGTCCGATCTCACGACGCTTCGGGCCACGCATGAACCCGGTCTCACCGGTTGAGAACGGTGGGAAGTTGTAGTGGTGCATGTAACGCTTCGAGTCCTCATTGGCGAGGGTGTCGAGCATCTGCTCCATCTTCAACATGCCGAGGGTGGTGACATTGAGCACCTGGGTCTCACCACGCGTGAACAGCGCCGAGCCGTGGGTCCGGTCGATCACGCCGACTTCGACGGTGATCGGGCGGACATCGGTGAGCCCACGTCCGTCGAGACGGATTCCCTCGTCGATGACACGCTGACGTGCCATGTCCTTGAACACCGACTTGAAGGCACTCTTCGCCTCGCGCATGGCGTCCGGGTCGTCTGCGATCCCGAGTTCGGCGACTACCTCTTCGAGGGCGACACGCTCTGCGTCCTGACGCTCCTGTTTGCCGGCGATCTTGACGACTTCTGCGATCTTCGCTGAAGCTGCGCCTTCGACCCGGCTATGGATGTCATCGCTGTAGTCGGAGGTCAGCGGGAACTCGACCTCGGGGATGTCGACCTGTGAGGCGAGCTCATTCTGGAGGTCGATCAACTGTGCGATGTATTCCTTGGACTCTTCGAGCCCGCGGGCGACAGTGGCTTCGTCGGAAGGCTGGTCGCCTTCGGCGATGAGACGCAGGCCATGAGGGGTTGAACCGGCCTCGACCATCGTGATGTCAATCTCGCCTGCACTGTTGCGGTGACCCGCAACTACCAGTTCGAAGACTGACTCTTCGAGCTCATCGGTGGTCGGGAAGGCGATCCATTCGCCCTTCCTGAGACCGAGGCGAACTCCACCGAGCGGTCCTTCGAACGGTATCGGGCTGACGCTGAGCGCCGCCGAAGCTCCGTTGAGGGCAATGACGTCGAATGCGTTCTGGCCATCGACAGCAAGGCTGGTGCCAACGATGTGTGTCTCGCAGCGGAAGCCTTCCTTGAAGGATGGGCGGAGGGGACGGTCGATGAGGCGACAGGTGAGAGTACCTTGCTCGCTGGGGCGGCCCTCACGACGGAAGAACGATCCGGGGATCTTTCCAACGGAGTACATCCGCTCTTCGAAGTCGACGGTCAGGGGGAAGAAGTCAACGCCTTCGCGCATCTTTCTGCTTGCTGTGGCGGTCACCAAAATCTTGGTTCCGCCGAGTGTGGCGATAACGGCTCCGTCCGCCAGCAGGGCCATTTTGCCTGTGCTGAACGAGACTTCTTTGCCGCCTACGGTGCCATGCACTGTAATTTCGGGCACTTAGTGCTCCTTTGTGTAAGGAGCCGGGGAGACCTGTTGGCAGTAGTCATGTCTCATCGTCTGGTTTGACGAGACATCGCCACTGACAACCGGGTCCGGCTCTTTTCTCTTGTGATCCCGACCGGTGAAGGTCGAAGCTGGGGCGGGTCGATTGACCCGCATATACATGAGGAGCATCAATCGCTCCTCACGAAATCTGTGTTATCTGCGAAGTCCGAGCTTGGCGATCAACGCTCGGTACCTATCTACGTCCTGTCTGCGGAGGTAGTCGAGGAGCCTGCGTCTCTTACCGACCATCATCAGCAGGCCGCGACGACTGTGGTGGTCGTGGCCATGCTCACGGAGATGCTCGGTGAGGTGGTTGATTCGCTCCGAGAGAAGGGCTACCTGAACCTCAGGTGAGCCGGTGTCGCTCTCGTGTGTGCCGAACTCGGCAACTATTTCTGTTGGTGTCTTCATTACGCGCTAAACCTGAATTGGTCAGAGGGGACTGTTCCAAACAATAACAGATCCATCAGTTCAACCCATAACCGGGTGGAGAATCTTCCGGGATCTTTCAACATCTTCTGCCATGTGCTCCAACAACTCGGCCACTGATTTGAACTCCAGTTCGGGCCGCAGCCGCTCGACGAACTCAACGGTGATCTCCTCCCCGTAGATGTCACCTTCGAAGTCGAGTATATGGGTTTCGATAAGACGTTCACCGCCGCCGAATGTCGGTCGGGTCCCGACATTGGTGGCCGACATATGATCCGTCCCGTCGACCTTGGTCACGGTGGCGTACACCCCGTTGCTCGGTGTGACCTTCCGTGCCACCGGCTTGAGGTTCGCCGTTGGATAGCCGATGTCCCGGCCTCGCTTGTCGCCGTCGATCACCGGCCCGGTCACCCGGTACCTGGACCCGAGCAGGGCTGCCGCGTCGGCCACCGAACCTACCTCGATCAGGCTCCGGATCCGCGAGCTCGAAACAGCTTGTCCGCCTTCCGCCACCATCCCGATGACATCGACTTCGAATCCTACGCTCTCGCCTGCTTGGGTCAAGTAGGCGACATCGCCGGCGCGATCCTTCCCGAATTGGAAATCCTCTCCAACGGTCAACGACGACACCGCCAACTTCTCCACCAGTATTTCTGAGACGAACTGCTGTGGGCGGAAATCACGGACCTCGGCCAGGTTGAGGACCGCGATCAGTTCCGCTTCCAGATCCTCGAGGAGCTCGAGGCGCTCGTCGATGTTCGTGATCAGGCGCGGCGAAGTACCCGGGGCAAGCACCTCGACAGGGTGCGGGTCGAAGGTGATCACGGCGTGAGTGCCGTCGTGTCCGAAAGCACGCGCCAGCAACTGACGATGGCCGAGATGGACGCCATCAAAAACACCAAGAGTGAGCGCGGTGGGGGTCTCGCTTGGTTCCCACGACTGGTAACTGCCCTTAAGGACTCTCAATTTGCCAGCACCACTTCGGCCCGGCAGGTATCACCGGCGCGGGTGTACACGGCGAGCAGGCCACCCGCCTCATCGAGGACCCGGACCGGTTCCTCCTCAGGAAGCGACATCAGCTCCCCGCCGACGAACCTGACCCCGTGTTTCACGGCACGGGCCGTCTCGGAGTCGACTTCGATTGACGCCAGGTCGGCAAGGGCGTCTTCGGGGCTGAGGAGTTTCGCCTCCCACCCGTCGAGATCGTCGGCCGGAATTCCGTGTTTAGCGACCTCGAGAGACCCGATTCGGGTTCGGCGCAGGGCCGTCAGGTGGGCCGCACCTCCCAGACTTGCCGCAATGTCGTCGGCAAGACTGCGCACATAGGTCCCCTTGCCGCAGACGACCCGGAACTCGACCTCGGGATAGGGGCCAGGCCCAACCGAAGTGAACTCCAACTCGTCGATCCTCACCTCACGGGCCTCGCGTTCGACAACAACCCCCTCACGTGCCAGCTCGTAGAGGCGCCTGCCCTTGTGTTTGAGAGCCGAGACCATGGGCGGCACCTGGAGTATCGAACCGAGAAAGCGGGGCCGGACCGCCTCCAGCTCTTCCATTGTCACTTCCATCGGCTCCCGGCTGAGCACCGCCCCGTCGGCATCGAGGGTGTCGGTGGCCACCCCGAACTCCGCAGTGGCCAGGTATTCCTTGGGCTGATCCTGGATGAACCGGATGAGGCGGGTCACCTTGCCAATCGCTACGACGACCACACCTGTCGCCAGGGGGTCGAGGGTGCCGGCATGGCCCACCTTCTTGATACCCGTGGCTCGCTTCACCCGGCTCACCACATTGTTGGACGTGATTCCCCCGGGCTTGTCGACGACGAGAAACCCGATGGTCACCTTGTCGCCTTGACCATCTCGACGACCTGTTTGATCGCGTTCTCCGCGGTGTCCTCCAGAGTGACTCCCGAAGCAAGGCGATGGCCCCCGCCCCCCAGGGCCGCGGCGATGGCGCCGACATCGGTGCCGCCACGCGAACGAAGGCTCAGCTTCAACCGGCCGTCATCATGGACCTTGGCCAGGACCGCGACATCGGCCTCGACCGGGAGGCGAATCGTATTGAGCAGGTTGTCGATGTCACCCCAGTCGATCCCGGCGTCCTCGAGGTCTTCGTGGGTGATCACCGTGGAGACGACGCCCGCCTCCTCGTCGAGAACAGCTCGCGACAGAGCGGCACCGGCGGCACGGAGATAGCCGAATGGCGCCTGCTCGTAGACCTGCTGGCCGATGTAGTCGGTGTCGGCCCCGGCGGCCACCAGGCCGGCGGCGAGCTTGAACGTCGACGGCTTGGTTGCCGAATACTGGAACCTCCCGGTGTCGGTTACGACCGCAGTGTGGAGGCAGGTCGCGATCTCGGGTGTTATTGGCCAGCGCAAGACCTCCAACAATTCGGCCACGATCTCTCCCGTGGCTGCAACGGCACCGTCAACAACCGCGATATCGCCAAAGCCCTCATTGGTCACGTGGTGGTCGAGGACGATGAGTGTCCCCGCATCGCCGGCATGGTGCCCCAGCTCGGCGAGACGGTCGGCGGCACCGGCGTCGAGGACCACCATCACCGGGGGTGATTCTGGGAACTCCTCAGGAGGAACCAGGCCGACTGTCGGGAGGAACGCAAGATTGTCGGGCACGATGAAAGGCGAGCCAAAGGAGGTGACGACCTCCTTGCCGGCGTTGCGGGCGGCAAGGGCGAGGCCCATCATCGAGCCCAAAGCGTCACCGTCGGGGCCCACATGACACGCGAGTGCGATTTTGTCCGCGTCGGTGAGAACTGCGGCGGCTTCTTCGATCATCTCGCGGCGCGTTGGCACTTCCTACTCCTCTTCGTCTGACTTGAGCTCGCGGAGGATCTTCTCGATTCGTTCCCCCGCCATCACACCGCTGTCGAGATCGAACTCGAGGATCGGTGTGTACTTGATCCTCACCTGCCGACCGATCTCCCTCTGCAAACGGGGACGGGCGGCCCGGAGCGCTTCGAGAACTTCTTCCGGGTCTTTGGCGATTGCGTCGACGAACACGACTGCCTTGCGCAGATTTGGTGCGGTGTTGACGCCCGTGACCGACACCAGCTCGAGCCGGGAGTCACTCAACTTCTCCAACTCCTCGGCGATCACCTCACGGAGGATCGAGTTGACCTTCAGCATCCGTGGAGTTGTCATGTTTACTCCTTGTGACGGGAACTAGGTCCTCGCAACCTCACGGATCAGGTAGGCCTCGATGAGGTCGCCTTCCTTGATGTCGTTGTAGCTTTCGAGGCCGATACCGCACTCGAACCCTGACGCAACTTCGCGAACGTCGTCCTTGAACCTGCGCAGCGACCCGATGGCACCGTCGTGGATAACCACACCGTCGCGAAGCAAACGCGCCTTCGCTCCACGTTGTACCTGTCCTTCGAGGACGTAGCAGCCGGCGATGGTCCCGCCGCGAGGAACCTTGAACGTCGCCCTGACCTCGGCGGTGCCGAGGACCTGCTCCTGCTCGTCGGGGGCAAGCTGGCCCACCAGAAGGGCTTCGATGTCGTCGAGAAGCTCGTAGATGATGCTGTAGGTGCGGACTTCGATCCCGGCCTGCTCGGCGGCTTTACGGGACTTGGGCTCGGGGCGGACGTTGAATCCAACGATGACCGCGTCGGTGACGTCGGCAAGCGAGACATCGTTCTCGTTGATGCCCCCCACGGCTCCATGGACGATCGAGATGTTCCCGCCCTCACGTTCGATCTTGCCGATTGACTCCCGGAGGGCCTCGAGTGAACCCTGGGCATCGGCTTTGACGATGACGTTGAGCTGGGCGTCTTCGGTACCGAGCTGTTCGAGGAGGCCCTGGAGGCGGTCCCTCGCGGTGGGCATCGCCTGCTCTTCGAGCTTCATCTCCTCGAGGCGAACCCCGGCGATCTTGCGGGCCTCACGGTCGTTGGACACAACTTCGAGGAAATCTCCAGCCTCCGGGACGTCGTCCCATCCCATGATCTGCACCGGGGTTGCCGGGCCGGCGCTCTTCAACGATTTGCCATGCTCATCGGTGATCGCCCGCGCCCGACCCGAGACCGCCCCGGCAACGAAGGCATCCCCTTGTTTCAACGTTCCGCGCTGGACTATGACTGTGGCAACGGGGCCGCGGCCGATCTCCAAACCGGCCTCGACTACGACACCGGAGGCTTTCGGCTTCGGGTTTGCCTTGTACTCCTCGAGTTGGGCAATGAGGTCGATCACTTCGAGGAGGTCGGAGACTCCATCACCTTTGAGCGCGGAGACTTCCACGGAGGGCACGTCACCGCCGAGCTCCTCGACGATCACTCCGTGCTCGGTCAGTTCGGTCCTGACCTTGAGAGGCTCGGCGCCGGGAAGGTCGATCTTGTTGACTGCGACGATCAGCTTGACCCCTGCGGCGAGTGAGTGGGAGATGGCTTCGACGGTCTGCGGCATGACACCGTCGTTTGCGGCTACGACCAGGATCACGATGTCGGTGATATTGGCACCGCGCGCCCTGAGGGCGGTGAAGGCCTCATGTCCCGGTGTGTCGATAAAGGTGATGGGGTGGCCGTTGACGTCCACCTGATAGGCGCCGATGTGCTGGGTGATACCCCCTGCCTCATCGTCGACGACACTGGCATCGCGGATCCTGTCGAGCAGCGTGGTCTTCCCATGATCGACATGGCCCATCACCGTGACTACGGGTGGCCTGCCCACCAGGTCGGCCTCGGCGTCATCGAATACGGGTTGTTCGGCGACTGCAGGAGGCGGCGGCGCCTCCTCGATTTCGACCATGAAGCCGAATTCCTCACCGATCTCCTCAACGAGGTGGGCCGGCATCTCCTGGTTGGCCCCGACGGCGACACCCTTGCCGAGCAGGGATTTGACCACTTCGGGGACTGGTTGGGAGATCGCCTCTGCGAAATCGGCGACGGAGGCCCCTTCGCTGATGGTGGCGATATCGACATCCGTCTCCGCCTCCGGTTCCGTCTCCGGTTCGGCGGCCGGAGCCGGTTCGACTTCGGGGGCGGGTTCCGGCTCGGGATCGGCAGCCGCTACAGCTGGCGCTGCTTCCGCAGTAGGAGCCTCGTCGGCGGCGAACGCCATCCGGACCAGCTCGGCACCTTCGGCATCGAGGCCGGACGACGCTGTCTTCACATCCAGGCCCAGCTCTTTGGCCTGTTCCAGGACGTCCTTGGATTCCAGGCCCAAATCGCGGGCAAGTTCATAAACCCTCACAGATCAAACTCTCTCATTCACTCTCATCGTCGGTGTCATCGCTGACTGCTTCTTCTCCGGCATCTTCGTCATCGACCTCGACGTATTCGGCATCCGGCGCGACTTCAGCATCCGGCGCGACTTCGACTTCGGGCGCAGCCTCGCCCTCGGGTGCGACCTCGACCGCAGCTGCCGGCTCGGCCCCTTCAGACCCGGCCTCGGCTTCTGGCGCGACCTCAGGCTCTGGCTCGCTGGTCTTATCGGGATGGATGTCGACCTTGTAGCCGGAAAGCCGGGCGGCAAGGCGAGCGTTCTGGCCCTCCTTACCGATGGCGAGGGAGAGCTGATGCTCCGAGACGATCACGTCGGCAGTCTTCGTCTCCTCGTCAATTCGCACTTCCTGGACTTTGGCCGGTCCCAGCGCCTCGGCGATGAACTGGCCGACATCGTCGCGCCACTGCACCACGTCGACCTTCTCCCCACGGAGTTCGTTCACAACCTGGCGCACTCTCGCCCCGCGCGCACCCACACATGCACCCTTGGGGTCGACGTTGGGGTCGTGGGAGATCACCGCGATCTTGGTGCGGTGGCCGGGCTCGCGGGCGATGTTGACGATTTCGACAGTGCCGTCATTCAATTCCGGAACTTCGAGTTCGAGAAGGCGGCGGACCAGGTCGGGATGGCTCCGGGAGACCACGATCTGGGCACCCTTGCCCTCGTTGCGAACTTCGATGATGAGGGCTTTGACCCGGTTGCCCCGCTCGAGGCGCTCGAATGGGATTCGCTCCGATCCGGGCAGAATCGCCTCAGCATCGCCTAGGTCGAGGATCACCGAACGGTAGTCGACCTGCTGGACCAGACCCGTGATTAGGTCGAACTCACGGCCTTCGTACATGTCGAAGACGAGCTCACGCTTGGCCTCGCGCAACTTGTGCTGCATTACCTGTTTGAAAGACTGGGCGGCGATACGGCCGAAGGCCTCGCCCTCAGGGGTGTCCTCCCACTCGTCGACGACATTGCCCTCTTCATCGAGGACCTGTGCGTAGACCGTGACCTCACCAGAGTCGGGGTCGATAGTCACCCTCGCTTCTTCGGCGGCACCTGGGCTTCTCTTGTATGCGGCCACCAGTGCGTTGGCAAATGCGTCGAGAATTGCGTCGACGGCCACACCCCGCTCGCGGGCGAGGACCTCAATGGCTTCCATCATTGTGTCGAGCTGCATAATTCTCCTTAGTGACCTGGCTTGGGAGACTTCTCCCACCGAAAAACCGTCTTCGCCTTGACCACGGTGTCGTAGCTGAACTCCTCGGGACCGTTGTCCCCTTCGACCGTGAACGTGGAGGCACCGGCGTCGGCAATAACGCCGCGCACCGTCTTGTTGGCGCCTTCTAGAGCGACCTTGGCGACAACTTCTCGACCCACCGACTTCTGATAGTGCTCGGGGCGGCGAAGTTTGCGTTCGAGGCCGGGGGTGGTCACCTCGAGTTGGTAAGACCCGTCGATCGAGATCTCGTTGTCGAGAAGACGGGAGATTCCCCGGGACAGCTCGGCGAGACGGTCGACACCGACGCCCTCGCCGTCGACGGCGACGCGCAGAACCCGGCCGCTACCGATACCGGTGAGCTCGATATCGTCAAGAACGAGATGCTCGGCCGCAAGGTATGGCTCGATGAGCTCCCAGATTTCTGCCGTCGTTGTCACTTCTTCTCCAAATTCTTCAATTCAACAGTCCGCATATACACAGCAAACAGGTGGGTGCATGCGGCGCCCACCTGACCGAAAAGCGTCCTGTTGTAATTACGGATTATAGGGGAGTGGCGGTGCTTCCCCCAACAGGAGCGCGACCGGTTCAGTCGTCGCTGGTGGTGGAACGACCTGATGTGACCGCGGCGACGACTTCGTCGACCACGGAATCGAGGCTTACTTCAACGGTTTCGAGTCCGGCTCGCCGGGTGAATTCGACGGTTCCGCTCTCTACTCCGCGCGGGCCGATCGTCACCCTGAAGGGGATGCCAACCAGCTCAGAATCAGCGAACTTGACACCCGGGCGTTCCAATCGGTCGTCGAGGATCACATCGATGCCCTTCGAAACGAGGGAGGCATAAACCTTCTCCGCCGCATCCATCGTGGCCGCATCGTCGGCCCGGAGGATGGTGACCACTACCTCGAACGGTGCAACCGGGACCGGCCAGATAATCCCCTTATCGTCGTTTGAGCTCTCGACGACGGCAGCCATCGCCCGTTCCACGCCGATCCCGTAGGAGCCCATGATCACGGGGTGACTTGCACCCTCCTCGTCCTGGACATAGGCACCGAAGGCCTCGGAGTACTTGGTCCCGAGTTTGAAGATGTGGCCGACTTCTATGCCTTTCCACAATTCGAGCCGACCGCCGCAGTTGACACATGTCTCCCCTGACGAGACAGAACGGAGATCGGCCCACTTCGACACGAAGGTATCGCGGTCGAGACTGACTCCGGAGAGGTGCCAATCGTCCTCATTGGCCCCGGTGGTCATGTTGTGCCGGCCCCGCAGAGCCTCATCGGCGACGATCTGGAGGTTATCGACACCAACAGCTCCGAGGCTCCCCGGGTTGGCGCCGAGCAAAGGCTTGATCTCGTCGGGCTGGGCGGAGCGGATGCCCTCACCAACCCCGGTCGCGTCGAGTAGCTTCTGCTCTTCGAGGTCGTGGTCGCCACGCAACAGCACCAGAACAGGTTGATTGTCGAGGAAGTAGACAAGGCTTTTGATCTGTCGATCAGCAGCGGCGAGATCGGGGTGGGCTTCAGCAAGCGACTTGATCGTCCGTAACCCCGGAGTCGGGAAACGCTCGAGATCCCGGGACTCGCCGTCGTCGACCGGTGTCAGGGCCGATGTCGCTTTCTCCCGGTTCGCCCGGTAGTCGCAATTCTCACAGGTGACGATCCAGTCTTCACCGGCTTCGGAGCGGACGATGAACTCCACCGATTCCGAGCCCCCCATTGCACCCGAAGACGCTTCGACGTCGAAGGCGTTGAGACCCATCCGGGCGAATATCCGCCTGTAGGCGTCCCGATGCTTGTCGAAGCCGGAATCGAGCCCCGGCAGATCGATGTCCAGGCTGTAGGAGTCCTTCATCGTGAACTCCCGGACCCGGAGCAGGCCTGACTTGGGTCGCGGCTCGTCGCGGAACTTGGTGTGCATCTGATACCAGACCTGCGGAAGCTGCCGGTACGAGAACAACTCGGACGCGAGCATGCCGAAAATCTCCTCTTCGGTCATACCGAGGACGAGATCGACGCCTTTGCGGTCCTTGAGGCGGAAGAGGTTGTCGCCCATCAGGTCGAATCTTCCCGATTGCTTCCAGATTTCGGCCGGATGAAGTGTGGGCAGCATCATCTCCTGACCGCCGATCGCGTTCATCTCCTCGCGGATTATCGCGGCGATCTTCAATCTCGTCCGCTGGCCCATGGTGAGCATCGTGTATGACCCGGCGGAGAGCTGGCGGATGAATCCGCCGCGCACCAGCAGTCGATGGCTGACAGCTTCGGCGTCGGCAGGGTCATCTCTGAGTGTGGGGATGAAAGTTTGGGACCAGCGCATATTCAATCCAGTAGAGAAAAGCGAACGAGACGAACGGTAACCGCCGCCCGGGGGAATAGCCGGATGTTTAGTCCGACTTCGCCACGTCGGCGACCCGTTCCCGCCTGTCTTTGACGCGGTTGGCGTCCCCCTGAATCTCGACCAACTGCTGTCTCGTCGCCCGGGCGATCTCCTCGGCATTGGCGTCGGCGTGAGCGAGACGGCTCTCAACACCCTCCTCGACCAGCTTCTTGGCCTCGTCGAGCAATGCGTCGACCATCTCCGCCTCCGGCACCACCCTCACTACTTGTCCCTTGATGAACAGGTGGCCCTTGCCTTTGCCGGCGGCAATGCCGATGTCTGCCTCTCGCGCCTCGCCGGGCCCGTTGACCACACATCCCATGACTGCAACCTGTATCGGTAGGTTCGCAGCCTCGAGCGCCGCCTGGGCACGGGTAGCGACATCGATGACGTCGACCTCGGCGCGACCGCACGACGGGCAGGCGATGAGGTCGAGTCCTTTGCGCTCCCTGAGACCGAGAACCTCGAGCAACTGCCTGCCGGCCTTGGCCTCCTCGACCGGGTCGGCGGTTAGCGAGAACCTGATCGTGTCCCCGATTCCGTCGTTGAGCAGAGTGCTGATCCCGGCTACCGATTTGATCAGCCCGGCGGGAGGCGGCCCGGCTTCGGTCACACCGAGGTGCAGCGGGTAGTCGACGGTCTCGGAGAGGAGTCGATAGGAGGCGATCATCGACGGAACATTGGAGTGCTTCACCGAGATCTTGATGTCGGTGAAGTCGACTTCTTCGAGGTACCTGATCTCGATCTGCGCCGATTCGACGAGGGCTTCAGGAACTGCCGATCCGTATTTGGCGAGAAGATCTTTGTCCAGCGACCCGGCGTTGACGCCGACCCTGATCGGGACACCCCGATCCTTCGCCTCGCGGGCGACCGTCTTGATTTGGTCCTCCTTGCGGATGTTACCGGGGTTGAGCCTGAGCCCCTGAACTCCCGCTTCCAGAGCTGCAAGCGCCAGCCGGTACTGGTAGTGGATGTCGGCGATGATCGGCACCGGGCTGCGGGGCACGATCTCGGCCAGACCCTGGGCTGCTTCCACTTCGTTGCAGGTGATCCGCACGATGTCGGCACCCGCTCCGGCCAATGCATAGACCTGGGCCAGAGTCCCATCTACGTCCGCAGTCTTGGTGGTCGTCATCGACTGGACGCTCACCGGGGCGCCTCCACCCACCGGGACCTTGCCGACATGCAGCAGACGGGTCTGTTTGCGCTCGATCATGCCCTTAGACGGTAGCTAGAGGGAGATGGGGTCGACGACGTCGAGGATGATGCCAACCAGTCCGAGGAAGACGAAGAGAATGACAACGGCGGCCGCCACCGGCATCAGTTTCTCGAAATTCGCCTCGCGGTGCGTCACCCGCTCGTAGAGCGCCACCGCGAAGTGGCCCCCGTCGAGGGGGAATAACGGGAGCAGGTTGAGTGTGGCAAGAATCACATTGACCAGGGCAAGGATCCCGATGAAGGCTGCAACCGAGTCCATCTGCGTGGTGATATTCACGATCCCGATCGGGCTGACCGGGCGTATGTTGGGATCGATGTCCGTATCACCAACAAAAACCCCGAAGTACTGGATGATATTGGAGGGACGCACCAATTCACCGATGGAGATGAACGTACCTTCGATCCCGGCCCACACGCTGTCTGCTGCCAGGCCGACGCCCTGGAACGGGCCGACGTCTCCGATCTCGACGACCGAGGAGACACCCAGGAACCCGGTGGTTCCCGACCCATCTGAGGCCGGTTGCTCTATTAGATCCGGGTTGAGAGCGAGAACCTCTCCATTGCGCTCGACCTCGAGGGTGGTGGGCCCTCCCCCTTCGGAACGAAGCGCTGCGAGCACATCACTCCATTCGGAGACTGCAGAGCCACCGACACTGAGAATCACGTCTCCGGGCTCGAGGCCCGCTGCAGCAGCAGGGGAAGGCTGTTCGACCCCGTCTATTGCGACGGTTGGGACCACCGTGTCGATTTCCATCGTCACCTCGGCGACCCCCTGGGTCAGTGCAATGCCGAGGAAGAGGAGAAATGCAATGAGGAAATTGGTGCCCACCCCGGCAAGAACGACAAAGCTCTTCTCCCAGAACTTTTTCTCCCGATAGGTCCGGCCGACGTCCTCGGGCGCTACCTCTTCGAGAGGATTCATCCCGACGATGCGGACGTATCCGCCGAGCGGGAGCCACTTGAAGCCATATTCGGTCTCACCCCGCTGGAACGACCAGATCTTCGGCCCGAATCCGAAGAAGAATTGGGTGGCTTTCATGCCGACGGCTTTGGCCGCGAGGAAATGTCCCGCCTCGTGGGCGGTCACAAAAAGCACGATTGCCACTGCAGCAGCGATTCCACCAAGCATCGTCGTTACGGTACTGCGCCGCGACTGCTATTCAGCGATGAACCGGAATCAGCAGGAGCCCGCAATCAAGGAGGCAGCCACTCCGCGCGCCTCCCGATCGACCGCGACAACCCCGTCGAAATCCTCGACTGCGCGCCAGTCGACAGTGTCGAGTGTCTCTTCCACAACCCGTGGGATCCCGGTGAATCCGAGACGGCCCTGCAGAAAAGCCTCCACCGCAACTTCGTCGGCGGCATTGAGGACCGCCGGCGACGATCCCGCCTCCCGGCCTGCCCGGAACGAGAGTTCCAGCGCAGGAAAAGCGTCACGGTCGGGAGTTTCGAAATCGAGCGAGAGCCCGGCGAAGGAGAACTCCTCCCCGGCCACGCTCGGAGACCGCTCGGGTGCGGTCAAGGCGTATTGAATCGGGATTCGCATGTCAGCCTGGCCCAGGTGCGCTTTCCACGACCCGTCGATGAACTCCACCATGGAATGGACTATGGACTGGGGGTGGACGACCACATCGATACGGTCGTACCCGATGTCGAACAGATAGTGCGCTTCGATCACTTCCAGGCCCTTGTTGAATAGAGTGGCGGAGTCGATGGTGATCCGGCGTCCCATGTCCCAGGTCGGGTGGTCGAGGGCTTGTTCTGGGGTAACCGTCTCGAGAAAGTGGTGGTCCCGACCACGGAACGGTCCTCCTGAGGCGGTCAGCATCAGCCTGCGAACCGCGCCAGGGTCCTCTCCGATCATGCACTGGTAGAGGGCCGAGTGCTCGCTGTCGACGGGGATCAGCTCAGCCGCCCCCGAGGCGAGGGCCGTTTTCACCACCGGTCCCCCGGCGACGAGGCTCTCCTTGTTGGCCAGTCCGACCCGATTCCCGGATTCGATTGCGGCAAGCGTCGCCCGGAGTCCGGCTGAGCCCACTATCCCATTGATCACAGTGACACCGGGTAGCGAGGCGACCTCGACCAGGGCGTCCATGTCGAAGCCGACTTCCCGGCCGACCGAGCTTCGGAAGGTTTCCCGTTCACTCGATGCGCCACCGGTGGCGACGACAGTAGCTTCGGGGTAGCGAGCGGCCTGAGCCGCCAGGGATTCACCCGGGGTGCGGGCGGCGATAGCCTTCACCTCTAGGCCGAGGTGGTCGGCCACCTCCAGCGCCTGCTTCCCGATTGATCCGGTGGAGCCGAGGACGACTACCGGACGGGTCACAGAAGCCCGAACCCCCGGAACGCTAGGTAGACGGCAGGGACAGCGATCAGGAAGCTATCGATACGATCGAGCATCCCACCATGGCCGGGGAGGACCGAGCCCATGTCTTTGACGCCAATGGAGCGCTTGATCGAAGACTCGATCAGATCGCCGATCGGAGCAAACAGGCCCACGACCGCGGCGATGACGAGACCGCGAGCAACGCCGATCGTCTCCCACGCCGGGAACGTAGTCAGGATCGACGCCACCACCATCGAAGCGATCAAACCCCCGAAGAAACCCTCCAGCGTCTTGTTCGGCGAGACGTGTGCGGCCAGTTTGCGTCTGCCGAAAGAACGTCCCACGAAGTACGCCCCCATGTCGTTGAATGCGATGAGAAGGACCACAAAGAGGATGTAGGCCACCGGCTGAGGGCCCTGGGAGATGAGGATGGCAAAGGAGAGCAGTCCGACCCAGGTCATGCCGAGCACCGTCACCGCAGTGTTTTCGAGCGCATCCCGTCGCGGGGCAAGAGAGAAGAAGAGGACTGTCGTAACTGCAGCCAGGGCTGCCCATCCCCCGATGGCCAACGCTCCGGAGCGAGCGGCACCGACACCCATCAGGACCACACCGACCAACCCGAACAGGGCCACGGGCCTGTATCTAACGGTTCGCAGCGTGGCGTAGAGCTCCCCGAGTGAGACGACCATCGCCAGGATCACAAACGAGGCGAACCACCATCCGCTCAAGACGAGGCTACCCAGAAAAAGACCGAAGACGACGAGTGCCGAAGCGACCCGCAGCGTGAAATCCGATGCGGCGGCCTGTGACGTGACCTCATGTTCTTCCATCGTGACCCGGGCGGCGGTGCCGGCAACATCGTCGAAGCCGACCATTCCCGAATCGACACCTGCAACGGACGCGGAGACTGCCTGTTGTTCCCACTCTTCGGAGGCGGCCTTGGCTACGTCCTCGGCGAGGCCTTCGTACTCCTGGGTCGAATATGCGACGTAACCGAACTCCTCGGCCTCGGAGTCATCCTCCTTGGAGAAGAACAAATCGTCGTCTTCGCCGTCATCGACGACGATTCCCGGCAACTGGACCACTTCGGCATCGCGTTCCTGATCGTCCTCAGGCACGTCAACCTCGGAAACCTCGTCCCCGGGCGCGGTATCGTCGGGTTCGGACGTCACCTCCCACGGGCGTCCGAAACGCTTCTCGTCACCTTCGTTTGGGCCGTTTTCGTCCAAGACTTAAACCTCGATCAGCTCTTCTTCTTTGTTCGCGACCAGCTTGTCGATGCGATCGATGTACCTGTCGGTCAACTTCTGCAACTCATCTTCGCCTCTTCGGATGTCGTCATCGGATATTTCGCCATGGAACTTTTCCATCTCGCTCTTGGCGTGGCGTCGAATATTGCGCACCGCTACCCGGCCTTCCTCCGCCATCTGCTTCACGACACGGATCAATTCCTTGCGCCGTTCTTCGGTGAGAGGAGGAAAAGCAATCCTCACAACCGAGCCGTCATTGGTCGGGTTGAGCCCGAGGTCGGCCTGCTGGATGGCGCGCTCGATCTCTCCGATCGAGCTCTGATCGAAGGGGTTGACCACCAGGAGCCTGGGCTCGGGCACCCCGATCGACGCAAGTTGCTGTAGCGGTGTGGTGGTGCCGTAGTACTGGACCTGGATGCGTTGCAGGAGCTGGGGATTGGCCCGCCCGGTGCGCACGGTGGAGAACTCGGCTGCGACATGCTCGATCGCGCCGTCCATCTTCAGCTCGGCCTCTGTCAGCAAGTCGTCGATCATGGCTGCTCCCATGAGTGGACAATTGTACCGATCTCGTCCCCGCGAACCGCCCTAAGGATAGTGCCTGGTTCCGTCATGTCGAAGACGATGATCGGGACGCCGTGCTCTTTGCACATGGTAACTGCTGTGGTGTC
>JBGTCK010000050.1:0-7102 GCA_041748855.1 Acidimicrobiia bacterium
GATGCCCGAATCCGAGGACCGGGCCCGGGACGCTATTGATGCCGCGCATGGTGCTCCCGCGGAACCTGTGCGGAACGCGGAAGACGCCGAAGGATAAAGCCCCTGGTCAGAGGGTTGTAAAGGACCTCACCCCCCGATGTAACTCATCTCGACCCGCTGGCCGATGGACACGGTCTGCGAGGAGCGGATCTCCGAGTACCGGTCGGAGCGCTTGCGCCAGACCGCATCAATGAGGGACCCGAGCTCCTCGTCGGTAGCGCCAGAGCGGATCGGTGCTTTCAGGTCGGTGCCGGTTCCGGCAAAGAGGCAGGTGAAGATCGACCCGTCGGGCGAGAGGCGCACCCTGGTGCAGCTCCCGCAGAAGGGCTGGGTGACCGAGGCGATCAGCCCGACCTCGCCGGCACCGTCGAGGTAGCGGTACCGCCGCGCCACTTCACCGGGGTAGTTGGGGGCGATCGGCTCCACCGGGAAGACAGCGTCTAGAGTTTCGATCATCTCCGCCGCGGGGACCACATCGTCGAGACGCCAGCCGTTGGTGGTTCCAACGTCCATGTACTCGATGAAGCGGACGATATGGCCGGTCCCCCGGAAGTGGCGGGCCAGGTCGACCACCGCCTGCTCGTTGACTCCCCGCTGGATGACCGCGTTGATCTTGATCGGCCCCAGGCCGACATCTGAGGCGACGCCAATACCCTCGAGGACCTGCTCCACCGGGTGGTCGACGTCGTTCATCTTCTTGAACGTTTCTTCGTCGAGTGCGTCGAGGCTCACCGTCACCCGGTTCAGTCCGGCATCCCGCAATAGTCCGGCTTTACGAGCCAGAAGCGAAGCATTGGTGGTCAGTGTCAGATCATCGACACCGGGTATCTTCGCCAGCATCCCGACCAGTTTGTCCACCTGGCGGCGCAGCAGCGGCTCGCCGCCGGTGAGACGAATCTTGTTGACCCCGAGGCCGACGAAAATCGATGCAACCCTGGTGATCTCCTCGTAGCTCAGCTTTTCATCCCTGGTGAGAAACTTGTAGTCGGGCCCGAAGATCTCCTTCGGCATGCAATAGGTGCAGCGGAAATTGCATCTGTCGGTAACCGAGATCCTGAGGTCCCGGACCGGCCGTTTGAAAGTGTCGACAGGCTGATTCACCGAACCCACGTTATTGGAATTCGCCGCCAAGCGCGCAATGGTATGGCGAGGGCCGGCATTCAGATTCGATGTTGGCCCGGTTTCGGAGGACAATGGAGACCCAATGGCACTATTCAACCGGCGCTACAAAGCGCCCCACGTCAAATCCCTCGAGGACTTCGACGACTTGACCAAAGGGGGCAAGCCGGTGCTCGTTGACTTCTACAAGCACGGGTGCCAGCCCTGTCGGGTGATGGACGGGATAGTCGACGAGATTGCCGCAGAGTTCGAGGACCGGGCCAACGTGGTCAAGGTGAATCTCGAAGCCGTGCCCGATCTCTTTTACAAGTTCAAGGTGAAATCGACACCGACCTTCATCCTCATCAACCCGAAGTCTGAGGGCCTGCACCAACGGTGGCGGCATTCTGGCCTGGTGAAGAAAGATGCCCTCGCCGACCAGGTCAGCAAGGCGATCGCAGCCATCTAGTACTGCGTCAGGCAAACCCTCCAAAGACCCGGCGGTTGCGTCCTTGAAGCTCAACGCATCAAAGATCACAGAGCTCTAGCTAGCGATTGCCTCCTGGCTGCGGAAGGTGGAGAGCCAGCCGCCCATCCCCGCGGCGAGGACGAGCAAAGCAACGATCCAGCCCACAACCGGGATCAGCCAGAGGATTGCAACTACCGCAGATCCTATGGCCACCGCCCCGGCGACTGTCGTCTGCTTCTTGATCCGGGCTCCGATCCATGCCACCGCCGGCATCCCGGCGAAGAGACCGGCCACCAGGACTATCCCCATCAGGGCGAACAGGATCGGGATCAGGGCGGCCACCAACGGGAGGGCGGTCGAGGCGGGGGCGAACGCGAGCACGGCGACTGCGATGCCCAGGACCAACGCGGGCGATAACACCACTACAGCGCCAATCAGAAGCGAGCGGAATGGTGCGGTCTCCAGGCCGGCAAGCGCCCGCTCCGACCGTTCCGGCCACGCCGAGGAGATGACCAATGCCATCGCCGCCAGGACAATCGCCACCAGGATCTTGGCAGCCAATGCCAGAGCCCGGACCCTGATGTTCGGCGGCACCGGGGTCTGCTGGACCACGACGCCGTCCACTTCCGCCAGGTCGATTCCGACAGCTTCGTCGGCCGAGCGGTAGGTCAAATCGCCCCTGACCTGAAGGGCATCGACAACGTTGACCCGACCGGCCGAGACCCGGATATTGCCGGCGACATCACCCGAGAGATCGAGGGTGCGTTGGGAGCCTTTCACATCTTCGGTGACCGACCCATGCGATGCCGCATTCCACGCCCACATGATCAGGTCGGCCCCCACCTCGCCCCCGGATTGCAGTTCGATCCCGAAGGCGACCGCGACGACGTCTCTACCGACCTCACCGGAGATTTCGACCGACGGTGAGGCCACCCGGAGTGACCCACCGATGACTCCGCTCACCCTCACCTCCGGAGCAAGGGCGGTCACCGAGCCGGTCACCTCGCCCTCGATGTTCACTTCCTGGCCGGCAAGGGCAAACAGGTCACCTTCGATTGTCCCCCGCACCAGCACCCGGTTGGCCGCCGCATAGAGATCGCCGGTGAAGACCGTGCCTTCGGTGATGATGAGCAAGTCCGAGCTTTCGATCTCGGCGGCGGCGGCGGGCAGCGCCAGGCCGATCGAAAGGGCCGCGCTCACCACAAATAGGATCGGAGCCTTAGAGCGGGAGAGCATCAGCAACGATGTTAAGGAGTGATCCGGGCAAGATGCCCCAGATCAACGTGGCCAGGACGGCGATGCCGAGAACCCACCTGACCATCCCCGGCACTGCAATCGTCGCAGCATCGTCGTCTTCCATGTACATGATCACAACGATGCGGAGGTAGAAGGCAAAGGCGATGACTGACGCGACGACCGCCACCACTACCAGCCACTCGTAACCGTTGAACCAGGCGTCGGAGAACACACCGAACTTGGCGACGAACCCCGAAGTGAGGGGAAGCCCTGCCATACCGAGCAGAAGCACGGTGAGGCTGCCGGCAAGGACGGGGGAGCGGCGGGAGAGGCCCCGATAGAGGCCGATATCGGAGCTCGAACCACCGGGGCCCGAAACTGCAGCCACCACCGCAAACGCCCCCACCAGCTGCACCCCGTATACGGCCAGGTAGAAAAGGATGCCATCGGCGCTGAGCCCGGTGATCCCGGTGAGTATGAAGCCAGCGTGGGCGACACCCGAATAGGCGAGCATCCTTCGCACATCGCTCTGGACCAGCGCCATAACCGACCCGAGGAACATCGAGAGCACCGCGAGGCCGGCTATGACCGGGAGAAAGCTCCAATCGAAGTCATCGACGGCGGTGAGCAGGATTCGCGCCATTGCCGCAAACCCGGCGATCTTGGCCACGCCGGCCAGGTAGCCGACGATGCCGGCAGGTGCGCCCTGGTAGACGTCGGGAGCCCAGGTGTGGAAGGGAGCGGCCGAGACCTTGAAACCGAGACCGACTATCACCAACCCGATCCCGATGAGGATGACCCCGGGACTGCCGACGATGAACGTGCTGAGGAAGTCCCCGATTCCGAGGATTGTGAGCTGACGGGTCCCTGCATAGATCAGTGCCACCCCGTAGACGAAGATCGCTGAAGCGAAGGATCCCATGAGGAAGTATTTGATGGCCGCCTCGTCAGCCTTTTTTTCCTCCCTGGTCAGACCGGCGAGGACGTAGAGGGCAATCGAACCTATTTCGAGGCCGAGGAACAGCATGATCAGGTTGTTCGACGACACCATCAGAGAAAACCCGGTGGTGGCGAGAAGAACCAGGGCGAGGCCCTCGGCGCTCCTGCGTCCGAGCCCCTCGAAGAACTGCCACCCCGAGGCGATGCCAATTGCGGTGACGACCAACAGGGCGAACCGGGCGAAGATGGCGAAGCCATCCATCAGGATCATCCCGGAGAATGCACTGAGCTCGGAGAAACTCCCTGCGGCGACAGCATCGATGGCGATCAGCCATTGGACAACTGACAGCGCGAAAGCAACCACTAGAGACCCGGCCGCTATCAGTCCGAGAACACGGGCGCGCGGCTTCCACTGCACCTCGACGAGGAGGATGATCGCAGCGGCAAGGGCCATGGCGAGGTCGGGGCCAATGGCCAGCCAGTTCACGTCCGGGGTTGGCATCAGGAATCGCCTCCCGCAGTGAACACATCATCGAGGCGGTCCGGATCCGGGACCTCATAGTCGGTCGACGACTCGATGTGATCGAGCACTGCCTCAGTCGACGGCCCGATCTTGTCCAGCAGGATCGCCGGGTAGAGGCCGATTACCAGGACGAGGATCGCCAGAGGGGCAAGCAGGCCGATCTCGCGTGGCGAGAGGTCGACCAGCATCTTGTTCTCCTCCTTGTCCAGCTCTCCGGTGAACACCCTTTCGTACGCCCAGAGCAGATAGATCGCTGCAAGCAGCACACCGAAGGAGGCGCTGATCGCCAGCACCGGGAGGGTTGCGTAGCTGCCGATCAAGATCAGGAACTCGCCGACAAACCCGTTCAGCCCGGGCAGGCCGATCGAGGCGAAAGCCATGAACAGAAAGAAGCCTGCGAACACCGGCATCACTTTCTGGAGGCCTCCGAAGTCGGCAATCGCTTTGGTGTGCCGACGATCGTAGAGCATGCCGACGAGGAGGAAGAGAGCACCGGTGGTGATCCCGTGATTCACATTCTGGATTACCGCTCCCTGAAGGCCGCCCGAGGTGAGGGCGAACGTGCCGAGGACGATGAAGCCCAAGTGGGAAACCGAGGAATAGGCGACCAGTTTCTTGAGGTCGGGCTGGACGATTGCCACGACCGCGCCATAGATGATGCCAATCACCGCAATGACTCCCATGATGGGGACGGCATCGACCGAAGCCTCCGGGAACAAGGCGAGATTGAACCGGAGCAGCCCGTAGGTGCCCAGCTTCAGCAGGACAGCAGCCAGCAGCACCGACCCCGCGGTAGGCGCCTCGACATGGGCATCGGGCAACCAGGTGTGAAACGGGAAAAGCGGCACTTTGATCGCAAAGGCAAGGGCGAAGGCTGCGAAGAACCATCGCTCGGCTCCCTGGTCCATTGTCACCTGCATCAGGTCCGCGAGGGCAAAGGAGGTCGCGCCGAATTCGGACGAGTAGTTGAAGGCGAGCCCGATGATGGCTGCCAGCATCAGGGCCGAGCCCAGTGCGGTGTAGATGAAGAACTTGATCGACGCGTAGATGCGCCGGTCCCCTCCCCAGATGCCGATGATGAAATACATCGGGATGAGGATCGCTTCGAAGAAGACGAAGAAAAGAAACATGTCGAGGGCGAGGAAGGCACCCATCATCCCCGCCTCGAGCAGCAGGGTGAACACGACGAACTCTTTAGTCCGCTTGTTGATCGACGTCGATGCACCCAATGCGATGGGCACCAGAAGGGCGGTGAGCAACACCATTGGCAGCGAGATCCCGTCGACCCCGAGGGTCCAACCGATCCCCCACGGTTCGTACCACACCGCGTCGACTGCGTGCTGGTAGCCCGCCACTGGCTCGAAAACCCAAAACAGGTAACCGGCGAGGCCGAGCGGGACGATCGAGAGGGCGATCCCCAGGGGCAGGTGGACCTCTGCGCGTCTCGAAGGAATCAGGGCGATGACTATGGCTGCCACAGCCGGCGCCAGGATCAAGGCGGTGAGCATCAGAGACCACCCGCCAGAAGCCAGGCCACGACGACAATTGCTCCAGCAAACAGAAGAGCCGCATAGTTGCGGACATATCCGGTCTGCAGCGGCCGGAGTCGCTGGCCGAGGCCGATGAACAACCCGGCAATGCCGTTGACCGCCCCGTCGATTAGGGGCAGATCGACACCGAATGCGCTGACCTCGGCCACCCTCTTCCCGGGGGCGACCAGCACCCGGCCGTAGATGTCGTCAACCTGGTAGGCATCTTCCCAGGTGCCCCACAGCGGCTGGAGGCCTTCCTCGAAGCGCTGCCAGGAGCTGGCCGGCTGGCGATAGGTGAAGAAGGCGGCTGCGACCCCGGCCAGGCCGGCGAGGACCGAGAGACCGGCCAGGATCAAGAACATCCCGATTCCATCCGGGGGATGCTGGACAGAGATGCCTTCGAACACGGGCTGCAGGAAGTGCTCCAGCGTGTAGCGGAACGGCGTATTGACCAGGCCCCCCACCACCGAGAGGGCTGCAAGGACGATGAGCGGGACGCTCATCAAACGTGGCGCCCGGTGAGGCTCGACTCCGTCGGACCATCGCGGCTCGCCGAGGAACACCACAACCCACTGCCGGGTCATGTAAAAAGAAGTGAGGAGCGCAGTCACCAGTCCAACGACGAACAGGACAGAGAACCATCCGCCCCGGTCGAATGTACTCGCCAGGATCTCGTCCTTCGACCAGAAGCCAGCGAGGGGCGGTATGCCTGCAATGGCGAGGGTGGCGATACCCATCGTGATGCCGGTGACCGGCATCTTTTTCAGCAGTCCGCCCATCTTGTGCATGTCCTGCTCGCCATTCATGGCGTGGATCACCGCACCGGCGCCGAGGAAGAGCAGGGCCTTGAAAAATGCATGGGTCATCAGGTGAAAGATCCCGGCGACATAGGCGGTCGAGCCGATCGCCAGGAACATGTACCCGAGCTGGGAAACGGTCGAATACGCCAGCACCCTCTTGATATCGCGCTGGGCGAGCGCAATGGTCGCAGCCCAGATGGCGGTGATCGCACCGACCGTGGCGACAGTTGTTGAAGCGGCAGGTGCCAGTTCGAAGATCGCCGCCGAGCGGGCGATCACATACACCCCTGCGGTGACCATCGTCGCCGCGTGGATCAGGGCAGATACCGGGGTCGGGCCCTCCATCGCATCGGGCAGCCACACGTAGAGCGGGATCTGAGCCGACTTGCCTGCCGCACCGACCAACAGCAGCAGGCCGATCGCGGTCGCCATCCCGGTGGTGAGAACCTCGGGTGCTCTGTCGAAC